>JAGASR010000006.1 GCA_017621705.1 Clostridia bacterium | reverse complement strand
TAGCAAGAATACCGATGTATCAAACATTGGATACCATTATAATTGATACAAACGCAAAGGATGTGGCTGTGATTGCCAATGAGATTAAGCAGTTGTAATACTGACAAATTCCAATAGGTCGAACAGTTAGGAAAATAAGAATTTGACGGAGAGAATATGGATTACTACAAACAGATATTCAAACGAAAGTCCTTTCATATATTCAAAAATACCGATACGCTGACCGAGGGCGAAGTTCAAGGGCTAAAAGACTTTATTAAAATGGTAAAACCACTCAACCCTGAAATCCAAACAGAGATTTGCATTGTTCCCGAGAGCGAAACTACTTGCAAAAGAGGTGGGCAATACTGTATCTTGTTTTACAGCGAAACAAAAGGTGAATATTTACGAAATATCGGATACATAGGCGAACAGATTGATTTGTATCTTGCATCACAGAATATCGGGGCTTTATGGTTTGGTATCGGCAAACCAAAAGATATGCAAGTGAACGGTCTTGATTATGTTATTATGATTTCTATTGCCAAAATGCCCGCCGACAAGTTTCGAAAGGATATGTTCAAGTCGAAAAGAAAAGCGACCAGTGAAATATGGAATGGTAATACATTGGGAATTGCAGAGATTGTTCGTTTTACACCAAGTGCTTGTAATACACAACCTTGGATTGTAGAAAATACTGGTTGCGATTTGATGGTATACCGATTTAAGAAACCTGGCAAAAGAGGTATCATGCCTGCCGATAAAGTTCGATATTACAATAAAATTGATATGGGCATATTCCTTATTATGTTGGAAACTTGTCTTGAGCACGAAAACTATACTTATGAAAGAACCCTATTCGTAGATACAACAGATGATAGTATTGAACAAACTTTAATCGCAAAATATACATATTCAAACAAGTAAACAAATTCCAATTTATCGAATTGTTAGATAAATAAAAATTTAGAGGTGCGGTATATGCAAATTATAAAAAATTATTTTCATATAGGGCTGAAAGAACCTTTTTGTGTTCTCCACGCGAGTGATACTCATATCACTTTCGCCGATAACAGAGATACTGAAAGAAAACTCGAACTTTCCCAAGGAAGAAATAGAATATTTCCCACAGCGGAAGAAAACCTTGAATTTTTGAAGGAAAAAGCATGTAAGGAAGAAAGAACGATTATATACACGGGTGACCTTATAGATTTTGTTTCGGAAATGAACTTTGAAAAGGCTGAGGATTTCTGCAAATCAGTTGATATCTTTATGAGTGCAGGCAATCACGAATTCAGTCACTATGTAGGTGAAGCGAAAGAAGATGCGGAATACAGAAATATAAGCCTTTCAAGAGTACAGCGAATATTTAATAACGATATCAGATGTTCTTCAAGAATAATCGGTGGAGTAAATTTTGTTGCTATTGATAATTCCTATTATCTTTTCGAGAAAGAACAAATTGATTTTCTGAAAAAGGAAACAGAAAAAGAATATCCCGTAATTCTTTGTGTTCATGTGCCTTTATACACGAGAGAATTATATGATTTGGAAGTTAAACAAAAGGGGAATCCTGCATATCTTATGTCTGTTCCCGAAGAGCTGATGCAGAGTTATACACCTCATAGATATGAACAACAAAAACAGGATGAAATAACAGCTGAGGCTTTTGACTTTATTGTTAATTGCAAGAATATCAAGGGAATTCTTGCAGGACATCTTCATAAGGACTTTGAAGGAATGATTAATAATGATACTCCTCAGCTTATAACAGGATGTGAAACCGTAAGAGAAGTATATTTTGATTGATAGTTTCCAATTTATCGAACAGTCAGAGAATTAAGATTTAGCGAGGTGAGAATATGGCAATGTGGAATCCGTGGAGAGGTTGCAAAAAGTGCAGCGACGGCTGTCTCTATTGCTATATCCACAAGGGCGACGCAAAGCGCGGAGTTGACACAAGCATCATTGAAAAAACAAAGGACTTTGCAAAGCCCATAGAACGCTTAAAGAACGATAATTACAAAATGAAGTCTGGCATTGTCTACACCTGCTTTTCCACCGATTTTCTGATCGAGGAAGCGGACGCTTGGCGTCCTGACTGCTGGCAGATGATAAAGGAACGCGAGGACTGCACATTTCTCTTTCTAACAAAGCGCATTGAAAGATTTATGGACTGTATCCCCGACGATTGGGGCGACGGCTATGAAAACGTGGTGGTTTGCTGTACGGTCGAGAACCAAAAGAACGCCGATTATAAGCTCGGCATATTTTCAAAGCTCTCGATCAAGCATAAATGCATCACCGCACAACCGCTGATCGAAGCCATCGACATAGAAAAATATCTCGACGACATCGAGCTTGTGGTGGTTGGCGGTGAATCGGACACGAACGCAAGACCGCTCAATTACGCTTGGGTGCTTGATATCCGAGAGCAGTGCATCCGAAAAAACGTGTCCTTCGAGTTCAGACAATGCGGAACGCACTTTATTAAGGACGGCAAGGAGTATAAACTGCAGACAAAGGACCTGTGCGCGCAAGCAAGAAAAGCGGGAATTGATTTTAAGCGCAAGATTTGACCCGTTTCAAGCTGCGAATGGTCGCCCCTCAACCATTGCCCCGCAGTAAACAAAGAAAAAGGCTCAGGAACGTTGATTCCTGAGCCTTTTTGGTCGGAGTGACAGGACTTGAACCTGCGGCCTGATGGTCCCAAAGCAAGCGCGCTACCAACTGCGCTACATCCCAGCGAAATATTGAATTTTTAGATTTTTTGCGTAGAAGTGGGACAAACTGTGGTCAAACACAATTTTTATCTAATTTTACTTTTTCTGAAAAGTTGAGAGAAAAGAGAAAAATAAGCGAAAAACAGAACTTTTGTTTATCTGTAAGTTCTGTTTTTGCTGGTCGGAGTGACAGGATTCGAACCTGCGGCATCTTGCTCCCAAAGCAAGCGCGCTACCAACTGCGCTACACCCCGATGATATTATGTTTTATTTTTTTGCAGTTGTTCGCGGCGCTTCCGTTTGCGGTACCCGAAAAATTCATCGGCGCGTTGCTTGATCCTCGAATTTTTCGACCGCTGCACCTTCACAGACATCGCTTGATCTGCCGCAGGCAGCGCTCGCCTAATAATCAAGCGCATCGCAGTAAATGGCGAAACACCCACGAAACATGAATCTGTTTATATCCTATTAATTATACTAAATTTTTTTTGTTTTGTCAAGAGGGTAGGGACTTTTGTTTTTTTTGACATGAATTGCGACAAAAATGTGAAATCGAATATTGTTTGCAGGAAAAAGCTTTTTTTCGGCGTATTATTATTTGTAGAGAAAAATAAAAGGAGTGAAGTCGATGGCGGCTTTTGGAGAAGAATTTCTCAGCGAGCTGCGAAACAGATGCGATATTGTCAGCGTCGTTTCGAGATATGTTGAACTGAAAAAAAGCTCGTCTTCGTTTGTCGGGCTATGTCCTTTTCATAACGAAAAAACGCCGTCGTTTCATGTAAATCCGGCAAAACAGTTTTTCTATTGCTTCGGTTGCCATGCAGGCGGCGATGTTATTACGTTTGTCATGAAAATCGAAAATCTGACATACCCCGAAGCCGTTAACTTTCTTGCGGAAAGCGTTGGAATGCACGTTCCGAAAAGCACGGCGCTTGACAGCGAGATCAGTCTTCTCCGTAAAAAGATCCTGGAGATGAATCGCGTTGCGGCAAGATTTTTTCATGATACGCTGATGTCCGAAAAGGGCGGTGTCGCTCTTGAGTATATCAAAAAACGCGGTCTGCTTCCGACTACGGTTGCACGTTTCGGCATAGGTTACGCTCCCGAAAGCTGGGACAGCCTCATAAAGCACATGCAGTCGAAAGGCTATTCGCGTGATGATCTGAAAGCTTCCGGTCTAGTGTCAACGACTGAACGCGGCATGTTCGACCGATTCAGAAACAGAGTCATGTTTCCGATCATAGATTACAGGAACAACGTTATCGGTTTTGGCGGACGTGCTCTCGCGGACGACCCTGCAAAGTATCTTAATACTTCCGAGAATATAGTATTTCGTAAAGGCGAAAACCTTTACGCACTAAATCACGCTCGCACAAATAAGCTCGGTTCGCTGATTCTCGTTGAAGGATATATGGACGTTATATCTCTTCATCAGGCAGGCTTTAATGCCGCAGTTGCAACGCTCGGCACGGCTTTGACGCCCAACCAGGCACGTCTTATGAAAAGGTATACAGATAAAGTTATTATTTGTTACGACAGCGATGCTGCGGGCAAAAATGCGACCCGTAGAGCGATAGAGATACTGAAGAATGTCGATATAGATGTAAAGGTTGTAACCGTTACGGGTGGAAAAGACCCCGATGAATTTATCAAGGCTCACGGAGCGGATAAATTCCGTGAATTGCTTGACGGTTCGTCGAACGATGTTGAGTATAAACTCGGCGAGATATCGTTTAAATACAATTTGAATATAGACAGCGAAAAGGCGGCGTGTGTACGGGAATATCTCGGAGTCCTTTCGGGAATCAGAAGCCGGGTCGAACGCGAAGTTTATATCGACAGGATAGCCCGTGAAACGGGGCTTACAAAAGAGAATCTTACGGCAGAGCTTGAGACGTATATCCGTCGAAGAGCTCGCGAAGAAAAGAAAAACGAAGAAAAAAAGGCGTACTCGATGCTGAGCGGAGCTGACAGAAACAAAAACGTCAACCCCGAGGCACAAAGAAATCTTTCCGCCGCACGTGCGGAAGAAGATGTGATATCTTTGCTTCTCAATTTTCCGCAGAAGCTTGATAAAATAGAGAAAACCGTATCACCCGATGATTTCGTGACTGATTTCAACCGAAAAGTTTATACCGTACTTTGCGAAAAACTGAAGGAAAATCCGTCCGAAGAGCCGCAGTTCATGCTGTCATCTCTGTTTGAACCCGACGAAGTCGGTGTACTTATAGGGTACATAACGCAGGTCGGCGCTTTGAGTGTCGACGGTGATGAGATCGATGCTGTCGCCGAAAGATTGCGATCCGAGAAAAAGAAAAAGGAAAAATCCGGCGATATGAGCGACGAAGGTTTTCAGAATTATTTGGAGAATTTGAAAAAGAAGGGAAAATAAAATTTTATGGAGAACAACAATAACGCGCCTGCAACAAATATGCAGGAAAAAAGAGCCGTCATACGTGAACTTCTCGAACAGGGAAAAGAAAAAGGCTCTCTTATCAGAACAGAAATTATCGAAGAACTCGAAAAATACGATTTTACGACCGAACAGATCAACGTAATCATCGATGAACTCCGTAAATCCGGCGTTGAGATCGAAGAAGCTTTTTCCGTTGAAGATATCAAGGATCTCGAAGATATTGAAGAAGAAGCAAACTCTCTTCCGATCGACCCCGAAGATATGGAAGTTCTCCTTCAGTCCGAAGGTATCACCATCGACGACCCCGTAAAGATCTATCTTCATGAGATAGGCAGAGTTGCCCTTCTTACACCCGAAGAAGAAGCGGATCTTGCGCAGAGAATTTCCGAAGGTGATGCAAGTGCGAAGAAGCGTCTTAACGAAGCAAACCTCCGTCTCGTTGTTTCCATCGCAAAAAGATATGTAGGCAGAGGCCTCCTTTTCCTCGATCTTATTCAGGAAGGTAACCTCGGTCTTATCAAGGCAGTTGAAAAATTTGACTCCAATAAGGGTTATAAATTCTCCACTTATGCAACATGGTGGATCCGTCAGGCTATCACCAGAGCTATCGCAGATCAGGCAAGAACGATCCGTATTCCCGTTCATATGGTTGAAACGATCGGTCGTCTGACCAAAGCGGAGCGCGCACTCGTTCAGGAACTCGGACGTCAGCCCAACGCAGAAGAACTCGCAAAAGAACTCAACATGAATATCGATAAAGTCCGCGATATCATGAAAGTTGCGCAGGAACCCGTATCTCTCGAATCACCCGTAGGCGAAGAAGAAGACAGCCACCTCGGCGACTTCGTCGAAGATAAAGATATCCCGTCTCCGAGCGACGTCGCATCCCAGACGATGCTCAAAGAAGAGCTCGGCGAAGTTCTCAAAACTCTCAGCGAAAGAGAAGCACGCGTTCTCAGCCTCCGTTTCGGTCTTGAAGACGGCAGAACGAGAACCCTCGAAGAAGTCGGCAGAGAATTTAAAGTTACCCGTGAGCGTATCCGTCAGATCGAAGCAAAAGCCCTCAGAAAGCTTCGCCATCCGTCGAGAAGCAAACGCCTCAAAGACTTCCTCGATTAATTTGAAAAGAAGGTTATTTTTATGAGCGCATTAAAAGATAAAAAAGGTTTCATATGCGATATGGACGGTGTTATCTACCACGGTAACAAACTTCTTGACGGTGTCAAGGAATTCGTCGATTGGTTGACAAAAAACGATAAACGCTATCTGTTTTTGACGAACAGCTCTGAGCGTTCTCCCCGCGAACTTTCGCAGAAGCTTGAACGACTCGGTCTCAGCGTTTCCGAAGATCATTTTTACACTTCCGCTATGGCGACCGCCGCTTTTCTTCATTCACAGAAGCCGAACGGCAGTGCGTATGTTATAGGCGAAGCAGGCCTTATCAATGCTATCTACGGCGCAGGTTTTTCGATGAACGATATTGACCCCGATTACGTTGTTGTCGGAGAGACCTCGTCTTACAGCTATAATAAGATCGAAAAGGCCGTTCATCTTGTTCTTAAAGGCGCAAAACTTATCGGTACAAACCCCGACCTTACGGGACCCACCGAAAAAGGCATCGCTCCCGCGACAAAGGCGCTTATTGCTCCCATCGAGCTTGCAACCGGTAAAAAAGCATATTTTGTCGGCAAGCCTAACCCCCTCATGATGCGCCACGGTATCAAACTCCTTGGCGTTTCGGGCGACGATGCGGCAATCGTCGGCGACCGTATGGATACCGATATCATCGCAGGTATTGAATCCGAAATAGATACCGTCCTCGTTCTTTCCGGCGTTTCCAGCAGAGAAACGGTTGAAATGTTCCCGTACGGTCCTGACTATATCTTCAACGGTGTCGGCGATATCATCAAAGATTAAATCTATGGACATCATACAGTCTTTTTACGATAATCTCGCTTCTCAGTACGATAAACTTTTTCTTGACTGGAACGAAACCACCGTCGAACAAGCCGTAATTTTAGATAATCTTTTTAAGAAAAACGGTTTTGACGGTTCCGCAAAAATTCTCGATTGCGCCTGCGGAATCGGTACACAGTCGATAGGTCTTGCGGCTATGGGATATTCCGTTACCGCCTCCGATATAAGCGATGCGGGAATTTCGGAAGCAAAAGTACGTGCGGAAAAAGCGGATGTCAAAATCCGTTTTGAACATGCCGATTTTCGTGCGCTGTCCGAAAGCTTCTCCGAAGCTTTTGATATCGTCATCTGCATGGATAACGCACTTCCGCATATGCTTTCCGAAAACGATCTTCGCGCGGCGATAAACAGTATTGTCGGGCAGATAGCAGACGAAGGCATGTTTGTTGCAAGTATCAGAGATTATGATGCGTTGCTTTCGGAAAAACCGCCGTACTCTCCGCCGTATATCCATAAGACCGAAAACGGTAAAAGAGTATCTTTTCAAACATGGGACTGGTTCGGCGATCACTATAAACTTACGCAGTATATAATCGACGATGAACGATCCCTGCAGGTCAGCAAATTCGACTGTGAATACAGAGCTACACGTCGAGATGAGCTTACAAATCTCCTGCTCGCAAGCGGATGCCGTTCTGTCGAATGGAAATTTCCGGATGAAACAGGCTTTTATCAGCCGATCGTTGTTGCGAGAAAATAATATTATAAATCAAAAGCCAAGCTGTTTGTTTCAGCTTGGCTTAAACTTTATTGTGATTTTATTTCTTCGCTTTCCTTTTTTCAATAAGATCGATCACAAAAAGGACAACAAACGCCGCCATAAATGCACCGATCAGCGCAGAAAGAAAAGGTACCCAGAGCGGTGCCGACCATTCGGGGTGAAAAGAGAAGTATATCGTTCTTGCGATTGCAAGGACTGTTGCGATACAGACCGAACGTATTAATATCTTTTTCATTTGACGAAAATAACCTCCGTTCTTGTCTTTCTTTCGATGAATGTTCTGAATTCGTCAACCGTTCCGCCCGTCAAAGTCCTTTTATCCTGTATCTGGACATTATCTTCGTTTATGATAAAAATTATGTAGTCTCCGACTTCAACGGTCGTCTGGTTTCTGTCGTATTCCCAGTTCATTTTTTCTTTGTCTTCATCGATGGTGATATATCCGTCGTCGGTAAAAACGGATGTGACGTTCTCCATTGCAGGGTGAAGATATCTTTTGGCCATTAACGAATTTATATCGTCTTCGAACAAAAGCATAAACATGAGCAGAAAGACGAAAGTGAACGAAATCATTGTAACAATATCAAACCTGAATCCGCCTTCTTTCGGCACAAACGGCAAAAGGATACAGCATATCGAAAGTATGATCGATGCGAAATGATTTTTATGATTTTTTTCTTTTCGTACGGTATGGCGTACAGCTTTGAACATCGCTTTGAATGCCCTGTGGTTATAATGAGTTTTGACAGTGAATTCCATTTTATTCTCCGTTTCAGCTATCCAGAGTTTCGAATATTTCTTTCCAGATATTTTCGTCCTGCGCAGTCATTCTGTGCCAGTCAAAAGACTTGACAAATGCTTCTTTTTCCTGCGGAGTCCGAAGTTTTTTTGCATTGAGATTTTTCGTCAGTTGAGAGAAAAATCCGTTCATATATCCGATTGCATCGGCAGTGTAGTTGGGGTTGTGTTCCCTTCCGTCAACAAGCAAAAATCTTATATTCTTCTTATCTTTCAGCGCTTCTTTCATTGCATCGAAATGGATTTTTTTGCTTACTCGTTTGTCGTTTGATGAGTATATCAGAAGTGTTTTTGCATCCGTATTTGAAAGAGCGTCGATCGCATTGCATGAAAAATATCGGGGATTTGTCTCTTTTTCGATTTCGAGAATACATTTTCGGTAGCCCTTTAAAATGCCCGAAAAATTCTGCTCGATCATTTTTTCTATCGAAATAAATCCCGAAAGAACAATTATGTGCGAGATCTCTTTGTGGAACGAGGCAATATTGAGCGTTGAAAATCCGCCCCAGCTGTGACCCATAACGGAAATATCCCGCGAACCGCATCTTTCTGTCTCTTTCAATGCCGAAATGCAGTCGTTGAGATCCGAAAGCGACTGCAGAAGCCCTCTCGTGCTCTCTCCCTGTGATTCCATGCAGCCCGTATGGTCGTACGCAAAGACCTCAAAACCGTGACGGCAAAGCATCTCAATTTCTTTCATATACGCTTTGTGTCCGCCGCCGTAACCGTGGTCGAAAACGATAAGCCTGTCCGGATTACTGTTTTCGTACGAATAAAAATAACCCTGAAGTTTGTTTCCCTGCGCGGAAGTGAAAGCAAAAGGTTCTTTTTTCAGACCGTCAAAATCGTCTGCGGAAAAATAAAAAACATTGCCCGTATCGTCACAGCGTCCGAAAACCTGCGATCTGTACATCTTTTTTATCTGTTTTTCAAATATCACGGTCGGTTCCTCTTTCGTTATGATTTATGATAATATCATACCATAATCCCCAAAATAAGTCAAGAAAAAAAGGCTTGCTTTGCAAAAAAAATGCAAAACAAGCCCGTTTTT
Source organism: Clostridia bacterium (assembly GCA_017621705.1). Taxonomy (GTDB): domain Bacteria; phylum Bacillota; class Clostridia; order Oscillospirales; family UBA644; genus HGM12619. The sequence continues at coordinate 6,835 of JAGASR010000006.1, read as the reverse complement.
TATTTACTGCGTTCAAAAGTTACAACGATCGTATCTTTTGCCGTCCATGAAAGTGTGTCGCATGCGGTCACGGAAATAACTCTCCAGCCTTCTTTTGCGAGAGCGTTCATCTCTTTTTCCGCATCTTTGACTCTGTATACTTCAACTTTGTATTCGTACATCTTAAAGTATTATCTCCTTCTGCGCTCTGATGAGTTTAACGTTTTTGATTTCCGCTACATTCACCATATCAGCAGGAGTTTTTATTTTTTCATCGTTGACTGAAATAATGACGTCGTCTTTTCTTGCACCGAGGATATAAAGAGGGGAGCTCTCGCTTATTTCGGTGACGGTTGCGCCATCATAGTCGGGAAGACCTGCCATCGAACGAACTGATTCATCGATCGGCATAAACGTTGCATCAAGCGCCTTTACGGTTTCTACCGCTGCCACTGCAAGGTTTTCGATAACGGGTTTCGGCTTGTCTTTTCTGCCGAATTCCATAACGATCGGTTCAAAATATATCTGTGCGGGAGCCATTGCGAGCGCCGCCCTGTCGTTTTTATCGCAGACATAGTTTACGTTATCTTTGAGGAAGCTGTTCGTTAAAACTTCTTTATCCGCACCGACAAAAAGGTTGTTTGCCGCACGTGTCGTAAATCCGTCATTTATTGCATAAAGGCTGAGCGGACGTTCTGTAACGACGATATTGTTTTCGATAACGTCATCGCAGTTTGCGAAAGTACAGTGAACGTCAAGAGGAGCGTTGACGATAAAATTGTTTCTTACCGTGCGCAAAAAGCCTTCTCTTAATTTGATGCCGACACCTACACAGTAGTTTTTCGTTATCATATAGTTTGTCGAGCCGTCGTCAAGGTCAATGCCGAAACCGCGGTTGCCGACGAACATATTATGAGCGATAACGGTCGTTTCGATCGCATCGAGCGTTGCAACTTTTCTCTTATTTGTGCCGTTGTTTCCGCCTGTGTCGAAGCCGTCAAGAGACCAGAATCTGTCTCTGCCCCAGCTGTTGAACGGCCCGTGGTCGCCCGTTTCTCGTACGGTGTCGAAAACGAGGTTGTTGATAAATCTGTGTCCGCCGAAAGAACCGTCACAGACGTTTAAGCCTGCGCGCGGAACGTGGTGGATCGTACAGCCTTCAACCGTGACTTTCGAACTTACGCTCATCGTAACGGGCGAAGTCTGCTTTTCATAAATACCGAGATTGTAGAAATAGCAGTCTTTAACTTTGATGTTTCTCGGATATTCGTCGCTCTGCGGTCCGCGCTCGAGGTCGGAGATCACGGTTCTGTGATCGCTCCATGTGGAAAGATCTCGAACGCATTTCTGATCGCCGAAAATGCATACACCCGAAGCGCCGCAGTCTGTAAGATCGCAGTTTTCAACGGAGATATATTCGTTTTTGCCGTCGATGAAAACGCAGTTGCCGCCGACTTCGTTGAAATTACAGTCGGAGATCTTTACGTTTTCGCAGTTGTTTATATAGATAGCGCCGTTTCTCGCAATACCCCAGTCGCTTCTTGTTATAAGTTCGTATTCCGAGCAGAAAAGCAATCTTTTCGTGTTTTTAAAGGTGATACCGCTTATCGAAACGTTTTCGCAATCCGTAATTTTAAAGATCTCGCCGTTGACCGCCGCTTCGATGACCGCACCCGAAAGATCTGTGCCGTTTTCGGGGATAATATATAAAAGACCGTTTTCTTTATCGTAGAACCATTCCTTTTCGCTGTCGAGTTCCTCGAAGATATTTTCGACCATGACAACGTTTTTGTGGTAGTCGCGGCCTCTGTTGTTGTCTCCGATCCATTTCAGGTCAAGAGTTCCGTCTTCGTTTTTGCCGTTTATAATATAACTGTTGCCTCCCCATTCTGCGCAATGGAGAGCACGGATATATCCTCCTTTGGGATCTTTCCAGCTTGCAATACGTTCTGCGCTTACCGCATCTTCGCTATGACCGTCAAGCCATTTTGTCGGGTCTTCGTTCGGATAACGAGCCATGATGTATTTTTTGCCGTTGACGTATATCTGCTGGATATCAAGACCTTTTTCTGTTTTGAGAATACGCATATTCCCGTCGTAATCTGCCCATTCTCCGTCAAGAACGATGCTTCCCGTCATAACGGTGTTTTTGCCGCCGACGATCGAAATATTTTTTTTGCCATTAAGCTCGATCGGACGGGTTATTCTTATCGTTTCGTCGGGCAGAACGACTGTATCGCCGTTCTTTGCGGAAACGATCATTTCTTCAATAGTCATAGTTTAAACTTCCTTTGTAAATTCGGATACTTCTTTTCTTAATGTATGTCTTTCCGAGGGCTCTGCGTCGTCCGCAGGATATCCTACCGGTAAAATGCAGTACGGATAATGCTTTTCGGGCATATCGAGCATTGTGTGGAGTTTATGAGGATTTGCCATGCAGACCCAGGTAGAACCGAGACCCAGATCAGCCGCCTCAAGCATCATATGGGTCGTTATTATAGATACGTCCATTTCTGCGCGAGGTCTTCCGGTGTACGGATCATGCCAACAATCGTTAACGTCTCCGCACATGACAAAAATAACGGGAGCATCAAAAGTGCATGGAGATACATCTTTGAGCTTCTCTCTCATTTCTGCGCTTTTAACGACATATATAAACTGCGGCTGACCGTTTTTCGCAGTCGGTGCAAGTCTGCCTGCTTCGAGAATTTTCTGTATTTTTTCATCTTCGACAGGTTTGTCGCTGAATTTTCTGCATGAATATCTTTGAGATGCGAGGTCAAAAAAATCTTTCATAATTTATATTCCTTTATTTATTATTTTCATTGTCGAGTGCAATATATGCCAATAATCCACCCCAATGGTAGAATTTATCGCTGTTGCCGACGCCGCAACCCATGCCATCATCGCCGCTGTAATTTTCGTGAACGTGGCCGTGCATACGCCATTCTTTAAGCAGAAGCTCTTCGGATTTATCCGCAAAATCGTTACATTCTTTTTTCAGCCCTGCGTGCTTCATTGCAATATAAGCAAGGAAGTTTGTCGGTGCCCAGATACGTCCGCGCCAATAGTTCTGATCGGGATATGCAGGATCGTTTCTTGCGATAGTAGGCATAATGTAATCGCCCCAGAATTCTTCGGGGTTGTAGAAGTGTTCATCCATCATGCGGCGTTTCTGCGTTTCGGTAACATTATCTGCCTGCAAAGAATAGAAATTGCAGGGAGAAATACGCTTGGAAAGAGAACCGTCACGGAGATCTTTGTTAAGGAACAGACCGAATTCCTCGTCCCATAAAGTTTGCATAGCTGCTTCAACTTTTGCTTTTCTTTCTTCAAATTCGGAGATCAAGTCTTCTCGTCCGACGATCTTTGCAAGCTCGATCATGCAGCGGCAATCGAGAATATAAAGACCCATAAGTCCGACGTCTGCAAGCAGCATGATATTTCTCTCTTCGTCAAACGCCATATCGTCATACATCGGAGAATTGTCAAGTCCGCTTTCGAGAGCGCCGGCATATGTGCAGTGAACAGCGTTTTCTTCCCAATATCTTCCGTTTACAGGCTTGAACGGATCGGAACCCCAGCAAAGATATCCCTCATCGGTCATTCTGTGACCCGCAAACCATCTGTTCCAGCCGAGGAGGATAGGAAATACTCTTTCGCAGAACCATTTTTCGGGATATTTTTTATATATTTCGAGGCATACATATGAGCCGACGGGCGGTTGAGATCTGTCTCTCGATTTACCGTCATGCGCAGAACCGAAGTTCGGAACAAATCCGCTTTCGGTAACTTCGTCCGTTATTGCGATAGCGTTGAGTTGTGCGAGTTCTTTATTTTCAATGGATGCCATGAGTGCCGCAAAATAAGTATCCCAGTCGAAAAGTACGTATCCACCCCAACCGACGTTCCAGATTCGTGAAACGGGTGAGCAAACTCTGTCGTGCTCGCATTCGTAGATGGTGTCCCACGCAAGACAGGTCTTCATTGCGGTGTAAGCTTCGGAATGTTTGCCAAAAGCGGCGTTTTCCATATCGAGTTTCGCTTTTGCCGCAGCATAAAGAAAATCAGCTTCTTCAACGGTGCAGGGACGTGTCGATATAACAAATTTTTCTTTAAGATCAACGGCAATGTAAGGGGAAAGCGAGTGCGTATGCTGCATTTCTCTCGTTTCTGCGGTTGTGTAAACGTCAAAGCGTCTTCCGCCGCATTCACCGTAGATCTTACCGTCTTTTTTCGCAATATAGCCTTCTTTGCCCCACATAAGGCAGGCTTCTATCGTCATTGTCGGAACTTTTACGCCGTATTTCAGAGGTTCAACAATAACGATCTGTTCATCGTTATCAACAACTGTTTTTATATCAAGCTCAAGTGCGTGAAATTTAAGGTTCAACTGTGTGCAGCTGCTGTCATATGTTCTTGCGCCGGGGAATATTTTTTCGTCAAACTGACCTCCGCGGCCGATGAGGCTTTCGCGCAGAACTTTTGTATCGCTGTATTCCGTAATACAGAGATTGATCGTAAAACCTTCGGGAAGATGCGAGTAAGAAAGAACATTCAGCGTATTCCATGTATTCCAGCCAGTATTTGTTTTTTTCTTGAGTTCACAGTAGTTCATATCAGCACCTCGAATGTTTATTTTTGTTAAAATTTTATCATATTATTTTAACGATGTCAAGATATGTTTTGATAAACCTATTGATTTTTGAAAGAAAATGTGGTATTATTGAAAAAGAAAATATCCTGTTTACAGGAAGGAGATATAAATTATGTTAACAAAAAACGGTGTAATAGTACTTCAGGGCGACAGCATTACCGATGCCGGCAGATTCGGTGAACCCGAGGACCTCGGCAGCGGCTACGCAAGAATGGTTGCAAAATATATCGAAAATTTCTATCCCGACCTCGAAATGAAAGTCTACAACAGAGGCATTTCCGGTCACCGTTCCAAAGACCTCGTTGATCGTTGGCAGAAAGACTGCATCGACCTCAACCCGACCGTTGTTTCTATCCTTATCGGTATTAATGACGTTTGGCGTTCTTTCGACCAGAACGATCCCACTACCGTTGAAGCTTACGCTGAAAACTGCGAAAACCTCATGAAGCAGGTCAAGGACGCAGGCGCATCCCTCATCATTCTCGAACCTTTCGCTATCCCCACCGGCGTTATTACCGATGCATGGAGACTCGACCTCGATCCGAAGATCAATGCTCTCCGTAAGCTCGCCGTTAAATACGCTGACGCATATATTCCCCTCGACGGCATCTTCTACGGTCTTTCTACCCAGACTTCTCCCGAGATCTGGACCGGCGACGGCGTTCATCCCTCTGCCGCAGGCCACAGAATCATCGCAAAAGAGCTTATCAAAGTTCTCGAAGAGTAATTTACGAAATATAAAATGGCGGATATTTGCCTGTATCGGTCCCCGATCGGACTTCTCGGTATAGCAGTAGAAAACGGCGCAGTCATACGTATTTTCAGAGCAAATGGAGATGAGCCGCAGATCGTCTTGCCTCTGCATGAATCATGTGTCGAACAGCTTCGCGACTATTTTGACGGCAGGCTCAGATCCTTTTCAGTTCCTCTCGATTTAAAAGGTACGGAATTTCAAAAAAAGGTCTGGGCGGAGCTTCTCAAAATACCGTACGGACAGACCCGTTCCTATGCTCAGATCGCCTCGGCGGTCGGTAATCCCAAAGCTTCAAGAGCAGTCGGGCAGGCAGTACATAACAACCCCATCCCCATAATCGTCCCGTGCCATAGAGTTATCTCTTCGTCGGGCAATCTCGGCGGATTCGCATGGGGCTGCGATAAAAAAGAATATTTACTCAAAACAGAAAGAGGGCAGTCGTAACTGTCCTTTTTTTTGTGTAAATTTGACATCAAGCGAATAAATGATTATAATGAGGTTAAAATAAATCTGAAAATACAACCTCCGGAGGTTCTCATGAGAGAAAGAGTAATAACCCAAAAAATAATTCAATTATTCGCCGAATATCTGATAAGAGAAGAAAAAAGCACGGCAACCGTTGAGAAATATCTCAGGGATGTTCGTGCTTTTTTTGTTTTTGTGAAAAATAAAATTGTTACCAAAGAGCTCGCTCTGTCATATAAAAAATACCTGCAGGAAAAGCAGTATGCCGTGCGCTCGATCAATTCCATGATCGCAAGTCTCAACAGCTTTTTTGACTTCAACGGCTGGTCGGAGCTCAAGCTCAAAGCGTTAAAACAGCAAAAACAGACCTATTGCTCCGAAGAAAAAGAGCTGACGAAAGCGGAATATATGCGCCTTCTCGGGGCGGCGCAGAAAAAACGTCAGCTTAATCTTATTATTCAAACGATCTGCGGCACCGGCATAAGAGTCTCCGAGCTTCGTCATTTCACGGTCGAGAACGTCGCAAGAGGGGAGGTTGTTATCGATTGCAAAGGCAAAATACGCACTATCCTTATCCCCGAAAAACTCCGCAAACGACTGCTCGATTACGCCAAAAAAGAAAAGATCCGTTCCGGGGTCATTTTTCTTACCCGAAACGGAAAACCTGTCAATCGTTCTTCTATATGGGCTCAGATGAAAGCTCTTTGTAAGGACGCAAATATCGATCCCCGAAAAGTCTTTCCGCATAATCTGCGAAAGCTTTTCGCTCGCACGTTCTACAGCATTGAAAAAGATATCGCAAAGCTCGCGGATATCCTCGGCCATAGCAGTATCAACACAACCCGTATTTATATCATGTCCACAGGCACAGAGCACCGCCGAAAGATCGAAAAACTGGGGCTTGTCGTATAAAATAAAAAAAGACATAATTCATATTATGTCTCCGTGATGGTCAAAAGCGAACATAATTCATATTATGT
>JAGASR010000005.1 GCA_017621705.1 Clostridia bacterium | reverse complement strand
GCTCACATCAATGCCGGCGCAAAGAAGGTCGTTATCTCCGCTCCTGCGGGCAACGATCTGCCCACCATTGTGTACAGCGTAAACGAAAACACGCTGACAAAGGAAGACAAGATCATCAGCGCTGCTTCCTGCACCACCAACTGCCTCGCTCCTATGGCTAAGGCTCTTAACGATTACGCTCCCGTTCTCTCCGGTATCATGACCACCGTTCATGCTTACACCGGCGACCAGATGATCCTCGACGGTCCCCACAGAAAAGGCGACCTCAGAAGAGCAAGAGCAGGTGCTGCTAACATCGTTCCCAACTCCACCGGCGCTGCAAAAGCTATCGGTCTCGTTATCCCCGAACTTAACGGCAAACTTATCGGTTCTGCTCAGAGAGTTCCCACTGCTACCGGTTCTACCACCATTCTTGTTGCAGTTGTTAAGGGCAAAGACGTTACCAAAGAATGCATCAACGCTGCTATGAAAGCTGCTGCTTCCGAATCCTTCGGTTACAACACTGACGAAATCGTTTCTTCCGACGTTATCGGTATGCGTTACGGTTCTCTCTTTGATGCAACCCAGACCATGGTAACCAAAATTGATGACGAAACCTATCAGGTACAGGTAGTTTCTTGGTACGACAACGAAAACTCCTACACCAGCCAGATGGTTAGAACCATCAAATACTTCGCTGAACTCAACTAATTAATTGAATTAAGCTATATAAAAACCTCAAACATTTATGTTTGAGGTTTTTTGATGCAAAAAAATTTTAAAACAAAAAAATCAAATAAGACCTGCAAAACTGGTATTGATCATTTCGCAAAGAGCCTTTATAGCTTCGGCTTCATCGGGACCGTCTGCAATAATATTAATTTCGTTATCTTTAGTTACGCCGAGGGAGAGGACACCGAGAAGGCTCTTGGCATTTACTCTGCGCTCTTCACGTTCGATCCAGAGAGAACATTTAAAATCGTTTGCTTTCTGTATAAAACAAGTTGCGGGTCTTGCATGAAGACCTACGGAATTGGTAACGGTAACTTTTTGATTGATCATTTATTTTCTCCTTTGCTCTAACGGAAAACATAGAATTTATATATATCCTAGAGGATTTAGCTTTACTGACATTCAATATTATACTATATTAAAGCGTCATTGTCAATCTCCAAAACATACAAAATCGCCCTATTCACTACAAAAATAATTATATATATAATACAAAAAATCTTCGACATATGGCTATTATGTCGAAGATCTTTTGTGTTATATGAAAAATTCAGAAAGGTTATTTAAGCATCGAAACAGCGTCGGAAATAGATGTTTCGAGGGCTTCGCGACCGTATTTGTCGACTTCTGCCTTATTCTTCTCGCCGTGAGTAAGGCATCCTGCGCCGCCGATACAACCGCCGATACAAGCCATACCTTCGATAAAGTTGCCGTCGAGAAGGTTCTTGCTGAGTTTCAGAAGCGCAACACGGCAAGCTTCAATACCGTCACATACAACGGGCTTGATCTCGAAATCAATGCCTTGCTCTTTCATTGCCTGAGCCGCAGCATCGGTAAGACCGCCGCTGCGTGCAAAGATTCTGCCATAGTAAGAAGCATTATCGAGAACGCCCTCTTCGAGAGAAGCGATATCAAGATCACGGCTGTCAAAGAGCGCCTGGAGTTCTTCGAAAGTAAGAACTGTATCAACATACTGCTTAACTTCTTCAAGCTGTGCTTCTGCTTTTTTCGCGGTACAAGGTCCGATAAAGATAACCTTGGCATTCGGGGTCGTTTCCTTGATATATTTTGCAAGGACCACCATGGGAGACATATTATGAGAAATATGCTCGACAAGGTTGGGGAATGCGGATTTGATATACTGAACAAAAGCAGGGCAACAGGAGCTTGTAAGAAGACCTTTTTCGGAAAGTTCTTTTGCCTCTTCAAGAGCGACCATATCAGCACCGAGTGCAGCCTCGATAACATCATGGAAACCGAGCATTTTAAGACCGGTTACGACCTGACCGAGTTTAGCATAGGAGAACTGGCTGGAAATCGACGGAGCAACGATAGCGTAAACTTTATAATTGCCGTTAGCTGCATTACGCTGGCTCTTTTTGAGTATATCGATCGCATTGACCATGAAAGATTTATCGGTGATCGCGCCGAACGGACACTGATAAACGCACGCACCGCACTGAATACACTTGCTGTTATCGATCATCGCCGCTTTTTCGTTATTCATGGAGATAGCTTTGACTTTACAAGCGTTCTGGCAGGGACGTTTGCGGCTGACGATAGCGGTAAACGGGCAGACCTTTGAGCAGGCGCCGCATTCTTTACACTTGGTTTTATCTATATGAGCGACGTGGTTGCTGTCAAACGTAATAGCGCCGAATTTGCAAACGTCTTCGCAACGGTGTGCAAGACAGCCGCGGCATGCGTTTGTAACTTCGTAGCCGCCGACGGGACATTCATCGCACGCAATATCGATGACCTCAATGATATTAGGGTTATCTTTATCGCCGCCCATAGCGAGTTTAACACGTTCGCCGAGGATCGCTCTTTCTTTATATACACAGCAACGCATAGTGGATTCTTTACCGGGAACGATCAGCTTGGGAATATCCATGATATTATCGAGGAGCTTATCGTTCCATGCAAGACGGGCGACTTCGCGAAGTACTTTATATTTAAGATGCTGGACTTTAGTATCAAATTTTCTCATTTGCCGTTCCTCTTAGAAGGTTACTCCGTTCATGACCGTGCGAAGAGCTTCTGCAGATGCGTAAAGTCTTCTCATTTCATCATCGGAAAGTTTCTGGGTAATAATGGATTTTACACCGTTGGAGTCAACAAGAGAAAGGGAGCTGAGGCAGATATCTTTAAGACCGTATTCACCTTCATGGAGAGAAGAAACTGTCAGCGCAGTTTCAGCGTCGCCTTTAAGAGTTTTAACGATATGCATGGAGGTAGTAGCGATACCGTAAACGGTGCATCCTTTTCTCGAAATGATCTTGCCGCCGGATTTTTTAACGTAGGTTTCAACGTCTTCACGTTTGTATTCGGTGGAGAAATTCATGGGAGTAGCGATAGCGCTTGTATATTCATCGAGAGGAACGCCTGCAATGGTAGCGGTGGACCAGGCAACGAAAGAGCTGTCGCCGTGTTCGCCGAGAACGTTTGCATGAACCTGACCTTTATTTACGTGATAGATCTCAGCAAGACGTGTACGGAGTCTGATCGTATCGAGAACGGTACCTGTACCGAATACCTGATTTTTCGGGAGACCTGTATATTTGATAAATGCATATGTAAGAATATCAACGGGGTTCGCAACGAGTATATAAAGCGCATTGGGAGCGTATTTTACGATCTCGGTTGCAATGCTTTTAATGATGCCGACGTTAGTCTGAACGAGCTCGAGACGTGTCTGACCGGGACGTCTGCCGATACCTGAAGTTATGATAACAACGTCGGAACCGACTGCGTCACTGTAGCTGCCGGCATAAATATCGCAGTTATCAAGGAACGGAGTTGCCTGCTTAATATCAAGGGCTTCACCGAGAGCTTTTTCGGTATTAATATCAATGAGAACGACCTCGGAGGCTACATCTCTGGAAAGAAGAGAATAAGCGGTTGCGGCGCCTACCGAACCTGCACCAATTATTGTAACTTTATTTTTCATGTTAACTCCCTCTTTATTTTTAGAAATAACTGACTTTTATACGTTTGCCCATTTTTTTCAGACATGCCGACAGTTCTTCCACAAGATTCATCTTGATATTGAAGTTGATCGGCAGATCGGGGTTCTGATGGGCGGGGTTGACGGCTCTTCCGACATAGAAGTTTATATCGGTAGCCTCTTCAAAAAGAAGTCGGCTGATAAGAGATGCACCGTCTTTTTTAAAGTTCCACTGTTCGTAGAGCTCGTTTTCGCCGAGGTAATCTTTGGCGTACTGAATGACCTTATTCATCGTTATAACGCCTTCGGTAACGAGATCGACACCTTCAATGGTCGCGATAGGAGGAACGTCGCTCTTTTCGAAATTCAAGCTCGCTTTGAGCGGTTTTCCGAGATATTTTGCAGCGATAGAAGAAGTTGTACCGCCGCAGATAATATGTTTACCTTCTTTGGAGAAAAACAGAGACATCATACGGTTTGCATCGTCTCTGTTGGACGGCGGGCCGAAAAGGATATTCATCGGTTCGCGTTTTCTGATTCTGACGACGCAGGAAGTCGTATCGTCACCCGGTTCATGACCATAAAGACTGTCGCATTCGTCAACAAGCATCGTCGAAAGCGTTTTTGCGGTATATCCGCCTGCCGCGAGTGCCTGCATATAGGATGCAATCTCTTCTCTTCTCCAGCCGAAATTATATTTGCCGCCGATGCCCGCATGAGGACAACCGTCACTCATTGCAACAAAGACATCGTCTTCCTGAAGTTTTATGGTTGACTGATATATTTTTTTGCCGCCGATATTGATCTCCGTTTTGGGATAATCGTAGATCTCATTATCCCTGATAACGATAACGAGAGGATTATCATACTGGATGATCTCCGCAGTTTCGTTATTGAGAAGATGGATGATAGTAAAAGTTGAATACGCAACTCCGCGCACGGAACAGACGGGAAGAGTTGCCGCGATCGTTGAAACACATTCCTCGATCGGAAGCTGCGCCGCCATCATAGTGGAGATTATCTTTGCAGTCAAAGTTGAAAGGATACTTGCTTTAACGCCCGAACCGAGCCCGTCCGCAAGAACGATAACGGTTGAATTATCGTTTTCTTCAACAATATCGACATGGTCGCCGCAAAGTTCCTCGCCGACATGATTTATGCTTTTATAGCCGATATCCGCACAAAGATCATTCATCGCCGATCGACTCCTTTAATTTAGTCAGAGCGATCTTTGTTTCTGCGGCAGTTTCACCGAGAAGCGAAGCGATCTCCTGAACTATCCTCATCTGTTTTTCTACGACAGAGTCAGCGACTTCGACAGTTTTTCTGTTTATCATAGCCTTCTTTTCGCGTTCATCCTCTTCTTCGGTTATATCACGAAGAATACCTACAAGAAGATGAGAATCGGGGTCGTAAACGACAGTCTGTTCGACGTATTTTTTATATTCCGCAAGATAAACTTTCTGATCGCGGACAGATCTTCCGCTGTCTCTTACACGTAAAAATACGGTGGGATCAAGAATACGGATAACGGGTTCGCCGAGAACATCGGATTCGGCACGGATATTCATGATCTTACGGGCGACATTATTTACCTGCTGGACCTCAAGGTTTTCGTTGAGAACGATGAGACCGTTGGGCGTATTTTTAACAATGGTATCCGAGAAACTTTCGGCTTTATCTTTAAGATAAGGCAGGCACATCGATATCTCCGCTTTACCCTGGCAGACTGCGATAGCTTTTTCGCGGCAGGAATTATAACCGCAGGAGCCGCAGTTAAGTTCGTCGGAAGATTTGATCTTACCCATCTGACGGAGAACGGACATGATCTCGGATTCTGTCGGCATCGGGATCTTATGCTCGATAACGGCAAAATGTTTTTTCAGATCGATAGCCTCGGGCTGAATGACATCGAAATCTTCGTCGCCTGCGTAACTTGCAACCGACATATAATTCTGAATGGTCGAATGGTGAGATTTATCCATAAGAGGACCGCCGATACAGCTGCCGATACAAGCAGACATCTCGATAAAGCATCTGTGTATTTTACCGCTTTCGATATCTTTAAGCGCGGAAATGCAGTTTTCGACACCGTCAAGAGCGATATAAGAATAACCGGGGATATTCTGAGTCATAGTTTTGAGCACGCCGCCGGTAGTCGGGAAGAAACGTGCACGGCTTTCGGGATCGCAGTCAAGTTCTTTTTCGAGAACGATCTTTTCGGATTCAAACCAAGCCGTCAGCTCCTCGAAAGTAAGTACGGCATCAACAATACCCTCATAATGCTCTGCTTCGTCCTTTTTCGAAACGCAGGGACCGATAAAAACGGTCTTGACATTCGGCATTCTCTTTTTGATGTCCGCGCAGTGAGCCTGCATGGGAGACATAACATCAGCAAGATATCCGATAAGGGCAGGGAAATGTTTCTGTATAAGAAGATTGATGGCGTGGCAGCAGGACGTTATAATGACATCTCTCTGCTCTTCACGAAGAATTCTTTCGTACTCTGTTTTAACAATAGTTGCACCGATAGCAGTCTCTTCAACATCAAAAAATCCGAGTTTTTTGAGCGCATTGCGCATGGAGACAATACCGACACCCTCGTAATTTGCGATAAACGACGGTGCGAGGCTGACGACGACCGGATCGCCGCTCTGCAGAAGAACTCTGACTTTTTCGGTTCCGTCAACAACCTGTTTTGCATTCTGGGGGCAAACAACAACGCAGTTGCCGCACAGAATACATTCATTATTGATTATATGAGCCTGGTTTCCCGAAAAGCGGATAGCTTTAACGGGACAGTGACGGATACATTTATGGCAGTTTTTACAGTTTGATTTTTTAAGAGTAAGGCAGTTTGCCATGTTTGTCACTTCCTTTCCTGTTCAACAAGCTCGAGAATATTTTTTTTGAAAAATTCTCTGAAATTTTCACGGGTAATACCGACATGAACATCGTCGTTTACCTGTACCGTAACACCGATACGGTTACATTTTCCGATACAAAAACTACCGGAAAGAACGATATCGTCAGCTATTCCGTATTCTGCGGCAGACTGTTCAAGAAGCTCAACTATATCCTGCGAGCCCTTGAGATGACATGAACTGCCAACACAGACCTGAACAAAAACCATAATTTATACCTTCGCAATAACTTCTTTTGTAAAGAATTCGTTTACGGTATCGGGGGATACGGAAAAGAAATCGTTATTTACGGTCACGCAAACACCCTGCTGGCATTTACCCATGCAGAAAGTTCCGCCGAGATCGACTTTATCGCCGAGATTATTTTCGGCAATGAGGTCCTGAAGCTGTTCTACTACCTGGCGAGAGCCTTTTATATGGCAGGAACTACCGATACAAACAGTTATTTTTAACATGATTTTTTACCTCTCTCATTAATACAATATATTTAATTTCCGTGATTTCTTATTATTCGTTGGCTGCGGATCTGATCCAGCTCATCAGGAATTCGCGCTCATTACCGTTGCAGCGAACGAGTTCCGCTGCGGCAACGATCGGCATCCACTGCTGGATATACTGTTTTGAAATATTATTTTTTTCGCAGAACTTATCGAGATAGATCTGAGCGCCGGAGATATCACCGTTAAGCCAGAAAAGGAGAAAAGTTCTTGCGGCATCCGCAGAAGCATTACCTCTGGTTGCATGAGACCAGTCGAGAATATACGGAACGCCCTGTTCATCGATTATAATATTCGAAGGAATAAGGTCTCCGTGGCAGACTTTGTTATGTCTCGGCATACTTCCGAGACGGTTGTGAAGATCGTAACGAACAGTCGCATCGAGATCTGTATCGGCAATCTTTCTGCGAAGATTGTCTTTGAGTCTGTTAAGAAGCGGGCACGATTTCGAATGGATCTCGGACTGAAGGTCGATAAGAAGATCGATATATTCCGACTTTTTCTCGGGACATTCTTTTATGAGCTGAGAAAGAGTCTGTCCTTTGATAAACTCGGAGACTATTGCCCATTTACCGTCGATCATTGTAACTTCAAGTATTTTCGGAATATTAAGCCCCGTCTCTTCGATTCTTGCCTGATTGAGGGCTTCGTTGAGAACATCGGCTTTTGTGTATTCCGAATTGAAGACTTTGATACATCTGTCGCCGTCACGATAAACGGTCTTATTGTTTCTGATTGCGATAACTCTGTCAAGTTTCATTTTACGGCCATAACTTTCGCAAAAGCGAAAGATCCTTTCTCGTGGAATCGACGTTTTTTTCATATGTTTTTCTTCACGAAAAACATAAAGCAAATTTATTTATATAACTGATTATTCAAATATGCAAGCGAAAGTGCAAGATTTTCCTGTTTAAGAAGCACACCGTCGGGGACTTTGAGACAGCACGGTGCGAAATTCCAGATAGCAGTAATACCGCTTGATACCATCTGATTGCAGACCTGCTGTGCAGCGCTCTGACTTACCGTGATAATGCCGAGCTTTACATCATGCTCTTCGCAATAAGCAGGCAGTGATTTTATGGGCAGGATTTCTTTGACGTTCTTACCGGTCGGAAAGATCTGCTCATTACAATCGAATGCCGCAACTATTTTTACACCGTATTCCTCAAAACCGTCATAATCAAGAAGTGCACAACCGAGTTTACCTGCGCCTACAAGAACTGCCGATGTGATATTTTCATGACCGAGACGGTCCTCAAGAACGCGGATAAGTTCACTTGTGACGTATCCGACCCTGGGTTTTCCCGAGCCGCTTACCGACGCAAGATCCTTGCGTACCTGAACCTCACCGAGAGAAAGTCCTTTCGCGATCGAAGTCGCGGAAACAGTGCTGTCCTCGAGCTGAGGCAATCTCCTTAAATACTGTAAATACAGCGGAAGCCTTCCAAGTGTTGCCTTGGAGACAGAAGATCCGTTCATGATCTCCCTCCTCAATATTTCTTTCCGAAATATTGTACCACACTTTCGATATTTTGTGAATTATTAATTTGTTATATCGGTATTATAAGTATCGATATAACATAGATCAAATAAAAAAAAGCAGCTTCAACTAAAGTGAAACTGCCTGATCTTATTTAATAAACTTTCTTCTGGAACCGCACAGTGCGGTAATAAAATGCTTGTCAAGATCGGACAGTTTATATCCGTCCTTATATATAATGACATCCTTATATATTTTCTTGTTATCGATACATTTTTTCTGAACGAGGGAATATCTGTCGAGTATTTTTTGAGAAGCGGGCGAGACCCACATGAAAGTTTCGGGATTTTCCGAAAGCAGATCAAACTGGCTTGCTCTTTCGAAAATATAGATACGACGATCAATATTATCGGGAAGCTCGTCTTTTGCGACTTTTGAAAGCGGCATTGACGGAACATACGGATCTGCATGCGCAATCTCTATAAACGGAGAAAGATCGTCGAATGTTATCTCCTCTTTTTCTGCAAGAGGGCTCGCCGTGCTCATAATAAGGACATATGAAAACTCCGCGACCATCTCATAACAAAGACCTTTTTCTTCAAGCATAGCCTTGAAAAACTTATCGTAATTTCCGGCATAGCGAATAATTCCGAGCTTGTAATCGTTATTGAGAACGTTATTTATAGTCGTCTGAGTATTCGTTTCTTTATAAAAGATTTCGGCGGGCGAAGCTTTTATGCTTTTTGAAAACTCCGCAAAAGCATCCGAGATATAGCAGGCGCGCGGAACGGAGATCGAAAATTTTTGTTTATTCGGAGCGCCCTGTTTATACAGCATCTCAACTTCATCGATCTGTTTGAGGATATTCTGAGCATAATTTATAAATTCCTCACCCTCGGGAGTCAGATCCATACCCTTTGCGCTTCTGTTGAATATCGTGATACCGAGGTCTGCTTCAAGCTCCTTGATAGATCGGCTGATATTCGGTTGCGCGATAAGCAAAGTCTCAGCCGCTTTATTGAGCGATCCGAGTTTTGCGACTTCGACTGCATATTTCATATGCAGTATATTCATATCGGTATCATCTCCTCCCCAAAAACAATCTACAGTGTATAGTATACCATAAAAACAGAAACAAATCAAGAGTTTTTTTATTTATTACAGCAAAAAAATAAAATAATTCCGACAGATATGTCCGTAATCTGATTATTAGTTAATTATATTTATTGACTTATTGACAGAATTATGATACAATGAAAAAAAATAATTTTTTTCACATTAATATACAGAAAGAAGGATCTGAATGAGCAATAGATTAAACGAATGTTTAAGCAACAATTTCGACAAAGAATACATACTTCCGTTTTTCTGGCAGCACGGCGAATCTCACGAGCTTCTCGAAAAAGAAATGGAGGCAATGCGCGCGTGCGGAATAACCGAGATGTGCGTTGAAAGCCGCCCTCACGAAGATTTCGGCAAAGATAAATGGTGGGACGACTTTGAATTCATCCTGAAATACGCAAAAAATCATGATATGAAAGTCTGGCTGCTTGACGATAAGCATTTTCCGACAGGCTATGCAAACGGATATATCGATAAACATCCCGAGCACCGTCAGCTGACTGTTTACGAAGTTCATAGAGACATTCTCGGCGGCAACGGCCCGATAATGATCCAGGCTCCCTGGAAGGCGGAAGATGAATCTTTCGTTCTTATTGCGGCATACAAGAGAATCGAAAAATGCGGAGATCCGATTCTTCTCGCAGAAGATCCGATCATCCTTACAGATAAACTCGAAAACGGCTATATCACGGTAGATCTTCCGGAAGGTCTTTGGCGCGTTTACTACATGATAAAAACGCAGATGAGACACGACAGGAAAAACTATATCGATATGATCAACCCCGAATCCACAAACGGAATGATCGTCGAAGTTTATGAGCCGCATTACGCACGTTTTAAAGAATATTTCGGAAATACGTTCAAGGGATTTTTCTCTGACGAACCTGCTTTCGGAAACGCAAATGCTTCCTATTACGGCCGTCTCGGCAATATGAACCCGATCCCCTGGAGAGATGATCTTCCTGAACTTATCTCGAAAAAGAACGGCAGAACTCCCGAGCAGATCGTAAATCTTCTCCCCGCACTTTTCCACGAAGTCGAAAACGTAACGTCGGCTGTCCGTTATTCGTATATGGACGTTGTAACTGAACTCTACGGCAAACATTTCTGCTACAAGCTCGGTGACTGGTGCAGAGAACACGGCGTAATGTATATCGGTCATATAATCGAAGACCAGGGGGCGCATCTTTCTCTTTGCGGAGGCCCGGGGCATTATTTCAGAGCCCTTGACGGTCAGGATATGGCAGGTATAGACGTAGTTCTTCATCAGGTACAGCCCGGTGTTCTTGAAAACGCCCATGAATGGGTCGTAACAAACGACTGCGCAGATCCGAGAATTTTCAACTATCTCATCGGTAAGCTTGCATCGTCTCACGCACATATCGACGAAAAGAAAAAAGGCAGAGCGATGTGCGAAATTTTCGGTGCGTTTGGCTGGGCTGAAGGCATGCCCGTCATGAAAAAGATGGCAGACCTCTTCCTTGCCTGCGGTATAAACTATTTTGTACCCCATGCATTCACTCCCAAGTTCAACGACCCCGACTGCCCTCCGCATTTCTACAATCACGGAACGAACACTCAGTTTAAGCTTTTCGGCGACCTGATGGAATACATGCAGAGAGTTTCTCATATTCTTTCCGACGGAACTCATAAAGCCGACGTCGCTGTTTTATACAGTACGGGTATTTGGACCGCAAAACCTCATACTCTTACCGAAGATATAGCAAAACTTCTCACTCAGAATCAAATTGATTTTGATATAATCCCCGAAGATTATATGCTCGCAAAATGTTCCGCTGAAAACAATAAACTGGCTTGCGAAAATGAAACATACGGTGCGATCGTCATTCCGTACCTCAAGATGATGCCCGTTGCCCTCCGCAGAAAGATTGATGAATTTGCCTGTGCAGGCGTACCCGTATACTTTATTGACGGTCAGCCCGACATGTATCCCGAACTTAACGAAAGCTTTGAAGAAAAAGGAACGACCGTAACCGTTAAATTCAAAGATCTTACGAATGTTTTACGTAAAAACGGCCACGTTCATCTTACTCTCTCGAAAAAATATCCTCACGTTCGTTATTATCATAAAGAAAACGGCGACAGCAACATTTTCATGTTCCTCAACGAAGATGAGACAGTGCTCGCGGATTTCACGATCCCCTGTGAAGACGACGCGGTCCTTTATGACGCATACGAAAACCGCATCTACAAACCGCAGAAGAGAAAGAGCGGCATAAGGATCAAACTCGAGCCGTCCTGTTCGATCATTGTCATAACCGGCAAAGATCTGCCCAAAGCTCCCGCTTACGAATACGGCGATAAAGGTGAGTGGATCGATATTGATACTGAATATACCGTTTCCGTTTGCGACTTTGGCAAGACTGAATACAAAGAATTCTGGAAGACAAAAGTTCTTAACGGCGTAACTCCTACAGAAGCTCCCAACGCAGCATATATTCGTTACGAATTTACTCTTCCCCAAAACAGCAAAAAACATATTTTCCTCGACCTCGGTCGTGTCGGTGAAACGGCTGAACTGTGGATTAACGGCGAACGCATCGGAACAAGAATCACAAAACCTTATCACTTCGATATAAGCAAAAAACTTTCCGAAAAAGAAAACAAGATCACGGTAGACGTAATCGTAAATCAGGTCTTCCAGAAACGAGACGGTCTTTCCGAATTCCTGCCTATCCCCCTCCCCGGAATCTGCGGCAAGATAAAAATGCGTTCTTATTAATTAGGATATAACACAAAAAACTTAGGGGAAACGGTCTTTTAGCCGTTTCCTCTAAAAAATATAGGAGGACAGAACATGAAAAACATATGTAAAATACTTGCTGTCGTAATGCTGCTTACATTGTTTATCGGATGTTCGCAAGAAACACCGGAAGAATTTGATATGGATTTCAGTAAGACAGAAGGTAATTCTTTTGACCTTGAAGGGATCGAACTTTTGTACAGATCGAACCTTGACAGCGGAAACGGTGCAATAGATCTCTCTGAAAACTATCTTGGATACGTTATGGACACGGAATTCAGTGATCTTGCGATGCAGCGAGTAAGAGAGCTTGAAGACACCTATAATTTCACGCTAAATGTTACTACAGACAAAGCAGACATTGTTTCAATGACGGCAGGCGGTCTAAACTTTGCAGATATATTCCTCAGCCCTTCGTTCAATTTTTTCAGTTGGAGCAAAGCGGGCGTTCTTACAGGTATCAGCAAACTTTCTGACTATATCGACTACAAAGATTCAAAAAAATGGGGATCCCCTCTCCTTTTGGAATCAATGTTCTATAAAGATGATGTTTTCGGGCTTACCCCCAACGCTTGGCCTGAACAGAATTTCACATCATTCGGGTATCCGCTTGTCGCAAATGTTGATCTTATAACGGAAAACGGTGCATCTGATCCGAGAGAACTTGTGGACGAAGGACTTTGGACATGGGACAGATTTACCGAAGAACTTGAGAAAAACACCATAAGAGAAGGTAACGAAGTCAGATGTTACGGGCTGTGCGGCGGAAACAGCGCATATATGATACAGATGCTTATGCACTCGAACGGTATTCATCTGGTTGAAAGAAACGATAACGGAGAACTTATATGCGGATATTTTGACGACAGGGCAATCAAAGCATTCGAAATGAGCAGAGAAATATCCATAGGTAAATACAAGCATACTTACGTCCCTGATCTAAGCTCATCCGAAGCGATTATTGAAAGCTTCATCAATGAAGAAGGTACATATGCATTCCTTCCCACACACTTTATATTCGGAGTTTATGGTGCGGTTTCGATGAATCTTGATAATTTTGCGATACTTCCCACACCGATGGGGCCTGATGTTGATTCATATATTTACTCCAGCGTTCACCACACAATGTATTATGCCATCTCTTTTCCCACGACAGGAAATTCAGAAGCGGCAGCATTTGTTGCAAACAAGATATACGAACCGCTCCCGGGATATGAAACACACGAAGATATAAAAGAATATATGTCAAGAAACTTTTTCTTTGACGAAAGAGATGCCGATGTATTCTTTAAGCTTCTTGAAAATTCACACTATAATTACGACTATACAACAGGTTTTGATATTCGCCGTATTCCCGAGAATATCAATAACGCAACAAAAACCGTTGCAGCAATATTGGAAGAACAGTCAAGCGTTGTAGAACAGTGTTTTACAGAATATGTTGAAGTAGCACTTTCGGCATACGACGTTCTCTTCGGTAAATAAATATTAATAATATCCATCCGAAATCGGATGGATATTTCTTTTTGAGATATGAATAAAAAAATCCGTACAAAATTGTACGGATGTGGTGCACCTTCAGGGATTCGAACCCGGGACCCACTGATTAAGAGTCAGTTGCACTACCAACTGAGCTAAAGGTGCATATTTAATTTTAGATACAAAAAAAGAGGAGAGTCGGCATCGACTTATCTTCCCGGGTCGTTGCCAACCAAGTATTTTCAGCACCCGCGAGCTTAACTACCGTGTTCGGAATGGGAACGGGTGGATCCTCGCCGTCATAGACACCGACTTTTCCTCTTT
>JAGASR010000042.1 GCA_017621705.1 Clostridia bacterium | reverse complement strand
TGTTATTTCTTTGTCAGGCATTTCTCCCGTTAAAAAAGTCAATTCGATTACCAAAGAAGAAAGAACCGCTCTTTTGCATCTTTTAAAGGAATTTACTTTTACGGTCAAAGGTTTCCGTTCTATTAACGAAGCGATCGTTACTTCCGGAGGCATATCCGTTAAGGAGATCGACCCGAAAACCATGCAGTCAAAAATTATTAACGGGCTCTACTTTGCAGGTGAGATAATCGATTGCGATGCGTATACCGGTGGATTCAATCTTCAGATCGCTTTCTCAACAGGAAAGCTTGCAGGTTTATCTGTCGCAGAAAATTATGAGGTTTATTATTAATGCAGGAAAAGGGTAGCAGAGACGTTGCTCAGGCCGCAGTTAGAATGGCCGCAACTTCAACTCGCGAAGATGAAAATTTACTCAAGTCGTCGCTTATTGATTCCGATATCAAAGTCGGAGCTGTTGACTTTGGCGGTGATTTTGTAGCCTCAATAAACAAAATAATAGATCGTGCTGTCTTTATGGCAAAGCGAGATAATATTATATCAGATTCTCATGATGAAGAAGGCTCTGTTGCAGGTGCTGCGCATGAAGCCGTTATTCAGATCATGCAGAAAGCTATGGGCATGAATATCGGCGGTAAGATTGCCGTTGCAAGATCGGGTCAGCATGTTGCGGTAGCCGTATTTTTCGGTATAGGCATGCTTCATCTTAACGAAGTTGCTGTCGGTCTGGGCCATAGGGCAATCGGTAATAAATAATACTAAATTTAACAGGATAGATTTTTTATGAAAACTGTGAATATCGCAATAGACGGACCTGCCGGTGCAGGCAAGAGCAGTCTTGCCAAGGGTCTTGCAAGATGCCTCGGTTATACCTATATCGATACGGGCGCACTTTATCGCTCCGTTGCTTATGAAGTACTTTGCAGAAATATTTCTCCGAATGATGTTGAACAGATCAAGCAAATACTTCCGGAAGTCAAAGTCTCTTTCAGACACGTTGACGGCGTTCAGAGAGTATTTGTAAACGGAGAAGATGTCAGCGAAAAAATTCGTACAAACGAAATTTCATCTGCAGCTTCGATCGTTTCCGCAATACCTGAAGTTCGTTCTTTCCTTTTAGATCTTCAGCGTAATATTGCAAAAGAACAGAATATTGTCATGGACGGAAGGGATATCGGAACAGTTGTGCTCCCCGATGCTGCTGTAAAGATCTTCCTTACCGCATCTACTCAGGACAGAGCAAAACGTCGTTTCGAAGAACAGAAAGATACAGAACATGCTGTTTCCTACGAGGAAATCCTTAATTCCATGCTTGAACGCGATAAAAACGATTCAGAAAGAGATATTGCTCCGCTCAAGCCTGCCGCTGATGCGATTCTTCTTGATAACAGCGGTTTTCAGCCGAATGAAACCCTTGATTCTGTTTTAAAAATAGTTGGAAGTAGAATAAATGTATAAATTTGCCAGATTTGTTTTTACTATATACTGTCATCTTTTTAACCGTTTTCGTGTCTATGGTCGCGAAAACGAACCTATAGAAGGTCCCGTTATAGTTTACGCAAACCACCAGTCGATGTTTGATATTTTTGCATTGAATCTCGCAATCAAACGTCATATCAACTTTATGGCGAAAGCCTCTCTGTTCAAAGTACCGATTATAAAATCCGTTGTAAAATTATACGGTGCATTCCCCGTTGACAGAGAAAAAGCAGATCTCTCTGCTATAAAAAATGCATTGAAAACGCTTAAAAGCGAACATATCCTCGGTATTTTCCCCGAAGGCACACGTGTTAAAAACGGTCTTACAAAGGACGGTAAAGCACCAGAGATCAAACCCGGTTTTGTAATGATAGCTCAAAAATCCAAAGCTACAATGCTCCCCGTCAGAATATATTATAAACGCCTTTTCTTTTTATTTAACGATATAAGGGTTTACATAGGCAAGCCTTTTCTCATTGAAGACGAATTCGAAGGCGGTGTTCCTTCAGAAGATATGGCAAAAGCAGGGGATAGGCTTATGCAAAAGGTTTATAACCTCGGTAGTGAGACCAAATGAATATCTATAAAACACAAACTATTGGTTTCTGCTTTGGTGTCAAGCGTGCGGTTGACGGAATGATCGAATTGCTTGAAAATAACGATCCGCCTGTTTACTGTCTCGGTGAATTGATCCATAATGAAAAAATGACTGAAAAGCTTTCTTCCATGGGAGCAAAAATAGTAGATATTCCCGAAGAAATTCCAAACGGATCAATTGCGGCGATACGTGCGCACGGTGTTTCAAGATCCGTTGAAAAGAATCTTGCAGAAAGAAAAATCCGTTATTTTGATTTTACTTGTCCCAAAGTTAAAAAAATTCATAAAATTGCCGCAAATGCTGAAAACATTATCATTATCGGAAATTCTGCACATCCGGAGGTTATCGGGATCGCAGGAAATGCAAAAAAAACATTTTTTGTCGCTAATGATATTGACGAATTGAAAAAAATATTGCATAATATATATGTCCCGACCGATAAATATGATCTGGTCGCACAGACGACATACAATCTTTCGGAATGGAAAAAGATCATCGAATTTGTTTCGACTTACGAAAACATTACGGTTCATAACACTATCTGCAATTCCACCGAAACACGGCAGCGTGAGGTTGAAGAATTATCTAAAAAAGTAGATCTCTTTATTATAATCGGTTCTCCGCACAGCTCCAATACAAGAAAGCTCTACGAGATCGCTTCAAAAAATTGCGAAACGGTTTTCTATGAGCAATTAAACAAGTTACCCAATGGCATTCGTATATATGAAAAAATAGGACTGTCTTCAGGTGCTTCATGCCCCGAAAGTGCAGTCGAGGAGGTTTTTAACAACATGATTAATGAAAAAGACAACAAAAATTTGGTAGCAGAGGAAGACGTAGATTTTCTTGAAGCTATCGAAGCTTCGATCAGGACGATTCGTAACGGCCAGCTCGTTAAGGGTATCGTAACCGCTATCAACGGCACAGAAGTCCAGGTCGATCTCGGTCTGAAGTATGCCGGCTTTATTCCCGCTGCGGAATTCGAAAACGATGAAAATCCGCTTAAGATCGGCGATGAGATCGAGGCTTTTGTTGTCAAGGTAAACGATGCGGACGGAACCACCCTTCTGTCTAAGCGTAGCCTTGATATCGCGCAGGGAATGGACAAAATCATCAAGGCGAACGAAGAGGGCGCTGTCGTTAAAGGCAAAGTCGTCGAAGCCGTTAAAGGCGGTATCGTCGTTATGGTCAATAAGATCAGAGTTTTTGTCCCCGCATCCCAGGCTTCTATCAGACGCGAAGAAAACTTTGATGCTCTCGTTGGTACTGACGTAAATCTTCGTATTATCGAAGTTGACAATGACAAGACCGGCAAACGTAAGAGAATCATCGGTTCTATCAAGAGCGTTCTCAGAGAAGAAAAACAGAAAGCAAGCGAAGCTCTCTGGCAGAGCATTGCAGTTGGCAATGTATATGAAGGTACCGTTAAATCCGTTACCGATTTCGGTGCATTCGTAGATATCGGTGGCAGCGACGGTCTCGTTCACGTAACCGATATGTCTTGGGAAAGAGTTACCAAACCCTCTGATATTGTTAAAGTTGGCGATACTGTTAAAGTTATCGTAAAGAGCCTTAACGATGAAACCAAGAAGATCTCTCTTACTATGAAAGATGAAAACGAAAACCCCTGGAAGATCCTTACCGAAACCTATAATGTAGGTGACGTTATCGATGCCACTGTTCTCAAGATCATGACTTACGGTGCTTTCGTTTCTGTTATCAAGGGTATTGACGGTCTCGTTCATATTTCCCAGATCGCTCCTCGCCGTATCAACAAAGTTTCCGATGTTCTCGAAGTTGGCCAGCAGGTTAAAGCTCAGATCACCGAAATCGACGTTGAAGCTAAACGCGTAAGCCTTTCTATCCGCGCTGTTGAAGAAGGCGCTTCCGAAGCAGAAGCAGCTGAAGAAACTGACGCTGAATAATTTTTCTTAGATCTTACATACGAGTCAGATGGTCTTTGCGGACTGTCTGACTCGTTGTGAACAAAACTTATTTATTCAAAAATACGGAGTTACAAAATGAGTACACCAACATACAAGATAAGCCTTGCAGATATAATGAAGGATACAGCCTCCCGTCCATTATATTTACCCGACGGTGAAAACAGTGATCCCGCCAAGATATTTGTATCCACATCTCAAGTTAACAGACCCGGTTTACAGCTCGCAGGTTTTTATGAATATTTCGATCCCACAAGAATACAAATTATAGGTAGAGAAGAAACATCTTATCTTAAAACTCTTTCTTCAGAAGAACGTACATCAAAGATAGAAAAACTTTTTTCTCAGGGAATTCCGGTCGTTTTTGTAACTCACGTTGAAGATACATGTCCCGAAATTCTTGAACAGGCTAAAAAATACGGTATTCCTGTTCTTTCATCCGAAGATTCAACTTCAAACGTCCTCTATAATCTTATAAGCTCATTGAATGTTCATCTTGCGCCCAGAATTACAACTCATGGTGTACTCGTTGAAGTTTACGGTGAAGGTATTCTCATGATCGGTGACAGCGGTGTTGGTAAAAGTGAAACTGCAATGGAACTTCTCAAAAGAGGTCACCGTCTTGTTGCCGATGATGCTGTTGAGATCAAACGAGTTTCAAATAAAACCCTT
>JAGASR010000041.1 GCA_017621705.1 Clostridia bacterium | reverse complement strand
TTTAACCGCAGTATTTCATCTGCATATTCTTCTATGTGACGATATTGTCTTGACATAAAAATCCCTCCTATGGTAGTTATCTTTATTCTACCATAGGAGGGTGTTTTTTTCAATTGTCCGTTTTTAACGGACTTGTTCATTGGAGCCCAGGCTTTTTGTTTGTGAGGGAAATCTGCATCAAAAGCAGCGACCGCCTCAAGATCGTTGCAACAGTCCGCCGCGGTACTTGGCAAATATCTCCAGTTTTTGCCTGCAAGAGATCCGGGAAGCAGTTCTCTTACAAGAAGAGCTGTCGGATAAATGCCGTCGCCAAGGCGAACATTTTTCTTTCTGCAACTTACAAACCCACGGCAAATGTAATTCCCGGGATTACCGAAAATAACGACCGTGTCATATCCGAGTTCCTTTGCTTTTTTAAACGAATGCTCAATCATAATCCGACCGCAGCCCTGCCTTTGATATTTAGGCAAAACACAGATCGGCCCGAAAGAGAGGATCTCTTTCTTTTCGCCGTCATCGCCGATAAGCCATGACTTTGTATACATGATATTTCCGATAATCTCGCCGTCTTTTTCAAGAACGAATGCAAGTTCGGGAATAAAATCTTCGTGTGAACGCATCATATGAACAAAATAATGCTCGTCACAGCCGGGTTTATAAACATTCCAGAAAGCTTCACGCGTAAGTTCTTCAACTGCTCTGTAATCTTTTTCTGCCTCTAAACGTATAGTCAAATTTTTCATTTCTAAAATCCTTTCATAATTGTTGACTTTCAACTACGAGAGGCCGCGTGACCGTATTTGCAAGCCCCTCGGCTATGCTACAATCACTGAGGTGTTGTTTTTCTTCAAACAGCAATCTCCTAAAAGTTAATTCGGACAAAGTCCGTAAATACATTATACCACATTTTACCGTTCATGTAAAGTACGTTCTGTCTGTGAATAAAAAATTCACATAAAATAGAAGTTTAACAGACTTAAAACTGTTCAAACAGCTGTCCGCAAAAACTTTTAGGCACATTCGTAGCTGTTTTTGGCACAAGCGTTGACGACTGCGATTGACGTGATTTGTGACATATGATATAATTATTATAGGATGAAACTGAAAACGGAGAAAAGTCAATGAGAATTGCAATATGCGACGACAAGGCGGAAGAACGCGCGTTGATCGTTAAAATGACAAAAAAGATATTTGACGACGAAAAGAATACCGTTGCCGAATTCGACAACGGCACCGATCTTATAAATGACCACAATCTTGAGAGGTTCAATATAATCTTGCTGGACGTCGATATGCCCGAGAGAACGGGGATCGAGGTCGGCAAATACCTTCGTGCGAACGATGCAAACACTATCCTTATATTTATAACGAGTTTTCCGCAGTATGCGATAGAGGCGTACGACTGCGATGCTTTTCACTATCTGCTAAAGCCCATAAACAGCGAAAAGTTCGAGCAGGTACTGCAAAAAGCCGTTCAGAAAATAACGATCATGACATCAAAAGTCGTGCTGAACAGTCAAAGGGGCGTTTGTGTCATACAGGTAAACGACATATATTATATAGACTCGCTTCGGCATAATCTGACGTATCACACGACCGACGGTGACTTTATCGTCCGAGACTCTCTTTCGAACGCACTCGGGCAGCTTTCCGCTCACGGATTTTGCCAGACGCACCAAGGGAATATCGTTAATTTAGGAAAAATACAGAAGATCTCGCAGGGCGAAGCCGTACTGTCAAACGGAACGAAAGTCCCCATAAGTGTGCGGAAGCAAAAAGAAGTTGAGCAAACTTTCATAAATTTTCTGGAGAGAACGTTATGAATAATTTTGATTTTACGCAGACTGCGATCTCGAATATCTGCGCGGTTGTCTTATCAATTTTTTCGATACATTATTTTTTCAGTTGTTTTTTTGAGAGAAAAAAGATAAATAAATTTCTTGTGTGGGGAATTCTGGCGGCAATCGCAGCGATCTTCTGGGTCTTCCAGCAGTTTATAACCGACAGATTCGTAAATATGCTCGTACTCTTCGCCTGCACGTATGCCATTTCTTTTCTGAACAAAATAAAGTGGTATAACAATATCTTTTTTTCATTACTTTTCTATGCGATATCTTCAATCAGCGAATCGATCGTAACACTCATTATGATCTATTGCTTCGGGATACAATATTCGGCTATACGTCATGGCGTTTTCCTGTTTTCGGGAATGCTTTTGATGATCTGCCTCATTTTCTGCAACCATTATCTTTTCCATTTTATAGATACGATCTGGCAGTCCGCCGAAACCGATCAGAAGCTTGAGGTCGCGGACAACCTGCTCATTGAGCAGGAACGTCAATACACACTTCTCGTAAACAACCACCGAGAGATCTCGAAGCTTCACCATGACTACAAAAATATGCTCATCGGCCTGCAGGCGGATCTCCTCGGAAAAGAATACGATCAGGCGCTCGAACATGTGAGAAAAGAGCTTGCGCTCGTCTCGCTCGCCAACGCTCCGATAAGCGGAAACCAGATCATTGATACGATAGTCAATAACAAGATCACAGCCGCAAAGAAAGAAAATATTGAGATCGATTTTCAGTTCCGAAATCTTCAGAAGATCAAAATTGACAGCATCGACCTCGCAATTCTTCTGGGCAACGCCCTCGATAATGCCATTGAGGCGACGGCAAGGCTCACGGGACATAAGAAAAAGAGCATCTCC
The DNA here is from genome assembly GCA_017621705.1 of Clostridia bacterium. Taxonomy (GTDB): domain Bacteria; phylum Bacillota; class Clostridia; order Oscillospirales; family UBA644; genus HGM12619. The sequence goes on along the minus strand of JAGASR010000041.1, from coordinate 8,147 downwards.
TTGCTGATCGTTCTAAAAGACGAGATGCTCAATGTGATCGTCAAAAACCCTGTCGACAACGATATCGACACCGATTTTCTCGATACCGTCAAAAAAGACAAGCGTTTTCACGGCTACGGCATAATCAATATGCGAACGATCGTCGACCGCTATTCCGGCTCACTCATTTTCACCTGCCGCGACCTTTCGTTTGCAACAACGATCCTTCTGCCGAACATTCCCCCACCCTACCCTGCCAACCGAAAATAAAACGTCGGCATACACCAACACAACAATCCGTCACAATCACCTCAAAAGAAAGAAGGTCATTTTATGTTCAAACTGTTTTTTCTGAATTTATGGTCAAATATCAAAAGGTCGCCGATTATTTCTCTGATTTTATTTATTCAGATTGTTTTGTTTTCATACGGTATGTTTATATCTCTTTATGAACAAAGTCAGCTCGAAATGAACAACGAATCTTTTCAGCGAATATATTCAAAATACAGCAATTATACTATCATGTGTAACCCCGAAAAACTTAATACGGACAGATTGCGTGCTCATTTCGGTTCGACTTATGTTTCTCCGGACAATACCGGGTTTGAGCTTTTAGAGGCACTTTACGAAGAGATATTGAATTACGAAGAGATCCAAACAGCGTCCTTCTACAGAACACAGCTGAATCTTTTCGAGGAATTTGATTCGATCCCAATGAACGAAGAAACATCGAGCTATTATTCTTTTTACGAACCGATAGAATCCATCCCCCCGACATATCAGCCGAACACATACAGTATAGACCGTAATTTTATAGACATTTTCGGACTGACGCTCGACAGCGGCAGACTTTTCACCGATGAAGAATACGTAAATCTTGACCCTGACTGTGTTCCCGTTTTAATGGGTTCCGATTATAAAAATTATTTTTCGATCGGCGATACTTTTGAAGGAACCCTTTTCCTTAAAGGTAAGCCCATGACTTTTAAGATTATAGGTTTTATTGCCGAAAATCAGATCTTTCTTACGCCCGGAAACTCCGATACATACTATTTCAACAACCATATAATTCTCCCCAAGATATCAAAAACCATTGCGGAATGGTTGGAGTTTCAGGAAGAAAACAGCGAATACTGTACCCATAAATCCTCTGCACTGCGTTTATATGTCCAAGGTCTCGGCACATCGGGATTAACCATGGACAGATATCTGCTTGTGGAGCTTGGCAAGGAAAAAGAATTTGTCGATCGCATGAACCAAATTTTCGACAAAATAAACGATGACGGTTTCTATACGCTCCTTGGTCGTCCTGCAACTTCGATGCAAATATCGGATAACGTTGAAGAAAAAGATCTGCTTCTTACAACTCTCGTTTCGACAATGCTCGTTTTTGCGCTCGCAAGCATAGTTTTTGCGGAGATCAACAATGCGTCAAACAATATCAAAACATACGCTATACATAATCTTATCGGCGGAACGAGGATCCAGATCCTTCTTTTTTCCGTTTTTGATTCTCTCGTATTCTGTTTATTGGGCTTTCCATGCGGTTTTTATGCCTTTTATTCACATCAGATTAAATGGGATATGGCATCTCATCCCGCAATGAAATCCGCAACAGATAAATGGTTGGCAATAAGCATTATTTTTACGGTTATTTCCTGCATCTTATGTTTTATTTTTGTTTATTTCAAAATAAAAAGATACAGTGTTGCAGAGCTTATCCGCGGCAGGGAAGTCAAAAAGGCAAGCGGATTACCGTTATATAAAGGTCTGACTTTCTTTATGTTCCTGCTCTCGAGTATCTGTATAACTTTTGTTCACAGCTACAACTGGCAGATAGAGCATATCGATAAATACCAGAATCATTTCTGGGGCAAGATGGGATACAATATTTATCTTTCCGCGATACCATCCGAAGAAAAACCGATAATAACTTTCGATTATGATATCGAGGGCGTCGAAGATTACAGTATTGACGTAATGGTAAACCTCTCATACACACAATACGAAGCGCCGAGAATACGCGGCTGGTATCGAAAAGGAGATATGGAAACTCCGGAAGTCATCTCGGGAAGATTTTTCACAGAAGAAGAACTCAACAAGATAACGAGTTATGCCGTTGTAGGCAAAAATGTCCTTAACGAATTCTGCGTTGAAGAAAACGGTGAATATAAATTCACATATCAGGATCAGACATACGAAGTTATCGGCATCGTCGGCAGAGAGGGACATGATACGACACTCGACGACTGGGTATTTATCACCGTTCCGACTGCACTTAAAAAGCACGCCGTAACAACTTCGCTTCTGTTTCTCGTCGACGGAAAAACGGAGCAGACGATCTCTGACGTTAAAGAGCATATCAAAACGGAAACGGATGGCAAATTCGGTTATACGGAAATGACTATCCGATCTCAGATCGATCTCGGAATATCCAAATACACTCTTACCATTTTTGCAATCTTGATCTTCTTAACAATGGTCGTTTTTTGTATATATTATATTGATAAGATCAAACTTATCATAAATATCAAAAAGTTCCTCGGATATTCAAGATCGATCATCTTTACGGACACTGCGGCGCAGTTTATCGTCATTTCGACTGCGGCGTTCGCATCGGGCAACGCCCTGATGTGGATACTTTCTAAGACGATACTTAAAGATTTTATTCTCTTTTCCGCATTCAGGATCAACTTACCCGTTTTAACATTCTCATTCGGCATGATCATTCTGATCTCGTTTATGTTCTCCGTAATCGCCATAAATAAAGCGTTCAGAGGGTCTGCAAGAGATTTAAAAAAAGATTAAAAATCCACGAAGAGAGAAACAACCGTATATTATATAAGGAGGTCTCAAATGAAATATTTATTATATGACTTATGGACAAACATAAAAAAGTCTCCGTTTCTGTTTATTTTCCTGTTTGTGCAAATAGCAATAACGAGCATGATATTTTACACCGTACTTGCAAACTACTATTGGATAAAAGAGGAAAATCAGATAGCGCAGGTAGCATGGGGAGATAAAGAATATGCACAGCTTTTTCCGAAGACGAATGTTTCGCATTATCAGCGGATGGCATTGATGTTTTCATCGGAAAAGATGCTGAACCCGCCGGAAGAGGAGCTGCAAAAAAACATAGAGAAACTCGACAAGGTGGAAGAAGCATTTAATCTCTTTAAGCAGATCGATGGGCTTGAAATGATCGTCAACCAGGAAAACTGGGATATAACCATCCTCGAACCGAAACAATGGGAAGATGAAGATAAAAAATGCAGCGACTATGATCTTTTCAGAGATACCGGAAACGACAAATACGATGTCGTCAACGGTTTATGGGTCGGTTCAGAATACCTTGATTATTTCAAAGTAAAGCTCAGCGAGGGCAAATATTTTTCCGAAGAAGATCATCTTTATGACGGAGATTATATTCCCGTTATAATGGGCTCGAAATATAAAAAATATTACACCCTCGGAGAGGAATTCGAAGCGTATCTAGGAGCGACATCCAATATAAGCAAGCTGAAAGTCATCGGCTTTGTTGCGGAAAATCAATACTATTCTCCCGTAAACAGGGCAAGCATGGTACAAAGATACGACAATCAGATAATTCTGCCGTATATAAACCGCAACCATGAAGAGCTTCACGGAGACTATAAAGCGTATCATTTTCTTTATACTTCAAGAATCGGCTACACTTTTTACATAACAGCACCCGAGGATTATGCCCGTGTATCGGAACAGATAAACGATGTCCTAAAACAAACCGGTCTTGACGAAAACTACGAACTCAGAAAGCTCCGTACAAACAAAATGCTGTCAAGCAACTACAAAGATCAGCTTATGATAAATGTGATCGTATGCGTTCTGACTTTTATATTTTCTCTGTTCACCCTCGTTTTTACGATGCTGTATAAAGTCGACAACAATATGAAAACGTATGCGGTGTACATGGTCGTAGGCGAAACGTATAACGAAATTATCAGAAGAATTTTGTTTGAAACTTTTACGGTCTTCCTCCTCGGCGAGATTTTCGGATTTATCGGCTTTAAGATCTTTGCAGTCAACTCATTTATCTATCGCGGCTATAATTACATTGAAGCGCCGACTATCGGCACAGGTCTTATTTTTAATCTGATATTTTATATAATTGCCGTTATTGTACTTTTTATCTGCGTGAATATGAAAGTACGGTCATACAGCATTTCCGCGCTCATCAGAGGCCGGGAAGTCAAAAAAGAAAGATCTCTGCCGTTTTACAGAGTCGTTCTCTTCACAATGCTTGCAATCGTGAGCGTTTTCAGTATGTTTATTTCCAGCTATCAGACAGCGCTCAACCGCATGGATCTTTATTATACGGGATATCATTCAAAGAATGTCCGCATGGCTTATGTAACACCGCTCGCAACGGAAGAGAATCCCGAGGTTGACCTAAATTTCGCAAAGATCTGCGATCGGTTCGACGATATAATAATCAACAAATACATCGCCTCAAGGGCAGAATCCGATGATACTATAACCGAAAGAGGTATTTATTTCAACGGATATATCGAACCTCTCAATATGATTTACGGAAGATTTATGACCCCCGAAGAATCATCGAGAGAAATAACGGTCGCAGTCGTCGGCAAGGGAATTTACGAAAAGTATGTCACTTTCAACGAAAACAACGAACCGTTCTACTACAGTCCCGAAATAGACAAAACGCTGAAAGTCATCGGCGTTATAGGAAAAGAGGATGCGGAAACGAACCTCGACTTCGATGTTTTCATCCCCATGCATTTGGCATCTTTGCCGTACGGAGAACAGGGAACGTATACTCTCGACGCAAAAGATGCGGAAACAATCGCAGAACTGGAACTTTTTTTCACCGAGCACGCATCCGAGACCGCAAACGTCACGACGACTTCTTTCCCGTTCAGAATACCCGTCGAAGCGCCGACAGATCTTCTGTTTCTTTTGCTCGTGATGATAGTTATAAATGCGACCGTTTTCTGTTTCTATTACGTTGCAAGGCAGGGCAGCATCCATTTTATCAAGAAGCTTACAGGATATACGAACGAGATGATTCTTATCGATACTTTTATCGACTTCGGAGCGCTCGCCATCCTTGCATATTTCGTCGGCAACGCTGTCATCGTACTGCTTAAAAATACGGTATGCAGAGACGTTCAGCTATTCTCGATATATATGCTTGACTTAAACGTCATCATGTTCTCGCTTTCGACGGTCATTCTGCTGGCAATAGGGCTTACCGTTATCGCGATAGCAAAAACTTTTACCGCAGGAAATTATAATAAATACAGGAATTAACAAAGGAGGTTTTCTGATGAAACATTTATTTTACGATCTTTGGGCAAGCATTAAAAAATCACCGTTTTTGTTTATCTTTCTTTTTGTTCAAATTATGATCACAAGCCTTGTTCTGTACACCGTTCTCTCAAATTATTATTGGACGGAAGAGCAGAGCGGTGTTGCGCAGATCGCATGGGGCGATAAGGAATATTTCAAGATGTGGACGAAGATGGGCACATCATATAACGATGTTTTGGGTATCATGTTATCTCGATACAAAGAGCCCATGGATCCTACAAAAGACAATCCTGAAATGGTAAGACAATTTGAGATGGTCGGAGAATTCTTCGAAAAAGCAAAACAGATCGAAGGTCTTACGATAATTGTCAATGAAAACGATCTCGATATTGAATTGAATGAAGAAAAGGACTGGGACGAAGAGGACAAAGTCATCGGCGAATATGCAATGTTCAATCAAAACGGGGAAAGCTATGAACGAGTTTATTCTTACTATATCAGCTCCAATTATCTTGATTATTTCAAAGTCAAACTGAGTGAGGGCGAATATTTCAAGGAAGAAGATTATCTTTACGATAACGATTATATCCCGGTTTTGATGGGAGATAAATTCAAAAAGTATTACTCTATAGGTGAAGAATTCTATCCGGAATATTATAAATCCGATACTAAGCCCTTTAAGGTTGTCGGTTTTGTTGCTCCCAATCAGTATTTTACGCCGTCAAAATTACCTACTAAAGTTTTTTCTTATGATACAAGAATTCTTGTTCCGTATTTTGAAAGAGGCGTGGACGATGTCTTTGGAGATTATTCAAAATATGCGTATTTATTTACCCATAGGTTTACGTCAAGTTATTTTGTAACCGAACCCCAGGATTATGAGCGTGTTCATCAGGAAGTTCTGGATCTTTTGGATGAAGTTGGTCTGGGAGAATATTATGAAACTGTAAAGTTACGTATTTCAAAAGAACTTTCAAACAACTATAAAGATCAGTTAGCAATAAGCATAGTCGTCTGCATGGCAACGCTTCTTTTCTCGCTTTTCAGTTTCGTATTTACAATGCTTTACAAGATCGACGGCAATATGAAAAACTATGCGATCCGTATGGTCGTCGGAGAAACACGGACGGGTATAGCGATGCGTTATCTTTTCGAATCATTCGTTCTCTTTCTGTTGGGTCAAGTCGGGGGATTTTTCGCATTTAATATATTCAGCAAGTTCTCTTATCTTTCCTCGGGTTATGAACATCTTATGATTCCGACGATACGCACAGGATTTGTTCTGAATATTCTTTTCTACATTCTTACTGTAATAATTTTGTATATCTGTATCAATGTTAAATTAAGATCATACAGTATTGCAACACTTATTCGCGGAACAAATATCAAAAAAGAAAGATCGCTGCCGTTTTACAGAGTTGTTCTTTTCGTAATGCTTGCAATAGTCGGCGTTTTCAGTATGTTTATCGCAAGTTATCAGGTAGCTCTTGACAGAATTGATCTCTATTATACCGGTTACTACACGAAAAACGTAAAAATGGCTTATGTCAATCCGCTGTCTGTAGAGGATGCTCCGACTGTATCCGTCAATGTTGATAAAATCGGCGCGGAAGCACCCGATGCAATAATAAACAGATATGTTAACGCAGGTTACAGAGGCGACGATTTCGTCGAAGAACGAGGTATATATTTCAACGGTTACATCGATCCCGTAAATATGATCCAAGGCAGATTTTTCACTCATGAAGAAGTCAACGGAACAAGCGATCTTGCAATCGCAGTCGTAGGAAAAGAAATTTACGATAAATACGTTAACTTCAATGAAAACAACGAGCCTATCTATCATTGCGACATGTTGGATAAAGATCTCTTGGTCATCGGTGTCATCGGCAAAGAGGATCAGGCGACAAATCTTGACCTGACGATTTTCATGCCGATCAGACTTGCGTCAAAGACTTTGGGACATGCCGCTAACTATACTCTCGACGGCAAAGATGAAGCAACGGTTGCAAAGCTCGAGGAGGTCTTCACCCGTCACGTTTCCGAAACCGCAATGGTAAGCACAAAAGCTTACACTCCTCGCCTTACCGTCGAAGCACCGACCGATCTGCTGTTAATGTTGCTCATTATGATCATAATAAATGCTGTCGTTTTCTGTTTCTATTACGTTTCGAAGCAGGAAAGTATTCATTTCATCAAGAAGCTTGCAGGTTATTCAAAAGATATGATCATGCTCGACACATTTATGGATTTCAGTCTTTTGACGATGGGCGCATTCATAACGGGAAACGCGATCGTTGTCGCCTTGAAGGAAACGATCTTCAAGGATGTTCAGCTTTTCTCGATCTATATGCTTGATTACAAAGTTATCGTATTCTCATTTTCAATGGTTATTTTGCTCTCGATTTTCCTTGCATCGATAGCTATCGCAAAAACTTTCACCGCAGGGAATTATAATAAATACAGAAACTAATACTTATGGAGGTTTATTATAGAAAACATTATCACTTTAAAAGGCATTTGCAAAACTTACGGTAAAGGCGACGGCCTGACGGATTACGCGCGAATCAAAGAATAATACTAATTAAGAAAATAACAGACAAAATATATTGACATAATAAAGCAAATATAGTATAATATTACATATAATACATTTCTTATCCGGTTATTCCGATTCATTGAAAATAATTCTGTCTGATAACGTGTTATATATCCTTTTTTTGACAAATTTGTGAGTTTTTCAAAATCTTGCAGTAAATACCCCTCTTTTTTTCATTATATAGTATAGAGCAAAGAAAAAAATCTTCATGAAGAATTTTGCTCAAAGAGTTTAAAGTCATACTCGGAAAGAGGGG
>JAGASR010000004.1 GCA_017621705.1 Clostridia bacterium | reverse complement strand
TCATCCTTAGATGATTAAATGTCTTTTTGAGTTTGTCCCAGATCATTACTAATCTGGTTCGTTTCGTTTTTTCAAAGAATTTTGACAGAGTATCAATTTCTTGTTACTCACCATGAACTCGAAGAGTTCATTTTTCTTCAATGAGTTTTCTTCTCATTTATATACTACAGGGTATATCACTGTTTAATTTTCAAGGTCCATTAAGAACTTCACAACCTTCGGTTATTCAGTTCTTCGGAATAACTTTCTTATTCCCGAACGACTACTCTCAATCGTCCATGTTCTTCCTGGCATTGCTCGATCTCAGCCGAGTTACTCTCGGTCACTCTTGATTTGTTCTCTCTCAAGCGACTTGAACATTATATCACATTTCTCTTCATTTGTCAAGTGCTTTTTTCGTGAACTTTTTGTGAAGAGGTTTTTCGCTTAGAACTCAAGCTTTTCAACAACCGCCGTGATTTGTGGTCGGTCTGTTTATTTGCTGTCGTTTTTTGCAACTTGGATATTATATCACATGTTTCTCGATTTGTCAATACCTTTTCGTGTAAACTTTTTGTGAACTGAATTTTTGTATTTTGAATAGGAAAAAGCCTAATATTCCCCAACACATTCTATACTTCCGGATATAGTTTTGCGCAATTCACACAGTGCAGAATACGACAAACAGACCGTCAAAACCGTATTTTCATTATATATCTACAATATTATAATATATGTGCTTCATTCAAATAAAACAGCCGATACGTTTTCCGTACCGGCTGTTTCACAGTTTTTATTCATTCGGTTCTTCTTCGGAAATATACAGTTCTTCCGCCCTGAGCTGAGCACAGATAAGAGCCTGTTTGATTTTTTCGAGAGAAGAGACAGCGTCTTCGACTGCACGGAACAGTTCAAGATATTCTTTTGTGATTTGTTTTTCCATTTTTTCGAGCTCCTTTTCAGATAATTTAAGTGTTGTGGTCGATTTGTTGTATGTGTGATCATATTATACACTTAAAGCTCAGAAAAAGCTGTCGAAGCGTGTCGGTCAGAAAATAATTTTCGGTTTATTTGATCAAAAATCTTTCGACAAAATATTTAGAACTCGGTTTTGCAACATTCATCGAGGTATGCATAGATATTTTCGAACGGTGTGCCGCCTACAATACCATTACCGGAAGCGATGATCATGCCACCTTCGGGAGAAGAGAAAGTTCTCTTCATGAGGCGAACTTCTTCGCGTACCTCTTCGGGAGTTCCGATACGGAGAGTCTGCTGAACGTCCATACCGACCCAGAAAGTGATCTTGCCTTTCCATTTTGCCGCAACTTCGTCCCAGTCCATGGTATGTTTCTGAATAGGATGAAGGACGTCGAGGCCTGCTTCGATGAGATCGCCGATAATTTCATTGATACAGCCGCAGGTATGGAGCCAGTTATGAACACCGTGTTCATGCGTAAATCCCCAGACTCTTTCATAATAAGGTTTGATAAATTCACGGAAATGCGCAGGACTCATCATCAGAGAGTGCTGACTGCCGAGGTCATCGGAAATGATATAACCGTCGGGTTTGACAAGTTCGATAGCCTGTTTGAGAAGTTTGATCTCTGTTTCGCAAACAAGATTATGAAGTTTATGTACGTTTTCGGGCTCTTCGATATAGTCTGCAAGAAGATTTTCCATGCCGCGGAAATTCCAGATAAGTTCAAACATCAAGCTCCAATGATGAATGGCAACATATTTGCCCTCTTTTCTTGCCTGTTCAGCCCTTTTGATCTGATCGTCCCAAAGACCGGGAATATCGACATTCGGGGGATTTTCAACGAGAGCATCGATATATTTCCAGTCGGGAAGACGTACGTTTGCATCGTGACCCGCAGATTTGGAAAGGTCTACTTCGGGAAGGCACCAGCAAAAACCGTCATCGCGTTTCGTAAAGCTGGGCATCGGGAAACCGAGAACGACTACATCCTCGGGATATTTCTGAAATTCATTGAGTTTTTCGCCATGCTGTTCCCAAAGACCTTCACCCCACCATTTTGTGAATACCATGGGAATACGCTTGGGAGATTTGAATTCGATCGCTTTTATAATTTCTTCTCGATTCAAAGGTTCGATTACAAAGTTCATATTTACTACCTCTTTATTTGATTCTTTCTCTTCTTATCTCCGCATCTGTCTGCAGAAGTTCTTCGAGAGAAACATTTGTTTTCAGGGGATATTTCTCTAACATTTTTTCGGAGAAATCGGTTATCTGAGCAAAATTTATTTTATTATTAAGGAACGCATCGACTGCAACTTCGTTTGCCGCATTGATAACAGCGCCCGTATTTCCGCCTGCACGCAGAACTTCTCTGCAAAGAAGCGGTGCGCGGAAAGTTTCATAATCGGGCTCTGCAAAAGTCAGAGCCGAAAGTTTGAAAAAGTCGAGCGGTTCGACGGGTGAAGGAATACGTTCGGGATAAGTTATGGCGTATTGAATTGCAACACGCATATCGGGATAAGAAAGCTGTGCGATCGTTGAAGAATCGACAAATTCGATCATCGAATGAATAATACTTTCGCGATGGATAACGACATCGATAGCTTTTTCATCAACATCATAAAGACGCGCGGCTTCGATTATCTCAAAGCCTTTATTCATCAACGTTGCACAGTCGACGGTTATCTTTGGGCCCATTTTCCAGGTCGGGTGCAGAAGAGCATCCGATGCGGTAACGGTTTCAAGCTCACTTTTAGTTTTACCGTAAAACGCGCCGCCCGAAGCGGTAAGAATAAGACGTCTTATTTTCTTGTTTATGGTTCCGATATCGCCGTCGGTAGGACAGATACCGTTAAGGCACTGAAAGATCGCGGAATGTTCACTGTCAACGGGGATTATCTCCGCGCCGTTTTCTCTACATGCCTGCTTTATAATTTCACCGGCAACAACAAGGCTTTCTTTATTTGCCAAAGCAATACGAAGACCTTTTTTGGCCGCCGCAAGAGTCGGTCGAAGACCTGCAACGCCGACAATACCGTTAATGCAGACATCGCACGGGACTTCTTCAAACAAACGAAGAACACCTTCCTCGCCCGAGAAAACGGGAATATCAAGGTCGGAAATACGTAATTTCAGTTCTTTTGCCGCATCGCAGTCACTCATCGCAACGGCTTTCGGTTTGAATTTACGGATCTGCTGTTCGAAAAGATCGACTTTTCTCCCCGCGCACATCGCGGAAACGTTCGCACCGATCTTTTCTGCGCAGTCGAGCGTCTGGGTGCCGATAGAACCCGTCGAACCCATAACAATGAGATTCATATTTTAAATATCCCTTCTTTCGGGTTATACGACTGCCGTTTCAAAAACGGGAGCGATAGTAAGAACAATATAAATGAATGGCGCGGCAAAAAGAATGGAGTCGAAACGGTCCATGATGCCGCCGTGGCCGGGAATGATACTGCCGAAATCTTTCACGCCGAAGCTTCTTTTGATAACGGAAGCAAAAAGGTCACCGAGAATAGCGCAGATACCGCCGAAAATACCGCAGAACGCCGCGGCGATATAGTTTACCGTATAATTATCGAAGAGAACATCTCCGACATACGCGATAACCATTGCGACGGAAAAAGCACTTACAACACAGCCGATAACGCCCTCGACAGTCTTTTTCGGGCTGATCTTCGGCGTGAATTGGTGTCTGCCGAAAAGTTTACCGAAAATATAACCGCCCGTATCGGAACCCCATGAGCAAAGAAATATCAGAAAGATATTCATGATACCGCCCGTGATTCCGTAACTGAAGACGATAGTCGAAAAGAAGCAGGGAATAATGAGGGTCATAAGAAAGACAAAGCTGAGATGTTCGAGTGAAAATTTTTCTTTTGAAACGAGCATTGAAATAAATACGACCAGGATATAAACGAATATAACGCTTATAATTGAGGGACTTACAAGCTTATTTATCGGGACATATTTCATTATGGGCGAAAGGAACGGGATCAGCAGAGAAATAAACATACTGACACCCATAAGCGCCTTCGACTCGATATATTTTGTTACGATAAGAGTTTCATACAATGCCGCAGCGCTCAACGCAGCGATAACGGCGTTGAGAACAAGCGGAATATCCGCAAATAAGACAAGAACAATAAACAATGCTACGATGATGACACTCGAAATAATTCTGCTTTTCATTAAATAAAGCCTTTCAATATTATTTTGCGACGTTGCCGAATTTTCTTGTTCGTTTCGAAAAAGCTTCAAGCGCAATATCAAGTTCTTTGGGTGTAAAATCGGGCCAATAGACGGGCGACGAATAATACTCCGCATACGCAGACTGCCAGATAAGGAAATTGGAAAGACGCATTTCGCCCGCCGTACGGATTATCAGATCCGGATCGGAACAGCCCTCGGTATAAAGCCTTAAAGAAATATCTTTTTCGGTAAGAGGTCTGCCCGGATTTTCGGCAATAAAACGGTTGACGGCGGATACGATCTCGTTTCTGCCGCCGTAATTTATGGCGATATTGATTCTCAGACGGGAATGCGGCTTATCTGTAAGATTTTCAAGTTCGCGGATACGGGAATAACGTTCCTCGGAGAATACCGAGAGATCTCCGACAAAACGTATTTGAACATCTTTATAAACGTCGGCTTCACCGCTTGAAATTTTGCGGTGAAGCTCGGCAATATAGCGGTCAAGAAGAGACATAAGAGCATCAACTTCTTCTTTCGGACGGGACCAGTTTTCCGTCGAGAAAGCGTAAAAAGTGGCGCACTGTATGCCTATAGTACGGCAATGGTCGATGATCTTTTCGAGAGCCTTTGCGCCGGCTTCGTGGCCCATTTTGCGAGGCAAACCCTTGCCCTGAGCCCAACGACCGTTACCGTCCATAATAAATCCGATATGAAGGGGAAGAGACATACTCAGATCTCCATGATCTCCGCTTCTTTTTTCTTTGCGATATCATCGATCTCTTTGCAATATTTATCGGTAGCATCCTGAATATCTTTTTCGCAGATCTTCAGATCGTCTTCGGTGATTTCGCTCTTCTTCTTCTGAGCTTTGAAAACTTCGAGAGCATCTCTTCTGATTGCACGTACGGCAACTTTGGAGTTTTCAGCTTCTTTCTGGATCTGTTTGCAGAGATCTTTACGGCGTTCCTCGGTGAGGGGCGGGAAAGCAAGACGGAGAACCTTGCCGTCATTCTGAGGATTGATGCCGATATCGGAAGCAAGGATAGCTTTTTCGATTTCTTTGAGAATGGAAGAGTCATACGGCTGAACTACGAGGATGCGAGCTTCCTGAATGGAAAGGCTTGCGAGCTGATTGACCTTTGTGGGAGAGCCGTAATAGTCAACGGAAATTTTATCGAGAACTGCGGTGTTAGCGCGGCCTGCTCTGATGGAAGAGTATTCGTTTTCGAGAGCGGCGATGGTTTTGTCGAATTTAGCTTCGATTTCTTTGTACTGAGGCTTCATGATATATAGTCTCCTTAAAATTTAATTCTTTGTGATGACGGTGCCGATATGTTCGCCCTGAATAGCTCTGACGATATTGTCGCCGTTGCCGAGTTCGAAAAGAAGAACGGGCATATCGTTATCCTTGCAGAGGGCGGTAGCGGTGGTATCGATAACGGAAAGTTCTTTGGTAAGAACATCCATATAAGTAATTTTTTCGAAACGCTTTGCATCGGGATGGGTTTTGGGGTCTTTATCGTAAACGCCGTTTACGTTTTTCGCGAGAAGAGCGATATCTGCGCTGATCTCGACTGCACGCATAGCTGCGGCTGTATCGGTAGTAACAAACGGGTTACCTGTGCCGCAACCGAAGATTACGACTCTGCCTGCTTCGAGGTGATTTACGGCTTTATCACGGATGTACGGTTCTGCAAACTGCTGCATATCGATAGCGGCAAGAACACGGGCATCAACGCCGATCTTGATAAATGTATCCTGAAGAGCAAGACAGTTCATCATCGTTGCAAGCATACCCATATGGTCGGCTCTTGTGTGATCCATATTATTGCCGTTGCGGCCGCGCCAGAAGTTGCCCGCACCGACAACTATAGCGATCTGGACGCCCTGATCGAGGCAGGTCTTGATCTTTTCGCAAACACCGATAGCTTTTTCAAAATCAATACCGTGACCAGACTCCCCCGCAAGAGCTTCACCGCTTATTTTTATAAGAACGCGTTTATACTTCATTTTAATCAACTTAGCTTTCGCAACGAAAGCTTCCTTTCTTTTAATGAGATTTGAGGCGGTTTTTGCTGTGCAAAATCGTTTTTTTACGGAAAACGAAAGCCACAAAAACTACGTGAGAGATATTTTCACGCAAGTATTTCCGTTTCTGTCAGATAAGTTCGTATTTTTCGAAAATTGCTTCGATCTCTTTTTCGTCTTTGGGATCTTTGATAGAAACATCCTTGTAAAGAGACCAGAATTCGTTATGGGTAACGATAGAGCCATCGGGTTTCTGACCGATCTCACCGAGGGTTTCACATTCAAGGAAGTGTTCGTTTGTGAAGGTTTCGAAAGAACAGCCGCTGTCGGGATAGTTGCCGTCATCGTAATGGTTGAAGCTCTTTACGAACATATTGCCCTTGTTGATGTAAGCGGCAATGCCGTGACGGAGGTCGAAACCGAGTTTGAATTTTCTTTCGGTAGAGTCGGAACAAAGGGAAACATATTTTTCGCCCATGTAAAGTCTGTGATCCGCAAAGTTGGTGTAGGGCCAAGCTCTGATGGTACGGTTGGGAAGAAGATCGGTATCGTTATCGTTAAACTTGAGAAGTTCAACGCCACCTTTATCGAGAACGGTAAGAGCCCAGATAGCGTAGTTCTGAGGTTCGCCGCTGCAGTTTTCGATGCAGTGAGTGATATTTACATCGGTACCTTCTTCGTCGAGAGTTACGACAGTTGAGAACTGAAGACCGGTAACTTCCTGAACGTCGCAGGTGAAAACTGCAGAGTTTTCATGGGTCTCGTAGTAAACGGGGTTGTTATCGGGATAATAAGTTTCGGTATATTCGGGAGAGATCCAGAGTCTGTGACCGCCGTAGAGATACCATTTGGCATTGGGGCCGAACATCTCTTTTACGTCTTCTTTTTCGTAGTTATTTACTCTTTCGAGGTCTTCATACATCATGTTTTCGCCGCCGCAGAAACCGTAGCGGATGATACGGGGACCGAGGTCGAGGGTGACGAGAAGATCAACGCAACCGTTGGAGATCTCGAGACACTTTCCGTAGTTTTTGTAAGTTGTTTCCTTGAAAGTAACCATTTTTCTTACCTCTTTCTTATATTTCAAATATTTTATTTTATATTATGCCGTCGAGCAGAAGCTCTTCGGTCTTTTTGCGCGGTGTGCCGAGCTGTCTTGTTAAAAACGAGCCGTGAAAATCCGAGCCGCAGGTCATAAGCAGACCGCGTTCGGTGCAGAAAAGTTCGCAGATTGCCGTGATATCGGGAGTGTGTTCGGAATAAAAACACTCGATGCCGTCGGCGCCGTACGAAACGAATTTTTCGAGTTCCGCAAGGAATTCTTTTTCGATCCTTGTCTTGACGGAAACTCCGGGGTGGGCGATGATCGCAATACCCGAAACGGAATGGATCATTTTAATCGCTTTTTCAACGGACGGAAAGCCTGCTTTTTCATATCCGCAGTCAAATTCGAGATAGAGAGAAAAGCCGTCTTTCAGATTTTTCGTAATTCCGATGCTGTGAAAATAATGAAGCGCTTTCCAGCCTCCGGAACCTCGGGGACACGTAAAAGCATCGAATTCATCAACGCTTACGGGATAACCAGCAGACTGCATTTTTTCGATAAGATCGATACTCATGCCGTCGAGCTTTCGTCTGCCGTCAGCAACGAATTTACGAAACTCTTCGTTCGTAAAATCGGGACGGTATGCAAGAACATGGACCTGTCTGCCGTTATCGTCGCACGTTATTTCAACGGCGGGAATACAATTTACGGGACTGTTTTTCGATATTTCGCAAAGCTCCGCAGAGCCTTCGAAAACATCGTGATCCGCAACGGCAAGAACCCCGATACCGAGTTCTTCGGCAGTTTTAAGGATCTGCCCGGGAGAGCATGTTCCGTCGGAATAATACGAATGAACGTGAAGATCAGCAAAAGGGAGAGAATTTTTCAAAATCAACCTGCCGTTCTCTGGGAAATGCCCTTAACAGAAGAAAGAGCCCAGCCGAAATCGGGGAGAGTTATGACAGAACCGCAATATTCGCATTTTGCGGAATGATTGATATTTACGGGAGCGCCGCAGTTCGGGCAATTAACGACACGTTCGCCGTTGTTTGCTTCGGTTTTTGTGCCTTTGGAGCGAACGATCGCCCATTCATATTCCATGAATTTTTCGGCGGTCTTGCTTCCGCTGACAACAATACCCGTTTTATCTTCTATTGTATAATCGGTAATTCTTGTTTTAAGGGTTGCGTATACGGTTTCGGTCTCGCCGTCATCGGTATAGCCGAGAAGATCGACATCGAGAACGGATATACGGTCAATACAGTTCGTCTGACCTGCACGGCGGAGCATATCCACCTGACGGTCAAACTGAGTATAAAGAGTATCGGTAAGATACGGGCGAAGAGGCTCGATATCTTTTTCGGTACAGCAATTCTGCATCTGAACATAAAGGTTCGAAAGTTTTTCTTTGAACGCAGAATCCGAAAACGCAGGGTCGGACTGCTGAAGCTTATCGATAGAGCTGAGTGTCGAGCGGTCAACGCCGGTAGCGCCCGGAGCAATGGGTGTTCGGGAATTTCCTGTCCCGTTTTTGGCGCCTTTAATAAATTTAAAATAGATAACAAGTGCGATTATGAGAATAACAACGGTCGTTATCCCCCCGTCTCCGAGAAAGAGAAATGCGCCTGCAAGGTCGCCGAGATCGGAATCGTAACCGTAATCATAATCATAATCGTAATCATAATCGCTGTCCCATCCGCCGCCGGAATCCCAGCTGCCGCCGAAGTCCGAATCACCCGAAAACCCACCGAGATCCGCTGAGAGCGGAAGAGCCGTCAACGCAAAAACTAAACAGAGCGCAATGCCAACGGCAATTATCTTAAAATATTTTTTCATAAAGCCTCCTTGAGGAGTACTATTTGCAATAGCCCGTTTTTCTGTCGATTATATTGATAAACGGATAATCGCAAACATAATTTTCATAATTTTTGATGCAGATATCTATTATATTATCGTACGTTTTGCGAAGATGGAAAAATCCCGAGATATGGGGAGTTATTATTGCGTTGGGGATGGACCAAAGTCTGTGATCGGACGGAAGCGGTTCTTTTTCGAATACGTCGAGCGCGGCGCCGTAAAGTTTGCCGCTTTCGAGTGCATCGCAAAGCGCTTCGGTATCGATAGCGGAGCCTCTGCCGATATTTATAAGAACTGCGCCGTCTTTCATTTTAGCAATACGTTCGGCAGAGAACATTCCGCGTGTTTCAGCGGTGTCGGGCATACAGAGAGCGACGATATCCGCCTTTGACAGCGAGCAATCAAGACAATCCTGAAGCGAAAGTTCATCGACATAATCGGGTTTTTCGCTCGGACGGCGTTTGACACCGATAGTATAAGCTCCGAGTGCTTTCATCTTCTTTGCGAAGCATTTGCCGATATCACCGAGGCCGACAATAAGAACGGTCGAACCCTCGATCTGTTTTACGGTGCCCATATCTTTCCAGAGAGATTTATTCTGGTTATCACGGTAAAGATGAAGTTTTTTGTAAAGTTCGAAAACACAGCCGACCATATGTTCGGAGATCGCAAGGCCGAAAGCACCGGTGACGTTCGTTATAACAACATCTTCGGAAACAACGCCGTCTTTTATATACGGATCAACGCCTGCCATCTGAGACTGAAACCATTCGAGGCGGACCGCATGCTTCATCAGATGAGGAGGAACGTTACCGATTATTGCATCAACGGATGAGACATCGGCTTCGGTTACGGCGTCGGGCGTTTTATAGATATATTCATTTTCGGGACAAACCGCTTCAAGACGCTTTTTGCCCTCTTCTTCGAAAGGGACGACGATAAGAATTTTTTTCATTGAAATTTCCTCGTATATTCACCGAATCCCGCGCCGATCTCGGGTGTCGAGAGAGAAAAGAGGTCGGTCGCTCTCCGTTCTTCATCGGCAAATTCGGGATAAATATCTTTGATTTTCGATATATTTGATATGACCGTGACGTTTTCGGGGATAGCTTTTATTAATTTTCTGCCCGTTTCGGAAAAAGCAAGGACATGCACGAACGGAACGGGAGAAAGCGGTTCGTTTTTCAGACGAAGATACGCCGAAAGAACGGCTCGGCGAACGGTCGCCATGGTATAGCGCTTTGTTTTTATAAGAGAATACAGTTCATCGAGAGATTTTGCGCCGACCGCAGAAAGTATCCTGCCGTCAAACCCCTCTTTTTCGTTGATGCCGTAAATATTTTGAAAGGCTGATCGATCGGCATTGCGGATAAAACCGAGAAGGATGCGCTCAATATTTTTCAGATTTCCGGGAGCCCTGCCTTCGGCAATTTCTTTTTTAAGAAGTTCGGCGGAATATTCGGGAAGACCGGAAAGATCACCGTTTGATATTTTTTCACGAAGAGAAGTCGCGGATTCGAGATAACCGTCTGTACGCTTAACTGCAAAAGGCTCGATAGTACTGCCGAGTTTTTTTATCGCGCGGACATACTCGATTCCGAGAATATCGTTCGGTTCGCAATGTTCGCCGCCGATTATGCGCGCACGAGCTTCGGCGAAAGTAGAACCGTCCTTCATTGCGGCTTTATACTCTTCGGGAGTTATGCTGTCGATCTTTTCCGCTGTTTTTACGATATTTTCAATATCCGCGCTCTCGCTTCCGAAACTTAAAAAATCAACAAAGCCGAGACTGTCGAGAACGGAAAGCGCACCGTACGCAAATTTTTCGGCTGAACCGACCGCATATCGGACAGGGAGCCCCAGAACGAGATCGACGCCGCCCATGACAGCCATTTTCGCTCTGACGTATTTATCGCAGACCGAAGGCTCACAGCGCTGGACGAAATTGCCGCTCATTACGGAAACGACGGCATCGCAGCGTTTTTTTGTTTCGGTTATATGATGGGCATGACCGTTATGAAACGGATTATATTCCGCAACTATGCCCGCTACGGTGAGATTATTGTTAACCATGACTTGACAAAAAATGAAAAGTGATATATAATTATATTAAGAAAACCTTCTACACTATATATTAACATATTTTAAGTCAAAAATCAATATGTGAGGAAAATTTTTATGAAAATTCTTGTCATAAACTCAGGAAGCTCATCGCTCAAATTCCAGGTCATCGATATGGCGACCGAAACAATGCTCGCAAAGGGCAACTGCGAAAAGATCGGCGCGCAGGACAGCTTTGTTAAATACACCGTTCCGGGCAAAGGCGAGATCAAGAACCCCGTCTTCATGGAAGATCACACTGCGGCGACTCAGGTTGCTCTTGACTGCCTTACAAAAGGCGATCTCGCGATCATTTCTTCGATCGAAGAGATCGATGCTATCGGCAACCGTGTCGTTCAGGGCGGCGACTATTTCAAAGAAGCATGCATAGTTGACGACGACGTTATCGCACGTATCGAAGGCTACTACTCCATCGCTCCGCTCCACGCTATCGCAAATGCAGCCGCTATCAAAGCATGCAAAAAGATCGTTCCCCATATTCCGCAGGTCGTTGTTTTTGACACCGCATTCCACCAGACGATGCCCGAATATGCGTATATGTACGGTCTTCCGATGGAATACTATGACAAATACAAGATCCGCAAATACGGTTTCCACGGCACTTCCCACAAATACGTTTCCCGCCGTGCCGCTGAATATCTCGGCAAACCCGTAGAAGAGCTCAAGCTCGTTATCTGCCACCTTGGCAACGGTTCTTCTCTCTCCGCTGTAAAATACGGCAAATGTATCGACACTTCCATGGGTCTTACTCCCCTCGAAGGCCCGATGATGGGTACCCGTTGCGGTTCCATCGACCCCGCCGCTGTTGCCGTAATTATGGATAAAGAAGGCCTCACCGGCGCACAGATGAACGATATCATGAACAAGAAATCCGGTATGCTCGCAATCTCCGGTGTTTCCGCAGACTTCAGAGACGTTAACGATGCGTGGGATAACGACAAGAACCCCAGAGCAAAACTCGCTCTCGATATGTTCGGTTACCAGTGCAAAAAGATTCTCGGCGGTTACGTTGCTGCAATGAACGGCGTTGACGCAGTCGTATTTACCGCAGGTGTCGGCGAAAACAGACCCGAGACCAGAGCAAGAATCTGCGAAGAAATGGATTACTTCGGAATAAAGATCGACCCCGAAAAGAACGACGTTATGGGTAAAGACGTCGAGATCACCGCTGAAGGTTCGAAGGTAAGAGTACTCGTTCTCGGAACGAACGAAGAGCTCGAGATCGCGCGCGAGACCGTCGAACTCGTAAAATAAGCAGGAACAGAGGGGCTGAAGACGATTTCAGCCCCTTTTTCAATCGATAAGCAGGTATCGAATGTCAAAAAAATGATCTGATTGGTTCTTTTTTTTGTCATTTTCAAAATACGCTTGATTTTTCGAAAAGTTTGTAATATAATGTCGTCGATGTATATTTTCATATACTCATCTACTAATATCATTATCACAGTAAAGCAAACGAGGACTGAATTTCTGAAATGAATACTATCGGAATTATGACCTCCGGCGGAGATAGCCCCGGAATGAATGCCGCTATCAGAGCGGTTGTAAAACAGGCGAAAGCCAACGGAATAAAGGTTATAGGTATAAATAAAGGCTATAAAGGTCTTATCGAAATGGACTGCCAGGAACTTACTTCTGCATCCGTTGAAGATCTTTACAGAAAAGGCGGTACCATTCTCAAAACCGCAAGATATAAAAACTTCAAAGACCCCGAGGTAGTAGCTCAGGGCGTTGAAAACTGCAAAAAACTCGGCATCGAAGGCATGGTTGTCATCGGCGGTGACGGCTCTTTCAGAGGCGCGCGTGACCTCACCCATGCAGGTATTCCCTGCGTAGGTATCCCCGGTACGATCGATAACGATATCGTTTGTACTGAAGACACCATCGGTTTCGACTCCTCCATGAACATAATCACCGACTGCATCTCCAAGCTCAGAGACACTTCCGAAACTCTCGACAGATGCTCTGTTATCGAAGTTATGGGCGCAGGCGCAGGCTGGATGGCTCTTGAAGGCGGTATTGCCTCAGGCGCAGATATTATGCTCGTTCCCGAAGTTGAATTCGATTTCCAGAAAGACGTTATCGATCTCATAAAAGCTAAAAAGGAAAGCGGTCAGAACTATTTCGTGATTGTTATTGCGGAATGCGTTTTCTTCCCCGAATCCAACAGCAAGCATAAGAAAAACAAGAACTTCCAGTACGTTAACGAAAACGGCATCGAAACCGTTGAAAAATTCACCAAGAAGTTCCAGGAAATGTCCGGCATCGAATCCCGTGCGACTGTTCTCGGTCACATTCAGAGAGGCGGCGCTCCGACGTTCCACGACTGCATTCTTGCAACCAACATGGGTGTTCATGCTGTTGAACTTCTCAAGAATAACAAATCCGCTAGAGTTGTTGTTGTAAAAGACGGCAAGATCACTGACTTCGATATCGATGAAGGTCTCGCAATGAAGAAACCTTTCGATAAAGACCGTCTCGAAATGGCAACCAAACTCAATTTCTAATCGACAGAAAAATCTATTATCAATAAAAGACACGGGGACTCGCTCTCCGTGTCTTTTAACAGAAAGAAACATATGAAACAAAAATTCTACGCAGTCCGCAAAGGACAGACCACCGGCGTATTTTTAACTTGGGACGAATGCAAAAATGCCGTTCACGGTTTTGCCGGCGCGGAATATAAAAGCTTTGCAACGAGAAAAGAAGCCGAAGATTTTATCGCGCTCGGTCAGGACAAGACTTTCAAAGGCGATAAAAATATAAGCGATCCGATGTTTTTTGCAACGGAAGAAACGCTCGTTGCGTTTGTTGACGGAAGCTTTGATGTAAACACCGGTTCGTACGCCTTCGGATGTGTCCTTATTGAACCGAACGGCACCGTAACCGAAAAGAACGGTTCAGGAAACGAAGAAGAAGCGAAAAGCGCAAGAAACGTTGCGGGCGAACTTCTCGGAACGATGACCGCCGCGGCTTTTGCAATAAAAAACGGATATAAAAAACTCCGTGTTTACCACGACTACACTGGCATCTGCAAATGGTACAGAAAAGAATGGAAAGCAGAAAGTTTTGCGGCTCGCGAATACGTTGAATTTATGAACAAGACACGTCCCGTTCTCGAAACGGAGTTCGTAAAGGTCGAAGCCCATACGGGCGTATTTTTCAACGAACGCGCTGATATCCTCGCAAAAGAGGCTCTCGGAATACGATGATAAAGACGAACGTCAGCGAGATCTTTTCAAAATACGGGCTTGAAGTCCGGTTTGCGGAATTCGAAAAAGTAAAAATAAAAGAGACCGAAAAAAATTATAGAACCGTTTTTTTAACGTATATCCCCTATTTTTACGAACCCGAAGACGGACAGAATCTTTGCAGATATGCGGCGCTGGAAGATTACCACAAATACGTTCCGCAAAAGCTCTCGGAAATAAAAAATGAGCTTGAAAAAGAATATCCGAAAAATATTTTTGATATTTTTGCAGACAACTCACCCATAAACGAAAAACATGCGGCAGAGATATCGGGGCTCGGCATCAGAGGAAGAAATTCGCTTATCATAACAGAAAAACACGGTTCATTCGTTTTTCTCGGTGAGATCATCACCGATCTCGAAGTTGTATGCGAAGAGAACAAGCCATCGGTCTGCTCCGGATGCGGCGCATGCGAAAAAGCCTGCCCTGCAGGCGCGTTAAACGGCGGAAGATGTGACGTCACAAAATGCATTTCGGCATTGACTCAAAAAAAAGGTGAGCTTACCGAAGCCGAAAAAGCGTCAATAATAAAAAACGGCATGATATGGGGCTGCGATCGCTGTCAGGAGGTCTGCCCGATGAACAAAGATCTCAAAGAATCGGAATACTCGAAAAACACTGTAAAGTTAAAAACTTTGACAGCAAAGGATCTCGAAGGTTTAACTGATAAAGAATTCCGAAAAAAATATTCGGACAGAGCATTCACATGGCGAGGCATTTCGACGTTAAAACGAAACATAGAATTAATTGAAAACCAAAAGAGCTGAAAGAAAGGTGACAGATATGACTATTGACAGCATCAGAGCGGAAATCAACAGAGCACAGAAAGAGGAATTTCTTGTGCTTTTACGTTCGACCGAGCGCGACGGCATTGAAAAACTCATTGATTATCTTGAAAACAAGACGGACTTTTTCTCTGCGCCCGCGGCATCGAAATTCCACAACAATTTTGAAGGCGGACTTTGCGAGCACTGCCTGAACGTATACA
This sequence comes from Clostridia bacterium, assembly GCA_017621705.1. Lineage (GTDB taxonomy): Bacteria > Bacillota > Clostridia > Oscillospirales > UBA644 > HGM12619. The sequence goes on along the minus strand of JAGASR010000004.1, from coordinate 152,184 downwards.
AAAATTTTAAAGGGCTGCTTGCGATGAAAAATATCGAGCTTGATGAAAGCAGTGTTATTATTTCCGCACTTCTTCACGACCTTTGCAAGTGCAACTATTACCTCAAAGAAGAGCGCAACAGAAAAGTTGACGGCGTATGGGAGACTTATCTTCAGTGGTCCACGAACAAACAGCCCGATATTCCCCTGCCCCATTCCTCGCGTTCGATTAAATATATCAAGAGTTTCATCCCTCTGAAATTCGTTGAAGAACTCATTATTTTCTACCATATGGGACCTTTCGGCGGCGAAGATTACGAATACAGAAACATGCTTCAGCTTGCATACGAAAGATACCCGGCAGTTCTTCTTTTCTATCTTGCAGACACAATGTCCTCATATATCGACGAAAAAATACTCGAACAGTAAAAAAACGCTGAACAGGAATTACCTGTTCAGCATTTTTTATTCTTGTTTTTCGGGTTTGACTTTGAAGATGGATTTCAGGATCCTTCTCCAGAAACCGTTTGCTTTAACGACGACTATCTTCATCTATCCACACACGCCTTTCGTTAAGGTCACCTATGACAGCAACATATGACGAGTGCCGCAAGAAGCCCGATAAGGATCGTTTTCGGCAACAGCAAAGCCGTAATAACACCTGCCGCAAATGCGGAAGTGAATGCGATAAATTTCAGTCCCCTGCGGAACATCACGGTCACCTCTGTCAATGATTTTTACATTAACATAATATGACTGTTTTCGCGTTATGTTACTTGCGGACGTATTCTTTGAAAAGTTTAGCGTAAATCTTATAATTTTCGAAGGAAACTTCGGGCGGAGTCTGGTGGTCGACGGACGGAATATATCCACCGCTCTTCATTACGGGAAGAATTCTTTCGAACTCTGCGCGCATTTCAGCCTCGCCTTTAGACATACACATCTTATCGTATCCGCCAAGCATAAGGAACTTCGGATACATTTCTCTTATTTTGCAGATATCGACACCTGCCTGCTTTTCAAGAGGATAGATACCCTCAAGACCGACAGACATGAGCCACGGGATCATTTCCGTTATATCGCCGTCGGAGTCAACAAGGACGGGAACATCCTTTTTCTTGATCTCGGGGATAACACGCTTATAATACGGCGCGAGGAATTCGTTAAACATTTCTTCGGAAAGCATCGGACCGTGGTTATAAGACATATCTTCGCCGAAGCCGACGAAATCGGGAGTGTCAACTTCATAAAGAGCTTTTATCGCACGGATATTGAAGTCCGCAAGGTCGGAATTCATGCGTTTTAAAAGATCGGGCTCATCATAAAAAGAATAGAGATGCTCTTCGATACCGAAAAGTCTGCGCGGGAACCAGAAGAAGCCGTCAAGCCAGATACGGATAGAAAAATCGCCGTTTTCATGACGTTCTTTAAGGCTCTTTGCATCTTTTACAAGACCTTCAATAACAGCATCGCTCCAAAGCCCGTTTTTTACGAGTTCATCATAATCGTCCTCGTTACGGACAGGATTGCCCTCATGAGAATAATGAGGAATACTCGGAGCCGCACCGATGCATTTTAAATTTTCAAGGCCGAAATATTCAAGGCTCTGATCTGTATCCATAGCAGGATCGAGCCCCTCCGTCTTCCAACGGTCAAAAGTCAGACCCCACCATGCAGCCCACTCGATAAGAGGAAGCTGATCGGGTTTTTCAAAATGAAGTACTTTAGTGAATCTTTCTCTCGGTGTCATATAAATGAGCCTCCAAAAAGTTTTTTTAATTATAACGGATAAATCGTTAAAAGTCAATACTTAAACCGTTTTCTGCTTTTAACGCTTCCGAAAAAGCTTCGCAGATCTTTTCTTCTGTCGGAGCACCTTCAAAAATCTTTTTATTTCCGACAAAGAAACACGGTACGAGCTGATAATCATACTGCTCCGCAATCTCGGGCTTGAGACTTTCTTCGATCTTCTGAATTTTTATTGCTTTGAATTCGGGATGTTTTTCCTTGACCAATCTGATCATTCTGTCTGCTTTCGAGCAGTAAATGCATTTGCTTAAAAAGAAATAAGTTATCTGTGCCATAATTTTTTCTCCTTAATTATATCTGTAGCCGTCTGCGGCGATCTGTTTTATTTCAACATTTATTTCTTCTTCGACAGAAACATCTTCCGTCATAAGAACTTCATCGCTTATATATACTGTATTTTTTGCAATACCGTTGATATAAATGACGCTGTATTCAGTAAAGTTATTCCCCTTTACATACAGTGATTCACCCAACACGGTGGCGCTCGTTATCTCAATATCATCAAAACCGACAGTCATCGGCATGGGTTCGTAAGATACCTTGGCGTAATTTTCCCCGTAAAGAATATCGTATTCGAGCTGCTCGAGAAGATCATCGTAGATATAGCTCGTTTCGTAGATATCATGAAATTCGAAAAAGAGACCTTCGTTTATATTGAGAAGTTCGAACAGATACGACGTAAGCTGATAAGTTTCGAGATCTTTATCTTCACCGGAAAGACCGTAATTTGACCAGATGACGTATTCGGAAGTAAACATATTTCCGGCAGAAAGGTCGCTGTCATCGATCTCTGTGAACGCGGGCAGATGGTCGCCGTAAAGGACAAGAACCGTCGGTTCATCAAACGATTCGAGATAAGAAATAAGCGCGCCGATAAACATATCGACTTCGGAAATTTCATTAACGTAATACTCATATTCGGCTTTCAGCATCTCATTTTCGGCGCCGAAAACAGAAATATTGCGCTTTTCTTCAATATCCGCAGGGTAATTTCCGTGGGACTGAACGGTAACGCCGAAGACAAAATCTTTGCCGTCGCTCGTTTCGAGAGCCTTCTGAATATACGGCAAAAGGACCTTATCTTTCGCCCAGCCCTGACGGTTACGCTCGACATTGCTCATAAATTCAACGGGAACAAAGCGGTCGAAACCAAGGTTGCCGTAGACGATATTTCTGTCGTAGAAAGTTCCCTCGTAGTTATGAAGTGCGGTCGTTGTATGACCGAGAGAACGAAGGACCGATGCGACGGTTTCGCAGGATTTTTCCTGCAATATCGATTTATACGGATACTCGCCGAAACCGAAAAAGTCGATATTCATGCCCGAAAGTATCTCAAACTCTGTGTTTACAGTTCCGGCACCAACATACGGAACGGAAAGGAAACCCGAGATGCAGTTTTCTTTAAGGTGAGTAAAAACAGGGCAGGGATCGGAAGAGAATGTCAGATGACCGACATTTTTTATATCAAAAAACGATTCAAGCTGAACCATTACGATATTCGGAGCAACATCGGAAGGTTTCGCGGTATTTTCAATACGGCGAAGGACACGGTGAATATCGATTTCGCTGTAATACTCAGGTTCTTCGATACCTTTCTCGACGAAAGTACGGGTAAAGCTATATGCAAAACCGTATGCTTCATACGATTCGTTTATATTTACGGGTTCTTCCGTTTCCTCTTCGAAAGAAGAACCGACGGTACTCATCGCAAGCATACTGACAGAAACAACGAGAATCATAAGGCAGGATCTGATCGCTCCGAATTTACGCTGAGACGGGATTTTTTTATAAATAAATCCAAAAAGTAAAAATGCGGCGATAATACCGGCAACAAGAAGCCCGATACCGATAAAACCGATATAAGTGACGAGAAGATCGACCGTACAGTTTGCAAAATCGATCGAAGTCAGCGGCAGGACACGGAGAGTCTGAACGACAAAGTTAGTAACCCCGAGCGTTACCCAGCCGGTTGTTATGATCGCAAAGCCGAAAAACCGTTTTTTCATAAAGAACGCAAGGCAAAGCGTCATGAGGATTATCAACACATTATAAAGAAATCTGAACGGAGACTCCAAAAGAAAACTTAGACCGCCAAGGATATCACGTCTGCCGAAATCTTCCAGAAGAAAAGTTATGAGCACCGATATAAAGACCGCGCAGAGTATTTCGCCTTTTTTCAGGCGGGAAACGAAAAACTGCTTGATATCGGAAAATAAACTTTTAATTTTATTCAACAATACCACTCTTTCTTAAAAAGGACAAAATTGTGTGTTCGGGAAAATAAAGTATCGCCGCAGATGCGACGGAGAGAATACAAAGTAAAGGGAAAAGGCGCAGGGGATGCGCACTCGAAAGCATGATGCAAGCGGCAAAAAGCTGACCTAAAATATGCGCCGCGGCACCGCTTATACCGACTCCGAAAAGGGAAAAGGCGCCTGTTTTTTTTGTAAGAGACATTGCCGCAACCGCAAGGACTATGCCGAAAACGGAATACATTAGTCCGCTGAGTTTTCCGAAGATCAGAAGAGACAGAAAACTCTTTGCGATCCCGAGCAAAAGCGCCTGTAAAGGTCCAAAGCTATACAAAACGCACACAACGGCAATATTCGAAAGACCGAGCTTTATTCCGGGCAACGAAATGCCCGAAAACAGCAGATTTTCGATATATGAGAGGATAAGGGATAATGCGAGAAGAAGCGCAAAGCACGTTATTTTTCGTATTTTCAAGTTCATATCAACCGCTTATTGCGTCCGTCTCCCCTTCCCCCGATATTTTTATCATTATCTTATTCGGAAGACAGATTATGCTGTCGCCCGATTTTGTTATGGGCAATGAATGTTCGCAAACTCCGTCGGGACAGACGGAATTTTGGGCATAAACTTTTCCGTTTTCAATTACGACGGTCATCATGCCGTCAACATCGGTCACTGAATTTTCGGAAATATTTTTCTCGGCAAAAAGTTTGCCGTCAACATAGATCGAAACAGAAGAACCGTCACGAGAAAAAAAGAACGGAATGATCGCCAGCCCAACGCAAATGGCGACTATAGAAACAGTCAAAACAATATCGCTTTTACGAATTTTCAAATCTTTTTGCTGTATCATCCGAATTTACTTCCCGCAAATGGTATTTTTTCGCTTTCGGACTCTGTTTTTACGACAAACGGGACTTGTCCGTCAAAGAAAGCTGTTTTATATTGGCTCGTTCTGACAGCTGAAGTCCTGTACTGCCTTTCGGGGCTGATATCGACTATGATCTTTTCGTTTTCAAGCGTTACATCCGAAACAAAAAGGCAGATCTTCGCATTTGCGGGATCATACCCCAAAGAAAGAAGTTCGTTTCTCGCATATGTGGAATCAAATTCGGTCGGAAAGTTCGTCATGTCGGAAAGCGGATACGTTTTCAGCACATAATAATCTTCCGACAGACAGTAATCGGACATGAACGAGTGCGAAAAGTCAGAACTTGCGGCTTTTTTATAGAAATCCGAAAGAAGCGCTTCGTTTTGAGAATACGCCGATTCCGTTATCACAACGGGATACCCGGAGATAAATTCAAGCTGATCGATACCGATAACATAAATGAGACGGACCGTATTTTCACTGAGATAAAATGCGGTGAGGGTCGGTCTGTATTTTTCAAAAACTACGTCGTAAAATTCGCCCTGAGCATAAGTCAGAAAGGGCTCATTATCTCTGTAAACATCGAGCGCAGTCTTCGCAGAAGAGATATCGAAAAAAGACTGACCCGTCATATCGTAATAAAGTTCTTCGGATTTATCAAGGAACCACAAAGCGCCGTTTTCTCCGCAGATACCTACAGAAAAGCGGTCGTTTTCGAGAATAATGTTATCGGAAGAAGTTTCTATGTATTCCGAGACATCTGACCCGTCCGGCATTTTTTCGAGAACGGTATAATGTTTTTCTAGATCCGCTTCGAACGGGAAAATAATCTTTCCGCCTCCGCCGCATGAGCAAAGCAGAAAGCAGAGAGACAAAAGAAGAAAAATGAATGTTTTTTTCACATTGATCTCCATTCAGTCTGTTCCGTAAAGAACAGTATTGACAGTATCTACAGAGCCGTCCGTCGAAACAAAAACGGCTGAAATATCGGGATAAGTTTCCGCAATTTTTTCGAGGATCACGGTTCCGCGTTCCTGTCCGACAACAAAAAGCGCCGTCGAAAGCATATCTGCTATCGCACCGTCAGAACAGATCACGGTAACGCTTGCAAGCCCGCTTTGCGCGGGAGCTCCCGTTTTGGGGTCGAGAATATGGTGATAGATTTTTCCGTCATACTCGTAAAAACGCTCGTATGCGCCCGAAGTTATGACGTTTGTATTTTTGACTTTGACGTATCCGACGATCGACGATGTGTCTTTCGGATCTTTGATGCCGACGGAAAAAGTGCCGTCCCGATTATTCGGATTATCTCCGAAAACACGGATATTGCCGCCGAGATTTATTATGCCGGAAGTGATTCCGTTTTCCAAAAGACCTTTGGCGATCTCATCCCCTGCCCAGCCTTTGCCGACGGAGCCGAGATCTATACCCATACCCGAAGACGGAAAGGTGAGCGTATTTTCAGTCAAAGAAATAAGATCGAAGCCTACAAGATTTTTCGCATTTTCGATATCGTTTTCCGACGGCGGAACAGTTGAATTTTTAATATCCCAAAGCCTTACGAGCGGCGCTATTGAAAGATCAAAATCTCCGTCGGTAAGCTCCGAGACGAGAAAAGATTTTTCGACAAGAGAAGAGAGCGTATCGTTGAGTTCAACGGTCTGTCCGTCGGACGAAGCACCGATCATATATCCGCCGCATTCGGTGAGAGTCTTTTCCGCAGATGAAAGCAGCGAATTGCAGAGAGAGGAAAAACCGTCGTATTGTTCATAGACTGTAAAGGTTGCGACCGTGTCCATTGCAAAAAAAGTCTCGTCGTATCTTTTTACGGAAGAGCACGAACAAAGAGCCGTTACCGTCAAAAAAACCGATAACAGAGCGAAAAAGCACAGTTTATAAAAAATATTACGCAAGGACAAAACACCTCTGTAAAACTATATGCCATTACACCATATTTACATCAACGGTGCAAAAAGTCGGCAGAGAGCGGCAATGATTTTAGATAAAACGCTTTGACGGTTGCACATTTCGAGGGTATATTCGGCGCTTTCATCGAGCGTTTTGAAGAAATCGTCTTTGACGGAAAGGACGCTGTCGGTTTTATAAAGCCAGGTCGCACATTCAAAATGAAGATAGAGGCTTCTGTAGTCGAGATTTATCGTGCCGACGACAGCATAAACATCATCGACGACGAAAGTCTTCGCATGAATAAAACCGGGAGTGTATTCGTAAATTTTAACGCCGTCCTCGACAAGCTGTTTATAATAAGAACGAGTGGTGATATGAACGAGCGGCTTATCTGCGACATGCGGAGTTATGATTCGGACATCGACGCCCGATTTTGCGGCATTCGAAAGCGCCGTAAGAATTTCGTTATCGACAATCAGATAAGGAGTTGTTATATAGACGTAATCGTGAGCTTTGGAAATGAGATTAATATAGACTGTCTCGCCTACGGGTTCATCGTCGAACGGACTGTCGGAAAACGGCTGAACGATACCCTTCGCCTTTATTTCTGAAATGGCTTTTTCGTTCGGACGGTAGAGCGTATAATTTTCGTTCGTGCCTTTGACATAGTCCCACATCGACAAAAACATTACGGTCAGATTCCAGACAGCAGAGCCTTTGATGAAGATCGAAGTATCTTTCCAATGGCCGTGTTTTTCTATCGCGTTGATATATTCATCGGCAAGATTTATGCCGCCCGTAAAACCCGAAATACCGTCAATAACGCATATTTTACGGTGATCTCGGTTATTGAGACTGCCCACTAAAACAGGTTTATAAGGATTGAAGACACCTGTTTTGATGCCTTTTTTCTCAAGAGTTTTTTCGTAGCCGAACGGAAGGATCTGAATGCAGCCCATATCGTCGAAGATCAGACGGACATCAACGCCCTGCGAAGCTTTCCTTTCGAGGATCTCGAGTATCGACGACCACATTTTGCCGTCTTCGATTATGAAATATTCAAGGAAAATAAAACGCTCGGCTTTTTCAAGCTCCTCGAGCATTTTCAGCCATTTAGTCTCACCTGTCGGGAGATATTCGGTATAAGTTCCCGAGTGGGGCGGACAGTAAGCGTAATTTTTGATATAGTCCGACTGATTTGCGGCAAGCGGATCATCGGCTCGGATCGCATCGGAAATATTGGGAATATGCGTAAATTCCGTTTTCATTCTCGTTTCGATGCCTGCAAGCTTCTTTTTCGCTCTGCGCGAAAGAGCCGTATTACCGAAAATAAGATAAAATAGCGAGCCGAAAACGGGGAAAACAAGGATTGGGATAATCCATGCGATCTTATAACTCGGATTGCTTTTATCACAGATTACTTTGACGATCAGAAAGCCGCCGAGGATATACAAAAAAGAATACAGAGCGGAAAACCACTCGTTATATTGCCAACTGAAAACAAAAGCAACAAGCAGGATGATCTGAATAAGTAAAAGAAAACTTACAAGAAAAACCCTGCTGAAAATAAACTTAAAAAATGATCGTAGAATTTTCATTTAACACAATTTTACTGTTCGCTTACTGCGAGGGCGAGAAATCTTTCACCCTTTTTGTTGCAAGCACAATAGAAATGATAGACTGTTCCGTTATGGAAAATGATATAAGGTTTATGGGCAAAAAGATCGTCAAAATCTTCGGACGGTCTGATAAGCGGTTCGCCGTCCCATCGGGTCCAGTTTACAAGATCGTAAGAGCAGGCAAAAGTATCGTATGCACCTCTGCCGCTATCCGCTCTGAAATAGACCATGACCCAGATATCGTCCATTTTTATTATCTGAGGATCACCCGAGATATAATTCGACGGATCGTCGATATTCGAAACGACAGGACCGTCAAGATATCGCTGCCATGTATAAAAATCGTCGGAAACGCAGATTCCGATCTGCTCTTTATGAATTTCCTTCGATTTTCCGTTATAAAACATCACGAAGCGATGACCTAGAGTACGTGTTTCATCTTCAAAAATGAAAGTACGGTAGATCGTTGCACTTTCGAAAGAACGGACGTCTTTATCTTCCGTAGTCAATACAGGCTTTTCGAGACGTATCCATTCTTTTGAGGCGGTCGGATCTTCGGTATACGCATATCCCGTGTGAAGCGGATCGGGTTCATAGCCCGGAAGAGCACCGCCGATATACGAGCACCAGTATTTACCGTCAAACCGATTAAGAGAGTATTCTCCTCCGAAATCGATATCGATAAGAGCAAGCTCTCCGTCGACCTGATTTGCATCCCAACCCGTTTTCGGACGGGTAAGGATCCTGCCGAGCTTAGTCCAATGAACAAGATCCTCGGAAGAAGCGAGATATGTTTCGTAACCGCAATCGGCAGTTGACGTATCAATGCTGACATACATCATATACCAGATGCCGTCTTTATGAAAGATTGTCGGGCTGTCACAGAGGACACCGTTTTCTTCCTTGATTACGGCGCCGAGTTTGACGGGTGTTCTTAGACGTTCGTACACCTCATGCATTTTTTCATCGGAGACGGATTTATTCATTATTTATCTATCCTCGAGAGAGATATAGGAACGTGTTTTCGTTACGTTTTTATATGCGGGTCGGATGATCTTGCCGTTGCTGAGAATTTCTTCTATTCTGTGCGCAGACCAACCGACGATACGTGCGTTTGCGAAAATGGGAGTATAAAGCTCTTTGGGAAGACCGAGCATGGAATAAACAAAACCACTGTAAAAGTCGATATTCGCACTGACGCCTTTATACATACGACGTTTTTCACCGATGATCTGCGGAGCGAGACGTTCGACCAGAGCGTAAAGTTCGTATTCTTCGGTAAGGCCTTTTTCCTTTGAAAGAGCTTCGACATACTGCTTGAAGATCTGCGCTCTGGGGTCGGAAAGCGAATAAACGGCATGACCCATACCGTAAATAAGTCCGCTTTTATCAAATGCTTTTTTATCGAGAAGATCGCCGAGATATGCTGCAACTTCATCTTCGTCTTTCCAGTTTTTGACGGTCTGCTTCATATCCTCGAACATCTGTGTGACTTTGATATTCGCGCCGCCGTGACGGGGTCCTTTCAGCGAACCGAGAGCGGAAGCGATCGCGGAATAAGTATCGGTAAGAGAAGAAGTTACGACACGGGTAGTGAAAGTCGAGTTATTACCGCCGCCGTGTTCCGCATGAAGAACGAGCGCAAGGTCGAGGATCTTCGCTTCAAGCTCGGAATAAGAGCAGTCGGGACGAAGTAAATAGAGAATATTTTCGGAAGTGGAAAGCTCGGGTCTCGGTGCATGGATAAAGAGGCTCTGGTTATCGTGGTAATAACGGTAAGTCTGATAACCGTAAACGGAAAAGAGCGGGAAAAGCGCAATAAGCTCGAGACACTGACGGAGAACGTTCTTGATGGAAGTATCGTCGGGGTTTTTATCGTAGGAATACATTGTAAGAACGCTGCGCGCAAGGGTATTCATCATATCAAGGCTCGGAGCCTTCATGATGATATCACGGACGAAATGGGTGGGAAGCGTTCTGTAATCGGAAAGTACGGATTTGAAAGTTTCGAGCTGATCTGCCGTGGGAAGTTCGCCGAAAAGGAGAAGATACGTTATCTCTTCAAAGCCGAAACGGTTCTGCGAAACGAAGCCGTTAACGAGATCGCGAATCTCATATCCTCTGTAATAGAGTTTACCTTCACAGGGGATAAGCTCACCGTTTTCGACTTCATACGCTTTTACGTCGCCTATCTCGGTAAGACCTGCCATGACGCCTTTACCCGAAATATCGCGAAGACCGCGTTTTACATCATATTTCGCATAAAGTGCAGGGTCTATTCTGTTTATACATTTTTCGGAGAGTTCATATAATTCGGGGGAGATATTGGAGAAATTGTTCATTCATGTAATTTCCTTGCTGTAAGAGTGTTTTTGAGCAGCATTGTAATAGTCATCGGACCTACGCCGCCGGGAACGGGAGTTATGAAAGAAGCGACTTTTTCGGCTTCTGCAAAAGCGACGTCACCGGTGAGCTTGCCTTCAGAATTTCTGTTCATACCTACGTCGATAACAACTGCGCCGGGTTTGATCATATCTGCGGTGACGAAATCTGCCTTACCTACTGCGGCAACGAGGATATCGGCATTACGGGTGACCTCTTTGAGGTTAGCGGTTCTAGAATGGCAGACAGTAACGGTGCCGTTTGCATGAAGGAGAAGCATTGCCATGGGTTTGCCGACAATATTGCTTCTGCCGATAACTACGCAGTTTTTACCGGAGATCTCGGTACCGGTGGATCTGATAAGTTCCATAACGCCTGCGGGAGTGCAGGGCGCAAGATCGTATTCGCCGAGCATTATTTTGCCGACATTTACGGGAGAGAACGCATCGACGTCCTTCGAAGGATCGATGGTATCGACAACTTTTTTATAATCGATATGTTTCGGAACGGGAGACTGGACGAGAATGCCGTCGATCTTCGGATCTTTATTGAGCTTTTCGATAAGGGCGAGAAGCTCGGATTCCTCGGTTTTTTCGTCGAGGAGATATTTTTCGGAATAAAAGCCTACTTCTTCGCAAGCTTTTTCTTTATTTCTTACATAAACCTGAGATGCGGGGTCTTCGCCTACAAGAATTACTGCAAGACCGGGAGCTCTGCCTTCGGCTGCAAGAGTGGATACTTCTGCTTTTATTTCTTCGCGCAGACGAGCGGAAACGAGTTTACCGTCAATTATATTAGCCATGATGAAATTCCTTCTTTGTTTGTGAATTAAGAGTTATTTATTGTTGTTATTATTATCGGAAGAGAAAATGCCGCCGTCGTCATCGGACTGGGAGACACCTTTATGAGCTTCGAGAGATGCAACGAAAAGGTCGGTTTCGGTAATGCCGTCTTCTTCGATGATCTCTGCACCGTCATGTTCAAAAACGGGAGAATAATAGCCTTCTTTGATACGTTTCTTTTCTTCCTGTTTTTCCCAGAAACGGCGCCATACACCGAGACGGATAAGAACGAAGCAGACAACGCTGACAACAAAAAATACGATGCCGAGAAGCTGAGAAACTCTGATAAGATCAAATATCATGAGGCTGTCCATACGGAGGCCTTCGATAAACGCTCTGCCGAGACCGTACCAGCCCATATAGAAGAAGAAGCATTCGCCGTGCTCTCTTTTGAGCTTTCTGATGATAAATACGGCAATCAGAAGACCGATGATATTCCAGAGAGATTCATAAAGGAAAGTTGGATGTGCGGGACCGACAATATAGTCGGAAAGTGCGACTTCGTTTGTTTTGGAATCGAGATAATAGCGCTGAATGGTCATGCCCCAAGGAAGGGTTGTGTTTGAGCCGTATGCTTCGCCGTTGACGAAATTGCCCCATCTGCCGATAGCCTGACCGATAAAGAAGCCGAACGATGCGCAGTCGAACATTGCGAGAATATTTATCTTTTTGATATGGCAGAAAATAAGGCCCGTGAGGAAACCTGCAATGATGCCGCCGTAGATCGCAAGACCGCCGTTGCGGAAATTTATCATTTCCCAGAAAGATTCGAACGTATCAAGTCTCATCAGAACATAATAAATACGTGCGCCGATAAGTCCGAACGGAACTGCCCAGAGTGCGACGTCGATTACGTTATCGCTCTTGAGACCGAAATCTTTTGCGCGCCACATACAGAAAGAGAGGGCGAGAACCATGCCGAGAGTTATGATTATCGCGTACCAATAAATATCGAGCCCCGTACCGAAAAGATCGCTGATTGCGACACGGTCGATACGAAGATCGTACAACCCGAGATTGGGAAATTCGATGATGTTAGTTGTTGCTGTCATTTCAAAATCCTCTTTAATTTTTTATCATTTAGATCAAAGGGTATACTTTATCAGATTACCACAATTTATTATACCTTTTTTACAATGGAAAGTCAAGAAGATTTTTGTCGTTTTAAATCATTTTCGGAATTGTGCCACAGAAATCCCGAACGTCGGATTATACGATGAAAACAAGGCTTTCGGCAATATTCACAAAACCGCAAAAAGCCTATTGACATCACGGTTTTATTATGATAAAATTTTTTAAAATACAATCATACTGTCTGAAGGAACAAACGGCTTGAAAAAAATATTTATCGGAATTCTGCCCGAAAATTACAAAGAAAAATTAACGGATGCAGAAAAAACGTTAGACAAAAAAAGAATCGAAGAACTGTCGTCCCGAAAAAAAGAGACTGAATATGCGATATCCGTTTTCGCTTCGGCTGCAGCCGTCCGTCTCGCAAAAGAATTTATCGGAGACGAAAATGCAGAGCTTATTTTTGAAAGAAACGGCAACGGAAAACCGTATTTCAAAAATACGGACGGTTTGTTTTTCAGCATTTCGCACTCGTTTCCGCATTATGCGGCCGCAGTTTCCGATAAGTCCGTCGGTATCGACATTGAAAAGATAAGAGACGTAAATCTGAATATCTCAAAAAGAATGTTTACCGAAAACGAGAGAGAATACGTCGGCGATGACACTGTACGTTTTTTTGAAGTATGGACAAAGAAAGAGGCATATTCGAAATTTACAGGCAAAGGTCTGGGCGAAAAGTTCAGCTCTTTTGGCGTTCTTTTGCCGCCTCTTGCCGATAATTTTACATTTGAGATCAAAGACGGAGCGGCTGTTGCCGTTTATTCCGTCTCATAAATAAAGAGAAAAGAGGAAAATTTATGTACACCACAAAAATCGACATTTCACACATTCCGTTCAGCAGATACGGTGCGAATCTTGCACTTTCCGCAAAACCCGCAAATGAAGAAAGAACGGAATTCAACGAACTTTATATACACCACGCAAAGCTCAGATCTGACGGAAATACGATGTTTATATTGAAAGTAGGTCTCGGAGAACCGCAGAACTTTACTTGCGAAGCTGAACCTGATGCCGTAACGATCAAAACAGCAGACGGATCCGCAAAATTCTATATTAAAGACGATGAAACTCTTATAATAGACAGTGACGGCCTCGATCTTCGTATAGATGCCCGCTACAAATGGATATACGGTACGGAATACGGTCCCGATATGTTCCGTTTTATAATGATACCTTACAATCTTCAGCCCACATATAAGGTTCTTACGGGTAAGGGTACTATTCTCAGAAAGCCCGATGAAAAACGTATTGCAAAGCAGGATATGGCTTTTGAATGCGTTGACGGCAAACTTCACGTTTGTCTTACTCTGTCCATAAAAGAACCCAAAGATATTCCCGAAGATATCGATACAGAGAAAGATACCGCAGAGATAAGAAAAGAATGGAATGAGTTTGCAGAGCTCATGGAAGATCTGAAGAGCGTTGATGAACAGACCGATAATTTCACACGTCTTACATGGTACAACCTCTGGTCAAGCTTTGTAAGCGCAGACGGTATATACAAGAGAGACACGATGCTCATGTCGAAAAAGAACATGAACTCCGTCTGGAGCTGGGACCACTGTTTCAATGCGCTTGCAATGGCAAGATCCAAAGATAAAGCATTTGCTAAACAGAAAGCATTCGATCAGTTTATGGCGCCGTTCGTTCTTCAGACCGAAAAAGGCGTTCTTCCCGATATGTGGAACCCCGACTGTGAGATCCGTTGGGGAACGACAAAGCCGCCTATCCACGGTTGGTGCTTCTCGAAGCTCATGGATATGTTCGAATTTGACGAAGAAGAGCTCAAGACCGTTTACACATGGCTCAAGAAATGGACCGAATGGTGGACAATATACAGCGACTCCGACAGGGACGGCATTCCCGATTATCCGCAGGGCTGCGACAGCGGCTGGGACAACTCCACGCTGTTCGACGCAAGTTATTACGTTGAAACTCCCGACCTCCCCGCATTCCTTATCTTCCAGATGAACACTCTTTCAAGAATTGCAAAAGAGTTAAAAGACGAAGAAAATGCAAAATATTGGGAAGACGAAGCAAAAGCTATGCTTGACCGTCTTATCGAACACAGCTGGAACGGCGAACGATTTGTCGGCAAGATAAGTATCAGTCACGAACACGAAGAGAACCCGACAAGCCTTCTTTCCATGATGCCGCTCGTTCTCGGCGATATGCTCCCGAAAGAAATATCCGATAAACTCGTAGCTGTTCTCGAAAGAGACTTTCTTACAGAAAACGGTCTTGCAACCGAAATGCCGACGAGCCAGCACTACAATCCCGACGGATATTGGAGAGGACCTATCTGGGCTCCGTCCACATACCTTCTCGTTGACGGTCTTCGTAAAGGCGGATACACCGAGCTTGCAGAAACCGTTGCAAAGAGATACTGCGATATGTCCTGCCTTAAAGCAAAAGGAAACTATGAAAACTTCGACGCTCTGACGGGTAAGGGCTGGCGCGCACCGGGTTACACATGGTCCGCAAGCGTTTATATGCTTCTCCGCGGAGAATACGATAAAAAATAAAGATTAAGATAAAAGGCTCTTTTTATTGAGAAAAGAGCCTTTTTTATTTTTCAACGGGTTGACTTTATCTTAGTAAACTGTTATAATTAATTCAGAAAAAGAGGTGATCTCTGTGGAAAAAAAATATTATCTTGCCGCAGACGGCGGCGGAAGCAAAGTTCAGGCAGTTTTATACGATGAAGATTTCAATATCATAAAAACGGGAAAAATGACAGGCACGACGACGCTCTTCAAGCCCGTGGAAACCGTAAAAGCGGAAATTGATGAAATGCTTGACGGGCTTCTCGACGGCGTTAAAAAAATAGAATCCGCAGATCTGTGCATTCTCGGTGCAGGCGAAATTTTTGAAAAAGCAGTATCGGAAAGATGCGAAGTTTCGTCTTTTAACAGATGCCACGAGCCGCATATGGGCATAGCATCGGCGTTTTACGAAACGGGGGTTCTCGCATTATCGGGAACGGGCTCCGATGCGTTTATTATAAAAAACGGAAAAGCAATTTCTTTTGTCGGCGGTTGGGGACCTTTATTCGGTGACGAGGGAAGCGGCTACGAAATCGGCCTGCACTCGATAAAAGCTTTGATGTATGAATATGACGGCAGACGTCCTCCGACAATGATGAGCAAAATGATATTGAAAAAATTCGGAGTCGAAAACCCGTGGGAGATCGTCTTTAAGATGAACCGAAATCCAAACGCCCGTCAGGAAATCGCATCGGTAACGAAAATCACATCAAAAGCCGCAAACATGGGCGATAAAGTGGCTCTCGATATTTACAGACATGCGGCGCACGAACTTGCACTGCAGGTAATTGCTGCGATACACAGATCAAACGAAGCAGTAGAAGGTCCGATAGTCGCAATGGGCGGTGCATGGAAAGGCTGCAAATATATGTTTGAAGCATTTTCGCATGAGGTTCACGGAGTTTTTCCCGACATGGAAATAATTCGAGCCAAACATGACCCTGTTGTCGGCTGCGTTGTTATCCGTGCGAGAAGAGAGGGCATGGAAATGGAAGAGATACGCAGAAAAATAGGCAATAAATTCGACTGTTATTTATGTGAATAAAGGAGACTGTCATGAGTGTTATAAATCAATATTACAACAGAATAAGCGAGATCATGGCGGAAGTTTTCGAAAAAGAAGCCGAGAATATGGAAAAAGCGGCAGCGATCATTGCAGATGCGAACGAAAACGGCAGATCGATCTTCGGCTTCGGTTGCAACCATGCAGGGCTGATAACTCTGGAGCTTTTTTACAGAACAGGGGGCATGGTGACCGTAAACCCGATACGTGCGCCCGGAATGATGCTTGAAATCTCACCGCCGACTATGACGAGCGAGATGGAACGTATTCCCGGTTACGGCAAAATAATTCTGAACAATGAGCCTTGCAAAGCGGGCGACGTAATAATAATACATTCTGTCTCAGGCAGAAATGCGGTGACGATCGATATGGCGGAATGCGCGAAAGAAAAAGGGATGACGGTCATCGTCGTTACCAACATGAACACGGCGACATCCGTAAAATCCAGACATCCGTCGGGAAAGATGCTTCACGATTTTGCGGATATTCTTATTGATAACCACGGAGATCACGGTGATGCGACGATAAAGCTCGAGGGCTTCGAGCAGAAACTAGCATCGTCTTCGACAGTCATCGGTGCGGCAATACTCAACGCCGTCACCGCAAGGGCATCGGAGATCCTTTGGGCAAAAGGCATCAAGCCGCCCGTTTTCATGAGCGGGAATATCGACGGCGGCGATGCATACAACAAGGCGGTAATTGCAGAACATAAGGATAATATTTTTTATATGTAAAGGAGAAAGATCATGCTTATAGACAGATATCATGCGGCTATTGACGAACTTCTAAAAACTGTTCGTGAAACTCAGAGAGAAAATATAGTCAAAGCAGGCGAACTCGTTGCCGAAACAGTCGAAAACGGCGGCAAAGTTTATCTGAGCCTTATCGTTCACGGCATTGAAAAAGACCTTATCTACCGCGGCGGCGGTCCGATTTTCTATAAAGAATACAAAGAAGGAGAAACGGAGCTCAAAGAGGGCGATATTCTTTTTGTTTCTTCCGTTTCGGGTAGGACGAAAAAAGTTGTCGATCTTGCGTGGGACTGCGTCCATAAAGGCATAAAGGTTATCGCCTTTACAAGCATGACATACGCAACACAGGTCGATCCCGTCCACGAATCGGGCAAAAAGCTTTACGAATTTGCAACTCTGACGCTTGATAACTGCGCCCCTGCGGCGGAAGCGATGCTTGAAGTTGAAGGCATAGAAGCACGTTTTGCGGCGGCATCGGGAATTGCGAGCGACTATATCATGTGGAGCTTAACTTCTGTCTGCGTAGAAAAAATGCTTGCCGACGGCTATACACCGGGCATTCTCAAATCAGCAAACTTCCCCGGAGGAAACGATTACAACAAAACCGTAATCGAGCCTCATTACGACGAATTCGGATGGTAAAGAAAGAGGTAGCGTAATGAAAACATTGGATATCGGCCTCGGAGGATATTCGATTCTGCAGGCGCCGAACATGACACATACTCAGATGATGTCTTATATTATCCGTACTCCGAACGGGAAAAATATCGTTATCGACGGCGGACGTCCGGGTGATGCGGAATATTTACGTGAAAAGATCGGCGAATACGGAAACCACGTTGATATGTGGCTTATAACGCATTGTCATGACGACCATTTCTGCGCTCTTATGGAAATATTAAGAGATCAGAAAGATATGACGATCGAAAAGATCTATTATAATTTCCCGTCGAGAGAATGGTTAAATAAAATTGAGCCGATGGATGTCAACAACGAATTTATCGATATTATAGAATCACACTCGGATCTGTTTTTTGTTGTAAAGCAGTATGACGAGCTTGAAATTGACGGGATAAATATCTCCGTTCTGAACGATCCGTTGTCGCTGACAAAAGAAACAGACACAAGGGGTATCGGAATAAACGACACATCGGTCGTTTTCAGATTTACGTTCCCGAATAAAAAGACTTCGCTTTTTTTGGGTGACCTTGGACTTCGCGCAGGCGATCTGCTTGAAGAAGAATACGGAGATAAACTGAAAAGCGATATAGTTCAGATGGCGCATCACGGTCAGGACGGCGCAGGAGAAAACGTCTATAAAAGAATAAGACCCGAAGTCTGTATGTGGGCGGCTCCGATGTGGCTCTGGAACAACGATGCAGGCAAGGGATTTAACACTCATACGTTCAAAACAGTCATCGTGCGTGGCTGGATGGAAAAGCTCGGAGTTAAGCACCACGCGATCGAGGGCGAGGGGCCTGCAATTATTATCTGAAAAAAATTTTTAATTTCTACCTAACATTTTACTTTTTCGGATGACTATAAGGGTGTAAAGAGATTGATCGATCAAATCACACCGGAGAAAAAAATGAAAAAGAAAGAACTGCTGAATTATTTTGACGAAAAGCTGATGGATAAGCTCTACGGCTTTTGTTATGCAAGAACGAACGACAGCCACGAGGCGCAGGATCTCTGTTCGGAGATCATTCTGAAACTCGTTAAAGCGGCGAACAGTGAAGGCGAGATAGAAGAAATCTATCCGTTTATATGGAAAGTTGCAAGAAATGTCTACGCCGATTTTTCAGATGACAGAAGAAGACATTCCGACTCTTTTTACGAGGGAGATCCCGACGAAGTTCTGCCTCTGATCGCGGCTGAAGATGACGATGATGACGACAGCGAGCAGATGTTGAGAGCCGTTTACCGCAGAATGTCGTTTTTGACAAAAGCATACAGAGACGTTATGATCCTTTTTTATCTCGACGGCATGAGCACCTCGGATATTGCAAAAACTCTCGGCATGAGCGAGACAGCAGTACGTCAAAGACTTTTTTCGGCAAGAAAGAAACTGAAAAATGAGGTAGAAACAATGACTGATATTATTAACAGACCCGCAAATCTCACCAATATTAATTTTGATATCTGGGGCAACGGAAATCCGAATATGGGCGACCCGAGAAATGTCGCTAACAGACAATTTTCAAAGCACATCGTATGGCTCTGCAAAAAGAAGCCGATGAGCGCTTCTGAAATTGCGGAAGAGCTGAACGTTCCGACGGTCTACGTCGAAGAAGAGCTTGAAATTCTCGCAAGAGGCGAAGACTGGAAATACGGCCTTCTTCGTAAGCTCGACAACGGCAAATATGCGATCAATTTTATTCTTTTAGACGAAAAAGAGCTCGAAAAGGCTCAGAATGTGTATATCGAGCAGATTCCTGTAATCTGTAAAGGTATTACACAGTACATCGAAGAAAAGAAAGACGAATATCTCTCCTTCCCCTATCTCAACAAAAAAGTTGACCTTAATCTCATTCTCTGGCAGCAGATATTCAACCTTGCGGATGCTTTTTCATGGAGTGTAAAAAACATTCTCAAGAAAAAATATTTTTCCGATATTGAAAAGCCCGACCGTCCTTTCACCGTTTTCGGAAGTATTGATACCGGAAAACATTACGGCGGCGGCTGGGACGGCGTTAACGCATCAAATATCTGCGGTTTTAAAAATATTCATGCGGACAACATTTATATTACACGCATACGCGCTCATTTCCATTGCGGTTTGAATATCTCAACCGATCCCATTTTCCAGATAGCTCTTAAAGCGATCGACGGAATTGATGTTAATACCCTTTCCGAAATTGATAAAGAGCATGCGGCAAAGGCGATCGAATGCGGATACATCTACCGTGAAGGCGATATGCTTTACACGAAGATACTTGTAAACGAAATGAAAAACATGGATGATCTTTTTAAGATCAGTAACAATCTCAATTACGATTCTTTTGTAAAAGACTGCGAAGAGGTTGCCGAAAAGATCGCAGAACTCATTAAAAAGACAGTCCCCGATCATCTGATTGAAGACTGGATGTATTTTAACGATCTTGCATCTATTCCGGTGCTCGACACGGTCGTTGAAGAACTTATAGAAAAAGGTCTTCTCACGCCGCCCGAAAACGGTCTCGGCGCAGAGGGCTGCTGGGTATCGGTTGAAAGATAACTCTATTGTAAATTTTAAAATCCTGCCTATTGAATTATAGGCAGGATTTTTGTTACCTTGGAATGTTGAATTTTATTATACCTTATTGTAAGGTACAACAAGCGCTTTCTTCGGGCCGTAGCTTTCGTATTTGGTCAGATATCCGACGAAATTATTGACAACGATATTTTCTTTGACTTTGCCTCGGGAGATCTGGAGATTATTGAGATTTGAGCTGTATTCGATCTCGACAGTGTTTTCGCCAACTTTAATAAGATCGGAGATATCGACTCTCGAAAGATTCATATTAACGGGATCGGTCTCAACGCCGTTGATCTTTATGCGCATACTTTCGGTAACACGTCCGAAATCGAGATATGCGCCGTCGGAAGCGCCGTCCCACACAAATGAAGAACGATAGAAGCCTTTACCCGAAACGGTTTTGCCGACCGCTTCGATATTATCCCACGAAGTAAGCTTATCGAGTTTAACATTGATAGTCTGCTTATTTGTCTTATATGCATATTCGTTTGTCGTAACGCCGAGCAGAGTTTCGGTTCTTGTTTCAACGACATCGGACGGGGTCCACGACTCGACCGTAAGATCCCAATCGGTGATTTCGAAAGGTGCTTTTGTTTTGACGGCAGACGGATTCTCTCCGTCGTTCACATCATCGGTCGCTTCAAGGCAGAACAATGCGACATCGCCCGAAGAAGCGGAAAAATTGAATACAGTCTTTCCGTCAACATATTTTGCGGCAACACGGCTGACTTTGCCCGTCCATGTATCTACAGAGTACGGAACAAAAGATCCGTCAACCGAAAGATCGGCAGAGAAG
This sequence comes from Clostridia bacterium, assembly GCA_017621705.1. Taxonomy (GTDB): domain Bacteria; phylum Bacillota; class Clostridia; order Oscillospirales; family UBA644; genus HGM12619. The sequence goes on along the minus strand of JAGASR010000004.1, from coordinate 130,996 downwards.
AACTCTTCGGATTCGGAATTATTGTAATTATAAGCAAAGATATAGCGGTCATTACCGACACGGCGTGTCTGAGTGAGTATCTGCTGATTCGGAGCAGAAAAAGCGACATAAGGAGCAATGCCGAGAGACTGCAACGCAGAAAGAACATCGTCAGCGGATTTTGCGGTGCGGACATTATCAAGAGATTTAAGACGTTTGATAACAGCGGCAAGAGCTTCTGGATCATCTCCCTGATACGGAGAGCTGACTGCGGCGCCGTCGACAATAACAACGGGCATACCCTCTTCTGCAAGCGCCGTGATCTTTTCTGCAGCGGCAACGGAAAGAACGGACTGCCACAGAACGATCGCGCGGTAACCTGCAAGCTCAAGTGTCTTGTTTTCTTTATCGAAATAGACGCCGTCGGCATCGAGGAACGACGGGCTGAGGTAATCGTAGGAATAGCCGTTATTCTGAAGAGCGAGCGACGGGAAGAACATCGGTTCATGATCGATAAGCCAGTCTTTTCTGTCGCCGTGAACGAGATGCTGACCGTATTTTATATGGATCATACCAATATCAACGCCTGCTTTACCCGTGCGCAGAAGCTTCTGAATTCTGCCGAGGTGAGAATTAAACATCGGATAATCGGAATAAGACGGCTCACGTGTGCCGAACTTATAAAATCCGTCCATCCAGTTGCCGCCCTCATAACCGGGCCAGACAGGTGTGGGGCCGTAAATTGCCGACCAGATATGCCACACGATACGGGAAAAGCCGACGGAATACAGACGGTACGCCTCATGAAGATGGCGCTGATATGTATAATTGTAGTTGGAATTATCGAGGCCGCCCGTTTCTGCGGAAAGGACTTTATTCTGAATATGTGCGCCGCCCGTCCAGAGTCTGTACATATCGGGCTGATTTTTCTGATTACGGTTTTCGGCTTCGGGACGGTCAACAGCGGCGATGGGCTCGGAAATCTCGAGATTTTTGCCGTAAGAGATCTGGACACGGAGCGTGATTCCGCGTGAATTGAGCCAGCTTCTGAACGGAGCGATAAATTCTTCCATATAAAGCTTTGTCTGAACGTCAAAAATATCGTTGAGAATACGCTTTGTCATATCAAGATCGGTAAGGACATTGGAACCGATAAGATCTGCGTTATCGTTCCAGATCCAGATATTTGAGTTGGGCGCATTTTCGGCAAGGAACATATAAGGAAGAATATCGTAGCCTTTACGGTTGCGGAATTCCTCGACAAAATTTTCTGTCCAGCTCGTAAAACCTGCGCCCGAAGAATATTCGAGAGAGTCCATAAAATACTGAACATCGCCTTTTTTAATCTTCTCATTGAGAGCAGGATCGTTGAGGACATTATTTTCAAGGTAAACTTTAAGTGCTTCAACGCCGCGGCGGTCAAAATAGTTTATTGTATACGATTTTTTAACCGCAGGAGATGCTGCATTGGCCGTTCCCTGAGAATAATAATACATAACAGTATAATCGGCATCGCAGGGAGCAGTCCATGACAAAGTTTTATCCTTGACAAGAGAAGTAAGAACGACATATCCGTCGGGAGAATAGACATTTTCGGAAACCTTACGGACAGCGACAGCGCCGATAAAGGTTGATTTTTCTCGGAGTCTTTTATCTGTCGGGAGAGCGCCGCTTCTCGTCTGACCTGCGGAAAGTTCCTCTTTAAGCAGAACAATACACTGGTTTGCTTGATGGGTATCGGGATCAAGCCCAGGGACGTTTGCCGTACTCCAGCCTGCGCCCGATGTCAAAGAAACGGACATACCGAGGTCAAGCGCCGTATTGAGAATAAGTTTGACATCGTTTTCCCACTGCGCACCGCCGTAGCCGTAAACAGACTCGTCGATCATGCTGTCGGCAAGCTGACAAAGCTCAACGCCGCTGAACCCTGCGTTATACATTGCAAGGATCTCTTCTTTTATTGTTTCGTTTGTATGCATACCCGAAGCCATCCACCAGCGGAGATCCGTTTTGACGGAAAGTTCGGGGGTTAAAAATTTATCGGAAAGGTCGGATTCAAATTTTGATATTTTTTCGGACATAATACTGCGCTCCTTAAACATAGTTCAACATAGCAGTTGTTTATTTTATTATGATAACAGAATTGCGAGCGAAAGTCAAGAGTTTATTGAATCGCAAAAAACTTTTTGTATTAAAAAATTTCACAAATTACAAAGCACTTTTCGTCACAATTCTGCCACAAAGATGATTTATAATAACATCATCAAAGGTCAAAGATAGTCAAAGTCAAAAAAACTAAATCATAAAGAAAGGAACGGTGACGAAATGAAGACGAGTGATCTTATAGGAGCATTTATTTTAAAGATGCTTGACGAGGCTAACGGAGATATAGAGCTGAAGCGAAACGAGCTTGCTCAGCAGTTCGGCGTTGTTCCGAGTCAGATAAATTACGTTATATCATCGAGATTTACGCCCGAGCACGGATACCGAATAGAAAGCAGGCGAGGCGGCGGTGGATGCATAAAGATAACGAGAGTTTCTTTTGCGGACGACCGATACAGACAGCTGATGCACGTTATAAACGGTATCGGAGATGCGCTGACACAGTTTGAAGCGTTTGTTTTCCTTCAGAATCTCGCATCGTACGGATATATCGAAGAAAAAACGCATAAACTTATACGTGCGGCGATATCCGATAACACACTATCGGCAGTCCCCGTTGAACTGCGGGACTACGTAAGAGCGGCGATAACAAAATCAATGCTTATGGCAGATTGATTATTATCGCGAAAACAAACATATAATAAACAGCAAAAGGAGATCATATTTATGTTATGTGATAACTGTAAAAAAAATAAAGCCACGACATATTTCAAAAGAACCGTTAACGGAGAGACTACCGAAACTTTCCTCTGCGAAGAATGCGCAAAGAAGCTCGGAGTTTCTGGCAGTATGTTCAAGACGTCGGGCGGTTTCGGAGATTTCGGCGGTTTTGACTTTTTCGTTCCCGAATTTATTAAAACAAGCCAGCTTGAAGCCGAAAAGAAATGTGAATGCGGAAAGACTTTCCGTTCGATAACAAAAACGGGACGTGTCGGCTGTGAAAAATGCTACGACACTTTCAGAAAAGAACTCAACCCGACATTGAGAAAAATGCACGGAACAGCGGCGCACAAACCGAGAATCGGAACCGAAGCAAAGCAGGATCCGAAAGCCGAGATCGATAATCTCCGCCAACTCATGGCAAAGGCTATTAAAGAAGAGAATTTCGAAGAAGCGGCAAGACTGCGCGACGAGATCAGAGAAAGGGAGGCGAAATAAGATGAAAAACGCAATATCGACAAGAATACGTTTTGCGAGAAACATTTCGGGCGTTAAATTTTTAAGCATGATGAAGCCCGAAGAAAAAAGAGAACTTCTGCTGAAGATCAAAGATACAGCAAAACAGCTCGGCGAATTTGATTTTATCGATATGAGCGCACTTTCGGATATACGTGCGGGAGAGCTCGTTGAAAAGCATCTTATCAGCCCCGAATTTGCGGAAAACAGAGAAAATTGCGGTGTGCTTCTCGGCAGAGACGGTATTACAAGCATCATGATAAACGAAGAGGATCACCTCAGAATTCAGATAATTATGCCGGGATACTGTCCGAAAGAAGCGTTCGATAAGGCAAAAGAGCTTGATGAAAAGCTTGACGGCGCACTAAAATTTGCGTATTCAAAAGATCTCGGATACTTAACACACTGTCCGTCAAATCTCGGTACAGCAATGAGAGCCTCGGTAATGCTTCATCTTCCGGCGCTTACGGAGACAGGATCAATCGGCAAGATCCCGTCGATGCTTTCGCAGTACGGTCTGACGGTCAGAGGCAGTTACGGCGAGGGTTCTCACTCGGGCGGAGCGATATATCAGATCTCGAATCAGGTATCGCTCGGCGTTTCCGAAGAAGAGATCATCGAGCGCCTCGAAACCGTAACAAAAAAGATTACCGATGCGGAAAAATCGCTCGCAAAGAAGCTTTTTGAGAGCGAAAAGATAAAAGACCGTGTTTTCAGAGCGCTCGGCATTCTGAAATATGCAAGGATCATTTCCTCATCCGAAGCCCTTAAACTTATTTCGGACGTACGTTTCGGCGCGGAAGCAGGTCAGATAGATTGCGATCTTGCGGTTCTCGATGCACTTTCGCATGAGATCCAACCCTGTAGCATTGAACTTACCGCCGACGGCAAGAGCAGAGATACCGTCCGCGCGGAAAAAATAAGAAACACACTTTAAGAAAAACAACTCAAATACACAACAATTCGGAGGTTTAAATATATGAACAATTTTACAGATAAAGCCGCACAAGCCCTGAATTTCTCGGTCGAAGCGGCACGCCAACTCGGACACGGATACGTCGGAACGGAGCATTTGCTTTACGGTCTTGCGAAAGCCGAAGAATCGATCTCATCGTCCGTTCTTGAAGACAACGGGATCACACCCGAATTTGTTATAGAAAAAATTGCGGAGATCATCGGAACGGGCAGCCCGTCTTTCGTTACGGGAAGCGATATGACTCCGAGATACAAAAAAATCATCCAGAATTCTATCTACGAAGCCCGTGACCTCGGTTACAATATGGTCGGTTCGGAGCATTTACTGATCGCACTTTTACGTGAACGAGACAGCAAAGCGGCGGAGATCATCGCAATGACTTCCGATCCCGACGATATTTTAAGCGATATTTTTGAAAAACTCGGCGTTTCCGCCTCAACGAACGGAAAGAGTGCGGACGTCAAAAAGAAAAAAGAGAAAAAGGGCAACACCCCTACCCTCGACAGTTTCGGCAGAGATCTTACTGAACTTGCATCCGACGGCAAGATCGACCCGATCATCGGCAGGGCAGACGAGATCGAGCGAGTCATCCGTATTTTAAGCAGAAGAACGAAAAACAACCCCTGCCTTATCGGTGAACCGGGCGTCGGAAAAACTGCGATAGCGGAAGGACTTGCACAGCATATCACCGAAGGAAAAGTCCCCGAAACGCTGAAAAACAAAAGAGTTATAACGCTCGACATAACCTCAATGATCGCCGGCGCGAAATACAGAGGTGACTTCGAAGAGAGGATCAAGAATGCGATCGACGAAGTGACAAAGAGCGGCAACGTAATTCTTTTCATCGATGAGATCCATATTCTTATCGGGGCTGGCGCCGCCGAAGGTGCAGTCGATGCGGCAAATATCTTAAAACCGTATCTTGCGAGAGGCGAACTGCAGGTCATCGGTGCGACAACTCTTGACGAATACAAAAAGCATATCGAAACAGATGCGGCGCTCGAAAGACGTTTCCAGCCGATCATCGTAGGAGAACCGTCTGTCGAAGATGCGATCGAAATTCTCAAAGGCATCAGAGATAAATATGAAGCGCATCACGGGGTCAAGATCTCTGACGATGCGATCGTATCAGCCGTCAAACTCTCAAAACGTTATATTCAGGACAGATTTTTGCCCGACAAAGCGATCGACCTTATCGACGAAGCGGCATCGAAAGTCCGTATTGACAATCTGACGACCCCGCCCGACCTCAAATCGAAAGAAGACGAGATCGCAAAGATCAAGGCAATGAAAGACGATGCGGCAAAAAACCAGAAATTCGAAGAAGCCGCAAAACTCCGTGACGACGAACGCGAAAAACTGCGTGAGCTCGACGAGCTGAAAAAGAGCTGGGAAAGCAAGACATCATCCGCAAATCTCGTTGTTTCCGAAGACGATATTGCCGATATTATCTCCTCGCAGACAGGTATCCCCGTCAAAAAACTGATCGCGGAAGAAAGCGAACGTCTTCTTAATATGGAAAATATTCTGCATGAACGTGTCGTCGGTCAGGACGAAGCGGTAGCCGCCGTTGCAAGAGCGATTAGACGAGGCAGAGTCGGTCTTAAAGATCCGAAAAAGCCCACGGGTTCGTTCCTGTTCCTCGGTCCTACGGGTGTCGGCAAGACGGAGCTTTCGAAAGCGCTTGCGGAAGTCATGTTCGGCGACGAAAATGCGATGATAAGAGTCGATATGTCGGAATACATGGAAAAGCACAACGTTTCGAGAATGATCGGTTCGCCTCCGGGCTACGTCGGTTTTGAAGACGGCGGCCAGCTGACAGAAAAGGTCAGAAGAAAGCCGTACAGCGTAATTCTTTTTGACGAGATCGAAAAGGCGCACCCGGACGTATTCAATGTAATGCTCCAGATCCTTGACGACGGCATGGTGACCGATGCGAAAGGCAGAAAGATCGACTTTAAAAATACAGTCATCATCATGACCAGCAATATCGGCGCAAAACAGATCGTTGACCGTCAGCAGCTCGGCTTTACACATTCGGAAGATAATTTTGAACGCACGCAGAAAACGATCCGCGGAGACGTTATGGATCAGCTCAAGAAAACATTCCGTCCCGAATTTCTGAACAGGATCGACGATATAATCGTTTTCAGTCAGCTCAACAAGGAGAATATCCGCGAGATCGCAAAACGTTTGACAAAATCTGTCTGCGACAGGCTCGGAACGCTCGGTATCACGCTTTCCGTTGACGATTCGGCGCTCGACCTGCTTGCGGAAAAAGGATTTGACGTCTCGTACGGCGCAAGACCGTTAAAACGTGCTATCCAGTCGATGATCGAAGATAAGATTGCCGAAAAGATGCTTGAAGGCGCAATCAAAGGCGGCGACTGCGTCACAGCGATCGCATCGGACGGTCAGATCGACTTCAAAAAAGCAGAGTAAAAGGAAATAATTAACAAAAAGCCATAATCATGCCACAGGATATTCGTTCAAAATGACTATTGAAAAAAACGTGTTTTGTGATATAATATTCTATGTTTAGCACTCAAAGATAAAGAGTGCCAAAACTCTTAAATTAAGATTATAAATTTTTTCATATTTCCTTAAAGGAGGAAAAAGAAATGACAATCAAACCTTTAGCTGACAGAGTTGTTCTCAAAATGGTAGAAGCCGAAGAGACAACCAAGAGCGGCATCATCCTTACGGGTTCCGCAAAAGAGAAACCCCAGGTAGCAGAGATCGTAGCTGTAGGTCCCGGCGGAGTTATCGACGGCAACGAAATCGTTATGTACGTTAAAAAAGGCGATAAAGTTCTTACCAGCAAATATTCCGGTACTGAAGTAAAGATCGACGATGTTGAATATACCATCGTCAAACAAAGCGACATTCTCGCAATAGTCGAATAACGGAGGAAAAGATACATCATGGCTAAAGAAATTCTTCATGGCGAAGACGCGCGCAAAGCTCTTCAGAAGGGCGTTGACACTCTCGCCGATACTGTAAAAGTAACCCTCGGTCCCAAAGGCAGAAACGTAGTTCTCGATAAGAAATTCGGTTCTCCCCTCATCACCAATGACGGTGTAACGATCGCAAAAGAGATCGAACTTGACGACGCATTTGAAAACATGGGCGCACAGCTCGTTAAAGAAGTTGCTACCAAGACCAACGACGTTGCAGGTGACGGTACTACCACCGCTACCCTTCTCGCTCAGGCTCTCATCAACGAGGGTATGAAAAACGTCGCTGCAGGCGCAAACCCCATGGTACTCAGAAAAGGTATCCAGAAGGCAGTTGCAGCTGTTGTTGCTGAAATCAAAAACAACGCTAAGAAAGTTAACGGTCCCGAAGATATCGCAAGAGTCGCTACCATTTCCGCTGGCGACGAATATATCGGTCAGCTCATCGCTGATGCAATGGCTATGGTAACTTCTGACGGCGTTATCACCGTAGAAGAAAGCAAGACCGCTGAAACCGCCAAAGAAGTTGTTGAAGGTATGATGTTCGACCGCGGTTACATCACTCCCTACATGGTAACCGATACCGATAAGATGGAAGCTGTTATCGACGACGCTCTCATCCTCATCACCGACAAGAAGATCAGCAACATTCAGGAAATCCTTCCCGTACTCGAACAGATCGTTCAGAGCGGCAAGAAGCTCGTTATCATTGCAGAAGACATTGAAGGCGAAGCTCTCTCCACCCTTATCGTAAACAAACTTCGCGGCACTTTCACCTGCGTTGCGGTTAAAGCTCCCGGATTCGGTGACAGACGTAAAGAAATGCTCCGCGATATCGCTATCCTCACCGGCGGCGAAGTTATCAGCGAAGAACTCGGTCTCGACCTCAAGAGCACCACTCTCGATCAGCTCGGTCGCGCTCGTCAGGTTAAAGTTACCAAAGAAAACACCATCATCGTTGACGGTGCAGGCGATAAAGACGCTATCAGCGCTCGTATCGGCCAGATCAAAGCTTCTATCGAAACCACCACTTCCGATTTCGATAAAGAAAAACTTCAGGAACGTCTTGCAAAACTTTCCGGCGGCGTTGCAGTTATCAAAGTCGGTGCTGCTACCGAAACCGAAATGAAAGAAAAGAAACTCAGAATCGAAGACGCTCTCGCAGCTACCAAAGCAGCTGTTGAAGAAGGTATGGTTGCAGGCGGCGGTACCGCTTACATCAACACCATGCCCAAACTCGAAGAACTCGTTGCTACCCTCGAAGGCGACGAAAAGACCGGTGCAAGCATCGTTCTCCGTTCTCTCGAAGCTCCCGTTAAGCAGATCGCTGCTAACGCTGGCATCGAAGGCGCTGTAATCATCGATAAAGTTAAGAATTCAGATAAGAACATCGGTTTCGACGCTTACAACGAAAAATATGTTGACATGTTCGCCGCAGGTATCGTTGACCCCGCAAAAGTTACCCGTTCTGCTCTTGAAAACGCTGCATCCGTAGCTTCCATGGTTCTCACCACCGAAAGCGTTGTTGCAGACAAGAAAGAACCCGTAGCTCCCGCTGCTCCCGCCGCTAACCCCGGCATGGGCGGAATGTATTAATTAAATAATAATACAACATATAACCATCGGACGTAAAAATCCGATGGTTATTATTTATATTAAACCGTTTTATATGATTTTACACATACGAGAGCGTCGGTTACTGCCCCCCAAAACGATACACTGTAAATACAGCGTTTTCTGTCAAGACACATACATAAAATTATGGTATAATATTCTCACAAACATGCAGCTGAATGTTAAATCATAATCAAGGAGATAAAATTATGGAAAACAGTGAACTTATAACAAAAGCGTTGCAATATATCAAAACAGCAACTGTAAACAGTGAGATATCCATTGAAGATGTCGCTAATCACGCGGGGTTTTCCACAGATTATTTTAACCGAATATTTCTTGCGCACACAGGTTTCAACGTCATGGAATACGTCCGTTTCAGCCGAATGAAAAAGGCGGCGCATCTTTTAAGATGCACGGACAAAGATATCCTGAATATCGCACTTGATTGCGGTTACGAGGCACATGAAAGCTTCGCAAGAACGTTTAAAAAGCAATATGGAGTGAGTCCCACAGAGTACCGTAAGCAAACAGAAAAGACAGAACCGCTTTACGGAGATTTCCACAGCGACACAGTCGGAGCGCGGCTTCTTCATGAATTTATAGGTTTCAAGCTCGCAAACACAGACGAAGTCATAGATCATATGCTTGAGACGAACGCATTAAAATATATAGATGTAGCTATTCTCTGTCAAGTCAACGGCGGAGCCGCACTATACAACGGAAAAGACTTCCGAGACGGGTTTGTCTGGTTCTTTGAATTGAACGGCAAATTTATGGGAGAGATCGTCTGCGAAAAATACGATAAGATCTCTGAATATCTGAAAATTTTCTCTGATGACCGCTTTGATATGTATTTTCATACGACAGACGATGATAAAACAGTTAAAGAAAAACTCTTGAAATATGAAATCTGCTTTAAAGATATCGAACGACGAATGGAGTTGTATTATGCAGACGAACCGTATTTAATCACTCCTCCCCTCAGTTACACGATGAGAGAACTAAAGTACGAAGATTTTGATGCCATACTTTCATTTGCGAATAAAAAGAAAAGTTCAGACTTTGATCGCTTTGTTGAAAACCTAAAACGCGAACTTTATCAGCGCGATGAGATTGGATGCGCAGAACATTCCGTATTTGTTTTTGGTATTTTTTATGAAAAAGAATTGGTCGGAATAAGTCTTGGCTGTCTGCAACAAGTCCACGGTTTTGTTATCAACAACTCTATATCCACCTCTCTGCTTGAAAAACACAAAAACGAAGACATCCTTGAATACGCATTTAAATTTGTCACGAACGCGGCGCTCCAAAAGGGAGCTTTGCCTACGGATGAAACATATATTTCAGAAAACAAGACCGAAGAGATCGATCCTGTAAATCTTGGATACAAAATTGCGGCTTACAGTTGCAGAATCATATAAAACATCCGTCCTGTACGATAATGTACAGGACGGACTTTTTTATTTTCAGTTAAGAGGATCGCAAAGGTAAATGTCTGAGACAAAAGATGTATGGTTTTTATCGAAAAGCAAAACCCAAACGGTAAGATCTTTGTCAAGCATTTCCTCTGTTACGGGGAAATAATAGGTATAGTTACGGTCCGTAGGACTTACGCGGTATTCCCATACATTTGCTCTGAAAGACGGAGCACGGTCAGGAGCACCGTAAATTTTACCCGCACATTCAACAACGGCAAAAGCTCCGTCAACACCATGAACACCTTCCATTGCAACCGAAAGATAGCTGCCTTCTTTCCAATCTTTACGATCAACATGAACAACAGTATTCTGCGCACCGATAACAGGACGGAATTCCGTAGAGGGAAGGAGATCGTTAACTTTCGGTTCTTTCAGATCAATCTGTTTACCGTCTTTTAAGAGAGATATACGGTAAATTCTATTCATAGGAGACGTCATACGAAGATAACGAATCTTTCCGTTCAGTTTAAATGTAAGAACCAAACGTTTACCGTCAAGTTTATAAAGTTCGTCATTCCAGTCTCGTACAACCTCAACCGTTTCCGAACATACGGTATCAAGTTTACTTTCGGAAAAATCGTTCCAATCAAGAAGATCCGTCGAAACATCTACTTTTTCGGGAATAATATTTGCAGGAGATTCATATGTCGGACAATCAGGCTCGAAGTACTCAAACTCAACGCTGTCGGCATCAAATTCCTCACCGAAATCGACACGTAAACAACCGTCGTCTAAGCGTAATCCGTCCCACCTGAAACGAGAAATACTGTCAAAAAATGTATCTTTATTTCCGTCGAAAGCATATTTACCTTCACAACCGCGAAGCTTATATGTTTTTTGATTAAAAAACATGTCTCTGCATTTTTGAACTTCAGGAATTGACGTTTTTCCTGCCCGACGAAGCGACCTGGCTTCAAGAGAATCGTTATCCATCGTAAAAAACGCAGTTTCAGCAAGTTTTACGGAATCAGACGGCAGATCACAAGAAGCAGTAACACCGATCTTTTTGATTTCATATTTCGTATCTATAATTTTAAACTCGTTTTCGCCGATAACCAGATGCGGTTTATCACAAAGAAGTTTAGGTGCCTTTTCAGCATTGCAAATTTCAAGAAGAACCGCTCTGAACGGATCGACAATAACGGGAACAGACTGACCGTATTCGTAAACGCCGAGAAGATGCGTATAAGGATGATGAATAATGACTGAAACTTTATCGCATTTTTCAAGGCCTATCTCTTCATTTAAAGATACGTTAACGGTTTTCTTTTTCCAGCTCGGATTACCGAAAGATACGATTCTGCATTCGCTGTTACCGCGACTGACCGCATTTTCGCCGTATAAATTATCAGGCAGTATCATACCGTCAACGAGGATATCGCGAAGTCTGCGATGGAGATTATAGATATGAGCAAGCTTCGCATGTTCATCATCACGTAGAAGCCAAGGATTAGCGTAAATTTCGGGAGCAAGGATAAGGCATCTGTTGAACGCCTGATAGATAAGATCATCGTCAAACCTATCCATACACGAGGAAAGACAAACGCCGTGATCCTCAGAAAGACGTTGCAGTCCGTCTACTTCACCTCTTGAGAAAATAAAAGCACGGTGATGCGGGGCAGTACATGGGTTATGAGTTAAAATATCCACATATGTTTCACCGCCTTGCCAAAGGGAGGTAGTAGCATATTTATCTCCATCGGCAAGATGCAGACGATGGTTAAGAACTATAAGATCGGGGGTATATTTTCGACATTCTTCCATCATCTTGCAAAATTCAGAGCGTTTATTCGGGCGAAGTCTTGAACAGACTTCATCGACCTTAAAAAGTCCGAAGTTATAATCACGGCAAAGCGAAACCATCTGTTCTCTGCGAGATTCGGCTTCCGTTTCAGTATTTCCGAAGCCATCGGGACCGCACCAAAGTCCGAGTCTTGCACCGATACTGTCAGCAGTTTTGACAATATTTTTATATCCCTCCGGATACTGTTTCTTGATCTTTTCGCTGTCTATTGTTTGATACATTCCCGAAGCACCGTCAAGGTTACCGACATCAAGAGCAAAAATATCAAGCTGCATACCGTAGGTATCCTTCAACCAACGGAAATAATCGAGATTCGTAAGTATCTGTTCTTCAGTAGCTCCTTCCAGAGTATGGCTTAACCAAGAAAAATACTGCGCACGGGACGGAGTTTTTTCATCCGCGCCTGCTGTTTTTTTATTTTTTACAGCCATAGATGCAAAATCCTTTCTCAAAATATTTTAGTTAAGAGGATCGCAGAGGTAGATATCGGATGTAAAATCAGTATTATCCTTATCAAAGAGGAGGACCCAGACGGTGAGATCACGGTCGAGCATTTCTTCGGTAACGGGAACATAATACGTATAATTACGGTCGACAGAGCGAGACGGGCATTCCCAAGCGTTAACTCTGAACGAAGAAGCGCGGTCGGGTGCAGTGTAGATATTATCATCACATTCCACAAACGCAAAAGCGCCGTCAACACCGTGTTTACCTTCCAGAGCAACGGAAAGATAACTGCCTTCTTTCCAATCTTCGTGTTTAACATGAACGACTGTCTTCTGTGCGCCGATAACGGGACGTTTTTCCGTTGAAGCCCAGAGATTATTGACTGTGGGATTTTCAAGGCAGAGCTTTTTGCCGTCCTTGAAGAGTGAGATGTTGTAAATTCTGCTGACAGGATCGGGCATACGGAGATAACGAACAGAACCGGAAAGATCGAACGAAAGAACGCAGCGATCACCGTCAACATCATAGATCTCATCGGTGCTGTGCAGACAAACACCGGCAGTTTCTTTTTCGATTATATCTATTTTACGGTCTGCAAAAGTTCTCCAGTCGGAAAGATCAGTGGAAACGGAAATGCTTTCGGGGGCTTTATTTTCTGAGCATTCATATGTTGCTTGATAGGGAACGAAATACTCAAATTCCACCCTGTCGGCTTCAAATTCTTTACCGAAGTCAACACGCAGACAGCCGCCGTCTATACGCAGGCCGCCCCAACGGTAGAACGAAACACCGTCAAAGAACGTATCTTTCTTGCCGTCAAATGCGAACTCACCGTCGCAACCGCGAAGGAGATAGTTAGGCTGATTGAAGAAAATATCACGGCATTTCTGAACTTCGGGGATAGAAGTCGGACCTGCACGGCGAAGCGAACGTTTTTCGAGAGAATCGTTATCCGTTCTGAAAAATACTGTTTCGGCATATTTTACGGCATCGGACGGAACAGAGACGGAAGCCGTCGTACCGATCTTTTTGATATTGTATTCGGTATCGACAAGCTTATAGCCGTCAAGGCCGATAACCTGATGCGGCTTATCGCAAAGAAGCTTGGGAGCTTTTTCGGCGTTACAGATCTCAAGAAGAACTGCTCTGAACGGGTCGACATTCACGGGAACAGCCTGACCGTATTCGAAAGTTCCGATAAGATGAGTATACGGATGGTGGATGATGACTGAGACTTTATCGCATTTTTCGAGGCCTATTTCTTCGTTTAAAGCTACGGTGACGGTCTTCTTTTCCCAGCTCTGATTGCCGAAAGAAAGGATTCTGCGTTCACCGTTTCCGCGGCTTACGGCATTGATTCCGTAGATATCTTCGGGAAGGGTCATGCCGTCAACGAGGATATCACGAAGTCTGCGGTGAAGATTATAGATATGAGCGAGCTTTGCGTGTTCATCATCACGCAAAAGCCAGGGATTTCCGTAAATTTCCGGAGCAAGGATAAGACATCTGTTGAACGCCTGATAGATAAGATCGTCTTCAAAGCGATCCATACAAGATGAAAGACAAGTGCCGTGGTCCTCGGTCAGACGTTTAAGACCGTCAACTTCGCCCCTTGAGAATATGAAGGCTCTGTGATGAGGCGCGGTACAGGGGTTCGCCTGATGAACGTCAACATAAGTTTCGCCGCCCTGCCAGAGGAAAGTGGTGGCATATTTTTCGCATTCGCCAAGATCTATACGATGGTTAAGAATAATAAGATCGGGATTATACTCACGGCACTCAACAGCCATACGTTCAAAGTTGGGACGTTTTTCCGGACGGAGCCCCGAACAACATGCATCCAATTTCAAAAGCCCGAATTCATAATCGCGGCAAAGTGAAACCATAAGTTCATGGCGTGCCGCCGCTTCTTCTTCTGTATCGCCGAAGCCGTCGGGACCGCACCACATACCGAGTTTTGTGCCGAGCTCAGCAGCGGCCTTACCGATATTTTTATAACCGCCGGGATATTTTCTCTTCATTTTTTCGCTGTCGAAAGTCTGATACGTTCCTGCATTGCCGTCAAGATTACCGGCATCGAGAGCGTAAATATCGAGCTGCATACCGTAGGTATCCTTTATCCAGCGGAAATATTCGAGATTTGCAAGGGTCTGCTCTTCGGTAGAACCTTCAAATGTGCTGTTTATCCATGAAAAATACTGCGCACGGGACGGAGTTTTTTCATCCGCACCTGCTGTTTTTTTATTTTTAACGTTCATTGTTCAATACCCCTTTTATTTAATAAACTTCAGTTAAGCGGATCGCAAAGGTAAATGTCCGAAACAAAATCGGTATGTTCTTTATCGAAGAGGAGAACCCAGACTGTAAGATCTCTGTCAAGCATCTCTTTTGTCACGGGGATGTAATATGTATAATTACGGTCAACTTTACGCACGCAACACTCCCATACGTTCGACCTAAACGACGGAGCACGGTCGGGCGCCGCATAAAGATTATCCATACATTCCATGGCAACGAATGCACCGTCAACGCCGTGAACACCTTCCATTGCGATAGAGAGGTAGCAACCCTCTTTCCAGTCTTCACGTTTAACGCGGACGACTGTCTTCTGCGCGCCGATAACGGGACGTTTTTCGATGGACGGCATGAGGTTGTTCGCTCTGGGATTTTCGAGTTCGAGAATCTTTCCGTCTTTAACAAGAGAAATACGGTAAATTCTGCTCAGAGGCTCGGGCATACGGAGATAGCGAACAGAGCCTTTTATATCGAACGAAAGGACACAGCGTTTGCCGTCGAGCTGATAAACTTCGTCAGCATGGCTTGAAACAACGGTAACGGTCTCTTCTTCGATAACATCGATCTTCTGATCCTTAAATGTTCTCCAGCGGAGAAGATCGGTGGAGATATCGATCTTTTCGGGAGCTTTATTCTCGGAACATTCGAGGGTCGGAGTATTAGGAACGAAATATTCAAATTCAACTCTGTCGGCATTGAATTCTTTGCCGAAGTCAACTCGCAGGCAGCCGCCGTCAAGCCGCATATTGCCCCAACGGTAGAAAGAAACACCGTCAAAGAAAGTATCTTTTTTGCCGTCAAACGCAAATTCGCTGTCACAGCCGCGTAAAACATAGTTTCTCTGATTGAAGAAGAAATCTCTTGTTTTCTGAACTTCGGGAATAGCGGTCGGACCTGCGCGGCGGAGAGAACGACGTTCAAGCGAGTCGTTATCCATAGTAAAGAGCGCAGTCTCGGCGAGTCTTGCGGCATTTGTTGCGGGAATGGGAACAGAAGCGGTAACACCGATCTTTTTGATATTATATTCGGTATCGACAAGTTTATATCCGTCAAGTCCGATTACCTGATGCGGTTTATCGCAAAGAAGCTTCGGCGCTTTTTCGGCATCGCAGATCTCAAGGAGAACTGCTCTGAACGGATCGACATTTACGGGTACAGACTGACCGTATTCGTAAACGCCAAGAAGATGCGTATAGGGATGATGAATAATTACCGCAACTTTATCGCATTTTTCGAGGCCGATCTCTTCGTTTAAAGTTACGGTGACGGTCTTCTTTTTCCAACTCGGGTTGCCGAAAGAAAGGATTCTGCGTTCACCGTTGCCGCGTGCGACTGCGTTGACACCGTAGATATCTTCGGGAAGGATCATGCCGTCAACGAGAATATCGCGAAGTCTCCGGTGAAGATTATAGATATGCGCGAGTTTTGCGTGCTCATCATCGCGCAAAAGCCAGGGATTAGCGTAAATTTCGGGAGCAAGGATGAGGCATCTGTTGAATGCCTGATAGATAAGATCGTCGTCAAAACGGTCCATACAAGAAGAAAGGCAAACACCGTGGTCTTCGGTAAGGCGCTGAAGTCCCTCAACTTCGCCTCTTGTGAAGGTGAAAGCTCTATGATGAGGCGCGGTGCCGGGGTTTGCGGTATGGACGTCAACATAAGTTTCGCCGCCCTGCCAAAGAAATGTAGTGGCATATTTCAGACCTTCGCCGAGATCGAGACGGTGGTTAAGAAGGATAAGGTTGGGAGAATATTTTCTGCATTCTTCCATCATACGGCAGAATTCGGGACGTTTTTCGGGGCGGAGGCCGGAGCAGACACCGTCCATTTTGAAAAGGCCGAATTCGTAATCACGGCAAAGAGAAACCAGCAGTTCGTGACGGGCTTTCGCTTCTTCTTCCGTATCGCCGAAGCCGTCGGGGCCGCACCATACACCCAGCTTTATGCCGAGCTCTTTTGCAACTTTTGCGATATTGGTGTAGCCGTTCGGATACTGTTTTGAGAGCTTTTCGCCGTCAAGTTTTTCATACGTTGAGGCGGAACCGTCGAGGTTTCCGGCATCCCATGCGTAGATATCGATCTGCATGCCGTAAGTTTCTTTAAGCCAGCGGAAATAATCGAGGTTTGCAAGGGTCTGTTCTTCGGTAGATCCCTCGTTTGTATTGTTTACCCAGGAAAAATATTGAGCAAGCGACGGAGTTTTTTCGTCAGCGCCTGCGGTTTTTTTATCTTTTATTATATCCATGATCTCAAAACCTTTCAGAAGTTTTTTTAATTGTATCATATTAAAGTTTTTTTGTCAATGAATTTATTGACTTTAACGAGAAAAAGTGTTATTATAAATACAATAAAAAAAATAAAGGAGCTCCGTTCCATGAAATTCACAAAAGGATATTGGATGAGAAGAAACGGCGTTTCGATAACAAGCGTCGGTCAGATAAGAGAAGTTCGAGTTGAAGGTAAAAGGGTATACCTTTACAGCGTCCCCTACGCAGGAGACAGCCGTCCCGTTGGCGGAACTATTATTGAAATGTACGTTTCGTCTCCGCAGCTGAACGTTATACGCATCGAAGCGCACCATTTTCTGGGTTGCAGTAAAAAGATGCCCTCTTTTGATATAAATGATGCGGGAATAATGCCCGAAATTGAAGAAACCGCAGAAAAATTAACGATAAAGAGCGGTGACACAAAGCTCGTCATCAACAAACGTCCCAGCAGCTTCACCTACTATTATAAAGATAAAAAGCTTACGAGCATCGGAAACCGCTTCGGAGATACGACGATAAGCACCATAAAAGTTCAGGACGAAGATTTCATGGCAAAGCAGATGGATCTCGATCTCGGCGGCACAAAGACAGATGCTGTAAAGGCAAAGAACTTTATGCGTGTTCAGCTTGACGTTGATATCGGCGAGAAGATCTACGGTCTCGGCGAAAGATTTACCCCGTTCGTCAAAAACGGTCAGGTCGTGGATTCATGGAACGAAGACGGCGGCACGTGCACGGAAATTGCGTACAAGAGCGTTCCGTTTTATCTAACAAACAGAAATTACGGTGTGTTTGTCAACGATCCGGGCCCCGTTTCTCATGAGATCTGCTCGGAGCAGGTAACGAGAGTTCAGTTTTCAGTTCCCGGTGAAAAGATCGATTTTATGGTCATCGGCGGCGAGGATATGAAAGATGTTCTCCGTAATTATACGAATGTAACAGGCAAGCCTGCGCTTCCGCCTGCGTGGACGTTCGGCCTGTGGCTTTCATCATCGTTCACGACAAATTACGACGAAGAGACCGTCATGAGCTTTGTCAAAGGCATGGAAGAGAGAAATATCCCGCTTCAGGTCTTCCATTTTGACTGCTTCTGGATGCGCGAAAACGAATGGTGCAATTTTGAGTGGGACAAAGCGATGTTCCCGGATATCGATCATCAGTTAAAGGTCATGAAAGAAGATCACGGGCTGAATATCTGCGTCTGGATCAACCCGTATATCGGTCAGAAATCTCCGCTTTTCAAGGAAGGCATGGCAAACGGCTATCTGCTCAAACGTCCGAACGGCGATGTATGGCAATGGGACGAATGGCAGGCAGGACTTGCGCTCGTTGACTTTACAAATCCTGATGCTTGGAAATGGTATCAGGATAAACTCAGAAAACTGCTAGATCAGGGCGTTGACTGCTTCAAGACGGACTTTGGTGAGAGAATTCCTTTAGATGTTGCGTATTTCGACGGCAGTGATCCTGTCCGTATGCATAACTACTATACATATTTATATAATAAATGCGTTTTCGATCTTCTCGAAGAATACAAGGGTAAGAACGAAGCCGTAGTTTTTGCAAGAAGCGCGACTGCGGGCGGTCAGAAATTCCCCGTTCATTGGGGCGGCGACTGCAGTTCGAACTACTCTTCGATGTCAGAATCGCTCCGCGGCGGTCTTTCGTTCTGTATGTCGGGCTTCGGCTTCTGGAGCCACGATATTTCGGGCTTTGAGGGGACTGCCCCTGCAGACGTCTACAAGCGCTGGGCGGCATTCGGTCTTCTTTCGACGCATTCCCGTCTCCACGGCTCAAATTCATACCGTGTGCCCTGGCTCTTCTCAAAAGAGGGCGAAGAAAACGGCGAAGAATCCGTCGCTGTCGTCAAGGCGTTCTCCGAGCTTAAATGCTCGCTTATGCCGTATATTTTCTCGACGGCTGTAAATACGCATCTGACTGGCGTTCCGACGATGCGCGCAATGGTTCTCGAATTTGACGATATTCCGTGCGAAGATCTCGACCGTCAGTATATGCTCGGCGACCGCCTCATGGTTGCCCCCGTTTTCAGAGAATCGGGAGACGTCACTTATTATCTGCCTGAAGGCGAATGGACTCATCTTCTTTCTAACGAAACGAAGATCGGCGGCAAATGGATGACCGATAATTACGATTTCTTCTCCCTTCCCCTCTTCGTCCGCGAAAACTCGATCCTTCCTATCGGCGGCAACAACTCCGAAACCGTTTACGATTATACGGACGGACTGACGCTCAACATTTTCGCGCTCAAAGACAAAGCGGAGACAGTCGTTTACGATAACAAAGGAAATCTCGCATTGACAGCAAAAGCCGTCAACGAAAACGGAAAAATCACCGTAACCCTAGACGGATCATTCAAAAACCTGAAGATCTGCATGAGAAATATCTGTAAAGTCAATAGCCTTGTCGGCGCGGTTTCGGAAGACGAAGCACTCGGAACAGTTTTGAACGTAACGGATAATACGGTTACTTTTGAAATTTAACAGACAAAAACGGTCACGATAAATCGTGACCGTTTTAATTTTAATTACTTAATTCTGATCGATTTGATCATATCGAAAGCCTGATCGAAGTTCTTATCAAACTTTGTCCAACGGCTTCTGAAAGATGCGCTTATAAGTACATCGTCTTTATGAATAGCAACCTGAAGAATTTTATTACCTGAATATTCGCCGCCGGGGGTAAAGATGAAATAATAAGCATCGTAGCCCTTGCCGTAATCAAGTCTGCCGGTTTCGAAGATCTGAACCTGCTCCCTTACTTCGTTCTTGGGGACAAAAACATCCATGGCGGTCTCAACCTGAAAATCGATCTGCGAGATAATATACTCTTTTGCGTTTGTTATTTCGTCGGTAAGCTCATCGGAAATATCTTTGATGACGACGTTGTCAAGCTCGATACCGCTGTCGCTTGAGCCTGCTTCGGGGATCGTAATTTTATAGCTTCTTTCGCTCTTTATCTCCTGCGCAGACCAGAAAGACGGTTTGAACATCGAAAAATAATCGCCCGAAAACGGTTTATCGCAAACGATTGCGAAGATTATGACCGCAACGATCGCAACGATTATAAGCTCTCTTTTGCCTACGTATTTTGAAATTGTTTTCTTCAATTCCGAAAGTTTGTCTAAAATAGATTCGATCTTAACTTTGATCTCGTATGTACTCATAAAAAAATCCTTTGCTGTGTGTTTTAATGATTATATCATCTTTTTGTAAAACAGAAAAGAGTTAAATGGGAACTTTTTGTTACATTTCAAAATTCCTTGATTTTCGGGATGGTTTATGATATACTGAATTTAACAATATTCCGCACTAAAATTTCCAAACGGAAAAATTTACGAGGTGAATAATATGTCAGCAAAACAGGAAAAGAAAAAAAGAAAACTTTATGCTGTTTCGGACGCGCATCTTGATACTCAGTGGAACTGGGATATTCAGGACACTATCCGTGACTGCGTAAAAAACACTTTGGTTCAGAACTTTGATCTTCTTGAAAAATACCCCGGATATAAATTCAATTTTGAAGGTGCATTCAGATATAAGCTTGCAAAAGAATATTATCCCGATATGTATGAAAAGCTTAAAGATTACGTTGCGCAGGGCAGATGGAACGTTGCCGGAAGCTCGTGGGATGCATGCGACGTTAACGTACCTTCCTCGGAAGCTCTGATGCGTCAGATCCTTCTCGGTAACGGCTTCTTCGAAAAAGAATTCGGCAAGAAGAGCACCGATATATTCCTTACAGACTGTTTCGGTTTCCCGTACAGCCTCCCCTCCGTTGAAGCACATATGGGTCTTAACGGCTTCTCTACCCAGAAGCTCGTTTGGGGTCTCGGCCAGCCCGTAATCAAAGACGGCGAAGTTCTCAAACCGTTCAAGGGCGAAGATGAAGTACGTATGGACGTCGGCAAATGGAAAGGTCCCGACGGCAATTTTGTTTATACATATCTTGATCCGGGCGGATACGGCTACAACTTTGACGATAACGACGATCAGAGCCCCATCAACAGCCGTGAATCGTACCTCAAAATGATCGAAAAGAATGAAGAAGTTTCCGGTGTCAGCAAAAAAGCGATCTATTTCGGCACAGGTGACTACGGCGGAAGCCCCAAAGAATCATCCGCAAGAATGGTACAGGAAGCTCTTGACGATAAAGACGGCGGACTTTACGAAGTCGTTATGTCCACCACCGACCAGTTCTTCAACGAACTTACTCCCGAAGAAAAAGAAAATCTTCCCGTTTACGACGGAGAACTCCTCATTCCCCACGGCTACGGCGCATTTTCTTCGAGAACCATAAACAAACGCTGGAACCGTAAAAACGAACTCCTCGCAGACAGCGCAGAAAAAGCGGCAAGCATGGCAAAACTCCTTGCAGGCGAAAAATATCCTTCCGAAAACTTCGATTTCGCATGGAAGCAGTTCCTCTGGCATCAGTTCCACGATGACCTTCCCGGAACTTCTCTGCCGAGAGCTTATGCGTTCTCTCATAACGACTACGTGGTTTCTCTCAATATGTTTGCAAACGAACTCAAAAACTCTGTCGGCGCAGTTGCAAAGACACTCAAAACAAATGTCGAAGGTATTCCCGTTGTTGTATTCAACCCCGTCTCGACTGCAGTCTGCGGCCCCGTTGAAGCAAAGACCGATATCAAGGCAGATTTTGTCAGAGTTTACGATGCTGACGGCAACGAAGTTCCCGCTCAGATCAAGAACGGCGTCGTTAAATTTACGGCAAACGTTCCTTCCGTTGCTTTCAAGGTTTACGACGTAAGACCGAGCGACGTTAAATGCGGCGTTGAAACTTCGCTTTCCGTTACCGAATCCACCCTCGAAAACGCAAAATTCAAAGTTACGATCGATGAAAACGGCGATATCGCATCCGTTTTCGATAAGATCCTCGGCAAAGAACTTCTCGAAAAACCGTCCAGACTTCAGATAACTCATGACGAATCACGCGAATGGCCGTCCTGGGAGATCGATTATTCGAGTTTCATTGCCGAACCGAATTATGTCGGCGGCACCCCCGAGATCGAGATCGTCGACAACGGTCCCGCAGTTGTTGCGCTCAAGATCACGAGATATTATGGCAACAGCATTTTCGTTCAGACCGTAAGCCTCTTTGAAGGCGCTGAAAGAGTCGATGTTGACTGCAAGGTTGAATGGCGCGAGATCCATTCGCTTCTCAAAGTCACATTCCCCCTCACCGCGAAAAACGAAAATGCCGATTTCGACCTCGGTCTCGGCGCTATCACCCGCGGCAATTCCAACAGCGAGCCTTATTACGAATATTCTCATCATCAGTGGGCTGATATTACAGATAAGAGCGGCGAATACGGTGTTTCTATTCTCAACGACTGTAAATACGGTATCGATAAGCCCGAAGACGGTCTTTTCAGACTTACGCTTATCCACACCCCGAACTGGGGCGCTCTCCGTTGGTCCACCCAGTGCTTCCAGGATTTCGGAACTAATATTTTCAAATATTCTATTTGTTCTCACGAAGGTTTCAGAACAGATATCCCCGCTCAGGCGGCAGCAGTAAACCAGCCCATCATTCCGTTCATTACAAACAAACACGAAGGCAAAGTCAGCGAATTCTCGCTTGTTGAACAGAGCGGCAAAGAATTCATCGTCAAAGCAGTCAAGAAAGAAGAAAAAGGCGACAGACTTATCGTCCGTGTTCAGGAAATGACAGGCAAGGGCGTTAACGGCGCATTCCTCAAGTTCGGCAGAAATATCGTTGATGCAGTTGAAACGAACGGTTACGAAACCGAGATCGGTGCGGCTGACGCAAAAGACAATGTTCTTACGTTTGACCTCACCCCGTACGCTGTAAAGACTTTTGCCCTTACACTCGTTGCCGATGACAATGTTTGCGGCAAGGCAAAGACGAAGACTATCGAGCTTCCGTACGACAAACGCATAACTTCTCTCAACGATAAGAGAACCGCAGGCGATCTCTTCAACGGCGTATCTATCCCCGAAGAAATGTATGAAGAAAGCATCGTTTCCGGCGGTATACCGTTCGAAATGGGCAAAAAAGGCAAGATGAACGGTATGATCTGCGCAGGTCAGACCGTTACGATCCCTGAAGGCACAAAGAAACTCTGGATCGTTGCTGCGGCAAACGGAGACAGAGAAGCGACCTTTGAGCTTGACGGCAAACCCGTTAAATTAAATATTCAGGACTTCGGCGAACATATCGGTAAATGGGATATGCTCGGTGGCAGTTGGGATGCTCCTATCGGCGGCAAGACATACCTTGCAAACGTCAAGAGAGATGATCTTGCGGCTATCTACACCCACACCCATAACGCAGACGGCGACAGACTTTATCTCTTCGCATATCTGTTCAAATATTGCATAGATGTTGAAGGCGTAAAGACTGTTAAATTCCCGACTGATGATAATATCGTCATCACTGCGGCAACCGCGGCTCTCTGCGATAATGCGGATACGACCCCTGCGGCTCTTCTTTACGACTCCTCGGAAACCGAAGAAACTTATAAAGTAACAATCAAGACCGAGAACGGCGAAGAAGTTCAGTATGTCGGCAAAGATAAGATCATCATGATCGAAGCTCCGCTCAAATACGAAAACGGCAAAGTATTCAGCCATTGGACAGGCGACGGCATCTTCTTTACAGACGAAACACGTGCTCTCGTTGCAATAAAAGGCGACGTTACACTTACGGCTGAAACGATCGATTTCGGTACAGATCTTCTCGAAAACCATCAGTGTAAAGCTAGTATCCTTCACGAAGGCGGCGATAACCCCGAAAGAATTTTCGACGGCGAAGGCAATAAATGCTGGACTTCCAAGTTCGACGAAAACGGCGAAGTTTCCGTTGAAGTACGCATTAACGGCGAAAAGACGATCTCCAAGTGGATTGTTCAGGGCAGCGGCGCGCGTCTCGGCTTCTCGCTCAACTTGAGAAATTACCGTCTTGAATATAAGATGAAAAATGAAGACGAGTGGCAGATCGCAGACGAAGTCAAAGACAACACAGACACTCTGACCGTCAGAGAATTCACCCCCGTCAAGGCAAGAATGGTTCGTCTCGTTATTACAAACTACGAAAAAGACGAAAAATATCTCTCCAGAGTATACCGTTTCTGCCTCGCATAAAATTCAATAAACAGATAAACAGAGAGTCGAAATTCGGCTCTCTGTTTTTTTCAGAAGTTCGTTATTATTTTTTTATCCGAAGACTGCGGAGAATAGACGAACGAATCAAAGTGACCCGAAACGGGCAAAAAGTATCGGTAGGATATTTTTTCTTTCGGCTGAGATTCCCCGAAATCTATCATATTCAGCTTTATTTTCATCTTTTCGGGTATAATACTTTTTATATATACCGTTGCAGTCGAGCCGGGAACCGGAAGAGAAGACACAATATCGTCAGTATGTATTTCCGCAAGCCCCGAAAGATTAGGCGTTAGTTCGACAAAAACCCCGTAATCCATTACCGACCGCACAACGCCGCTGACCGTCTGACCGACAGAAAAACCCGAAACGTTATCTTCCCATGTTCCGAGAAGTTCTTTATGCGAAAGAGTGAAACGGCATAGAGATCTGTCGATATCTTTTATAACAGCTTTTATCCTCTGACCGCAATAAAACCGTTCGGACGGATGAGTAATACGGGAAACGGAGCAGTTTTCGATATTAATAAGTCCTACATTTCCGCAACCGATATCCGCAAATGCGCCGAAGCGTTCGATATGAGTGATCTTTGCATCGATCACATCTCCCGGATGCAGGTTTTCCGTCATATAAAAAAGCGCTTCTCTCATTGCTTTTTCACGGTTCAGAACGGCGAACCGCTCCCCGTTTCGATATTCATACCCTTCAACGTAAAAACAGCAGATCTTACCTGCCCGCGAAAGAACTGCGATATCGCGCACCGAGCCGTCTTTTATCCCGACACACGCATTGATCCTGGGCACGATACCTTTCATGCACCCGAGATCGACAATAAGGTTATGCGAACTGTCGCACATCGTAGCACGAGCCTCGATGATTTTATTCTGAACCCTCGCCTGCTCGAGATTTGCGAGCGTATACGTATACTGGTTTTCCGAAAAACCAAAACCCTCCGGTAAATATTTCATGATCATTTCCTTTTCTTTTTAGCATATTTCAATAAAAAACAAAATACGATTTTATACAGTCGAATTATTTTTTAAGATATTTCATATAGAAATTATATGCCCGACAAGCTCGGGAAATTCGTATTTACGGAAGATTTTATGAAAAAGAATTTTTTCTGGTCAATTTTAACGTTCATTACTGCGTTCGTTCGAAAGCTCGGCAGGGACTCAGTCTCCGCCTCTGCCGCAAACGCGGCACTTTTTCTTATAATTTCGCTTTTCCCGTTCGCAATGCTGCTCCTTTCACTGATCGAATATTTCCCGATAACGGAAAGCGATTTTAATACTTTTTTCGAGACGTATCTGCCTGAATCGGTCGCAAAACTTCTGCAGGACGTATTCTCCGAAATGAGAAGCAAAAAATTCTCGGCAGTCGTACCGATAACGGTAATAACTTCGATCTGGTCCGCATCTCGGGGCTTTCATGCAATAACGGAAGGGCTGAACTCCGTTTTCGGCGCAAGCGAGACGAGAAATATCGTAAGCATCAGGATCGGCTCCGTCATATACACCGTATTTTTCCTTTTGGCGCTCGTAGCAACGCTTTTTTTGTGGACATTCGGTAGCTTTATTCTCGATGCGGCATCGGAATTTCTGCGTTTTTCTTTTATTGCCTCGGTTTTACGGTGGGTCCTCGGCTTTGCGCTCCTCACGGGGATCTTTTGGTTTATCTATATTTTTGTTCCAAACAGAAGAACGAAAGCCCTGCGCGAGCTTCCGGGCGCGATCATCTGCGCAACGGGCTGGATAGGGTTTTCGTTCCTGTTTTCATTCTATTTTGATAATTTTTCAAATTACGATTATATTTACGGCAGTCTTACAGCGGTCGTTTTGCTGATGCTGTGGGTCTATTTCTGCATGTATATTCTGCTTGCAAGCGCCGAAATAAACTGGTTTATCTCGAGAAAGATTGGCTAATTGCCGATAATTCTGTTGACATTTTTGACCCATGACGAGACATTCGGATTGAAAATATTCGTCATAAATATAATATCTTTTAACGGATAATCTTTAAGAAGATCGTAAAGATCAAAGCCGACATGTCTCGGATCGGCTACAATGATCGTTCTGTAATGTTCGCAAAGATACGGAACAAATGCGCAACCGTAGGAATCCTTGAGAACAAGAACTGTCATATCCGACGGATTATCCGGAACGGAAATTATCGTATATGGGTTATCGCCGTCGATAAAAGCGGTATAGCTCTTATAAGAAGTTCGGATACAGCCGTTTTTCTTCGAAGTTCCGTTTTTTGCGTAAACGGTCATTGTGTTGTCCTTCGTGGGCAGATAGGCATAAAGTTCGTCGGAAAACTCTTTGGTTCGCTCGTCACCCGTCATAGAATACGCAGTACCTTTCCATGCGGAATTCAAAAGAACTTTTTCCATTTTTTCGATCGGAGTGGGTTCAAGACCGACTGAACGCGCAAACTCAGCATAAGCGTAATATGCGCCGAGAGCGGTCCAATGATGGTCGGAGCTGAAATAAATATGTTCGTCGCGATGAGCATAGAGCGCATCATAAACATTTATCTTATTGATATTTTCGCCGCAATATGAGTTTATTGAGTCGATTATGGATTTCTGATTTGTGATCTTTTTCTTGATGGATTCGTTATCGATCATACCCGAAGAAAGTGGGGCGACGAGAATGGAAACACGGGATTCGGGGAAAAGTTCGGAATAACGGTCAATCGCTTCGCCGTACTGTTTTGCAACCGATTTTACAAGATACGGAATCGAATAAACGGCATTGCGGTAAATGATATAGCCGTCGGAGAGAAATTCTGCTTCGTTGCTGTCAGTGTTGTTTTCGACTTCGTTTACGGTCGTATCGACAGACGGCACCTGCGGAATTTCGGGGACGGGTTCGGGTTCAGAAATAACTTCGTCCGTCACTTCTTCGGGAGGAACTGTCTCTTCCGTTTCTACAGATTCTTCGGACGCAGAGTCTGTAGAATCTTCACTCTGATTTATATCTTCTCCGTCGGGAGTCTCGACGGGGATATCGGAATTTCCGTTTTCAGGCTCTTCAATCGGTTCTCTCTGAGGCGGAATATAACCTTCATCGTCGGGAGAAAGAGGGATATTTTCGGGAATATCGGGAGAAACGGTCGGTTGAGAGTCTTCTGTTTCCTCTTTTTCTTCTATTATAAGATCGGATTTATCTTCAAAATCGTCAGACGGATCATCAACCGTTGTCTGACCCGTTTTTGATGGAAGGAATACGACCTCTTCTTCATCCTTCGGCATAAAAGCGGAGAGGCTGTGATATCCCTTGATTTTCTGCGCAACATCGACGAGCATTTCTCTGCCGATAAAGTTATCGGAAACAAAAGAATCTATTCCCGAAAAGAATGAACCGTCAAGCAAAGAAGATAACGTAAATTTCGGAAAAGATGCGAGGGTACGGTTTTCACGCTCGGATACGGTCGGGCGCTCGGGATAAAAAATATTGAGCAAAGTCGCAGACAGTAAAAATACGGCAACGACAGCGACACAGACTGTTTTTATTTTTTTCAATCTGATCCTTCCTTTCATTGAAATTTACATTAAAATCTGAAATATAAAAACGGATTATACGAATTGCCTGCAAGAAGTGCGGTCGAGACGAAGATCGCGGCGATCGTAAAGACCGTCTTCAACACTGAAAAAATATTTTCATTTTTGATTGCGTCGCCGATTTTTTTACAGATAAACCGAGACAGCGGAAAAGCAAAAACAAGAGAGACGATAAGCAGAACCGCATTGTCTTTTATGACAGAATCGATAAAAATGTCATTAAACGAAGCGCCGGAAAGCCCGAACATCGTCGAGAGGGTTGAAATGAGAGTGCCGAAATCAGTAAAATAAAAGACAGTCCAGCCGATGAGCGTTATAAAAACAGTGTAGACATATTGAAAAACGGTGCGAGGAACGGTCGGTATCTTATCCCAGAGCTTAAATAAAAACTTCTTTTCGAGAACGAGAAGGCATGCATAGAAAAGCCCCCAGAGGACAAAATTCCACGATGCGCCGTGCCAGAGCCCCGTTAAGAACCAGACGGCGAAGACGTTGAAAAGCCAGCGTTTTCTGTTACCGCCGAGCGGAATATAGATATAATCTCGGAAAAATGTTCCGAGAGAAATATGCCAACGGCGCCAAAATTCGGTTGCACTCTTTGACATATACGGATAATCGAAATTTTCTTTGAATTTAAATCCGAAGATCTGTCCAAGGCCGATCGCCATATCGGAATAGCCCGAAAAATCGAAATATATCTGCAAGGCAAAGAAAAGAATACCCGTCCATTTACCGAGAACCGACTCGGAAACAGTCATACCGAGAAGCGTTTCCGCAGCTTCACCGCAAGGATTTGCGAGAATAACTTTTTTCGCAAGACCGACAGAAAAGCGATAAATACCGTCAAAAATACTTTCGATATCGGCATTTCGGTTCGGGATCTGCTCCGCAATATCTTTATAGCGAACGATCGGGCCTGCGATAAGTTGGGGAAAGAATGAAACATAAAGCAAAAGAGAAAGAAACGATTTCTGACAGGGCGTGTCGCCTCTGTAGACATCGATCATATAAGACATTGCCTGGAAAGTATAAAAACTGATACCGAGCGGAAGCGGAATATTCGGAACTTCAAGAGAAAAAAACGGGAGGAGATCAAGCGTCTCAACGATCATAGGAATATATTTAAATATTCCAAGAATCACGAGATTCAGAGCCACTGAAACGATCATATATGCTTTTTTCTTTATTGGATCATCTGTTTTTCCGATAAATCTGCCCGAAATATAGTTTACGGCAACGGACCCGATCATAAGAAGGACAAAAATGGGTTCGCCCCATGAATAGAAAAGAAGCGAAAAAACCGTGAGGATCGCACGTCTCCATATCTGATTTTTGATTATGAAATAAAGAATGCACAAAATCGGCATAAAAATATATATAAATGTTAGACTAGAAAAGAGCATTTGAAAGACCCCGATTGACAAATTAATGCAAATATGTTATACTCAAAAAAAGGCGGTGAGACTTCTTAGTTGATGTTTGATATAATTATTATAGGCGGCGGCCCTGCCGGTGCGATACTCGCAAAAGAGGCGGCAAAGAATTTTTCCGTCGCAATGATATACGAAGACTCAAAAAAGCCGTGTGGCGGCCTGCTTTCCGACGATGCGCAAAGATTTTTTGCGGAACGGACGATGGCATTGCCGAAAGAACTGCTTGTTGATCCGCAGATATTCGCAGTTGACACGATAGATGTCGGGCAGAATTTATGGCGGCGATATCAGCGTTCGTACATAAATATCGACCGCAAAAAATTTGACGCATGGCTTAGAAGTTTTGTTCCCGAAAATGTTGTAAAAATAGAAAATCATGCCTCGAAAATTGTAAGAATGGAAGACAGATTTGCCGTCAGTTACAACGAAAACGGCGAAGAAAAGACCGTTTACGGCAAATATCTTGTCGGCGCAGACGGTGCAAATTCGCTCGTTCGCAGGACATTTTTCCCGAATAAAAAAATACGGCATTACGTTTCTGTTCAGCAAAGTTTTGAGAATGCAGAAAACGCTCCGTTCTATGCCTGCATTTTCGACAAAGAAACTACCGACTGCTGTGCGTGGATCGTAACAAAAGAAAACGAAACGATCTTCGGCGGCGCATTTGTCCCGAAAGATTGCAGAGAAAATTTTGAAAAGCTGAAAACAAGGCTTAAATCACAAGGAATAATTCTCGGCAAAGAAAAAGAGACCGAAGGATGCATTGTTTTACGGCCGAAAAGCACACGAGAGATCATTCTTGGTGACGGAAAAGTTTTTTTGATCGGAGAAGCCGCAGGATTTATAAGTCCGAGCTCACTCGAGGGGATAAGCAAGGCGATGTATTCCGCAGAGGCGCTTGCAGATGCGCTGAATACGGAAAAACCGTTAAAAGAATATAAAAAGAACACGCGAAAACTGCGCTTCGGCATATTTTTAAAGACGGTAAAATGTCCGTTTATGTATGCTCCGTTTCTTCGAAAGCTCGTTATGAAATCGGGACTTACGGCAATAGATATAAAATAACAGACAGAGAGTTTATACGAAAGTATGGACTCTCTTTTTTTTAAACAGAGTTGACGCTGTGCATTTAACACAACGCCAACCGGTTGATCACAAATAACTACGGGTTATTTAAAGTTTTCCGAGAGGAACGTCAAAACAGTCTGGACATATTCTTCCTCGGCATAAACGAAGCCTGCGGAGTGAAGAACTCCTTCAAAAACTTTGTAATGGGCAACATTTCCCGATTCCTGCGCTACACGCGCAAGAGTTTCACTGTTTTCGACAGGGAAGATGTAGTCTTTTTCGCCGTGAAGGAATAAAAAGCTCTTACCGCTCGCCTCGGAAACCGCGATAAGCGGAGAGGATTCAAGCTCCGTTCCAGCAAAAACAGGAAGAAGAGCATTGACATAAGACGAGAAAAGGAAATCGGGCAACTGCGACCATACGGAAATATTCTTATCGAGATAAGACTTCAGATCGAGATACGGGCTATCGGCGATTATGACGCTTACTCGTTCGTCCTCACAGCCTGCGGTAATAGCGGGCGCGGAGCCAAAAGCAAAGCCCATGAGTGCGATACTTTTCTGTTTCATCTCGTTTACGGCATAATCGATGACGAGAGACAGTTCATCATGCTCCTGAACGCCGAAGGTGTAATTCTTGCCTTTGGAGTTGCCGGAGCCTGTATAGTCAAAAGTCATGACATTATAGCCTGAATGAACGAGGTCTTCAATGAGATAAAGGCCATCGATCTCGGTCATTTCACGGTTGCTCTGATAGTTATGAGACATGATGATAGTCTTTTCACTGTCAATATATTCACCGTCACCGTCCTGCGCAGGGATCCACCAGCCTACAATATAATCGCTGCCGCGGAAATCCTTGATCTGGAAAAAGTCATAGACCATTCCGATCTCTGCGGGACCGTCCGTATAAACAAGCTCACGAGGCTTCGGATCAATGACGGATGCCGCGGTAACGGCGCCGACTACAGCCCAGACGATGACAAGAAGAACGACAAAAGCAACACAGCAAAGGCCGATAATTTTTTTTATGGTCTTTACATCCATAATTTTATCTTCTTCATTTTTTTTGACGGGTACGGCAGGAGCTAATTTTTTACTCATTAAAAGCGTCTCCACTGATGAGATCGATGCCGTTGAAAGAAAGGATCTGTTCAGCCTTTTCATCGTTATCGACACGGAGGATTACGCTTGCACGTTCATCTTCTTTACCGATAAATGCATACATATATTCGAGACCGACATTACCGTCACTCAAAAGACGTAAAACAACGGAAAGTCCACCCGGCGTATCGGGTACACGTACACCGATAACCTTTGTGAGCGTTGCGGTAAAGCCGTTTTCGGCAAGGATAAGCTCGGTAGCTTTGGGATTGTCAACGATAAGACGGAGAATACCGAAATCGGTAGTATCGGCGATACTGAGGGCACGGAGGTTGATATTGTTCTTTGAAAGAACTTCCGTTATATCGGCAAGTCTGCCGGATTTATTTTCAACAAAAACAGAGACCTGATAAAGTTCCATAATATTAATCCTTTCTTTAACAAGATTTTATTTTCTGTTGTCGGTAACTCTCTTTGCTTTACCCTCGGAACGGCTGATAGTCTTGGGACCAACGAGTTTTACGCCGACAGCGATATTGAGGGTGCTGAGGAGAGCCTGCTTGATCATCTTTTCTTTTTCCTGAATATGTTTTACGGAGTCGGAGAACATGGACGGAGACATTTCGACTTCGACATCCATAGTATCGAGATTATTGACACGGTCAACGGTGATATGATAATGCGGGGAAACGCCTTCGATATTGAGAAGAACGGATTCGACCTGAGACGGGAATACGTTAACGCCGCGGATAATGAGCATATCATCGGTTCTGCCGCAGGGTTTGGACATACGAACGGTAGTTCTGCCGCATTCGCAGACTTCATGGGTAAGAGAGGAAATATCTCTTGTTCTGTAACGGATAAGGGGAAGCGCTTCTTTGGTGATGCAGGTGAAAACGAGTTCACCGGATTCGCCGTCGGGGAGAACTTCGCCTGTATCGGGGTCAATGATCTCGGGGATGAAGTGGTCTTCCTGAACGTGGAGACCGTTCTGCATATAGCAGTTACAGGAAACGCCGGGGCCACAGATCTCGGAAAGACCGTAAATATCGTATGCTTTGAGACCGAGACCTTTTTCGATCTCATCGCGCATTTCTTCGGTCCAGGGTTCGGCACCGAATATACCAATACGAAGTTTGAGCTCATCGGGGGAGATGCCGCTTTCTTTTACCGCCTCAGCAAGATACATTGCATAAGACGGAGTACAGCAGAGGATGGTGGAACCGAAATCCTTAAAGATGTTTACCTGACGGGCAGTGTTGCCGGAAGATACAGGAACGACCGCAGCGCCGAGTTTTGTTGCGCCGTCATGAAGACCGAGACCGCCGGTGAAAAGACCGTAACCGTAAGAAACATGAACAATATCTTTATTAGAACCGCCTACGGAAACGAGAGAACGTGCGACACATTCAGACCATACGTCAATATCGTTCTGAGTATAGCCTACGACAGTCTGCTTACCGGTCGTACCGGAAGATGCGTGAATTCTGGTAACTTCTTCCATCGGTGCCGCGAAAAGACCGTACGGATAAGTATCGCGAAGGTCGGTTTTGTAGGTAAAGGGAAGATTTTTGAGATCGTCAACAGATTTTATATGTTCGGGCTTGATGCCGTATTCGTCAAAACGTTCGCGGTAAAGAGGAACATTGTTATAAACACGTTCAACGGTCTTTTTGAGTCTTTCGCTCTGAAGCTTTTTCATATCTTCACGAGCCATGGTTTCGATTTTTTTGTTGTAATACATCTTGAATCAGCTCCAATCAATTTACTTTACTGAATATCCGAGTTCAAATGCGGTCTTATTGAGGGATCTGAACTTTTCTTTAACGAGAACATCGATCGCTTCGTTGAAAAGAACGGGATCGAGTCCGGTCATTTTTGCAAATACGCCGAGAAGGACAACGTTTACAGCTTTTGAGCTGCCTGCCTGTTCGGCAAGAGAAAGAACGTCGGTGCAAAGGATATCAATGCCTGCATCCTTTATCTTTTCGGGAAGAGCCTCGGGGTAAGCGCATGCGCCGGTTATAACGGGCATTGGGTCAATCTTCTGACTGCTGGTTATAAGCTTACCGCCTTTTTTGAGGTAAGAGAGCCAACGGGTAGCCTCAAGCTGTTCAAATGCGATGATATAGTCTGCTTCGCCTTTTTCGATGATCGGAGAAGAAACTTTTTCGCCGTAACGAACGAAAGTTACGACAGAACCGCCACGCTGAGACATACCGTGGACTTCGGATATTTTAACGTCATAACCCATTCCGGGGAGAATATGGCCGAGAAGTCTGCTCGCAAGGAGAGTACCCTGTCCGCCGACGCCGACGATCATAATATTAGTCGTTTTCATATTTTGACATCGCTTTCGCTATGCGAAAGCTTCCTTTCTTTGGAAAGTGTGGTGTTGGAATGAAATCCAACCGTATATTCAAAAAAATAATTCTGAATTATTCAATGGTCCATTTGCTGTTAAGAAATTCAACGCGCTGTGATATCCAGCTTTTAAGATACTCTAACTCTTCTTCGTAAGTAAAAAGTGCATTTCTGCCACGAAGGTCGGTCGATCTCAAAGAATCGGGCCACCGTTCGAACTGAACTGCGGATGCCTGCGAAAGGTATTCGGTCTGCTCGTCAATGCTCAAAAGCATATTATCAAAAACACCGTCCGAAACAAGCTCGTTCCAGCGGCTATAAAGCAGAGAACAGAACTCATCGCTTTTCAGAAGAGACACGAACCACGGCGCGATCCGCACATGAAAGCCTTTCGGATCCATGCACGTTGCAACATCCTGATTGCCCATACATGTATCATAGTCCCAACACGGACCCATGAAAAGTTTGCCTTCTTTTACATAACAGTAACAGCTCGTGACGAACTGTGAATCGTAATTCTTGACAAACTCATTTACTATATACCAATTTATAAATGATTCAACATCTATATAAGTTGAAAACTGCTCATAGTCTTTTGATTTTATCGCCGCATCCGCCGCTGAGAGAAATTCCGTCATAGCGTTTTTACGGTCGATGAATTCCTCTGCCGTAAGATCTTCGGGCTCGGGATCTTTGAAAGTAAGATGAGCTCCGCTTTTAAGCGGAATACAGTTTTCGCAAAGATTATTATGCCTGAATGCCTGCTCGATCTCGAAAAGAGTATCTCCGTCTTTTTTAGACAGGTCAACACGATTTTTATCGTCTTCGATCTTTTCGGTCAGAAGATAAAGCCCGTTATATTCGCCGTTTATTACGACATCTACAAATCGGCAATCCATCTCCGATCCTGAAGAAATCGTCTCGGCAAGATTGAGCGTTAAATAATTGCGCAACAACGTCTTATCATAAAACAGCGTTATAAGAACCCACGATTTTGCCTCACCCATTCCGAAAAAATCAGTATCGGAGTGAAACTTTATATTATACGGTTTCTGAGGCAGGTTCCATGATGCGTTGCCCCTGCCCTTCAATCGGGCTTCGGCTTCAACGATTCCCGATTCGGGAGCGGTGACGGTTGCGGGAACATACTCTTCTTTATCAACATGCCAAAGGTCTCTGTCTAAATCTATATAAATGACGGGGATATCGGTTACCGAGGGATAGAGCTGCGAAATTTCTTCCATATCTATTTTTACGGTCGGATCGTAGTCCGGAACGACTTCCGTTTCCGCAGAGCAGGAGACAAAAAGACACAGCAGAAGCGTCAAAACCGCAGGCAGCAGGTATTTCATTTTAGCCCTTGCAGATCGCGTCGAACTTACAGAGTTTCTTACAAAGTCCGCATCCTACGCAAAGAGTCTTATCTACGGAAACTTTGCCTGTTTCGGGATCGACGGAGAGGCTGGGGCAACCGATCTTCATGCACATTTTGCATTTTTTGCATTTATCGGGATCGATTCTGTACGGAGGATTGATGACTGCTTTTTTGATCATAACGCAAGGTCTTCTTGCGATGATAACGCTGGGCTCATCAGCTTCGAGTTCTTCTTTGACGATCTTTTCGACCTCATCGATCTCCTGGGGGTCAACGACGCGGACTCTGTTTATGCCGACAGCTTTACAGAGAGCTTCGAGATCGACGGAAGTTGTCATATCACCTTTAAGGGTAACGCCCGTGGAAGGGTTCTGCTGATGACCCGTCATACCCGTAATGGAGTTATCAAGAACGATTACGGTACCGGAAGATCTGTTATAAGCCATATTGATAAGGCCTGTGATACCGGAATGGATAAAGGTGGAGTCACCGATGACAGCAATGGATTTTTTGCTTTCGCCGTTAGCCTTCAGGAAGCCGTGGAGGCCCGAAACGGAAAAGCCCATACAGACGGTCGTATCGATAGCGTTAAGTGGTGCGGCGCCGCCGAGAGTATAACATCCGATATCGCCGTTAACGAAAACGCCGAGTTTTTTGAGGACGTAGAACATACCTCTGTGCGGACAGCCCGAGCACATAACGGGAGGACGAACAGGAAGATCAGCAAAAGATGCGCCGAGTTCGGTCTTTTCGCCGAGGATTTTTTCTTTGATCATTGAAGAATTGATCTCGCCGCAAAGCGGGAAAATTTCCTTGCCGATAACTTTGAATCCGTTAGTCTTGCAGTGGTTTTCGATAACGGGATCGAGTTCTTCGATGACGTAAACTTTTTCGTATTTAGCGCAGAAATCTGCGATAAGTTTTATGGGAAGAGGATTTACCATGCCGAGTTTGAGGTAAGAAGCTTTTTCAGCGAGAGCTTCTTTTGCGTATTCATAGCAGGTACCGGAAGCAATGACACCGACAGAAGTTCCGTTATCTTCAACGGTATTTATTCCGCAATTTTCAGCCCATTCTCGAATAGCGGAAGTACGGTTTTCAACGATAGTATGCTTGGGAATAGCATTTGCGGGGGTCATGACATATTTTCTGGGATTTTTTTCGAACGGTTTTACGCCGTTATCGGTTCTTTCGCCGAGTTCGACAAGGCTCTGAGAGTGCGCAATACGGGTCGTAAGACGAAGGAAAACGGGAGTATCGAATTTTTCGGAGATCTCATACGCAACGCCTACAAAATCACGGCATTCGGTAGAATCCGAAGGTTCGAGCATGGGAATTTTAGATGCGATGGCATAATTTCTGGAATCCTGCTCGTTCTGGGAAGAGTGCATTCCGGGGTCATCGGCAACCGCAATGATAAGGCCTGCGTTGACACCTGTATAAGATGCGGTAAATACGGGGTCAGCGGCTACGTTAAGACCGACGTGTTTCATTGCTGCAAAAGATCTTGCGCCGCCGAAAGAAGCGCCGACAGCAGTTTCGACAGCGACTTTTTCATTCGGAGCCCATTCTGCATAGAGATCGTCGTACGTTGCGGCAAATTCGGTTATTTCGGTTGAGGGAGTACCGGGATAAGAAGAAACAACTCGACAGCCATGTTCGTAAAGACCGCGAGCGACAGCCTCATTTCCCAATAATAATTTTTTCATAATATCTATCCTTTTAGTTGAATGATCGTAAGATTCGTAAAATGAAAATTAATAATTAATTATGTATAAAATACAGATATAAAGTGCAGAAAATACAAATAATTTTTATTCAAAAATACGGTTTTTGCTATTTTTATTTATTAAATCCCATTTTACCCTATTTTATAATTATACTATAATGCAATAAAAAAATCAATGACAAAATTTTAACTTTTGTTGGCTAAATCAATATAATAATAAAACCGTTGTAAAACAAAAAAACGAAGGAACCTGAGTTCCTTCGTTTTTTTGATATATATCTTAGATTCAGATAAGCTGAATAATAGCCATTTCAGCAGCATCGCCGCGACGGGGGCCGGTTTTGATTATACGAGTATAACCACCGTTACGATCAGCATACTTGGGAGCGATATCGTCAAAGAGTTTCTTTACGACGTCCTCCTTAGTGATGTAGCTGAGTGCCTGTCTTTTTGCGTGCAATGTATTCTGTTTACCTAAAGTTATCATTTTTTCTGCGATGCTACGGACTTCCTTAGCTCTTGTAGCGGTAGTTTCGATCTGTCCGTTTTCAAGAAGATAAGTGACCATTCCGCGAAGCATGGAAATTCTGTGATCGGTCGATCTGCCGAGTTTGCGGGTTCCCATTTGGCAGTAGCCTCCTTCCTTATTCTTTGTCTAATGCAAATTGCAATCCGTATGATTCAAGTTTAACAATTACTTCTTCGAGCGATTTCTTACCCAAGTTACGTACACGCATCATTTCTTCGGGAGACTTATTGATAAGATCATCCACAGTATTGATGCCTGCTCTCTTGAGGCAGTTGAAGGAACGAACGGAGAGATCGAGCTCTTCGATAGTCATGCTGAGTATCTTTTCTTTGCTTTCGATCTCGTCACCCTTCCAGACTTCTTCAGCCATTTCCTGGGGTTCTGCAAGGTCAATGAACAGAGTAAGGTGTTCACTGAGGATCTTTGCAGACATGGAAACAGCGGTACGAGCGGAGATGGTGCCGTTTGTCCAGACTTCCATTTCGAGCTTGTCGTAGTCGGTTATATTGCCGACACGGGTATTCTGAACGCTGTAATTAACTTTGCTGACAGGAGAATGAGAGGAGTCCATTGCGATAAGACCGATAGGAGCATTAGCGGGTTTATTTCTGTCAGAAGGAATATAACCCTTATCGGTACCGATAGTGATCTCCATATACAGTCTCGCATCTTTAGAGAGAGTTGCGATATGCATATCGGGGTTCAGTATTTCGATATCGCTGTCTGCTTTGATATCTTTCGCAGTGACTTCGCCTTCATCCTGTGCTTCTATATATGCAAATTTGGAAGACGATCCGTGAAGTCTCGCAATAAGACCTTTCATGTTAAGAACGATCTCTGCGACGTCTTCTTTTACACCGGGTATCGTCGAAAATTCGTGCTGTACACCATCGATCTTGATTGAAGTGACTGCAGCGCCCTGAAGAGAGGAGAGAAGCATTCTGCGCAAGGAGTTACCAAGCGTAATACCATAACCTCTTTCAAGAGGTTCAACGACGAACTTACCGTAAGTACCGTCTTCGGAAACTTCAACTACATCGATTGTAGGTTTTTGTATTTCTATCATATAACGCACCCTTTCTTTTGTGAAATATCTGCCGTTGTTATCAAGTTATAACTCCCGTCATGTCCCCAATAACAACGAAGCGGTATGTTTATATTCAGAAACTATTATTTGGAGTACAACTCAACGATAAGATGAACTTCAATGGGAAGATCAATTCCGGCGGGATCGGGAAGATCTGCTACCCTACCGGTATAGGTGTTTTTATCGAGGTCGAGCCAGCTCGGAATGGGTTTCTGATCGTTTGCAGCGAGAACTGCTTTGATCTTGGTGGATTCTTTGCTGCTTTCTTTGATATCGATAACATCGCCTACTTCGAGGATGTAGGACGGGATGTCAACTTTCTTACCATTTACAAGGAAGTGACCGTGGTTGATAAGCTGTTTAGCTTCTGCACGGGACATAGCAAAACCAAGACGGTAAACTACGTTATCAAGTCTGGATTCGCAAAGACGGAGAAGGTTATCACCGGTAACGCCCTCTTTTTTGGTTGCGATATCAAAATAGAGTTCGAACTGTTTTTCGAGGATACCGTAATATCTTCTGACCTTCTGTTTTTCACGGAACTGGATACCGTAACCGGTAGCCTTCTTGCGGCTTGCGCCGTGCTGACCGGGAACTTTAGCGCCTTTGGTGATCGGGCACTTATCCGAGTAGCATTTTTCACCTTTAAGGAAAAGTTTTTCCTTTTCACGTCTGCACATACGGCAGACAGGACCTGTGTATCTTGCCATCTGTAATTATACCTCCAATTATACGCGGCGGCGCTTCGGGGGACGGCAGCCGTTGTGCGGGATAGGTGTAACGTCTTTGATCATGGTAACTTCCATGCCTGCTGTCTGGAGCGCTCTGATAGCAGCCTCACGTCCGGGGCCGGGACCTTTAACATATACTTCAACAGACTTCATACCATGTTCCATAGAAGCTTTAGCTGCGGTTTCTGCAGCGGTCTGAGCAGCGAATGCGGTGCTCTTCTTGGAGCCTCTGAAACCAAGTCCACCTGCGGATGCCCAGGAAATAGCGTTTCCGTTAACATCGGTGATGGTTACGATGGTATTATTGAAGCTGGAAAGAATGTGAACGGCGCCCTTGGCTATATTCTTTTTGTCTCTACGTCTTTTTACAGTTGTTTTCTTGTTAGCTGCGGCTTTAGCCATTTTTATTTCCCTCCGAACTTATTTCTTCTTATTCGCTACGGTCTTGGACGGACCTTTACGAGTTCTTGCGTTGGTTTTCGTACGCTGACCGCGGACGGGAAGGTTCTTTCTGTGGCGAACGCCTCTGTAGCAACCGATTTCAACGAGACGTTTGATATCGAGAGCTACAGCTCTGCGAAGGTCACCTTCGACTGTTACGTTTTTGTCTATATATTCACGGAGAACGGAAAGATCGTCTTCAGTGAGATCTTTAACTCTTGTGTCAGGATTTACACCTGTTGCGTTTAAGATGGTTCTGGATTTGTTAATGCCGATACCGTAGATATAAGTCAGACCGACTTCTACGCGTTTGTTATTCGGCAGGTCGATGCCAGCTATTCTTGCCATGCTAGTGAATACACCTCCGATTTAATTAACCCTGTCTCTGTTTATGCTTAGGGTCTTCGCATATTACCATTACTTTACCTTTTCTCTT
This sequence comes from Clostridia bacterium, assembly GCA_017621705.1. Lineage (GTDB taxonomy): Bacteria > Bacillota > Clostridia > Oscillospirales > UBA644 > HGM12619. The sequence goes on along the minus strand of JAGASR010000004.1, from coordinate 90,807 downwards.
TATAACCTTGCACTTGTCGCACATCGGTTTAACGGAAGGACGTACCTTCATTTTGAATTACCTCCTCGGTTTCATTCAATAAATACGGTTAATCTGGTTATAAGAAGGACACTTCTTACGGATTTCTCTTGCGAACTCCGCGGAAAGTGATCCTGCCCTTGGTAAGGTCATAAGGTGACATCTCGACTTCCACGCGGTCTCCGAGCATAATACGAATATTATTTTCACGCATTCTGCCGGAAATATAAGCGTCTATCTTATGGCCGTTGGGAAGTTCGACAATAAACTTAGTGTTCGGAAGAGTATCAACGATAACACCTTCGACCACGATCAAATTTTCTTTTGCCATGTTGTTTAACCTCCTTCAAGAGCTTTCTTTATCGGAATTTACGAAAAGCGAGATTGTCTTTCGTACTTCCGCATTATCGGGCCGTATACCGGCGACGATTTTAGAGTATACACGAACGTCGTCGCGCATTGCGTAAAAACGAACGTGTTTTATTTTTTTTCGCTTTGGATTTTCGATCCTGCGGATTTTTCCATCAACTAAAAGTGCATATTCTCCGAATGTTTCGAGGACAATAAAAAGATGACCTTTATCACGTCCGGCTATAGATTCCACTATACACCCTTTGCCAATGTCGTTTTTATCCATATGATCTCCTACAGAGATGTGAGTATTAACGGCTCGTCTTTTGTTATAGCTATCGTATTCTCGTAATGAGCTGAAAGCTTACCGTCTTTTGTAACTACAGTCCATTTATCCGAAAGCTGTCTAACATCCGGAACGCCCTGATTGATCATCGGTTCAACGGCAATCGTCATGTTTTCTTCGAGACGACGGCCTTTGCCCTGCATTCCGTAGTTCGGCACATTCGGCTCTTCGTGAAGTTGTGTTCCGACGCCATGTCCGACATATTCGTAAACAACGGAGAAACCGTTCTTTACAGCGTGCGCGCTTATCGCATGACCGACATCTCCGAGTCTCTTTCCGGCAGTGGCATATTTCATACCCTCCAAAAAAGTTTCTCTTGTTACTTCGATCAGCTTAAGCGCCTCCCCGCTGACGTTTCCGGCGGGAAAGGTGTTTGCATTGTCGGCATGGTAGCCGTTAAGCAGAACACCGACATCAATACTCACTATATCTCCATCTTGAATAATACGCGTATCGGAAGGAATTCCATGAATGACTTCATCGTTTATAGAGATGCAAGCCGTTGCGGGGAAACCTCCGTAGTTAAGAAACGAAGGATACGCGTTTTTACTCCTGATGAACTTTTCCATGAGATCGTTTATGTGTTTTGTTGAAACACCGGGCTTTACGGCTTCGCCGCCTCTTGCAAGGGCCTCTGCCGCGATAGCGCCTGCTTTGCGCATAAGATCGATCTCACGGCGATTCTTAATTATAATCATTGTTTTGACCTATTTTTAGGTTTACAGGTTTTCGAGAGCTTCGTCTACAGCAGCGGAAGTCTCTGAAAGCTCTTCCTTGCCCTCGACTGCTACAAGCAAACCTTTTGCTGCGTAATACTCTTTGAGCGGAGCAGTCTGTTTGTGATAAGCTTCAAGTCTGCCCATAACAACTTCTACTTTGTCATCTTCTCTTATGGTAAGTTCGGATGAACAGTTATCGCAGAGGTTGCCGTTCCGGGGGCGTTTATAAACGACATGATAGCTTGCGCCGCATTTTTTACATACACGACGTCCGGACATACGAGAAACAATATCTGAATCGTTTACTTCGATGGACAGAACCGCATCGAGCGTTAAACCGCGCTCCTCAAGCAGATTTTCAAGAGCCTCAGCCTGGGGAATGGTACGGGGAAAACCGTCGAGGATAAAACCGTTTTCACAGTCTTTTTCGGCGATTCTCTGTCCGACGATAGCAACAACGTCTTCGTCGGACACGAGTTTGCCATTCTCAATAAGTTCTTTAACTTTAAGACCGAGAGGTGTTCCGGCCTCGATAGCAGCGCGAAGGATCACGCCGGTAGATATCTGAGGCACGGAAAATTTCTCTGCAAGTCTTTCGGCCTGAGTGCCTTTACCTGCTCCGGGAGCACCGAGAAGAACAAGTCTGAAAGAATTCGTTTTCACAGTGCTAACCCCTTTCCTTTATTCAAGAAAGCCTTTGTAATGACGCATGAGCATCTGAGATTCGAGCTGCTTAACAGTTTCAAGAGAAACGGAAACAAGAATCAGGACAGATGTACCACCGAGCGCGATACCCGCGGACTGGGGGAAGATGATCTGAACGATGTAAGGAAGAATAGCGATAACACCAAGGAAGAGAGCGCCGAAAAGGGTTACTTTATGAACGGTCTTGATGATGAAGTCGCTGGTCGGCTTACCGGGACGGATACCCGGGATAGTGCCGCCGTTGTTCTTGATGTTGTTAGCTATTTCTACGGGATTGTACTGAATGGAGATGTAGAAATAGTTAAACGCAATGATAAGAGCGAAAGTCAGAATGATGTAAATGGGCGATGTCTGAGAGAAGTATGTTTTGATAAAATCAGCATAACCCGAGTTGGGAACGAACTGAGCAATAGTTGCCGGAATGCTGATGATAGCAAAAGTAAAGATGATGGGCATAACGCCGGTCATAACTACTTTGATGGGCAAATGAGTGCTCTGGCCGCCGTACATTTTTCTGCCGATCTGACGTTTTGCGTACTGGATCGGGATTCTTCTTTCTGCGCTGTCCATGAAAACGATGAACGCGAGCATGAGAAGAGACATGATAACGACGACAACGGGAATATACCAAAGACCGTTCATTACGTTAGCAACGAGAGCCATAACGAGTGTCGGACCTCTGGAAACGATGGAAGCAAAAAGGATCATGGAGATACCGTTACCGATACCCTTTTCGTTGATGCTTTCACCGAGCCACATAACGAGGCAGGAACCTGCTACAAGAACAAGTACGATTGCGATCTGCTGAAGAACACCTGCGAAACCTGCTACGGGAGTAAGTGCTGCAACACCGTATGCATTGGACTTAAGAGTTACGAGGTAACCAAGAGCCTGGATGATTGCAATACCTACAGTTACGTAACGAGTGATCTGGTTGATCTTCTTACGGCCTTCCTCGCCGCCTTCTTTGGAAAGACGTTCAAGAGCGGGGATAGCGATTGTAAGAAGCTGAATGATAATGCTTGCATTAATGTAAGGCTGAATAGTCAGCGCGAAGATTGTGCCTTCGGTAAGTGCATTACCGGAAAGCATATTCAGGTAACCAAGAAGGCTTCCCTGAGAGTTGAAATATGCTTCAAGAGCCTCTGCGTTGATAAACGGAACGGGAATCGAACTACCGACTCTGAAGAGAAGGATGATAAACAGGGTGTAAAGAATCTTTTTCCTCAGGTCCGCGACTTTCCATGCGTTTCTTAAGGTTTCAAGTATGCCCACCCTTAAAGCACCTCAACTTTCCCGCCGGCTGCTTCTATCTTCTGCTTGGCTGACTCGGAAAATTTGTTAGCCTTTACTGTTAATTTCTTTTCGAGGATACCGTCGCCAAGGATCTTGACTGCGGTTTCGAGGTTATCGATGAAGCCCTTAGAAAGGAGTTCTTCAGCAGTGACAACGGTGTTGTCTTCGAAAACGTTGAGGAAGTCAATGTTAACGATCTGATATTCTTTTCTGAAGGGGTAGTTACGGAAGCCGCGCTTGGGAAGTCTTCTCTGGAGGGGCATCTGGCCGCCTTCAAAGCCGGGTCTTACGCCGCCGCCGGAACGAGCATTCTGGCCTTTATGACCTTTACCTGCTGTTTTACCGTTACCGGAACCAGCACCTCTACCTTTTCTCTTCGCTTCCTTTACGGAACCGGGAGCCGGTGCGAGATCATGAATTTTCATAAGTGGGCCTCCTTATTCTTCTTCTACCTTGATAAGGTAGGAGATCTTTTTGATTTTACCCATAGTAGCACCGTTGTTGGGCTGAACGGAGACATCTCCGATCTTTTTGAGGCCCAAGGATTTAGCGGTTGCGATATGGTCTTCATGTCTGCCGATAAGACTTTTCTGAAGAGTGATTTTAATCATTGCAGTGTCCTCCTCAACCTAAGATTTCTCTTATCGATTTGCCTCTGATCTCTGCAATCTGCTTAGCATCTCTGAGGCTTGCGAGACCTTTGATGGTAGCCTGAGCGAGATTCTGGGGATTACGAGAGTGGAGAGCTTTTGTTCTGATGTCCTTAACGCCTGCGAGTTCGAGAATATCTCTTACTGCGCCGCCTGCGATGATACCGGTACCTTTGGGAGCCGGTTTAAGAACAACGGAGCTTGCGCCGAATTCAGCAACGAGTTCGTGAGGAATGGTGGTACCCATAAGAGTAACTCTTACGAGGTTTTTCTTAGCATCCTCTTCTGCTTTATTTACGGCATACATAATATCCACGGACTTACCGAGACCTACACCTACAACGCCGTTTCCGTCGCCGACAACGACGAGAGCGGAGAATTTCATCTTACGACCGCCTTTAACGGTTTTGGAAACACGAGCGATGTTAATGGTCTTTACTTTTAAGTCCAAAGTGGACGGGTCTATTTTATCGTACATTTATATATCCTCCTAAACTTAAAAGTTAAGTCCGCCTTCTCTTGCGCCTTCTGCGAGTTCTTTAATACGACCGTGGTAAAGATAACCGCCTCTGTCGAAGACTACGTCTTTGATACCTGCGTTCAAAGCACGTTTAGCGATTTCTTCGCCGATCTTCTTAGCTGCGTCTTTGTTTCCGCCGTAGATATCAGCAAAAACTTTTTCAACGGTAGAACAAGCAACAAGAGTGTTACCGGTTACGTCGTCAATAATCTGAGCGTAAATGTGTTTAGAGGATTTGAATACGCAAAGACGGGGTCTTTCTGCGCAACCGCTGATTTTGCCGCGGATACGTTTATGACGCTGAAGTCTTGCTTTGTTAGAATCCTGTTTCGAGATCATATCCTGATTTCCTCCTTCTTATTACTTCTTACTACCCTTACCAGCTTTACCTTCTTTATGACGGACAAATTCGCCGACATAACGAATGCCTTTGCCATGGTACGGTTCGGGAGGTTTCTTGTCGCGGATCTCTGCTGCAAACTGACCAACCATCTGTTTATCGGGACCTTTAACTACGATGGTGTTTGCGTTGGGAACTTCGAGGGTGATACCGGGAACTTCTTCGAATTCAACGGGGTGAGAGAAACCGATAGTAAGAACGATCTTTTTGCCTTCTTTAACTACCTTGTAACCGATACCCTGGATTTCGAGGGATTTGGAGTAACCGGTGGTTACACCTTCGATCATGTTAGCGATGAGAGTTCTGGTCAGACCGTGAAGGCTTCTGTGAAGCTTGTTCTCGGAAGGACGGGAAACGGTGATCTCATTGCCTTCTACTGCGATTTTCATATCGCGGTGCATTGTACGGGTGAGAGTTTCTTTCGCACCCTGTACGGTAACTGTATTATCGTCGGCAACACTTACATTTACGCCGGCGGGTATATTTATTGTCTTTCTACCAATTCTTGACATTGTTAATAAACCTCTCTATTTTACCAAACGAACGCGAGGACTTCGCCGCCAACGTTCTCTTTTCTAGCCGCCTTATCGGTCATAACACCTTTAGACGTGGAAACGATGGCAACGCCGAGACCTCTCATGACCTTGGGGATCTCGTCGGAGCCGACGTAGATGCGAAGGCCGGGTTTGGATACTCTCTTCATGCCCTGGATGACCTTGGTTTTGTTAGGACCGTATTTAAGGAAAACCTTAAGAATGCCCTGTTTACCATCGTCCACAACGTTGTAAGACTTAACATAGCCTTCGTCAACGAGGATCTGAGCGATCTGCTTCTTCATATTGGAAGCGGGGATATCAACAGTCTCGTGCTTTGCATTGTTAGCGTTGCGGATACGGGTCAGCATATCGGCAATAGGGTCTGTAATATGCATTTTGCAATCCTCCTGTCTGTGTTATTACCAGCTTGCCTTTTTGACTCCGGGGATTTCGCCTTTATAAGCGAGCTCACGGAAGCAAATTCGGCATATACCGTATTTTCTGAGATAGCCGTGGGGTCTGCCGCAGATTTTGCATCTGTTGTAGGCCCTAACAGAGAATTTGGGAGCTCTCTGCTGCTTTACCTTCATTGAAGTTTTAGCCATTTCCGTTCCTCCTGAATCACTTAGCAAACGGTGCGCCCATAAGAGTGAGGAGCTCTTTAGCTTCTTCGTCTTTGGTTGCGCTCGTTACGAACATAATATCCATGCCTCTGACTTTGTCGATCTTGTCATATTCGATTTCGGGGAATATGAGCTGTTCTTTGATACCGAGGGAGTAGTTACCTCTGCCGTCAAAAGCGTTAGCGTTGATTCCGCGGAAGTCACGAACACGGGGAAGTGCAACGGAGAAAAGTCTGTCGATGAATTCGTACATTCTTTCGCCGCGAAGAGTAACCTTTACGCCGATGGGCATACCTTTACGAATTTTGAAGTTCGCAACGGATTTACGTGCTTTACAAGCGATAGGTTTCTGACCGGTGATGATACCGAGGTCATTGGAAACAGATTCGATGATCTTGCTGTTGTCTTTAGCGTCGCCGCAAGCAACGTTGATAACAACTTTTTTGATCTCGGGGATCTGCATAGAACTCTTATATTCGAATTTCTTCATAAGAGCGGGAGCAACTTCGGTTTTATAAAAATCTCTTAATCTTGCCATTTATCTGTTCCTCCGTTAAATGCTCTCATTGCATTTTTTGCAATATCTGACTTTGTTGCCGTTTTCAAGACGGTAGCCTACTCTTGTAGCCTTGCCGCATTTTGCGCAAACAACCATCAGTTTGCAGGTGTAAAGGGGACCGGGAGTCTTAACGATGCCGCCCTGCTGCTGAGCGTTGCGGGGTTTAACATGTTTGGAAACCATGTTAACACCTTCAACGATTGCTTTGCCTTCAGAGGGGGAAACTTCGAGGACTTTGCCCTTCTGGCCCTTGCTGTTACCGGAGATAACCTGAACGGTATCGCCTTTTTTAATGTGAAGCGTTTTCATTATTCAAGTTCCTCCTTCTTACAGAACTTCGGGAGCGAGCGAAAGGATCTTGGTGTATTCCTTGTCGCGGAGCTCTCTTGCGATGGGCCCAAAGATACGGGTACCCTTCGGGTTTTTATCTTCTTTATCCTTGAGGATAACTGCTGCGTTTTCGTCGAATTTGATATAGCTGCCATCTGCTCTGCGGAGACCGCGAACACTTCTTACTACAACGGCTCTTACAACATCGCCTTTTTTAACGATTCCGCCGGGAGAAGCTTTCTTAACAGAAGCGACTATAACATCGCCTATATTGGCATATTTTCTGCCTGTGCCGCCCAAAACGCGAATACACATAAGCTCTTTGGCACCGGTATTGTCGGCTACCTGCAGAAAGGTCTGCTGTTGAATCATATCTGGTACTCCTTTACTGCATTATTTAGCTTTTTCGATGATCGAAACGAGACGCCATCTCTTGTCTTTGGAGAGAGGTCTGGTTTCCATAACTTCGACCTTATCACCGATTCTGCACTCGTTATTTTCGTCGTGTGCTTTAAGTTTATAAGTTCTTCTGATAACTTTTGCATAGAGGGGGTGTCTTACGTTTTCTCTGATAGCGACAACGATGGTTTTGTCCATCTTATCGGAAACAACAACGCCGACCCTTGTTTTTCTGAGGTTTCTTTCCATTGTTTCTTCCTCCTATTAAACAGCCTGCTTCTGACGAAGGATGGTCTTAACTTTAGCGATATCCTTCTTAACGGAAGCGATTACCATGGGGTTATCGAGCTGTTTGGTCGCATGCTGAAAACGAAGATTAAAAAGCTCTGCCTTAAGATCCTTGAGCTTCGCTTCGAGTTCGGAAACGGACATTTCTCTTATTTCTTTTGCCTTCATTATGCGTCACCTCCGACTTCGGTAGCCTCATCAGATTTTTTAATGAATTTGCATTTAACAGGAAGTTTGTAAGATGCGAGACGCATAGCTTCCTTAGCAACGTCTTCTGCGATACCGTCCATCTCGAACATGATGCGACCGGGTTTTACGACTGCAACCCAGTATTCGGGAGAACCTTTACCGGAACCCATTCGGGTTTCAGCAGGCTTTTCAGTGATGGGCTTATCGGGGAATATTTTGATCCAAACCTTACCGCCTCTTTTGATGTATCTGGTCATAGCGATACGGGCAGCTTCGATCTGGTTGCTGGTGATCCATGCGGGTTCGAGGGATACGAGACCGTAAGAACCGCTTGAGAGTTCGGTACCTCTGCTAGCCTTACCTTTAAGGCGTCCGCGCTGTACACGTCTATATTTTGTTCTTTTTGGCATTAACACGGCGGTTATCCTCCTTTACTTCCGTTTTTCTGTTTGAAGCGAGAACCTCGCCTTTGTAGATCCAGACTTTAACACCGATTCTACCGTAAGTGGTGTGAGCTTCAGCGAAACCGTAGTCGATGTCAGCTCTGAGAGTCTGAAGGGGAATGGTGCCTTCATAGAAGTGTTCGCTACGAGCGATTTCAGCACCTGCAAGACGGCCGGAAACCATGGTTTTGATACCTTTAGCACCCATTTTCATGGTTCTGTCGATAGCAGTTCTGGTTGCTCTTCTGAAAGCGGTTCTCTTCTCGAGGTCGGAAGCGATTCTTTCAGCAACGAGCTGAGCGTTGAGCTCGGGACGTTTAACTTCTACGATAGTGATGTAAACGCGCTGGCCAACCATTTTTTCGATGTTCTTGCGAAGCTTTTCGATTTCCTGGCCGCCCTTACCGGTTACGATGCCGGGTCTAGCGCACTGAATGTATATTTTGATGCGATCTGCGGAGTTACGTTCGATCTCGATTTTCGGGATACCTGCTCCGTACATCTCTTTTTTGATATATTTTCTGATTTTGTTATCCTGAACGAGGATGTCGCCGAATTTGTCATCGCGAGCAAACCAGCGGGAGTCCCAGTTGCGGATAATGCCAACACGAAGGCCGTGCGGGTTAACTTTCTGTCCCATATCTGTCCTCCCTTATTCCTTTTCCGCAAGGATCATGGTGATGTGAGAAGATCTCTTGCGATAGATATCAGCGCTGCCTTTAGCTCTTTCCATACGACGCTTCATGACTCTTGCGGGGTCAACAAAGCAGGTTTTAACGTAGAGCTTTTCAACGTTCATGCCGAAGTTGTTTTCAGCATTAGCGATGCAGCTTCTGAGAAGTTTGAGTACGGGTTCGCTTGCGGCTTTCGGGGTGTTCTGCAGGATAGCAGCCGCCGTTCCGACGGGTTTATTTCTTATAAGATCGAGAACAATCTTCACTTTACGAGGAGTGATGCGAAGATCTCTCAGATAAGCTTTAGCTTCCATTATCTTTACTTAACCTCCTGTGCAAGCTTACTTCGATGTATTGGAGGCCTTCGAACCGGAATGACCTCTGAAGGAACGGGTCGGAGCGAATTCGCCGAGTTTATGACCGACCATATCCTCTGTTACATATACGGGGACATGCTTTTTTCCATCGTGAACAGCGAAGGTGTGTCCAACGAATTCAGGGAAAATAGTGGATGCCCTTGACCATGTTTTTACAACTCTTTTTTCGCCTTTTTCATTCATTTCGAGAACTTTTTTCATAAGCGAAAGTTCAACGTAAGGTCCTTTTTTAACACTTCTGCTCATTGTGGCACCTCCTATTTATCCTTTCTGCGTTTTACGATGTACTTGTTGGATTTGTTCTTCTTGCGGGTCTTGTAACCGAGAGCCGGTTTACCCCAAGGAGTAACAGGACCGGGACGACCGATAGGAGACTTACCTTCACCACCACCGTGAGGGTGATCGCAGGGGTTCATTACAGAACCGCGAACGGTCGGGCGGATACCCATGTGACGTTTTCTACCTGCTTTACCGAGGGAAACGTTTTCATGGTCGCTGTTACCTACAACGCCGATGGATGCTTTGCAGTTGAGACGGACCATTCTGACTTCACCGGAGGGAAGACGAATCTGAGCAAATCCGTTCTCTTTAGCCATGAGCTGAGCACCGATACCAGCAGAACGAGCGAGCTGAGCGCCTTTGCCGGGGTAGAGCTCAATGTTATGGATGAAAGTACCGACAGGAATGTTTTCAATGAAGAGGCAGTTACCGGGTTTGATATCTGCTTTAGCACCGGATTCAACAACGTCGCCTACATGAAGTCCTTCGGGAGCGATGATGTAGCTGCGAGTGCCGTCTGCATACTCGATAAGAGCGATGTTAGCGGATCTGTTGGGGTCGTATTCGATAGCGATTACGTTTGCCTGTTCATCAAGTCTGTTTCTCTTGAAGTCGATAATTCTGTATTTTCTACGGTTTCCGCCGCCTTTATGACGAACAGTGATCTTACCGTAGCTGTTACGGCCTGCGTTCTTTTTGAGAACGGTCAGGAGGGATCTTTCGGGAGATTTTTTGGTGATTTCTTCGAAAGTGGAAACCGTCATCGTTCTCCTCGAAGGAGTTGTCGGTTTGTATGTTTTAATAGCCATATTAACTTAGCACTCCTTTACATTAAGCTATCGAAGAACTCGATGGTCTTGGAGTCTTCGGTGAGGGTTACGATGGCTCTCTTAGCTTTAGCGGTTTTACCGTAAGTGAGGCCTCTTCTTCTGTTCTTGCCTGCGAGATGCATGGTGTTAACGGAGGAGACTTTAACTTTGAAGAGTTCTTCAACAGCATTTTTGATCTCGATCTTGTTAGCATCAATAGCAACTACGAACGTATATTTACGCTGGCTACGCATAATGTCCATGCTGTGTTCGGTTACAACCGGTTTCAAAATGATATCCTGAGCGAATTTCATTATACGTACACCTCCTCAATTTTCTGAACAGCTTCTTTGGTAACGATGAAGTTGTCATGATTGATTATATCGTAAACGTTAAGAGTATTGACATAAAGAGTCTTTACGCCGGGGATGTTCTTTGCGCTCTTTACAACGTTAACATTGGGAGCGGGAAGAACAACGAGAGATTTTTCGGTTGCATTGAGAGCTTTAAGAACAGCAACCATGTTCTTGGTCTTGATAGCATCGAAGTTGAGAGCATCAAGAACGATGAACTTACCTTCCTGAACCTTGGAGGAGAATGCACTCTTCATAGCGCCTCTCTTAGCCTTTTTGTTCATGGAGTATTTGTAAGATCTGGGTTTGGGGCCGAGAGCCACGCCGCCGTGATACCACTGGGGTGCTCTGATGGAGCCCTGTCTTGCTCTACCGGTACCTTTCTGTCTGAAGGGTTTTCTGCCGCCGCCGCGAACTTCAGTTCTGGTTTTGGTGCTCTGAGTACCCTGGCGCTGGTTAGCAAGATAATTTTTGACCGCTTCGTGAAGAAGAGAGACATTGACTTCTACGCCGAAAATCTTGTCGTTCAATTCGAGCGTACCGGTCTCTTTACCGGTCATATCATAAACTTTAACATTAGCCATTGTTTATTCTCCCCTCCTTAAGAACGCTTTTTGAGGGCGGACTTAACAACTATGAGACCGCCGTTGGGGCCGGGAACGGCACCCTTTATAGCAATAAGGTTGTTGTCAACATCGACTTTGACAATGCTGAGGTTCTGAACAGTAACCTGTTCGCTACCCATGTGACCGGGCATGCCTTTACCCTTCATAACTCTGGAGGGGTCGGTGTTCGCGCCCATGGAACCCTGATGTCTGTGGTAGCCGGAACCGTGAGCCATAGGACCGGTGTGGTAACCGTGACGCTTGATGGTGCCCTGGTATCCTTTACCTTTGGAGATGCCGGTAACGTCTACTTTGTCGCCGTTAGCGAAAACGTCAGCCTTGAGGATATCTCCTACTTTAAGATCTGCGCAGTTGTCAAGAGCGAATTCTTTGAGAACTCTCTTGTAAGCAACCTGTGCTTTGTCGAAGTGACCCTTGCGGGGTTTAACAACGAGTTTTTCACGAATGTCTTCGAAGCCGAGCTGAACTGCGTCGTAACCGTCATTTTCAACGGTCTTTTTCTGAACGACTGCGCAGGGACCGACTTCAAGAACAGTAACCGGGATGACGTTGCCATTGTCAGTGAAGAGCTGAGTCATACCGATCTTTCTGCCGATAATGCCTTTTTCCATTTGATGAATTTCTCCTTTCGGTTATTGGTTGGTCTGGTACCAACATGACCTGCACGGCAATGCAATTTTACGGGTGTGATTAAAGTTTGATTTCGATATCAACGCCAGCGGGAAGTTCGATACCAACGAGAGCATCTACAGCCTTCTGAGAGGGCTTGATGACGTCGATTACACGTTTGTGAGTTTTGATCTCAAACTGTTCGCGGGAATCTTTGTACTTATGAACTGCACGAAGGATGGTGACGATCTCTTTGTCAGTGGGAAGGGGTACGGGACCGGAAACTTCAGCGCCGTATCTCTTTGCTGTTTCGACGATCTTCTCAGACGCACGGTCGATAAGCTTGTGATCGTAAGATTTAAGTCTGATTCTCATTTTGTTGTTAGCCATGATTTTCGCCTCCTGAAACGATTCGCTTTACGCGTTATATTATATAGGTTGATTTGGCGGCGATGAAAAACCGAACACTCAGCCGTGTGTTTCCGAAATTTGACCGCAAAAAATTTCGGACAGGGCAAGCTGTTCCGAAAACACTCGGGGGCGATGAGCGGTAGATTTTCCTCGGTCGCCGTTAGTAATCAGCACGCTGATCCTTTAACGGGTTTAGGTGACCCGGAAGCCTACATCATCAAAATTCGGTATCATCCAATTTCAAATCGGATTTGCTCCCCCAAAATTACCCGATCGACATTCAAAGCCGTTCGGCAACCTTTGGGATCTTCGCTATATTATTTTGCCATGCTCGGATATTATAGCATAAAAACCTCAAAATTGCAATAGGTTTTCGCAAAATACTTTTTGAACATTTTGCAAACTACACAAATCGTTATTTTTCATAAATCTGACTGGTGTTTTTAACAAATTATTCTTCAATACTAAAAGGATTTTCGTCAATATTTCACCTAAAAACAGAAAAACAGATAATTCCTGAAGAAATGCATAGTCAAAATAGACAAATTCCATGGTTTTCCACAACCCATTTTCGACGGACAAAACCGTCAAAACAAAACAGCCCAGAAAGCGACGATAAAAATCGTCGTTTTTCGGATAAAAATGACATTGTCGAAATCTGATTCCGATGATATACTGACCGCAGAAAACAGACATCAAGGGTGAACATCATGGAAAGAATTATAAGAGACAAACTGACCGATCTCGGCATATACAGCAAAACGAAGGGCTTTTTCTTTTTGATCGAGGCGATAGAATTATATGCGGGATCGGACGGAGCGTATTTGAAAATAACGGAAGATATTTATCCCGCAGTTGCGAAAAGATTCAGAACGACCGCAGCGAATGTCGAACGAGCGATCCGTTATACAATAACCGAACTTTACGGCGAAAAACCGACGGACTATTATATTTCCGTTTTCGGGGATCCGCAGAAGCGCCGCAAACCGACAAACACGGAATTTATCTCGACCATAGCATATGAAATAACAAAAGAAAAGGAAACCGTCAAATAAAAAAAAGCAGTGCTTACATTTTTGCAGGCACTGCTTTTTACAGATTTACATATATTTTTCCACACCGAGATTTTTGCCGAATTTACAGTATCTGATAAGAGAGTAAAGCGACTGTTCTGTATCGATATATTTTGATTCAAGATAGTTCCATTCGCTCTGACGGTTTGTACGCATCCAGAGGCGTCTGTTTTCTTTCTTGATAAGTTCGAATTCCTCGGAAAGAGCGATGAGGTCGTCGACGATACTCTTCGCCTCTTCGCGGCTCTCGAACGCTACGGACGGAATAACGCAGATACGCATGAGGGTCCACATAAGTCTGCGAACGTCAAACATAAAAGCATCGTATGTATTTTTAAATCTCTTGGGTTTATTTTCTTTGAGAAGTTCTTCTGCCTCACCGAGGTCGGAAAGAAGTTCGGAGCATTTTTCGGCAAGATCGTATTTTTCGGAAGTCGGCTTTCTTGCATCTTTCCAGAATTCGGAGAAGAGGACTCCGCCCATGCCTGCGTATTCATGGATATCTTTGACCTCGAAAACTTTATCGTAGGCATAAAGAGTCTTGAACGCTTCGTTCATCTCGTCGTCATAACCGTAATAGATCTTATGGAAAGAACGGCAAAGATCGTCGAAAGTAAGAGTATCGTCATAAGTCCATGCAAACTGACCGCCTGCAGCAATACCGGGCATCATTTCCTCACGAAGACATGCGCCTCCGTCGTTCCATGAAGAAAGAACGAACATATCACATGTGCCGCGGGTCTGACGGACGAAATTCTTGCTGTTGATAAATGAAACTTCGAACTGCGGAATAAAACGGTTCCATGCCCATGATGCAGGGGAGATACCGAAACGGTGCTTGCTGTCCTTGAACTTTTCGGAAGAATACTCTTCACGGGGAGCGTAGTCCCATGCGATAAGATCGATATCGCTGTCAAGACCGTATACCGCATCGAAATCAAAACCGTAATCGCCGTAGGGCTGTAAGAACATATCGCCGTACATCATGAGAGTACAACCGCGTTTTTTGAGTTCGGCGGAAAGCCAGTTGAAATATTCAACGTAAAGTTCGGTAGCTTTTTCTTTTCCGAAAACTTTCTTCATTTCGGAAACTTCGTCGCCGCCTGCGTGGATAACGCCGGGGCCGAAAGCCGCAACGATCTCGTCGAGCATTTTGCAAACGAATTTACGGACTTCTTTTTTCGTCACATCAAGCGCATTCGTTACTTTATCGCCATCCATGAGCATCATTTCACGGAAATCGAAAAGCTTGCTGTTTTTATCCCAATGACCGAGAAGATTGATTATCGGGCGGACGGATACACCGAAGCCGAGAGCATACTCACAGATCTCTGTCCATTCGGATGCGGGTACGGGGTCGGAATATTTGCCGAAGTCGGGACAGAACGCAAAGCGGAACGTATCCTCGATATACGGCATATATACATTATATTTAAAATAGGAAATACGGCGGATTATCGATTTGAAGCCGTCGACGGTGGAGATCTGTCCTCTGGATATATCGTCGGAAACGGCTCTGAAGGACATATCGGGCTTATCGTTGATAACACCCGTGGGGATAGCGCCGTCGTTGAGTGCGGCAAGCTGAATAAGGGTGCAAAAACCGTAATGGATCGCCGCATCTGCAGCGCCCTTGATAACGATCTCGTTTTCGCTTACGGAAACGGAATATTCGTCTTTGCCGAGGGATTCGTCGATCTCAGCTTTGATAAGTTTTTTGCCTTTCAGCTCGAAAGCAAAGTCCGCAAGGATATCTTCCGTTCTGCAATGAGCCTGCAGAGACATCGCAGGCGAGTAATCGAAAAAGGAGACCTCATTACCGTCCGAAACGACGGATTTGACGGTGGGGATTATAGAAAGATTCATAATTATCCTTTCAATATCTCATTATATAACTTTAATAACAGGAATTATCATGGGTTTACGTTTGGTCTGTTCGGAGACGTATTTCGAAACTTCATCCTTGAGACGAGCCTTTGCGTTGAACGCCCATTCATCGTAACCGTCGGAAGCGCATCTGCCGATGACTTTTACGGTTATATCTTTTATTTTTTCAACGATATTCTCGTTTTCTTTAGCGTAAACAAAGCCTCTCGAAATAACTTCGGGTTCTGGCATAACGGTCTGCGTGTATTCGTCAACGACCGCAACGATCATTATAAGACCGTCCTGAGAAAGATGCTTTCTGTCTCGAAGGACTACGTTACCGACATCGCCTACACCGAGACCGTCAACAAGAACTCTGCCTGCGGGAACGGTGCCGACAGTCCTGATATCATCGGAGCATACTTCAACAATATTGCCGATATCCGCAACAATGATATTTTCCTGCGGAATTCCGAGAGAAAGCGCAAGAGATTCGTGACGTTTGAGGTGACGGTATTCGCCGTGAACGGGGATAAAGAATTTCGGACGCGCAAGACCGAAGATGAGTTTGAGCTCTTCCTGACAAGCGTGACCGGAAACATGGACTTCCGCAAGGGATTCGTAAACGACTTCCGCACCCGATCTGAAGAGTTCGTTTACGACACGGTTAACGAGCTTTTCGTTGCCGGGGATCGCGGTTGCGGAAATGATTACAAGGTCACGGTTATTGATTTCAACGACTTTATGGTCGGAATATGCCATTCTGTAAAGAGCGGACATGGGTTCGCCCTGACTGCCCGTTGTGATGATAACAACTTTTTCGGGCGGATAGTTATTTACATCTTCAATATCAATAAGAACATGGTCCGGTATCGACATATAGCCGAGTTGACGGGCAACTTCGATAACGGTAACCATGCTTCGGCCGCTTACGGCAACTTTTCTGTTGAAATCTGCGGCAAGATCGATTATGGTCTGAACACGGTGGACGTTTGATGCGAAAGTCGCGATAATGATTCTCTGGCTAGAGGCTCTCGAAAAGATATTGCGAAGAGAATCACGGACTTTAAGCTCACTCATAGCAAAACCGGGACGTTCAACGTTCGTCGATTCCATCATAAGAAGCATAACGCCTTCTTTGCCGAGTTCGCCGATACGGGTAAGGTCGATCATTTCGCCGTCAACGGGAGTAACGTCGATCTTAAAGTCACCCATATGAAGAATGGTTCCGCAGGGGGTATGAATAGCGAGGGCGGAAGCATCCGCAATGGAATGGTTGACATGGATAAACTCAACGCTGAGTGTATCGAGATCAACGGTCTGACCTGCTCTGACCTCGACGAGATCCGCTTCTTTATCGAGTCTGAATTCTCTTAATTTATTCTGGATTATACCGAGAGTGAGTCTCGTTCCGTAAATAGGAACATTGATATCGCGAAGAAGATACGGAATGGCGCCGATATGGTCTTCATGGCCGTGAGTGATGAATATAGCGCGGAAACGGTCTTTATTTTTAACTATATATTGCATATCGGGGATAACATAGTCAACACCCGGCATTTCTTCATCGGGGAACGCAAGGCCGCAGTCAACGGCAATAATATCTTTTCCGCATTCGATAAGGGTAAGGTTTTTGCCGATCTCATTGAGACCGCCGAGCGGAATAACTCTGACTTTATCTATTTTTTTCAAATAAGTACCTCCTTTTTGGCTTTGAAAAAATAAAATTATGTAGGTGTCTGTGAAATAATCACAACGAAAATATACCGCAATCATTCTTCCGGAGACAAACCGTCCTTCTTTGCCACCGGAAGAATTCTTTTGCGGAAAACCAAATTTTTCAATTTATAATAAAAAGAAAACAGATAACACTCCGTCCGATGGCCGCAGGCTTTTCCGTAAAGTCACCGAACGTTACGTTTTTGATTACTTATAATTATAACATAAATATAATTTTTGTCAACGGCTTTTAAGCTTCTTCACGTAAAAATCACAAATCTCCGCCGCAGTCTCCGCATCCGCAGCCTCAGCAAAAACACGTAAACTTTCAGCATTTTTATGCGGTACGATAAGCACGGAGCCACGTCCCCTGCGAATACGTATGCCGTCCGAAAACTCACAGTCTTTTTCGGTTGAAAGTTCATGCATCACAGCCGCACGTCCTCCCGAGACCGAAACATCGCGGTGTCTTGACGAGAATTTCGGAAGCATTGCGGCTATATCCGAAAAACAGCATCCGTTATCCGACATAAACCGCAATATTGCCGCAGCCGTAAGGCACGGATCACAAAGAGTATAAAGATTAGAACGTTCAGGATCGTCGAGCGTTGTCCGTCTGACCGTAAATCCGTATTTTTTTGCGCACTCATCGACCGACAGCGGATAATCGAACGGAACGCAAACACTGCCGGAAATCTTACCGATACAGAATGCCGCGACACATCTTACCGTATCGTCAGAATAAGCTTCATGCATTGAGTTCTGAAAAACAAGCCCGTCGGAAAGTATATGAAGATATTCTTTCGGTTCGGACGGACGCGGTACGGCATCCGCAAAATATCTGATCCCGGAAACAGCGCAATCGGTCGCTATCCTCCGAAGAAGATCCGTAATTTTCTTTATATACAGATTATCATGTCCGCTGATCTTACGGAAAGCGCCTGCAACGCGGTTTTTATCATCGTTTTTTATAGGCAATGAAAGAAACTGCGAGATCTTGCGCTCATATTCCCGACGGACATAAAGACCGTCCGATTCAAGAAAAAGAACCGATACCCTGCCGTTATCCGAACGGATATATACACCTCCTCCGAAGCCGAAGCGACGAACCGTAAATCTGAAAATATTAAGATCGCAATCACCGCAGTCGTAGACATCGGCACCGCCGAAAACAGCACCGGCGGCGACCGCAAGAGCGTTCGGCAAAAGAGAATTATCCTCGGAAGAAAAAGCGACCGCAACGCTTTTATGCATCACGGCAGCCGCCGCAATGCCCGCAGAAAAAAAGCACGTAAGATCGGCATTACCTGTTTCGCATACAAAACATTCATCATCACACACAAGATCGCTGCCCGTGCGCTCAGAGCGCAGAAACGTATTTTCCGCAATTACTGTTCCCGAACTTACGATCGAACCTGCACCGATTACAGAGCGCGCGCCGACCCTACACCCCTGCCCTATAACGCTCATTTCTCCGACAGATACCCCCTGCCCTACGGAAACGTCTTCACATACAACGCTTCCGCGGACTGACGAGTTTTTGTCGAGAGATACTCCGTCAAGAAGAACCGACCCTTCAACCGAAGCGTTAGAAATGCGGCACCCGTCGCCGATAACGGAATACGGGCCGATCAGGGCATTTTCGAGAAAAACATTATCGCCGATATATGAAGGTTCTCTGACGGTGCAGTTTTCGGGAATAAAAACGTTTTTTCTTTTCATCGCATCAAGAACTCCGTGGACACGGACTTTTCCCGAAAGAATATCTCTTGTGCAGTGTGTGTAGGCACCGATATTTCCGATATCGCACCAATATCCCTGCGCATTATACGCAAAGATCTTTTCGCCCGATGCCATCATCGCAGGAAAAACGTCTTTTGAAAAATCGCATACCTTATCGGGGAAATAATCGAAAATATCTTTTGAAAGAATATAGATTCCCGTATTTACGGTATCGGAATAAACTTTTGACCATGACGGTTTTTCGACGAATCCCGAAATCGAGCCGTCAGGCGAAGTCACGGCAATACCGTATTCCAGCGGATCGTCGACACGGGTAAGAACGATCGTCGCCTTGCCGCCTTTTTCTTTATGATAAGATATCGCTCTTTTGAGGCTGAAATCGCAAATACAGTCTCCGCTGATTACAAGAAAATCGTCTTCACCGTCAAGAAAAGAACGGCAGTTTGCGACCGAGCCTGCAGTCCCGAGCGGCTCATTTTCGGTCATATAGAAGATATTCATATCGCAGACCGTCGAAAGTTCTTCCCTGATCCTTTCTCCGAGGTACATGAGTGTCACGCAGACATCCGTTATCCCGTTTGCCTTCAGAAGATCGAGAATATAAAGTATACAGCTTTTGCCGACAAGCTCAACGAGCGGCTTCGGTTTATCGTAGGTCAACGGACGGAGACGTGTGCCCATTCCGCCCGCCATAATAACGGCTTTCAATGGAAAATTTCTCCTAACATCAATATTTTAACCTATTATTTCCGCTGTTTTACGATTTATTCGGGATAAAATATTAACGAAAAAATTTTTAAGGAGAAAAACGATGGATCTGAGAATACATGACATACAGTCAAGACAGATACTCGACTCACGCGGCAACCCGACCGTCGAAACGACCGTTATACTCAAAAACGGGACGGCAGGAATAGCATCCGTCCCGTCGGGAGCGTCAACGGGCACATTCGAAGCGCACGAGCTTCGAGACGGCGGCAGAGCTTTCGGCGGCAAGGGTGTTTTGAATGCAGTAAAAAATGTCGAGGGCACGATAAAAAGAGCATTAAAAGGAATAAGCGCCGATAAACAACGACTTATCGACGGCTTGATGTGCGATCTTGACGGCACGGACACAAAAGCAAATCTCGGAGCGAACGCAATTTTATCGGTCTCGCTCGCATGCGCAAAAGCGGCGGCTTTTTCATACAGATTACCGCTTTTTCGATATATCGGAGGAACCTCGGCAAACGTAATTCCGATGCCGATGATGAATATTTTAAACGGCGGCAAACATGCACCGAATAAACTCGATATTCAGGAATTTATGATAATTCCCGTTTCCGCGCAGACGGTTTTCGACTCGGTACAGATGGGTGCCGAAGTTTACGCCTCGCTCGGAAAAATTTTAAAACAAAACGGATACGATACTGCGATCGGAGACGAGGGCGGCTATGCGCCGCAGGCAGACAGCGCAGAAGAAGCGCTTGAACTCATATGCGAAGCAATAAAAAACGCAGGCTATCAGCCGAAAAACGATATCTGCATCGCTCTCGACGTCGCCGCAGGCGAGTGGTACAACGGTTCGGAATACAAACTGCCGAAAGCTGACGTTAAAATGACGAGAATACAACTTCTCGAATATTATATGAAGCTCGTTTCCGAATATCCGATCATTTCGATCGAAGACCCGTTCGGAGAAGACGATTATATCGGTTTTTCGGAGATAACAAAGCGCATGAAGAGCGTACAGATCGTGGGCGACGATCTTTTCGTCACAAACCCCGACCGAATAAGAAAAGGCATCGAATGCGGCTGTTCGACCGCTGTTCTGATCAAGCCAAACCAGATCGGCACTCTTTCAGAGACTATCGATGCGGTCATAACGGCAAAATCGGGAGGGCTCAAAACGATACTTTCTCACAGAAGCGGCGACACGGAAGACACCGCCGTTGCAGATATCGCCGTCGGTTTAAATTCGGGTCAGATCAAGATCGGCGCACCCGCACGAGGAGAGAGAACGTGTAAATACAACAGACTGATAAGAATCGAGCAGATGTTAAGATAAAAAAATATCGACAGGGAAAACTCCTGTCGATATTTTACTTATTTATACAGTCGAACGGAAACGTCCGTCATTTTCTTCCGTCATATCATCAAGCATTTTACGAAGCAGAGTGTTTGCGGAAGAAAAGTCGCCGCGCTCGACAAGTTTTTCAAGACTATCTTTGTTATACATTATTCGTGTAAACCAAAGACCGTGATAAAGAGTATAAGCGACCCATGCAGTCTCCGCTTCTTTTTCGCTCAATTTTCGAACAGAAAGATATCCGTTCAGAAATGCTGGAAAAAATTCCTCCCGACACGCAGGATCGGCATCTTCGGGGATATCCATTTCATACGCAGTCAAAAGCCCCTCCATGACAAGATCGGAGATGAGCACTTCGTCCCCTGCATTGTTATAATCGAAAACCGTTATATCTTTTCCGTCAAAAACAAGATTGTTTATCGAAATATCCCCCTGAACTGCGGCTTTCGGAAGTTCGGTCCATACAGATCGAAGAAAAGCAAGTTTTTCTTCACGAATTTTCTTTATTTGCTCAACGATTCCGCTGTCGATATTATCATTTTCGCATATTTTGCAGAATTCGGGAAAAGCATCGACATCGTTTTCATAAGCCGCAGAAAACAGTGTGCCGAACCCGATCTCACAATTATTTTCAAGAGAAACAGTGTGCATACAAGCCATAAGCTGCCCGATCTTATACGAAAGATCGCTGTCGATCAACCCGACCTCTTCGCCGCACCAATCCTCAACGGTGACGTGACACATAACGCCGCCGCATTCGTATTCGGAGCAATACCCGTCGCCGCAAAGATAACGTTTAGGTGTTTTTATTCCGTTTTTACGCATAAATTCCGAAAATTCGCTCTGTTTTTCAAATTTACGTCTGTTTACGGAATAATCGTCTTCTTCTCTTAATATTTTAACGACAATGTGCTTTCCGTCTTTGAGTTTTACTGAAAAGATCTGTTTGACAAAATCCTCATAAGCACGATCGATATAGATTTTGCGTTCGCAAATATCACCGTCTATACCGTATAACCGCAATATTTCAGATACTGTTTTATCCGAAATTTCCATAGTTTATCCCTCTTTAACGATCATCTTTCTCAGTATCGGCTCATCGCCGAGTTCCGCGTTTTCAAAACTGCGGTAAAACCTATCGGCGTTGGATTCCGTAGAACGTATAAGATAATATTGATCGATCTTATTTTTAATACACTCTTTTTCAAACTCGCCAAAAAGTTGACGTGCAATACCTTTATGCCGAAATTCCGACAAAACGTATATCCAATCAACGTATGCCATCCTGTAGCCGTCCTGAAGGCATCCGTAAAAATGATACTCTATCCTGCCGACAACTTTATCCCCGTCGAGAGCAAGGATCGACGGGGTATTTTTGTATAAAGAATCTTCAAGGCGCTTTTTAAGAGCAACTTCATCAATGCGATCCGAGCACATCATATCGGGTTCCTGCGCCATTGCAATATTCAGATATTCAATATATTTATCTACGTTTTCGGACGTCAGAAATTCAAAAGTCATCTTTAACCTTTCGGATCAGCTTCTTACCGCTTTTTCAGCCGCATAATCGAGGTAATATTTGATACCTTCGCCGGGAACGTTCCAGGGAATATGGTTGCCGATGCACATCATGTAACCGCCGGTCATGCTTGCGGTCTCAACCATGCTGTCGACCATTTTATGAATAAGAGCTTTATCGCAGGTCTGTAAAATACGGTTATCGCCCTCTCCTGCAAGGAAGCAGTCTTTATGTTTCTTTGCGATCGCTTTGTAGTTTGTGTACGGTTCAGAGATAATACCCGAAGCGCCGCATGCAAAAATATCGTCGGCATACTGGTCAACACAGCCGTCAACCATAAATATAACGCGCTTGCCTGCCGCTTTCACCATCGACCAGTATTCCTCATAACGGGGGAAAACGTATTTTTTCATCCATTCGGGAGAACAGATCGGGCCTCTGGAGTTTACTATATCGTCGTGGCAGACAACGAAATTAACGGGAAGTTGAGCAAAGACCTTGAATACGCGGCGGTTGATCTCCGCAAATTCGTCCATAATGCGTTCAAAACGTTCATCAAGGCAGGTTTCGAGGAAAAGCTCCCATCCGAAAGTAAGAAGCGGCCACATGAAAGTCGTATTATAAAAACCAACGGATGCGGTCGAGCCTTCGGGCGCGGGTTTGCCGAAGTTTTCGCCGTACCAGCCCCTGTATCGTTTTTCGATCACTTCGTAAGAAGAGAAGTCTGCGGATTCAACAACAGACGGCATATCCGAAAAGTCGCCGTGAGCAAGAGGAGAGAATGCAAAAACATCGTCCGCATCCTTGAACAGAGCGCCGTGTTCCCATGTTGCAGTCTGACCTGCGCCCCAACGAACGGTATGATTTGAAACATCGTCACCCGTGGGACGGGGAATGGGATCGTCAGAGCCGGGAATTCCGAGACCGAGCTGCGGATAGAGTTCGGCAAGTTTCTGACGGCAAAGACGGGGATGATCGTAATAATCTATACCTGTAAGATAAGTTTCAGCATCGGGGTTCGACCAATGCTCCCAGTGAGGAATTTTCTTGGGCGCCATGCCCATATATGCTTTATATGTATCACTGTATTCCATAGCATTACTCCTGTCATATTTTTGACAATATTTTACACCATAAAACTCCGGTTGTCAAGCCGAATTATCCGATAAATTTAAATTTCGAGACAAAATTCGTAGCGTTTTTATAGCCGAGCTTGCCATAAAAATTTTCATGCATTTCGTCATTTACGGCATCAAGCTGAACGGTCGATACACCGAGCGCCCCTACCCTCTTTTCAAGCTCCGCCATGAGCGCAGAGCCGTAACCTTTTCTCTGATATTCCGACGCTATTACTATCTCCACAAGGTTATACGCCGTAAGATCGAAGAAAGTTTCCATACGTCCCATCGCAAAGCCTATGACATTTTCGCCGCTCTCCGCAATAAGACAATAGGAATCGGGAGAACCGATAACCTGAAAAATACGTCTGTGAACGGTTTCGGGGGTCCATTCATCGCCCGTACTGTTCCAATATTCAATATAAAGAGGTATGACTTTCTCGATATCATCCGCAGTCATCTGTCTGTAATCAACGGTCATTTTTCTCGTTCCTTTCGAGACTGATATACCAGTTCGGCACGTCTTTCGTCATATTATCATACCATTTTAGAACATCGTTCGCCTGATTTTTCATAGTTGCTATTTCTTTTTCACCGAATGGAATTGCCCACGGCAGAGAACTGAGCGTATTTGAACAGATATAGATCGCAAGCAGTTTCCAGAATTCCGCAGGGACAGCGAAATCAAAATATCCGTCAACCATGCCGCTTGCAAAATACGGCATATTCGGAACACACCAGACTATTCGATTAAACTCCTCCCACGGATCGCCGTGATCGTCTCGGTCAAAATCGATAATATTAAGAGCTCCGTTTTTGTCGATCATCATGTTTCCGATATGATAATCACCGTGCTGGTAAGTCTGCGGACGGTCGGTAAGATATTTTCTGTTTTCCGCGATATAATCGATAAAAGGCTGACCGTTATCGTATTTCAACTCGCATTTTTCATACATTTCCATCTTACGGTCGATCTTTGCATTAAAACGAACATCCCATCTTTCGGCATCGGGTGGCGCAGGGATAGTATGCATTCGGGCAAGAATACGGCCTGCGTCAAGACCGTAGGAATACTGTTTTTCAAAAGAAGATCCGTTGATATACTCTTCGGCATCGACACCGTCAATAAAGCTCTCGATCGTATAAGCGCCGTCATCGCAGATCCCTATCTCAAAAGGCTTCGGCATCGGAATACCAAGAGCATAGACCTCTTTCATTTTTTCAAACTGACGTTTTCTTCGCTCAGATTTTTCGAGCGGACAGATGCGCAAAAGATATTTTGTGCCGTCCGAAACGGTAACACGGTATGTTTTATCGCCCGACCAACCTTTTTCGATAGGCTGACGGTGAATTATTGTATCGATCAACATAATTTCCTCTCACGATTATTTTATAAACAAAACGACGATATAGCAGATAAAGATCACTGCCGAGGCGCAAATGCTGAACCATGCGATCTTTCTGTTATGTTCCCATTGACCGTATGCAAGGCCCAACTGATTAAGTACGAGAAGCGGAATGATAAGATACAGCGCATCCTGCCATACGCCAAAAATCTGCAAAACAGACAAAACGATCACCGCAATCGACACCGTGATCCCGAGAACTGCGATAAGATTACGAATAAAAGGCTTGTTTTTCATAATGCTTTACCAATTGAAATACTGAATTTTGACGGTTTATCTTCACGGTAAGAGACAGTAACGCTCTCACCGACCGCAGGACATCTTACCCTTGCGTTCAGCCATTTGCGCCCGATATATTCTTTGCCGTCAACTGTATACAATATTTTTACAATATGCGGAAAAGTCGCGCCGTCAAGAGCGCCTGACCTCATAGCTTTGGTGTTGACTTTCAGCCACCACTGTTTTTTTGCAGACAGAACGACTCCTTTTGTTTCTTTCTCAGTCATATTAAAATATCCCCTTATTGTATTTTATCATCGCATAAAAACTGATCGCGATACCGATGATCGCGCAGATAATAAGAATCGCAGAACCGACCGTCAAAAGCAATTCCGCCTGCGTTTTAAGATAAACAAGATGCAAAATACCGAAAATGATCATTGCAATTCCGATCAAACCCGTGCCGATACCGACAAGCTTCCCGAACGGTTTTACGTTTTCGGGTGTCACTCTGTGGCGGTGATACCAGTGGACAGAATAAATATTGCCCATCATGTTCGAGATCCCGATAATTATAAGAAGCAGACCCAAAACAGCGGTCGTTATCAATACGGACATAGAAATCAGCCTCTTTCATACAGATGTTAAGATCATATTACCATATAATTTTGTCGTTCATTCGACAACCATCACAACCAAATATGACAAAGCCGCCAATAAATTGATCTATCGGCGGCTCTTCTATTATTATTTAACTTCCGTGCCGCCCCATTCGACAACAGTAAAACCGTTTCTTTCGGGCGCATTGAGAACTTGCTCGGGGATCTCAACGTAACTGTCAGAAGCTTTGTATGCCATAAAAACTCGGATAAGCGTATCGGGTTCGGGGAAGATCTCGAGCTTTGCGGCATCCGTATAAACATCGGTCTGGAACGAAATTATATTGTACGGATTTTCCTGCATCAGAGGAAGCCAATAAACTATAAATTCATTCACTTCGCGGCGATTCAGCCCGAGTGCAGAAAGAGCATCTTCAAGGAACTTTGCGGTATCCTCGCCTTTTACACAGAAGCCCTCGGAAAAGCCGTATTTTGCATAAGTTTCGCCTTCCCAATAAAGATAATTATACGTCTGTCCGTCTTTATCCGTAAGCGTGCCTTCGGGCGATGCGGTAACGTGCCAACCGTCATTATACGCAGGGTAAGTGCATGTAAGACCGCCGTCCAATGTCAAATAAACATCAACATCAATCTCTTTTTCGGGGTAAAGATAAATAACGGGCTTATAACAAACATCCGGCTCCGCTTCCCATACCCCTGCTTCAACAGTCAGAAAATCGACTTCGATGCGCTGTGTCTGACGGTCAAAATAAGCATTTTCGTAGGTACAAACGACCTGGTCGCCGACGCACCACTCATCGGAAAGAGCGCCGTTGAGCTTGATCTGATACGGCATCGGGACTGCCGTCCTCGCAAAGAAACAGTTCGAATAGATCTCGGTTATGATAATATCTCCGAAAAGGCTGTATTCGGGCTTTTCAGCGGTTTCCTTATCGAGCCAGACATCGTTATACTCGGGAATTTCGGGCTTTTCGGGGTTATCGACCTCTGTATTTTGGGGATCATCCGTATTCTTGATATCAATTTTTGCGGATTCCATCTGCCAAAGTTCGTCGATCGACTTATTTTTATTTTCACCGAAATAAACGACCGTATTTTCGTATACGGGACCGCCTTCGCCGCCGGGCACATCGTAAAGCCTGTGCCAGTCAACGATCTTATATGTCAAAGCGACGTATTCCCTCGTGCCTCCGTCTCTGTACATATCACCGGGAATCGGGACAAAAAGCACCGCAAGAATAAGAACGATAACAATAATTGAGACCAACATTATCTTTTTCATAACATCATTATCCCTTCTGAATTTATATCGATTTACATATTTTACCGATTTACTGTATTAGACCGATCAATGAGGCAAAAAGTTCCGTCAAATCTCCGGTTTAGCATAAAAAGACCGACAGAAATCTGCCGGTCAGGTGTTGATGTTAAATTATTTTTGTCAAAAGATGGACCGAGCATGCGAGGACTTTATTGCATAGAAATTCCTACAATTTAATCTGTCCTTGGGCACTAAGAATGCTAGTTCAGACTGTCTTTTCAAGAAGAACTGCTTCTTACGCATTCTTAAGAATTGCCCTTCAACTATTATTTCTTATCAAAAGAAGGATTGATTGCATAGAAATTCTTACAATTTAATCTGTCCTGCGCACTAAGAATAGCGTTTTTAATTCTACTTTTTATCAAAAGAAGGATTTATCGCATAGAAATTCTTGCAATTAAGCCTATCCTGCGCTATTCTTAAACATTCGCCGAATCTCTGATAATGCACAATTTCGCGGGCGCGGAGAAAACGTATCGGGTCGCGGACATCCGCATCATCGGCAAAGCGGAGGATGTTATCGTAAACGAGGCGCGCTTTCTGTTCTGGTGCGATTGCATAAGAACAGCAAACTAGAAATTCCAATGAATTTCAACAGGTACTTCTTTAGTACCCGGAATACGTCTATAAACCTTAATGTGATCAATTAATAATTCAACAATTTCCCGATTTAAATGCTCTAGATTCGCATAACTTTCAATTATCTCTCTACGGTTATCCCCAAGCAAAATTTTATCATCTATTTCAAGAAGCTTCTTTTCATTTTCAGCAATAATATGTGATAACCTTTCTTTTTCAGCAGAGAAATCTTTGGATAGGTCAATAAAATCCGACTCAGAAATTATTCCTTTTACTTTATCCAGATATATATCTCTGAGCCCTTTTGTACAATCTTCAAGCTTCTTTTGATAAATTTCAATATCCGAAGATAAAATTGATTTTTGTTCCTTAAGATTATTGCAAAACTCAATATTCTGTTCAGCCTCGTCTTTATCCAAATATTCAGAAGCTAACCGGTTAAGTTCTTTAAGAATATAGCCCTCCAAGCGATTCAGCGAAATATAAGAACCGATACAAGAATCCCTTGAAACATGCCTATTCGAGCATTTAAATGCTCTTAATCCGGTAGCGTTTTTTGTAGACCTCATCGTATAACCGCAATAAGCACATCTGACTTTCCTTGCAAATAAACCAACTTCTCCTGTATCAAAAGGTTTTGCCCGTTCTTTAACCAAAACTTGAACTCTGTCCCAAAGTTCTCTATCGATAATCGGTTCATGTGTACCTTCAACAATATACCATTGACTTCTTGGTCTTGGCTTATTAATTTTAGTTTTATAAGAAATACTGCCGTATTTCCCTTGAACCATATTACCGATATAAATCTCGTTTATCAGCATATCGGAAATCGCAGAATATTTCCACAAAGTACTGTTTTTCCTTTTGGGTTGTTGATATCGCAGCCCCTTTAATCTTTTGTACTCTGTCGGATTTGGTATCCCCCTATCATTCAACATACGTGCAATAACTGTTTTTCCGTAGCCTTGAACAAATAAATTAAAGACTTCACGAACCACAGTAGCAGCTTCTTCATCAATAATCAAATGTCCCTTCTGATTTGGGTCTTTTTTATAACCATACAAAGCAAACGCACCGATATGAAATCCGTTTTTACGCCTGTTTGTCAAAACACTTCTGATATTTTCAGACATGTCTTCAAGATACCATTCATTAACAAGTCCGTTGATTTGACGGGATTTTTTATTTCCCTTAACATCCGTATCGGCATTGTCTACAATACTTACAAACCTTATCCCCCACAAAGGAAATAAACCATGTATGTACTTTTCAACCAACTCTAATTCACGAGTGAATCTTGACTGTGTCTTACATAAGATGATGTCGAATCTGCCGTTTTTAGCATCTTCAAGTAAACGGTTAAATTCAGGTCTGTTTCTGTCAGAACCGGTATAATCATCATCGCTGTAAATATCAAAAATCTCCCAACCCTTATCATTTGAATATTGAGTAAGCATTGCTTTTTGATTTTGAATGCTATTGCTATCATCATTTTCAGATAACTTGTGTCTATCTTCTTCAGATAAGCGGCAATAAATAGCTACTTTCATATTAACATCTCCTTAGAGATAGAACAAGCTGTTTCCTTGTAAATTATAACACAGACGAAACCGCTTGTCATCATTTTCCTGTAAAGTTTAAACTTTTGCCTTTTTCTATTATGTTTATAAGCTCAATCCACTTTTTTGTAAATCGGCTTTTTGTAGTTGTATTTTCGCCGCCTTTAAAAATACTCCTACATATTTCTTTGGATATATCTTTTTTTTCCAAATGTATAGCCTCCTTTCAATATAGCTAATACACTTATATGAAAAATGGCAAGTCCATTATTCGGACTTACAAATATCTAACCGGACGGTCGTTGGCTCGACCTCACGGGAATCTCACCCCTATATGGTTCTCATATAGCTCTACCCATCGTTTGCGACGCTTTTAACGCTCGAACTATGGCTGTAAAGGAGTATCATTATACTTTTACATCATCTTCGCTGACAGATTGCCACATCTGTTTTAAGGCTCGTATTTCTCGCTCTGTTGGTGTTCAACGTCTCGGCGTACTTTCCTTACGGCTCAATGCAAAAGAACGTTTCCGATTATTTTTATACTGCGATACCGTTATCTTGTATCGCTTTCTTTTTATATGTGAAAAGCATATCAACTTACGCTAATATGCTTCTCAATATCCTTAAAGACACAGGAAAGGGAATAGACTGCAACCTTAAGTTGATGTTAAACTACCTTATCTGAAAAGCTAAAGTTCTCATTATAAGCCGTACTCTGAGTTTATTTCTCATTTCCTCATCAACAACAGAATACGAACAACCCTTATCATCCTTTACAGTGCGGACACACAGTTTCGTTATATACCCGTCGTAATGGTCGAGAACTTTGCATAAAGCATCAACATTACCTTTTGTTGCCTCCGCAATTACAGGGAACGGCAACAGAGTGTTAGTTTTTCTACGATTCATCATCCGTCTTATTTCCCTCCATATACTTTTTAATTTTTGAAAGTGCGGTCTTTCTGTTTCGAAACACCGTACTGCGAACAACATTCAGCATTTTCCCAATCTCTGCATCACTCAATTCAAGATAATATGACATAAGTACAATATCCCTCTTTCGCTCAGGCAGAAGTTCCAATGCTTCGCCCAAAAGGTCATCTTTTATATTTACATCATAGCCAAGAACCTTAAAGGTGTACTGCGCCAGGTCATACTCATCGTAACAATATAGCTCGTTAAGTTCCGTTTCACTCATATCAGAAAAACAGACTTCGTTATTTCTGCGCTTATACAGTTCACGAAAGAGACTCCTAGCCTCACCTTTAAGGTTCTTCTTTGCAAAAGCATCAAACTGATGTTGTATTGTTTCCTTATCGGAAGAAGATGGTTCCACTATTTCACACCTCCCTCCATAATAGAAATCAAATGACTTTGATTTTCCCTTTCACCTAACTATCCGCACGAAAGAGGTCGATTTGTTGCATAGTTTTATAAAAAATTTAAAGCATCGGGTATTTTTCGTACCCGATGCTTATGTTGGTTTATTTACGCTTATTTTTAATAGATATTGTTAATTAGAAGCATAACGGTCTAACATCTCGATCGTCTGTCTGAAATCAATATTCTGTACAGAATCCAAGATATCCTTAGAGTTTGCCGCCGCAAGTTGCTGATAATCGGAAATCTTTTCATTCTGAGAAATAATTGTTCCAATATTGCTTGTAGCTCCTTGAATCAGCATGTTATTCTCTCGTATAGCATCATATGTAAGTTCCTGATTAAAGGCAATTTCATCTAATGCTTCTACAACCATACCTTTAAACAACTCGTCTTCATACTTATTGATTGCTTCTTTTAAAGTATCAACTCGTCCTGTTTCAAAATACAGTAAGATATATCCCACTGCTTTATAATTACGATAATTTCTATGAAGAATATCATAGCTATACAGCTTATTCAAGGATTTATCAATTTCCGGAACAATGTTTAATAATTGATTTTTTATAGAATTCTTATATACTCTTGCAGATTGTCTACTTATATTTTCCTCATCAACTAATCTACACTTCTTTTCCCATTCTGCGATATCCGAATGGTATATTTTCTCCGCCATCTGAACATCTTGGTTATATTCTTCCATTTTCTTATTGTATTCAGCTGCTTTCTCATTATCGTACTTGCGTTTAAAATAATTCCTAACAGCCTTACCTAACAAAAAGGATAAAACAACAGCAACACCTAATATAATTAAAGCAGGTATGAACACAAGATCTGTTGTAGCATTAGGTAATAATACAGTCATAATTGATGCACCAATACCTATAACCGTACAAAAGCCTACATAACCCAATATAACCGAAAGACAACCCGGAAGATATTGTTTTTCTTTTGGCATGTCATTTGACGGTTGCTTGGGAGCATCAGAATGGTATAAGTATGGTTTTTCAGGATACGGCTTATCATTCAATTTATTTATTTCATCCTGAATTTTATTGCATTCAGTTAAAATAGTATTTTTTTTGTGTTCCAATCTGAAAACTTCACGTATATAAGAAATCAGTTCGGACTTACTTAATTCAGCCATTTTGTTGTACTCCTTATATTTATTCAGCTAATCCTTTTGCGTATTCAAGCAAATCGTGAACGCAGTTTATTATTCTTGAAGGTTCTTCGCCAGTTGCATTATATACATAGTAACGAACTATACCTTCTTCACATTCAAACGCAATACCCCAGGAATTTCTCGCACCTATATCTTCTTGAGAAATATATGAATAATCCAACTCTTCGAGTTTTGCATCTTCTATACGAATAATAACATCTGCAAGAATATCATACGTCAAATCGACTGTTATTTCTGCGTTGTTTATATTATATAATGGGTTCTTATTACTCGAACCATAATACCCCCTATTAGTATCCAAATCTAGCAAAAATGCCTTACCGGAATTTTCAAAATAATAATAAACAACAATTTTCTTACAATCTGTAAGATTAAAATTATCAGCTCTTTCTATGGTTGGATTAAATAGCAAATATTCAAAATTGTTCTTCCAGAATTCGTATTTAGCCTTTCCTTGCTCATTTTCATTTAATAATTGATTCCTAACATCTTCTGCAGTAGCAATTTCAAATAATTGAGTAGTACATTTTCCATCTTCAATTAAAGCTTCAATATCTACATACAGCAGATCTTCACGTGACAAATCGACAAATTCAAGCAATTCGTCAACTGTTATAAGTCTATATTCTTTCACATCAGAAGTATTAGTTGAATCTTCTTCTAAAATATCCACTGTATTATTTTCAATATTCTCTATTTCGGATTCAGAATTTACTTTTTCGAACAAAATATCTTCCTCATTCTTCAATTGTTCATTAGCCTCCTCAATTTCCATATTGTCTACAACGCTATTATTCTGTTCAACAATATCAGTATTTTCTTTAGCTACATCATTTTCATTATTGGGTTGTTCAAGATTACTATCAGAATTTAATAATTCTAAATCTTCATCATTATTATTCTCTAATATAATACTTTCAGAAAAAACATAGTCATTCTCATTAGCATTGTTATTTTGATTTATAATTTCTGTATTATTTGAACAACTAACCAAAAGTACAGAACAAAAAATGAACAAAAATATATGTATTTTTTTCATAACAGTATATCACATCCTTAATTATTATTTAATTTATCAAAATAATACTTTTCCATATCATCACATCTAAGAAGCATATACGCATAAGCGTTTTCAAAATAGCTCTCATTTTCATTGATTGCATCTTGATTTTGAATCATTTGAGCACTATAGAATTCAGCCCAAGCCTCTTGTGATTGTTTATATGTAATTCCATTATCATTAAACCAGTACTGATCTTCAGCCCCACCGTGTCCATTGTATGAGAATAAAACACCGTTAGTCATACCTTCATAAACATCTCGAGTCATATAATCATTTCCGACTCCACACTTATAATATAGTTCATTAATCATAGAATCGATAACTCCAATATAGACATCTTGAACAACATCTGAAGCAGACGATATTTTTTCTGGAATATTGGGACGAACTTCAAGTCCTTTAGGGTACCTAAGCCCAGATATTGGTATCTCACCAAATTCTCTTTCAACAAAAGTCGTACCAGTATCAGGCGAACGAATAGCTTCGACAATTAAATCAATTTCCGTTTGACTTAATTCGATCTTTTCAAAATTCCATATTTTATCGTTATGACTTGATATAAAACTATTAATAGAATTTTTTATATAGTTGTCTACATCTTTTTCTAAAGCTTCATATAATTCAGACCAATTTATTACAGATTCTTCAAAATATATTAAATCTGCAGCCAAATCGATTGCTTGAGAATTCCAATCGACTGCGTGCCCCGATTCGTGAAACCAAGTCTCAATTTCATCTATACTAGATTCATTCATAGTCAAAATTTTAGTTGTATGACTATAAAAGCTTCGATTATCAGCTTTTGGTGTAGAATCAAATGGAGCAATTTTTATTTCGTATTCAAAGAAAGAGTATACATAAATATCCCTATATGTAGCAGGAGCATCGCTAATTGTATCAATAAGTTGATCTATAACCTTTTCAGAAACACCAACTGATTGATATCTATCTCTCATAATAGAAACCAATTCTGAATTATCCATAGGGTTAGCTCCGCTCGGAAGATTCTTCAGAATATCTTCATATCTACTTTCCCAACTTGAAGCACATTTTGTACAAACATTATTGACAATAGAACACAATTCTTCTCTAGTAGTTACTCCCAAAGAATTTTTATATGAGCACCCATTTACTGTACAATACTCAAAGTTCTCTTCATACACATAATGTCTTCTGTGGTTAGCAACAATAGGAGAAGGTATATATTTAATAACTGTTGTTTCAGTTTCTATGTTATGAGGCTCATACATTGTTTCCGTTCTTTTCGGAACTTTATGATTACAACCTGAAGCTGAGCATTCTTCATAAACGATAACTACTTTACCATGTGACGTATTATAAGAAGGGTCAGTTGTCGGTAAAGATACTATACGATTTGAATATTCTCTTGTCTCATACGTCGTATGCGGTTCAATTACAGAATCAGGTTCACGCTCAACCTTTGTTGCACCGCAAAGAGAACAACCATATTTCTTTTCAACACTTACACGTTTATGGGTACCGTTGTTAAGATTTTCCCATATACCGGAATTTCTAACATCTTCAACAAATACCCAATTATGCTGACAGTCAGTAGGTTCTTCAACTTCAGCCGGATTAACAGTTACATTAAAATGCATAATGCGATTATCTGTATCCGTAAAGTTATCGGCAGAAGCATAGATAATAAATTCGTGCGTGCCAACAGTATTCAGAGGATATTCGTCCGCTGAAAGTGTAAAATATGAAAGGTCTGCTGTTGCGCTTGCAAGGGCTATATTCTGAGTCTGAGGTACGAAAGTTGAACCTTCTTCGTTATGCTGTAAGGTAACCTTATTAAGGCGACCTTCACCAAACGCGGAGATTGTACCCTCTAAAGTAAGGGATTCTCCGAGTGTAATTGTATAACTATTGGACAAACCGGTTATCGTAGGTCTGCCTGTTTCCACTTCTGCTTCAGCAATGGTAAGAATCATAATCTCAGCATCACCGATAGAATTACCGTCTGTATCTGTCGCAAAGAGCTGAACTTCCCAGGTTGTGCCGGGAGCAAGTACTATTGTCTGCTCATCATCGCTGAGTGTTGCATTTACTGTCAATGACTGAACCGCTGACAAATCAAAGTTTGCAAGTCCAATATTGGGAGCACGGAAATGCATAATTCCAACAGTATCATCTGTTGCAGAATTAATGTTTATCTGAAGGTCTTTAAGTCCGTTTTTCGCTGTTGTTGAAACTGAGCCAACGAAAGAGTATTCTTCACCTTCATTGAGGGTTACAGATGTTGTGTCCCAAGTAGATGTGATTTCAGAAGGTACTTCAGGAATCTCAGGGTCATCAGGAACGGAAGGTTCATCCGAACCTTTAACATGGGGGTTATCTCTCAATGTAGGATAGGGATAACCTTCAGTTACACCAATTTCCCATACGGTGTCGAAATCAAAGTTTATATATGATGAAGAATTTTGAAGTTCAGCATCTGTATATCCTATAATATTTACAACTTCACTATCATCTTCAATATCTGTTTCAACAATTCCATTTAATACAGAGTTGAAATACAAATTTTCAAGAATAGTTGTACCATAATTTTGGAATTTACAAGCAATTGCACCAATATTAGCATCAAGTGAAGTTATGGTTCCAATATTATATATGTTCGAGAATCTAATACCTGCCATCCACCAAGATAATACTTCACTAACTATACCCGAAACATACGAATTACCAGATATAGTACCGCTATTATAACAATCCTCAAGAATTACAATACACCAATACCAAGGTTCACTATAACCAATAAGTCCACCTACATATGAATTACCAACAATATTTCCGTTATTAAAACAACGTATAATTTGAACACGAAGGTAATCTGAGCGTAAGTTATTGGAAATATCTTTGTAACCAATTATACCACCGACATAGCTTTCAGTAGCAAATACATTACCCCAGTTACTACAATTGGTTATGTATGTTTTTGCTAAAGCATCTTCACTTTCCAAATATCCTAATATACCAGATACATTGTTAACTCCACTTACCTCAGCATAGTTATGCGCATTTTCAATTTTTAAAATTGAATCCGTCTTATAAGCTTCATTATAACCTAAGCCACATATACCACCTGTATTTTCTGAACCATAAATACTACCATAGTTTTTACAGTTTTCTATCAAAGTAGAATCAGAAGCATTTGCGCTACTGCGAGTATATAAATAACCAGTAATACCGCCCACATTTTCACTAGCATAAATATCTCCATAGTTTGTACAATTGATAATATCTTGTTGACTTCTACCAGCAATACCGCCCGTATAAGTTCCGCCTCTAATTATACCATTATAAGTAGAATTTTTAATAATACCACTATTAGATCCAGCCAAACCACCTGTTCTACCAGAACTAACTACAACAACAGCATCAACATGACAGTTATCTATTGTTCCATAGTTAGAATTAGCAATGACACCCTCATCAACAGATGAAATTGCGGAATTTGCAATATTTAAATTTTTAATTTCGCCATAAGAGTTATAAAAGAGAGATTTGCAATATAATCCACTCTGAAATGAAGCTATACCATATATACACTTCTGATTACCATTAAACGAACCTTTAAAACAACTACCTTCAACATAATAACTATTGTCTATAATATTGAGTGTGTGAGTATATCCTTCAATAAGAACATATTCATTTGTTTCAGCATTAAAACTATACCAACCCTCATATTTATTTTCATCAAACTGAGTATTACCGTTTTCAATCTTCCAACCAGTATTTCCAGTTTGGTAATAAAGAACATTACCATTCGGTTCCTCGCAAATAATCATCGAGGTGTCTACATCATAGGAAAATTTGACCTTATTCAGAACAATATCATTTACAAGAATTATGTTTTCATTTTCATAAGTAACGCCACTAGCAATTTGCATAATAAAATAAACCAATTGTGCAGCTGTTTCTATACGATAAGGATCATTTTCAGTTCCTATACCACCTGCAAAACTTTTTGCAATAGAACCGTCCCAATAAATTGAATCAGAAATTTCTTCTTCATCAATAGCGAGAATCATAATCTCAGCATCGCCGATTGCATTACCATCAGTATCAGTTGCAAAGAGCTGTACTTTCCAGGTTGTGCCGGGAGCAAGTACGATTGTTTGGTCTTCATCACTAAGTTCAGCATTTACTGTCAATACAGGAACTGTTGATAAGTCAAAACTTTCTGTTCCGATATTTTCAGCACGATAATATTTAATTCCGACAGTATCATCTGTTGCAGAATTAATGTTTATCTGAAGGTCTTTAAGTCCGTTTTCAGCTGTTGTTGAAACTGAACCAACGAAAGAGTATTCTTCGCCCTCGTTGAGAGTTACAGCTGTTGTATCCCAAGTAGATGTAATAGAACTACCATTGGGATTAAACGTCATTGTGTTATATACCGTACCATCAGGCGCAGTCCAAGTAGGACTTGTCCAACCAGAAGTGTTTCCTTCGGGATAATAAATTACAACTTCTTCAGGTAAAACAGTTTCTCCCCATATAGACGGAACATTACCATTAAAATGTACTGTTTGAAGACTATCACAAGCCCCATAAGCTTTCCCCCCAATAGATGTAAGACTATCGGGAATAATTATTTCCTCAATGAAATCACAATCATAAAAAGCGTAGTTTCCGATAGTTGTCAAACCATTGGGAATAGAAACCCTATCTAACATATAACAAGCTCTAAAAGCTTCGTTACCAATAGAAGTAACCCTATCGGGAATATCTATTTCCGTCAAGCTTTCGCAACGGTAAAAAGCATATTCGCCAATGGAAATAATACTGTCAGGCAGAGATATTTTCTCCAAACGAATACAACCATCAAAAACATGATTTCCAACAGAAGTAACTTTATCAGGAATAGATATTTCCGTCAGACCCTCACACCAAGAAAAAGAATAGTCACCAATAAATGTTACACTGTCAGGCATTGTTAAGGTGCCAGTAAAACCTGTACAACCCTCAAAAGAATAATCTCCTATGGTCGTCACACCGTCGGGAATTATTAATGAACCAGTAAAGCCGGCGCAGTCTCGAAATGCACAATCACCGATAGTCGTTACACTTTCTGGTATCGTCAAGGTTCCTGTAAATCCAGAACATCCTACAAAGGTAGCATATTCTATGGACGTTACACTGTCAGATATAATAAGTGTTCCTGTAAAGTTCTCACAAAAAAGGAAAGCACCTTCTCCTAAAGTAGTGACACTATCAGGAATTGTAAGAGTTCCGGTCAGACCAGTACATTCACTGAAGGCATAATCTCCTATTGTTGTTACACTATCAGGTATCGTTAAGAAGCCCGTAAAGCCAGAACAACTACTGAAGGCATAAT
This sequence comes from Clostridia bacterium, assembly GCA_017621705.1. Taxonomy (GTDB): domain Bacteria; phylum Bacillota; class Clostridia; order Oscillospirales; family UBA644; genus HGM12619. The sequence continues at coordinate 52,487 of JAGASR010000004.1, read as the reverse complement.
CTCCTATTGTTGTTACACTATCAGGTATCATCAAGTCGCCCACAAAACCAGAACAATAACTAAATGTCCCTTTAGAGATAGACGTTACACTATCAGGTATCATCAAGTCGCCAGTAAAACCGGAACAATGGCTAAATGCATACTTACCGATAGTTGTTACACTATCAGGTATCGTTAAGGAACCCGTAAAGCCAGAACAGCTAAAAAATGAGGACTCCCCTATAAAAGATAGACTATCTGGTAAAACAAGTGAACCGGTAAAGCCATCACAATCTTCAAATGCATAACTACCGATAGATGTCACGCTGTCAGGTATCATCAATGTGCCTGTAAAACCAGAACAATTATAGAATGCATAATCGCCGATACTTGTTACCGTATACCCATCAATTTCACTGGGAATTATAAGGTCGCCACTTTCTTCGCCTACAAAACCTGTGATGGTCGCGGTTTCGCCATCATCATTTACTGTATAAGTGAAATCTCCGGAAATTATATACTCACCAGAAATCGTTAGAATCATAATTTCAGAAGCACCAATGGAGTTTCCGTCTGTATCAGTAGCCCAAAGTTGTACTTCCCAAGTTGTGTCAGGAGCAAGTACTATCGTTTGATCTTCATCACTGAGTTCTGCATTTACAGTCAACGCAGGAACTTCTGATAAATCAAAACTTTCCGCTCCGATATTTTCCGAACGGAAATATTTAATTCCCACAGTATCATCTGTTGCAGAATTAATATTTATCTGAAGGTCTTTGAGTCCATTTTCTGCGGTTGTTGAAACTGAACCGATGAAATAATATTCTTCACCTTCATTGATGGCTACATCTACTGTATTCCAAGTAGATACAATAGAACTACCCGTTGAGGCAATAGATAATTCTGTGCCCTCAGTAATTTCATCGTTTGTTTCTGTAACTGAATACGAAGAAATCTCCTCAATATTTTCTGTTACACTTTCTGTCAAAGCGTAAGCTGTACCCGTCTGAAGAACAGTTCCGGCAAGCATACAAATACAAAGAAGCATTGACAGTATTCGTCTAGTTTTCATTGTGTTAAACTACCTTTCTTAATTTACGTAAATCTATGTAAAACGTCCGTCAAAACAAATCAGTTTTGACTTCGATAATTGTTTTCAATTTTCTATTTTATAAAGAATGATATTGCAAATATGATAATTGAAATAACAAATGCGACTTTATTTATTTCTTTATATATTTCCAAATCTTCATCTATCGGTTTATTCGTAATACTATTAATTTTAGGTAAAAACTTAAAATAGTACAAAGTTATCTCTTCACCAATTTGATATTTATTATCATCAAAACTTTTCATTTCACCACAATATTTATTACCATTATCTAAAATATACTCATAAACATATCCAAATGCATTTTGTTTATGACGATATTCAGAATCATAAATATATGTAGGCTTAATATCTACTATTTTGGCATTAGTTTTCACATTATTTTTCTGATAAACATGTATGAACAACCTACCTATACAAGCTAAGATAAATAATGAAAGTGATATAATCTTAAATATCCACCCCATTTGCGAACTCACCTCCTTTGTTTTTTCTTCTATACATCCCTTCTTTTTCAAAAAATTGATACGTCCTCAGCAAAATAATCGCTGATTTTCTTTATGGATATTGAAGTTTTTGTTTGTATTCCGGCGATATACAAACAGTCCGCAAAAGTATACTTTAACGGACTTGAATTTTTCATTTTGAATAAGTATAATTTAAGAGGTATATTTTACTAATTTATGCCATATTGAAGTACTAAAATTTCCTTATTTTAGTAGTGCGTAAAAGTATACTTTTGTGAACTTTTGTCGAACTCTGACCGATTAATGCAACAAACGCTAAATACCAAGTTCTTTAACGGTTTTATAGAAGTATGTACGACCGCAAGAAAGTGTTTGTAATGCTTCATCCAAAGTTAGTTCTTTGTTTCTCCATTGACCGACAATCTCATTAAAGTTATCCGGAATTTCCTTTTTGGTTCTGCCGAAATGAACCCCATTTGCAAGTGCCACAGCTATACCCTCCGCCTGTCTTCTTCGAGTGTTTATTCTTTCTTTTTCAGCAACGTATGAAAGTATCTGTAAGACCAAATCCGAAATAAATCTTCCTGTCAAATCTTTGCCTTTCTGTCGGGTATCTAACAAATCCATATCCAGGACAACGATATCCACTTGTTTTACTTTTGTTATCAGTCTCCACTGTTCTAAAATCTCCGAATAATTACGTCCAAGTCTGTCGATTGCATCTATAAATAAACAATCTCCTTTCCGCAATTTTCGAATAAGTCTAAGGTAGTTGGTTCTGTCAAAGTTTTTACCGCTTATTTTGTCTATGTATATTTGTTTTTCAGGTATCCCCAATCCCCTGAAAGTAACTATCTGTCGTGCCTCGTTTTGGTCTTTTGCCGAGACTCTTATGTACCCATATTCTTTACACATTGCCATGTCCTCCTGAATAATAATTATTGCAGAATTCATTATAGCAGTAAGTGTAAAAAATTAACCGAACAAGAAAACGGAAATCATATAGCCATTTATTTTGTCTTTAATATTTTTTCTTATAAAATGCAACAAACTACACGCTTTTATGCGTATAATTTATTGAAGAGCAAGCATAGGAAGTGTGTACCCACTTCCGTTTTTTTATAGATTTTGGGCTAATCCCAAACCCTTAAATTAAGGAGGAAAGCATGAACGGACGTAAAAGAAATATTCAGATTAAATTCTGGGTAAACAAAGAAGAAAAATCTCTTATAGAAGAAAAGATGAAACTTATTCCAACAGATAATATGTCTGCATATATACGGAAGATTGCCATTGACGGTTATATCGTTCAAGTAGACCACAGCAATATAAAATCTATGACTTATGAGATTCACAAAATCGGTGTAAATATCAATCAGATAGCGCACAAAGTAAACATTAACGGCATTGTTTCAAACAAAGATTTAATTGAAATAAAGGAGGCATTAAAAGAGATATGGCGGTTACAAAGATTAAGCCTATTAAAGGAACGCTGAACAAGGCTCTCGAATACATACAAAATCCAGAAAAAACCGAAGGAAAAACTCTTGTACATTCCTTCGGTTGCAGTGCTGAAACTGCGGACATTGAATTTGAATATACCATATCTCAAGCCATTCAGAAAGGAAACAATTTAGCTCATCATCTCATTCAATCTTTTGCCCCCGGTGAAGTAGATTATGAAACTGCTCATAAGATAGGAATAGAACTTGCAGACAAGGTAACCAAAGGTCAATATGAATATGTTTTGACAACACATATAGATAAGGGACATATTCACAATCATATAATTTTCTGTGCGGTCAATTTTGTTACCCACCAGAAGTATAATTCAAATAAAAACAGCTACTACAATATCAGAAAAACAAGTGATAAATTATGTCAGGAATACGGTCTATCTGTTGTTTCAGAGAACGATAATAAAGGTAAGAGTTATACGGAATATACTGCAGAAAAAACAGGCGTAAGTTGGAAGAAAAATCTAAGAATTGCAATAGATTTACTTATTCTTCAAGTTTCAAGTAAAGAAGAACTTTTAGAGAAATTGCAAGCTATGGGATATGAGATAAAACGGGGAAAATATATTTCTTGTAAAGCGCCCAATCAAGCAAAGTTTATACGGTTAAAAACACTCGGAATAAACTATACTGAAACGGCAATAGTAAACCGCATAATGGGTGGTAAAAAGATTCAAAATATAACTAACGGTGTTTCTTTGATTATAGATATTCAGAATAATCTTAATGCTAAAAACAATAAAGGTTATGAACATTGGGCTAAAATACATAACCTAAAACAGGCTTCAAAAACATTGAATTTTCTTACCGAAAATCACATTGAGAGCTATGAATCATTAGTTGGTTGTATTGAAAGATTTTCAGTTCAGAAAGATAACCTTTCTGATAAAATAAAATCAACAGAAAAAGAGATTTCGGAAGTATCACTTTTATTAAAAAGCGTTACCAATTATAATCAGACAAAACATGTACATGACGGATATATCCATGCGAAGAACAAAACTAAATATAAAGAAAAACATGAAAGTGAACTATTGATTTTCGAGGCAGCCAAGAAGGAACTGCAACCGTTTTTAGATACCAAAACTTTTCCCAGTCCTGTTGCTTTAAAGAATAAATTAAAAGAACTTCATGAACAGAAAAACGATTTGTATATAGAGTACCGACAAGTCAAAGAAAAACTTAATGAGTATTCACTTATTAAACAGAATGTGGATAGTATTTTAAGTATTGATACATTGAAAAAAGATGAAAAAGCGTATACTATATAAAGCAAAAAACACCGAGGCACAACGACCTAATAAAGATCATCGTGCCTCGGTGTTTTTTTGTTAGCGTTTTATTCTTCTATCGGATATAATTCAAGTTTTGAAAACTCTATTTCATTCATGTTATCAAGTTTATCCAATGTTGTATATGCTATTTGTTGCATATCTTCTTCCATAAACGGTATTGTTACCTTTATATTTTGTATTGTCGCTTCCTTACTGTCCTTCTTAAAGAAACACAGTAAATTTTCTTCTTCGATTGTAAATTCTCTCATGGCTATACCTCCAAGTCCTGTTTCTTGTTTTTGGTTTGTGTTTGAGTTTGCGATATTTTCTGCTTTTCAGAATTCAACTGTTTGCGGATAGATGGCTTCTTTGAAGCATCAGCTACTTCCTGTATCATATCCATAATTGAAACAACTTCACCTCGTTCAATCCTCTCATTTACTGAAAGATTATTTTCATTGACTATTTCAGCATTCTTCTGCTTTTGAATTTCGGAATACATATCCTCTATTCCGTTTATTATTTCAGCTGAAGTTGTACAAATCCTGTCAACAGATTTCTTAAGTTCATTCAGTTCTTTGTTACTGCTCCATCCGGCGATATAACCGAATGAATAATCTGAAGTATCAAGACCGAAATGATTACATACCGTATATGCAACACTTTCAGCTTCAACTTCTCTTGTTCTTTTGTCAGGTAAATCTTGTTTTTCATCCTTTGGTACATCAGGTTCCTTACCGTGCAGTTTGGCATGAGCCAGTTCGTGTATCATTGTTTTTAAGGTATGCAATTCGCTTAACCTGTCATTAACAACTATTCGTTTTTCAATATGACTGAAATATCCGTATAAATCTTTTTTTAACGGTTCAAGTGTAATCGGTACGGGTGAAATTGATTCTATTGAAGAATATATATCATTAAAATTCTCGACAGTCCCGGTCAACATATCTACTGTTATATCCGGAAGTTCCTTCCCTTCAGTTTGAGACACATCAAAAACCGATACTACTTTGAATGATGGAATACTTTTCTCTTTCACTTCAACTATTGGTTTTCCGTCCTTATCCAACAGCTTTTCATTTGTTATAGGGTCTAATTTGTAACTTTCAAGTTTAACTTTATACGGAGACGGAGCTATGATTTTAATTCCCTTTTCACCTTTAAGTACGGTTCTCTTAAACTTGTTCTGCCATGCTGTATATCCGGCAACATATGAAGCATCAGGCTTCTGCATTGCTATAAGCAATGAATTACCCCAACTGTAATTATGAAACCTTGACATTACTTTCAGGTATTCTTTATACTTGTCGCTGTTAAAAATATCTTTGATACCCTGCTCCAACTTATCCGTGATTTCCTTCAGTTTATCCATTGAATTTTCGGAAGTAAGATTTATTGGGTTTACAGATACGGTCTTAGTTTCCTCTTTAGTATTAAGATGATTAATTTCCTCATCGGGTTTCGGTCTAAATACATCACTCATAAAAAAATCTCCTCTCAATGTTTAAGTATAAAGCAAGAAAATCCTTACCTTTTCAAATTGAAAAGACTAAGGATTTCCCTACTTTTATTTTTCACGCACTATAAAACAATATCTTCATTTCCATCATCGTTTTCATACTCCTCATATTCGTCTTCTTCGTCTATGAAATTCTCTTCTTGTTTTGGCTTATATATCTTAAAGTAATAGAAAACTGCTCCACCGCCAAGAATCAGAACAAACGTAAATATCACAAGTCCTATCGAAGAATTATTTTCTTTATCAGGTTCTGTCTCTTTAACTTCACCAATACAGTCATTAATTGATATCATACAAGCAGAACAGTTCGCATTTATATCCCCTATAATACATTTATCCTTACAGATACATATAAGGGGTTCTATTTCTTCCTCGTCTATAAGCTTCAGCAAGTCGGATTCATCCACCTGGTTGAGAAAATGCACGGTATTTTCTCCGTCTTCAGCTCGGTCTATGATGATATAAAAATAAGCCCCGTTTCTGGTAACGACGGTTATAAACTGCTTATCGCTTGCTTCTTCTCCGTCAATATCATCTACGAGGCACATATTACCTTCAGGTGTAAGAGGTTTTGTTTCATATATATCCAAATCTCCACCATCGCTTGCTGATGCAGAAACCGGAATGAAGATTATCATAATAAAAAGTATGGATATAAAGGTAAACAAATAAAAAGATTTACTTCTCATCGGCTGTTTCCTCCTTTTCAGGCTTATTGAAAGAAACTGTTTTTATACCTGGAATTCCACCTTTTGAAAGAAGTTTACTTAGTTCCTGAGGAGTAAGCTTTAACGCACGTACTGTTTGTACTATCTGAAGGTTTTCTATTTCAGTTTTCTTTAGTTCAAGTTCTTTTAACTTGTTTTGATATTCAGTTATTTTTTCTTTGACTATCGCTATTTCCTGTTCTATACGTGTTATCTTGTTTTTCGCCATATAGACTGCTCCTTTTGTTATTAAGATTTTTACTACGATTAATTACTACGTTTTTTTATTCTGAAAACAAATCAGGTCTGTTTCCGAGTGTTGCCATATACAGTTCGTACATTGAATACTGCTCTGAAGTTAGGACTTCTACAGCAAGATTTTGAAGTCCTATATTCTGAAGACTGACATTCAATATTTTATATTCATACGGAACTTCAACTTCATATGTTTTTACATTTACTTCTCCTGTTTCTGAATCCGTATATGTTACTGTTCTTGTTTCCGTTTTATATCTTATTTCAATATGTGAGGTAACCATAAATATATATTGCTTATCAAACAGCATTTTTAGTGTATTTTGAATATCTTCTACTGAATACTCTAAATACATAGCTGATAATATAGATGTAAGGATATATGGGTCATGCTTTATTTCATCTATATCGTAGACATATTCATCGTAACCCCCGTATGTATTTTCTACATTATCTATTTCTCTCTGTAGATCTTCTTCGAGTTGTATATATTTATTTTCTGCACTGATTATCTCATTATCTGCTGAAATATATGTACTGCCGACAACAGACGAGAACGAACTTGAAAAGACTGCAAGTACAGATATCAAAGCAGAAAACAATATGGTAAGAACAAGTAAGATTAAGAAAATAACAGCTATTACTTTCCAATGCTTGACTACAAAGGAATCGGTCTTTCTTGTTGTTTCTTTTGTAGCAGCCCATACTTTTTGAGCTGTTTCTTTTATTCTTTCCCTCGCCTGCTTGACATACTGTTTCTTTATTTGTTTTTTCTGTATTTGCTTATTTCTTGATTCTTCTGTTGGCTTGTCCCTGATATGATATGAATACTCTTCGTCAGATTTTGAAGTTTCGGTATTTTGATCTTCAGAATTCCGGTGCTTAAGTCGTTCATTATATTGATATTCCCGTGAATACTTTAACACAGGCGAAGTTCCGAAATATAGGACTTCCTGACTTTTATTAAAGGCTTCAACAGAAGAATTATCATCTTCATTTTCATGGAACCTGCTATGAAGATACATATTTACTTCATCTGTCGGGAAGCGAAGCCGTGACTTCTTTTTTACATTATTTTTTGTTTGCATTTAATACCGTCCTTTCTGTTTTTAGGCAACAAAAAAAGAAGCAGATATTTCTACCAACTTCTCAATATTTATTGCAAGATTTTTTCCATAAAATCGAATGTACATACATATTCTTTTTACGCAATGCATTTTATCTAATCCAAATTTGTTTTTTTATTGTACTTTTCTAAAAAACCATTGACAAAGTAATACTACAGTATTATAATATAATTAAAGTAATACCACGGTATTACAACGGAGGTGCCATATGAAACAAGAATTAATCATATATCACGGTTCTCAACAAATTGTTGAAGTTCCTAAGTACGGTATAGGAAAGCCATATAATGACTATGGTCAGGGATTCTACTGTACTGAAAATATTGAACTTGCCAAAGAATGGGCTTGTCCCATTAAAAATGACGGATATTCCAACAAATACCGTCTATCACTTGATGGAATGAATATAATGCATTTAACTAAGGGTGAGTTTAATATTCTCAACTGGCTTGCAATTCTTCTCTCTCATAGAAAGTTTGACATCACATCACCTATCGGTTACAACGCAAGAGATTTCATAATCTCACGTTTTACGCCAAATACAAAAGATGTTGACATTATGATTGGCTACCGTGCGGACGATTCATATTTTTCTTTTGCTGAAGATTTTGTGAATAATACAATTTCCCTGCGAGACTTAAACTTTGCAATGAAACTTGGAACTCTCGGAGAGCAAGTGGTATTACTTTCTGAACGTTCCTTCAGTCAAATCGAATTTATCGAGTATGAGGTTGCGGATTACCGCAAATACTATTATAAAAGAGCTGAAAGAGATAAAAACGCAAGAGTTGATTATTCCAACAAGAAAAAGAATTTAGAACAACTTATGGACGATATTTTTGTTCTCGACATTATAAGGGAGGATATGAAATATGACGACCCACGCTTACAGTCAATTATATCTGAATAAAGCTTCCAGAACTGTTGGGAATATGCTACACAATGCTGTCTGTGAATTCGGTATTAACGGTATAGACTTTTTAAACCGTTTTATTCAATCCGATATTGCAGAGCAGTTTGAAAACGGAAATCCCAAATATATTGCAGGGAAAAGCGGTATCGAGCTATTCCTCGAAGTTATGGAAAAAACTTCAGATAAAGCATACCATGCCGAGCTTATAGAAAGCTATGACCGAAGCCCTGAGTATTGGGTGGGGTGGATGCTTACGCACTATCAATGGTATTCGGGCAGAACATTCAAGTCCATACTTGATACTATTCCATATGATGAACTTATAGGGCTTTATGCAACTCTTCACGAAGCGGATATTCAAAAAAGCTATGAAGTACTGGATTCCCATTTTGCCTCAAGTGAAAGCAAACTGAAAATCATAAGAAAGCATTGCGGATTAACTCAAGAATAACTTGCAAACGAATCAGGCGTTTCACTTAATACCATAAAAGCATATGAGAGAAAAAGTAAAGACTTAAACAAGGCTCAATTCGACATTGTAACAAGACTTGCAAAGGCATTAAAATGTGATATATCTGAGCTAATTAACTAAATTACAACCACACATTATTTAGATGAGAATTAATGTGTGGTTGTTTTTTATACAAGATAAAAGATTACACTTCATTGGGTTTAGTTGTCATTATCCTATACAGTTCCGTATCTTTGGGAAAACGGTCAACAAACGGCAGGATAACATTACCATAGAAAAGAAGTCCTTCACCGGCTGCTGAATTGGTTATATATTTCTGTTGGTTCGGTGAAATATTCAGTTGTTTTGAAAGTATTTCCCTGTCACCTGATGCCTGATTTAACATTAAGATAAAATCGCTGTTATCAAAAATATTTTCTATCTCTCTGCTTGCTAAAAGGTCTTTGACATTCTGTGTTATGGCGGTCGGTATTCCTCCCCATTTTCTAAACCGCTTCCATATCTCAACACTGTATGCAGAAGTTTGTTCATCTTTTAACAGTAAATGAAACTCATCTATGTAATATCTTGTTGCTTTCTTTTCTGCCCTATTGGTTGTCACCCTATTCCATACCTGATCTTGAACAATAAGCATCCCTATCTTTTTTAGCTGCTTTCCAAGTTGCTTTATATCGAAACATACGAGCCTGTTATTCAACTCAACATTTGTACGATGATTAAATATATTAAGACTCCCTGAAACATAAAGCTCCAGTGCCGAAGCAATTCTTAAAGCTTCCGGTTCAGGCTGTATTAACAGGTCTTCATATAAGTCTTGAAGTATCGGCATATTTGAAGGGTTCGGGTCAATAAAATACTTGTTATAGATATTCTTTACGCAACGGTCTATAACCGTCTTTTCTATTGGCTGAAGCCCTTCTTTGCCTCCAACTATAAGTTCACAAAGCGAAAGTATAAAATCACTTTTCAGTGCTACCGGATTATTATCATCTGAATAATTCAAGTTGATATCCATCGGGTTTATATACTGAACTTCACCGTTTTGTCCTTTACCCGTTGGAGATAAAGTTATCACCTGTCCTTTCAGCCTTTTCACTAACGGATAGTATTCAGCTTCAGGATCGCAGATTATAATGTCATCGTCCGTCACTAAGAATGCGTTCGTTATCTCCCTCTTTGCAGAAAAGGATTTTCCGCTTCCCGGTGTACCTAAAATCAAACCGTTCGGATTTTTTAAGTTCTTCCTGTCGCACATTATCATATTGTTTGAAACAGAATTTAAGCCATAGTATATTGCTTCTCCTCTTTGAAAAAGTTCCTGCGTTATAAACGGAACGAATATTGCCGTACTTGATGTAGTCATACCCCTTTGAATAGGAATATAATTCTTTCCAAGAGGCAGGCTTGACATTAAACCGTCCTCTTGTTGATAGTCAAGACGTATCAATGAACAGTTATATTTATTGGCAATGCCTGATACTGCAAATACATCATTATTCAGTTTCCGTTTATTGCCTGCTGTATTCACAACAAGGAATGTAAGCAAAAACATTCTTTCATTTTTATTCTGTAAGTCCTGAAGAAGCTTTTTTGCTTCTACTCCGAAAGTGGCAAGGTCTGAAGGTAAGATATCCATATCATAACCGGTACGAATTGCTTTCTTCTGTTCTTCTATTTTCATTTTATCAAGGTCTGTAATTTTACGCTTGATAGTCTTGATTGCTTCTGCCTGGTCTATACTTTTTATATGAAGATTAACAATCATATCTGTTTCAAGGTCAAGTATTTCGGAAAGCATGGTATCTTCAAGTTCAGGTGCAAGAATTTCAAGAAAGCTTACACTTCCTATTTTTTCTCCCATATAAAATGTTCTGCTTTCACCGAAACGAAATGAAGACGGAGCTATAAAATCTTTTGTACTTAAACCTGACGATGAAATGTAGTCCCAAGAAAAAGTAAATTCTTCTTTATTTGAATGAAATATATCATATAGCATTTCAAGTCTGTCATATCCTGTCATTACTTCTGCAGTAACCCCAAGTTTCTTAAAGCTATTCAGTATATCTTTTTCAATACGAGTGAGGCGAGATCTTGCAGAAGCAAGGTTTTCAGCCTCTATTGAAAAAGTAATATATCTTAATTTATTCACTTTGTTGTTTCCATCTGAACACTGTGTTTTCAGAATTCCGGAAAAGTTATCTCTTATATCATTGAACATATCATTTTTATGGGGAATATCTATTATCGTATCAATATTCTTGTTTGCTTGCTTCACAAAAGAAAACTGAACCGAAACAGACGGGTCAAAGTAATTCAAGAATTCACACCAATTTTCAAATACGGCTGATTTTTCATCATTTCCTACAAGCTTATAATTGATATCTTCAAACCGTATACATTTGCTGTAACAATCTGCCGTCACTTTACATACACCGTCAGGATGCATTTGCAAATACGGTATGCTTTGCTGTGCTGTACGTTTCTTCCCGTCACCTTTAGCTTTTGATATTATCGCCTTAATTTTATTCTTTTCTTCAAAAGTAAGCTTGCGTTTACTTTCTTTTACCTTTGACAATTGAATCAACCTCCATTTTAAGTTGCCTTTGTTTTTCAATAGCTGAGTAAAAATTATTTGTTTTATATGGACGTATCTTAGGTCTTAAAAACTTAGTCTGAACAATATTCCATAAAACTGTTTCTAAGTGTAAACCGTGCTTTTCGTACATTGCGAAAAGAAAACAGGGGAGCATTGAAAGTATCATCACAAACGATGCTATATTGGTTCCCGTAATATCTTTTAGCAAAAAGAAAAGCGGTAGCCCTATAACTACCGCCAATCCGAAAAATATAAGCTGTCTTTTTGTAAGGTTAAATACGACCTTTGTTTTTACCTTGGTTAAATCTTTGGGTACGGTTACATATGCCATAAGTATACCTCCTTAATGTGCATTAAAAATAGCTTTAGACAGTGAGCCTGTCTTAAACAGAGAAAAGCACAGAATAACTGTATATGAAGCAAGTGAAAATATTGCACTGTGTAAGTTATTAGCTATTATCATACTGTTTACAAGTACGGAGTAGATACCTATGCAAATCATAATCAAGAAACCCTGAAAACCGAGAGCAAAAAGACTTTTTAAATAATTACTGCCTATTTGTCCCCATTCCCGGTTCGTTATTGTTGCAAACGGTATCGGAGCTATTGAACAATACAGATATATTTCAATCATTCTTCCATACAGTATAACAGTTATAAGTACAGACATTATTTTCATACTTAAACTTACAATTCCTGTTTCCATTACGAGAAGTAAAAGTTCCGGGACTTCCATCATATCAAGTCCGACCTTCATAGAAGCTAATGCTGAAGTTACATCTATGCTTGTTGTCACATTTATTACCCCTGCGGATTTTGATACTATGTTTTGTGAAAGCTCAAATACTGCCATTGTAATATCAAAAGTGTGAGTAACGATATAAACCGCCACCCACGCTTTAAAGAACCACTTAAAAAACATAAATGTATCCAGGTCGTGCAGATTATTCTTTTCCGTTATCATCGAGATAAGTTCATAGCAAAGAACATATGTAATAATAATTCCGGCTATCGGGACAATTACATTTTCAGATAGGGTCTGAACCATTGAAAATATACTTACGTTCCAACCTTGCGGAGTCTTACCTACTTCAGTAGCTATAGTTCCGACTTTCTCATTTACATCACCGAACATATTGGATAAATTACCGTTTATTACTCCTATAAGGTTTTCCTTTATCCATTCGGTTATTGCCTCAAAAAGATTCTGCATATGCTACCCACCGAATAACCCTGTCAACAGCGGAATCAGCGTTGAACCAATAAGCGCAACACCACCGCCAGCCATAAGCTGTTTAATACCCTGACTTTTTGCCGAGGGATTATCTCCGCCGTAACCTTCAAGAAGATTAATAATTCCCCAAAGTCCAAGCCCTGCCCCTAAGGCAATTACAAGTGTTTGCAATACTCCGATTGCTGAAGTGAAAAAACTCATGTCGTTTTCCTCTCTTTCTGCCGTTTTCGGCTTGATAATATTTATAATCAATCCTGCAAGTCGATTTTGTAATAATCAAAAACTTCATCAGGCCTGATTATTGATTTTTTACGTTTCAACATTTTTTCAATATCAAAAGCGTTTTTAGGGTCATAGTCAGATAAGTATTTATAATTCGGGTGCTTTGTTATATCGTACTTGTCCGAAAAGAACGGTCTTATACCCCGAATCTGTAAAACACATTTTACCCCATCCATAACCGCAAGTTCATCTTGTGACATCAACTCCTTCCCGAGTTTTTGGTAATTAAGACCGTGAGAAACTTCCCGTCCTCTATTTTCGCTTGTGTTGTAACTGTCTATTGTTTCTTTTCCTAAGATTTCAGAGATTTCTTTCAGTGTTGTTTTCTCTTTACCGCCCAAGAAAAGAAGTGAATCACAGTTGCCGACTATTGTATCTGCGTGGTCTTTATATACTGCTTTTAACTGACTTTGAGACTGAACCACCAAAGAAGCGGATATTTCTCTACTTCTTAAAACAGCTATAAGCCTTTGCATATCAGGTATTTTAATATTTGCAAATTCATCAAGTAAACATCTGACGTGAATGGGTAAACGTCCACCGTATACATCATCTGCCTTTGTACACAGAGTATTAAACATCTGAGAACAAACAAGAGCCGTCACAAAATCAAAAGTACTGTCTGTATCACTTGTTATAATAAACAATGCTGTTTTTCTGTCTCCCAAGGTATCAAGTTCAAGCTCGTCATACTCCATTAAATCACGAAGTTCTTTTATATCGAATGGTGAAAGTCTTGCTCCACATGAAATAAGTATACTTTTAGCTGTCTTACCTGCGGATAACTTATATTTTTTATATTGGCGTACCGCAAAGTGTTCAGGAGATTTTTCTTCAAGCTGTTCAAACATAATGTCTACTGCATTTTTATAGTTTTCATCATCTTCTCTTGTTTCCGATGCATTTATCATTTCAAGAAGTGTAGAAAAGTTTTTCTCACTTTCGGGAGCTTCATACCAGATGTAGCCTATAAGAGCCGAATAATACAGTTTTTCAGCTTTTACCCAAAAGTCTTCATTCTGCTTTTCTCCCATACCTTTAGTGTTTTCTATGAGTATATTTACAAGTTTCAAAATATCTTTTTCGTCCCTTATGTATGAAAGCGGATTGTATTTCATAGATTTCTTGAAATTCACCGTATTCAGAACTTTTATTTCATAACCGCCTTTTTGAAGCAGTTTTCCGCATTCAGTTAAAAGAGTTCCTTTCGGGTCTGACACAACATAACTGCTGTGCATTTGCATTAGATTTGGCTTAACATAGAAACGTGTTTTACCGCTTCCGCTACCGCCGACAACTAAAACGTTCTTATTTCTTGCATACTTTGGATTCTTCGGGCGGTTTGACATCATCAGTCCTTCGGTTTGCGTGAGTATTACATTATTTTTAATCTCTGAATCCATATACGGTTTTATATCCTGAGCATTCCCCCAACGAGCAGAACCGTATTCCACGCCTTTTCTGTACTTCTTTGCATTTAATGTTTTCAAATACACGATTACACGAATAATTACAGCACCGGCTATCCCGATCAATAAATCTGTTGGGTATATGCTTGGCACAAATGAATCAAACGCGGAATTACCGTCACTAAGTGATAGAATTTTTTCAGTAACAGTGTCTCCCTCCATAAGCCTTACAAACTGAGAAAGTTTTCCGAAAAGATACACAAACAGAAGATACGGAAGATGTAAAACTATTATCTTTTTCATCTTGAAAGCCCCCTGTCTGTTATTTTTTCTTTTGGTATCTGTAAGTTTGCTTCTGCCTTTGCATCGGCTAATGTTTCAAGTAAAGAAGTTTTCTTTTGTTTTAACTTCATAGCGGAAAACTCCTTGAACACTGCAGTTAAAACATCTGCATCTCTGCCTTTGAAAAAAACTAAATAACGTGGCGGATTTTCGCTTGAATCTTTTTTCAGTGCGAAATCCACACCGTATTTTTTTGCTATACTCGTAAAGCCCTTAATATTTCCATCAGTTATTTCGATATTCGAAACACCGACATCCTGTTTCATAAGCTGTTTAAGTGTCTGTTTTCCGTGTTTTGTTTTTCCTTTTTGTTTTTTCATCTCCTGAAGAAGTTTTATTACTGCCTTTTGAAGTACTTCAAGTGTTATTCCTGATGCTTTAACAGATATTGCAACCACTTTTTCATTGACCTCATCTTGCATAGGACTACCCCCTTTCAGAACTTACCGCTTGCCATGTCATGAGCTACAAGAGCTGTATAATAATTCCCCATTGTTGACGGAGCATTAAAAAGAACCGCTTTTATGTATTGCTTTATATTACGTATTTTAGAAGTGTTCTCTCTCATACTGTCAAAAACAAACTGAATATGTGAGCTGTTAATCTTCATAAACTTGCTTTTTACAAGTTCAGACGGGAAATCATCACCGGCAATACGAATTGTTTTTCTCGAAGTACATACTGTCTCAATCATAATATCTACAATTTCATCCAAACGGTCTTTTTCAATATTGCTGTCCTGACACAATATGTCATACTCAATATTCTCCTTGATTAGTTCCTTATACATTTCAACAATACTCTGCGTAGCAACATCCTTTCTTTTCCTTTCCCCAAACTTTGAAGATAAGGAAAGGAAGGGAATTGAATACGTAGTTTGTTTATCTTTATTTTTTAAATCAGTAATTAATATATCTTTATTTATTTCCGTTGGATTTTCCGATGTCGGATTATCCGATGTTGGATTTTCCAATACCGGGTTTTCCAATATCGGTTCAACCGTAGTTGGATTTTCCAACACCGGCTGTTCTTCTTTATTTTTCGGTGTTTCATAGATTATATATTCAATAGCTGTCATCTTACCTTTTTCATCTCTGCCCTGATGTCTTTCTATATATCCCAATCTTTCAAGTTCCCATACTGCAGTTCTTACAGCATCGATACTTTCCTTGTTTATATGAGATAATCCGGCGAGAGTATAATCCCAATCTTCCGGTAAAGACAACATTTGAGAAAGTAATCCCTTCGCTTTTAATGACAACTCCTTATTTCTTAAATGATGGTTACTCATAACCGTATAACCCTTATTCTTTTCAACTCTAAATACTGCCATTTATTCCACACTCCCTTAATTTTTCTTATGTGATTTTGAACAACAAAAAATGACGTTCCGATTATGAACGTCACATTAAGGTTTACGGTGAAAACAGCTTGTACTATCGTATTTTTAACATTGTTGTCCTTACAACATCGTACCCTATGAAAGCTTGTACAGTCTGCGACCTTCAAAAAACCGCTTGATTTCAAGCTTTTTAAAAAAGGTTGCACTTACAAGGTCGTGCCATCGGCAGCCAAATTTTCGCTGAGGTCAGCGATGACGTCGCCGGAAGAAGCGATCATGGCGGCAGTAAAAGGCGTACCGCCTGCGCTCTGCGGATAAATGCCCGTGGTATGATCGACAAAATAATCTGCAAAGCCGCACTTTTCGACTTCCTCGACGCTGACACCTTTCGTCAGCTGATAAATGATTGTGCCCACCATCTCGAGATGAGAAAGTTCTTCATTTCCGATGTCCGTAAATGCCGCCTTGAGTTCTTCATACGGCATTGCAAAGCGTTGGCTGAGATAGCGGAGCGAAGCGCCGAGTTCACCGTTCGGGCCGCCGTACTGACTTGCGATGATCTTTGCAAGTTTCAGATTCGGACGTTTGATATTAATGGGATACTGTAATTTCTTTTCGTAAACAAACATTTTTCTGCCTCCTTAATTTTCCCACGGCCACGGACTTTCTATCCATTGCCAGCATTCGCCGTTAATGGGTGCGAAAATATCGAGAGGTCCGTATTTTTGTTCGTAGATTTTTTTGAGTTCGTTATATTTTTTTGTATAACGGCTCATTGCTTCGAGCGCCTTTTTATCGTGCGGATGAGTGTCAAGATAGAGATTGACGTCAACGGCGGCAAAATGCTGTTCGCAGATGTTCTTTTTGAGCTGCTGCTGTTCGGTCATTTAAGTCCGCCTCCCCTCTCGCCCTTGAAAGGAAGATCGAGGTCTTCAAAAAGAGTGCCTCGGCAAAGAGCTTTTTCTGTATCGTAAAGGTTTTTGAATTTCTGCATGGGGACATAAGACATGGCAAGGGGAAAAGCGTCAACCGCGGAAAAATCGCAGGACCAATGATCCCTGTCGCAGTCTTTTTTTAACTGACAGCTTGCGCCTTCCGAAAAACCGAGCATCACGGGGATACATTCTTCGGTCGGGCTCATTATCATTTCGTTCATTTTATCATTCCTTTTTATTTTATTCTCGATAAACGCAAAGGCTTATCTGTTATCATTATATTCCGCCGCCGCAAACGGTGACATTACGCAACAAACGCTTGACAGAACCCGAAAATCGTATTATAATTAAATAATAAATCAAGTTAATTTTTCGGGAAAGATCATGATAAAGAAAAACGATATTTTAGATGTAAAAATAACAGATGTAAGCTTTGCGGGGCTCGGTGTCGCGCAGTATTCGGACGGTGAACTGGATAAATTTATTATTTTTATCCACAACGCTATCCCCGGCGACCGCATACTTTGCCGCATCGTCAAAACGGAAAAGACATTCGCTTACGGAATAATCGAAAACATCCTTGAACCGTCACCTTCAAGGATCGAACCGCCGTGCCCGACTTTCGATAAATGCGGCGGCTGTGTTTATCTCAATATGGATTACAAAACGGAGCTCGAGATCAAGCGCCGTTCGGTTGTCAATGCGTTCAGAAGAAGCCTTACGGACTTTCCCGATCCGCTTCCGACTTTCCCCTCCCCCACCCTCGAATATTACCGAAACAAAGTCATCTGCCCGCTTTCGAAGAACGGTAAATTCGGTTTTTACGCCCGTGCAAGTCACCGTAATATCGAAAACAACGCTTGTTATCTGCAGGACCGAGCGTTCAATAAATTCCTTATCGCCGCCGAAAAATACATAGCTGAAAACAAAGTGGAACCTTACGATGAAGTGACGGGCAAAGGTCTTTTCCGTCAGCTTTATCTTCGTGCGGCAAGATCGACGGGCGAGATCTCCGTCTGCGCCGTAATAAACGGTAAAAAACTGCCAAACGAAAAAGCTTTTGCGGACGAAATGGCAAGGAACGGGGCAACGAGCATCTTTATCAACGAAAATACGACTCGCGGAAACACAGTCCTCGGCAGAAATTTCCGTCTGATATACGGTAAAGAAACGATCACGGATTCGCTCTGCGGCGTAAAATACGAAATAAGCCCGAGAGCTTTTTATCAGATTAACCGCGAGCAGACCGAAAACCTTTATTCTTACGCGATCTCGCTTGCAAAGATCACCCCCGAAGACACAGTTCTTGACCTTTTCTGCGGAATCGGAACGATCACCCTGCTTGCCGCAAAAGCGGGTGCGAAGCGTGTTGTCGGCATAGAGATCATCGAAGAAGCGATAAACGATGCGAAAAAGAACGCAAAACTAAACGGGATCGACAATGCCGAATTTTTCGCCGCAGATGCCGCAGACACATTGAAAATAGTTGAAAAATGCGGCGGTTACCCCGATATAATCATCGTTGACCCTCCGAGAAAAGGCCTCGGAACGGAAGCCGTTAACGCAATCGCGCGCCTCGATCCGAAGAGAGTGGTCTACATCAGCTGCAACCCCGAAACGCAGGCGAAAGATATCCTCGCTCTCTCCGCTTTCGGCTATAAACAGGGCGACATCAAGCCTTTCGATATGTTCCCGAGAACACAGCATGTGGAGAGCGTTGTTCTTTTAAGTAGGGAAAAAGCCGACGATTATATCCGCATTTCGGTTCAGACGAAGGACTTGAAAACAAAGGCGAACTGACTGACAAACTTGAATTTGATAAAATAAAATATAAAGGGGAATACAGGTATGAAAAAAGTATGTTTTGTATTGGTACTGATACTTACATTATTTATGCTCTGTAGTTGTGGGGGATATGTCAAGAGTTATTCTGCAACCATTTTGATTACTTCCTGTCAGGGCAATGAAGCAAGTATGAAATTTGATACCTTTAAGGGAACGAATAATTTCAAATTAAGAAGAGATGGTATTGCTGAGCATACACTTGGTTTTGAAGCAAGTCTTGCTGAAGGCGAGATGAATGTTTATATCGGTGTTGATGGTGAAAAAGAATTGCTCCTTATTGTCAAGGGCGGAGAATCCTACGACGAAACCATTATACTTGATGATAAATATGATAACGAAAAATCAATCTACATTATTCTCGAAACGATAGGCGAATGTGTGGATGGTGATTTTGAGTTTGAGTACAATTAATTTAAGTGAAGAGAACAAACAAATTCCAATATGTCAAATACTTTGGTAGACTCCCTACCTAAAGGGACAACTGTGGAATCTGTCGTGTGTTTAACTAAAGAATAGGTCAACAGATCAACCGTAAATATATAAATGAAAAAAATACTTGATTCAAACACAATAAAACTCATTGCGATCATCGCAATGACCGTAGATCACATTGCCTGGTTTCTTTTCCCGGATTATCCCCAAGAAGTCATACCGATCGTGATGCATGTTATAGGCAGGATAACATGCCCGATAATGTGTTATTTTATAGCTGAAGGCTATCATTACACGAAAAATATCGACAAATACACATGCCGTCTTTTTATTTTTGCTTTTGTTTCTCACTTTGCATATATATTTTTCTCCGAAAATTTTGTGGATTGCATGTCCTTTGTCCCTTTTTATTACGGAGAAATATTAAATCAGACGAGTGTTATGTGGTCGCTTGCATGGGGACTTGTGATGCTGCGTGTTGTAAACAGCAAAAAGATCAATCGGGATATTACAAAAACACTGCTCGTCATCTTAATTTGCATTATAAGCTTTCCGAGCGACTGGAGCTGTGTTGCAAGTCTTTGCATTCTGGCTTTCGGAACGAACAGAGATAATTTCAAAACGCAGATGCTGTGGATGATATTCTATGTTGCGATATACAGCGCCGTATACTTCTTTTCGATAGATAAAATTTACGGCATACTTCAGATGTCAGTCGTTCTGGCGATACCCGTATTGCTTATGTATAACGGAAAACGCGGTAAAAACCAGACTGCCAACAAAATCATGAAGTGGTCTTTTTACATATACTATCCCTTGCATTTATTTATTATCGGCTTGATACAGCACGCAAGATAAAAGGAGAAAATATGAAACCGATAATCGGCATACTCGCTGAAATAGACGGCGAGAAGACGGTAAAAATACAGGACACATACGTAAAAGCGGTCGAACGGCAGGGCGGTATCCCGATAGTTATCCCATGCGCGGCGGCAGACGAAACGTTAACGCAATTTATAAATATCTGCGACGGTTTTATTTTTACGGGCGGCGCGGATATCGATCCGAGACATTACGGCGAAGCGAAAAAAGAGACGTGCGGCGAGATCCAGCCGAACAGAGACGATCTTGAGCTCAGGCTCTTTAACGCGCTGATCGGAACGGAAAAGCCGATCCTTGCGATCTGCCGCGGTATCCAGCTTGTGAATGTTGCGCTCGGAGGAACGCTTTATCAGGATCTTCCGACCGAAAAGCCGTCAGATATTTTTCATCAGCAGAAAGAAGCGAAATTTGAGACTTCTCACGAAGTCAATATCAGAAAAAACACACCGCTTTATGAATTGATCGGCAAAGAACAGATGATCGCAAACAGTTTTCATCATCAGGCGATAAAAGACCTCGGAAAAGATCTCGAGATCATGGCGGTGTCGGACGACAATATCATCGAAGCGGTCTTTCTTAAAAGCGACCGATATCTGAGAGCATACCAATGGCATCCCGAAAGAATATGGGATAAAGACGACTGCAACCGTCTGATCTTCGAGGATTTTCTCGGAGCGTGCAAAAACTGACCGAAAAGGGAGAGAAAACCGTTGAAAACAAAGATAGCGGCAATATTTTATGCGATCTCCGCTGCCGCACTTTATGCGATAAATATACCGTTCTCAAAAGTCCTTTTACAGCACGTCGAACCGACGATGATGGCATCGTTTTTATATCTCGGCGCTGGGCTCGGGCTTCTGATATGGGGGCTTACGGAAAAGCTGACAGGCAAAGGCACCAAAAGAGAACCGCTGACCCGAAAAGAACTTCCGTACACAATAGCGATGGTCGTTCTGGATATTCTCGCACCGATATTTCTAATGATCGGATTAACGATGACAAACTCCGCAAATGCCTCGCTTCTCAACAATTTTGAGATAGTTGCGACTTCTTTGATTGCATTGATAATATTCAAAGAAAAGATTTCAAAAAAGCTGTGGGCGGCAATAATCCTTGTTATAATCGCAGGCATCCTGCTTTCGTTTGAAGGGCAGGCGGCGCTCGTCTTCAACAAAGGCTCGCTCTTCGTTCTCGCAGCGTGCATCTGCTGGGGCTTCGAAAACAACTGCACGAAAATGATAAGCAACAAAAGCTCTGTTGAAATAGTTGTTATAAAAGGTATTTTTTCGGGGCTCGGAAGCCTTGTTACGGCATTGATAATCGGTGAAAAAATCCCCGAATTGATCTGGATCGGCTGTGCGCTGATACTGGGCTTTATATCATACGGTTTGAGCATTAATTTTTATATAACGGCGCAAAAAGATCTCGGAGCAGCGAAGACAAGCGCATACTACTCGATCGCACCGTTTCTCGGCGTAATTTTCAGCATACTTTTAGGTGAACGCCCTGCCGTCAACTTCTATTTTGCGCTCACCGTGATCGCTGTCAGCACATATCTGATGATAAAGGATACCCTCGGAGATAAAAATGCCTGAGAAAATCATTCGGCGCGATTATATTTTGCAAATAAACATATTTCAGACAGAAAAAAAAGAAAGGAAGATTAAAAGATGAAAGTTCTGATGTTGAACGGAAGTCCGCACACTCGCGGCACGACTGCCATGGCGTTGAAAGAAATGCAGGCGGTTTTTGAAGAGCAGGGAATAGAGGTTGAAACAGTTGATGTGGGGGCTGAAAATGTGAGGGGCTGCGTTGCGTGCTACTCATGTTTTAAGACCGGCAAATGCGCCATTGATGATATAGTCAACGAAATTGCGGTAAAATTCGAGCAGGCGGACGGACTTGTTCTCGGCAGTCCCGTTTATTACGCTTCGGCAAACGCCACTCTTATTGCGGTTCTTGACAGACTTTTTTACAGTACGAAATTCAGAAAGACGATGAAAGTCGGCGCCGCAGTATGCTGTGCAAGGCGCGGAGGAATAACGGCGACACACGATGAGCTGAACAAATATTTCACCATAAGCGGCATGCCGATCGCTTCGGGACAGTATTGGACGGGTGTTCACGGCGGCTTCGGTGAGCACGAAAGAGACGATAAAGAGGGGCTTCAGCAGACACGTACTCTCGCGCGAAACATGGCATTTTTAATGAAATCCATTGAGCTCGGCAAAGAAAAATACGGTCTTCCCGAAAGAGAGCTCCCCGAATTTACGAATTTCATCAGATAAAAGGAGATAAAAATGAGCGAACTGACATACGAATACACCGATTTAAGAAGCAGGCTCGAAACCTTTGAATGGGACAACACATGGATCGAACATTCAGAGAACGAAAACGCCGCAAGACTTTTGCATATCGGCGACTCGATTTCCGTCGGCACGAGAGGTATCGGAACGGGCATGGGCAAGGTTCTTTTCGATAATTTCGGAACATCAAGAGCCGTTGACAACCCGTATTTCAAAGGCGCTATTCATAATTTTGCGGCGCAGCTCACGAAGAGAAACGCTGTCATTTTCAACAACGGGCTTCACGGCTGGCACCTCGATGACGAAACGGAATACGCCGAATATTATGAAGACATGGTAAAATTCCTCATAGAAGAATTCAAGGGAATCCCTCTTTATATCGTTTTAACGACCCATGTCAGAGACGAAGAGCGTGACCTGCGTGTTAAGAAAAGAAACAAAGCGGCGACCGCTGTTGCAAATAAATACGGTCTTGAGATCATCGACCTCTATTCCGCATCGGCATCCGACCCGAACTTCCTTTCCGGCGACGGCGTTCACCTCACCGCAGACGGATATAAAGCTCTCGCGGAAACTATTATCGAAAGCATAAGTAAAAACATATAAATAACCGAAAACCGCCGTATTACCGTTAATTTAACGTAATGCGGCGGTTTTGATTTACAAAAAAATCTTTACAAATAAGATAAAATATGTTATAATGAAACAAAAAAGCAAAACAAAGGAGGATCATTATGAACAAATTATTTCTTTACATTTTTGAACCGCTGAACAATCTGCGAAAATGGATTTATATTGCAATTATAACGATCTTGTTCCTTTCTGCTTTTTTCTTCTTTGTCGGCGCATATTCGAACGTTCTTAACACAAATAATTTCACGGTTTCCCTGCGAAATAACGAAACTTATTTATCGTATTGTCAGATGTATATCGAACATCCCATAGAAACCTTTTTAAATGACGAACCTACCATCTATGATGCGATGATTTATCTTCACGAAAACGACAAAGATGAATTGATACGTGTTAATAAAGAAACCAACCAATTTCTTCGGGATCTTTATGATATGCAGAACGATGTGCGCCCATAAGGGCGGTAATTGATGGAACAATAAGTGTTCCTATCTCAAGAGAACTGAGATAATGTCACTAACCTTATCTTGGATGGAAACATTACAAGGGAGTGTAGCATGGTTAGAAAGTCATAAGTTGACTAACTGGAATGTCACGACTGAATGGCGAGACAAAAGATTGTACGAGGATAAAGATTGAACTATCTGAAATTCGAGCGTGAGCAGTCAAATGCATAGCACTGCTGAAACCAGTTGAAACGGCAGTATAAGTCTGGTGTTATGACAAACCCTTGCATAACACCGATGCGGTTTACAACAAGTCGTTTTGTAAACCGTGGTTCTCACACAATTAAGTGTAAAAGGACTTATTGCGTATATCGAGTAGATATAAAAACGCCAAAGAATTATCCGAAAACAATCACATACTTTCAATTACCGTACTAAATGGGGATTGCCTAAACCGAAATGCTCTCACAAAGCTATAATATAACGATATTTGAATATTCGGTATGGCAACGGAGTTCTCGTAGTAGTCCGAGACAGGGAAAGCCTGTTACATGGCGAAGGAGAACAATTACAATAAATTAAAACTAAGACGAATGGAGGATGTTCCCCATGAGAAATTCAGAAAAGGTTTTAATTGAACTGTCCAAACAAGCGCAAGATAAAAATTATCAATTTAGTAGATTGTATAGAATTCTCTGTAATCCCGATATGTATGTAAAAGCATACTGTAATATCTATAGTAACAAGGGAAGTTCTACTCACGGAACAGATAGTGAAACGGCAGACGGATTTAATGAAGTCAAAGTTCAAAATATTATCAATGCCTTGAAAGATGAAAGTTATCAAGTAAAACCGGTGAGACGAACCTATATTCCCAAAAAGAATGGAAAAACAAGACCTTTGGGAATACCCAACTTCTATGATAGATTACTTCAAGAAGTATGTCGTATGGTTTTGGAAGCCGTCTATGAGCCGATATTTTCAGAGAACTCACATGGATTTAGACCGAATAAGAGCTGTCATACAGCACTTAAACAAGTCAAAAATACATTTAGAGGCGCAAATTGGTTCATTGAAGGTGATATAGAAGGTTGCTTTGACAATATAAATCATCAAATCTTGATAAATATCTTACGGAAAAGGATTAAGGATGAACGGTTTATAAGGCTTATCTGGAAATTCTTGAAGGCAGGATATATAGAAGATTGGAAATTTAATAACACATTCAGTGGTACTCCGCAAGGTGGAATTATCAGTCCTATACTTGCTAACATATACATGAATGAGTTTGATGACTATATTGAGAATGTTATTAAGCAAACCTTGACACAATTCAATAAGGGCGAAGCCAAGCATAACAAGGTACACAATCCTGATTATCTGAAACTCATGCACCAAATGCAAGCATTAGAGAAGCAGATAGATAAATTGGATAAGCAGGATAAACAGCGAAAACAGTTAATTGACAAGTACAAAAGCATCAAGAAACAACGGTATCGCATACCAGCACAAAAGGGGCTTGTGGGTTATAAAAATCTACAATATGTCAGATATGCTGACGACTTCATCATTGCCGTGCTTGGAACGAAAGAGGACTGTCAAGAAATTAAAACACAAATAGCACAGTTTCTCAAACAAAGCTTAAATTTAGATTTGTCAGACGAAAAAACATTGATAACACATAGCAGCGACAGGGCAAGATTTCTAAACTACGAAATTCAAGTCAGACAAAATGACAGACTTTTTGAGGATAAAAACGGAATAAAACGCAGAGTTGGTAACTACGGAATTGCTTTGTATATGCCGAAAGATACAATGTATGAGTATATCACAAAGAAACAAGTAGTAGATGACATAAACGCTGAGAGTTGGCGTGGGAAAGCAAGACCTTTCCTGCAATGCCTTAGTGATTTGGAAATTGTCACCACCTACAATGCAGAAATCAGAGGATTATACAATTACTATGCTATGGCGGAAAATGTATCATCACGAATGGATATGATATATCATGTGATGGAATATAGTTGCTTGAAAACGTTGGCAGGTAAACACAAAACCAGCGTTTCCAAGATAAAAACACAATACAAAATTGGTAAAAATTGGGGTGTTAGGTATAACACCAAAAGCGAAACTGGAAAGATTAGATATTTCTATAATCAAGGTTTTGCGAAAAACAATACACCAATAAAGAGCTATGAAATTGATAATAATGTAAACACAGCATTGTATGCCAACAGAACAGAATTAGAGCAAAGGATGATGGCACACAAATGCGAAATGTGTGGGAAAGAAAATGTACCTTTCAATATACATCATATTCACAAACTCAAAGACTTAAAAGGTAAAGAGCCTTGGGAACAGATAATGATTGCAAGGAACAGGAAAACGCTTGTGCTGTGTGAAGAATGTCATAGAAGCATTCATAAGTACAGTTAAATTGTAATGGAGAGCCGTATACATCGAGAGGTGTACGTACGGTTCGGAGAGAGGTTGGTATAAACCTATCATAGTAATATGACAAGGCGATACCTTCCTACTCTACTTTATTGACGGTGCGCTCGGAACGAATGAAGCCGAGGCGATCGTTGAAAACGTCGTAAAAAAGATAAACGGCTGGCAGGGAGATATTGTCTGCACGCTTGATACTCATCAGGGAAATTATATGTCGACGCAGGAAGGCAGAAACCTGCCCGTTATGCATTGCGTTGAAAACACCGACGGCTGGAAGATAAACAAAAAGGTCGACGAAGCGCTTGCGGGGAGCGGAAAGACCGTAAAAGCATTTAAAAAAGTGACGTTCGGCTCACTCGAACTTGCGGATCATATCAGAAAAGAAAATTACGAAAGTATTGAATTTATCGGACTTTGCACGGATATATGCGTCATTTCGAACGTTATTGCAACGAAAGCCGCCGTGCCCGAATCGGAGATCACGGTGGATGCTTCATGTTGCGCAGGCGTTACGCCTCAGAGCCATAAAAACGCGCTCGAAGCGATGAAGATGTGCCAGATTAAAATAATCAACGAATGATGAAAAAAGAACTTCAAAAAACGCTTTACGGTTTGCTCGCACTCGAATATAACTGCTCGCCAGATGATTTCAAAAAGGACAAAAATATCCTTACCGTCTCGAAAATAATTGACGGACGACGCATCTACAGCCCCGAAAAATACTTTTTTCATATGGTAACGACGGGCAATAATGCAGTCATCACAGCCGACGAATGTCTGCATCCTTTCCTTGAAAAATTTATTGCAAACCGTTGCGGTCACTGGCTTTTCGAACAACCGAACATTCTCGGACTTGAGCGGGAGCTGAATAAATTCGGCCATACTTTGACAGCTTCTCACCATATGTTTTTACCGGCTCAAAAGATAAAGCGGGACAAGCCTTTTCCGTTTGAGATCAGATGGTTTTTCGATGAAGAGATCATGCAGTTTTACGGTGACGAACGTTTTCCGAACGCCATCTGCGAGGAATTCACGCCGACACGGCCCGACAGGCTCGTTGTCTGCGCATACGATAACGGAAAGATCGTCGGCATGGCAGGCTGTTCGGAAGATGCGCCGCATTGGATGCAGATCGGAATCGACGTCATGCAGGGATACCGTTCAAGCGGCATCGGAACGAATCTTGTCAGCATTTTACGCAAAAAGATAGAAGAAAACGGAGATATTCCGTTCTACGGAACGAGTCTTTCGAATTATCACTCATGGAACATCGCATTGAACTGCGGTTTTCGCCCTGCATGGGTCGAGATCGGCTCGAAGAAAAGATAAAGGAGAAAAACTATGGCATCGTGGGTCACTCATCTGATGATCGCGGATAAAATTCTGGAGGCTTTGCCGACGTTAAAAAGAAATGAGTTTTGTGTCGGCAATATCGCGCCCGACTGCAACGTCGAAAACGAGGACTGGACTGCGTTCACTCCGCCGAGAGAAATTACGCACTGGATGACTTCGGGCAAAAAAGTTGCCGCGGACTGCGAAAGATTTTTGGATGAATATATAGTAAAACGAAAAGATAAGATCAGCTCCGAAAACGAACTTTCGTTTTTACTCGGATATTATGCACACCTTGTTGCCGATGCGGAATTTCAGAGATATATAAGAGACGAAGAGCGTGTTGCGGCATCGTGGCAAAGGATAAAAAAAGATCCTGAACTTGCACCGAAAGCAGTCGGAATGGAAGAAAATTTCGATTCAGCAAAAATATTGATCGGCAAGAAAGAGCGTATGGCTGATATTTCGACGATCGAGGCTGAATATCTCGAAGCTCACCCCGATTCGGGCTTTTTGACGGAGATCGTTCCCCTGAAAGATTTTCCAGATTATATCGACTATCTCCCCCACGGCGCAATCGTTCGAAAGATCGGAGTTATGGGACAGATCCCGAAAAAAGAAGCGTCTCCGCACCCGTTTATTTTAATGACGAGAGAGGAATACGAAACGTTTATAAACAGCGCCGTTTTGCTCGCAGTGAAAGGGATAGCCGGAATAATCCGATAAAAAATTTATTAAGAGTATAGACAAAATTTTTTTGATATGATATAATCTATACAAAATCAACAATTCAAGGAGCATTTATTGATGAAAAGAGTTATTTGTTTATTATTGATATCGATTTTTGCATTTTCCATGATATCATGCGCAGAGGAAGAAGAAGTTTTCGACAGACCTCTCGATGAGGCATACGAAAAAGATCTTACGGGGCTTACATTCACCTGGGGAAGTTCATGGCCGAAGCAGCTTATGCCCGAATCGGGTTTCAGCAGTGCGGGTGATAAAACGATCAAAAGAGTTAAAGATCTCAAAGATAAATACGGCTGTGATTTTACCGTCGAAGCATGGGAAGACGGTTCATCAAAAATAATTCAGACGATTGCCGCAGGTCTTCCGACCATCGATATTCTCGACTCTCATTCCGAAAACGGCGGTATACAGTGCTACAAAGCAAATCTTCTCTACTGCCTTGAAGATATCCCCGGCATCAATATCGAAGACGAAAAATGGGGAACAAAAGCATTCCTTCAGTACGGCAGATACGACCAGAGACAGTACGGTTTTTATCAGTACGCATGGGAATTTCCGCCGGAACTCGCAGGCGCGATGATATTCAATAACGAGCTTCTTGCCGTTAACGGTATAGCAAATCCCCATGAATATCAGGAAGACGGTGTGTGGAACTGGGAAAACTTTGAAAAACTTCTTCTTGAAGTTCAGGCGGCATCAACCACAGATATGCAGCTTCATCCCTGGATATCTCTTGAAAGCACAAGAGGCGATATTCACAGCTTTATGTACACAAACGGATTAAAAACCGTTGTTACTCAGAACGGAAGAAATACATTTGGCTATGATTGTCCCGAAGGCGTAGAGGTTCTCGATTTTCTTAATAAACTCTGGGATTCTGATCTTTACAATTCCGGTTCGGCAGGTCAGTTCACTTTTGATGAAAATGTCGGCATTCTTTCAGGCGAAACGTATTATGCGACCCATTTTTATGACAGCATAAATTCCGGAACAGACTATGCACCATACGGAGATTTTGAATACGGTCTCATAGGCTACCCGTACGGTCCGAACGGAAGTCCCGAAGATACATCCGCATTCGTGCATAAAGGCAGAAGACTCAACTGGGTTCTCGCTTACAGCGAAAACTCCATGGAAGATCTGGGGCTCGTACTTGACTTCATGTTTGAACCTCTCGATGATTCCGGCGGATGGAAAGACTGGGTCGGTCAGAGCATTTTCTATCACGATAAAGACCTTGAAAACTATCTCTATTTCCTTGAAAACGCAAACTATAACTATTCCGTCGAACTTAATGCAGTTATCAATAAAGTTCAGGATACTCTTGTCAAAGCAATTCAAGGCAAGAGCACGCCTACTCAGGTATTTTCCGAGATCAGAGAGCAGGTTCAGTCTGAGATCGATAAAAATATAACCTGGGATATCGAAGAAAACAACTGATTTTCAGACGTGCGGATTCCGCAAAAACGTATTTTAAAACATAAAAAGATCCCATATCGCAAAATCTGTAAAAACAGAAAACGATATGGGATTATTTTTATTTGAAGACAACGCCCAAAGAATCCATTACGGGCGCAATATTTTCATCGATATACGTCTGATAAACATCCTCGGTCGCTTCAAGGATCTGAGCGATGCTCTTATTTTCAGATGAACACATCTGCGAGACGTATCTCAAGCCCTCATCGGCAAAAGAATACGAACAGTTAGCGACAAACTGAGACATCAATTCGACATCCCGAACATCGAAAAACAGCGTATCGAGATAAAGCTTATCGAGAGAAGACGTCGGGTAATTTTCGAAAGGCTCAAAAATCTCATTTGCAATCATAGCGGCAACGTCCTTGCTTTCGGAAAGAACGGGGAAAACAAGGACGTTTGCGGCGCTTTCATATATGCCTGTCCAATAATCCGAATCCATATTCGGAGCTGTCGGGAAAGGAATTATACCGTAATTTTCGATATCATAAGAAAAAGTTTTTTCATATTGCGGATCATTTGAGAAAAACGCATTCGTCGTTCTGCACAAAAGAAGCTTTATCAGCCCTTCGTTGAATATCTGAACGCCGGGTGCTGCAGGATCGTCGGAATGAAAAACGCTGTATTTACAGGTGACATTCAAAAACTTTCTTGCCCATTCGAGCGCTTCCTGACCCTCTGCGGTATGAATGCCGCTGATCCAGCCGTTATCCGTTTCGATTGCGGCGCAAGCGCCCGAAGAATAAAGCGCCATTTCGTAAAAGTGAGGATCATAAACGCCGAGTCCGTAATGTGAGGTCGTTAAAACTTTGGAATAATAATCGTTTACGCATTCCGCAAATTTTTCTCTTGTCCAGTCGCCGCTTTCGACATATTCACGGGGATCGGTGTGACCCGAAGATCTGATGGCATCCGTATTTGAAACGATAGCAAAATCAACGGCGGTAAGGCTGTATTCAGGCCATGCAACGGGAATAACACCATATAATTTTCCGTCCCAGGCAAGCGGAGTGAGCAGGTTTTCGGCGCCCCATTTTTTAGAATCGGAATAATCTATATGCCCCGAGAGCTCGGATATCGGGCATAAAAGTCCGCTACGGGGAAGAGTACGGTCAAAATCCTCCATTATCGCAAAATCAACGGGAGATGAACCTGCCGCAGAGTGCATAAGAAGCTGTGATGCAAGATCGGGTTCGTTGATCATATTCAACTTGCAGTTGAATTTCTCTTCTACATCCATGACTCTCTTCATCGCCATATCGCCGAAATAAGACCCTGTATTATAGCCAAGATACGTTTTGCCCGAGAGCCCGTCATTTGTAGATACGGTCAAGGTCTGTCCAACGAGATTTTGACTGCCGAAAGCGGAATCAAGCCCCGAAGAAATCTGTTCGGAAGTCTGACAACCGCAAAAAGCAAAAACCAATAAGAGCAAAAATAAAAATCTGATCTTTTTCATAGCAGTTTACTCCTTCTTTATAAAATTATATACGGCATCAAAAAGATTCTGATACGCATTTTTCATTGCATCATCGAGATTTTGACCTTCGGGGGTGATGCAGATCGCAGAAAGTCCATCCGTTTCGGTAAAATTTTCAACCTTTCCCGCGAATACGGCGACAGGGATTTTTTTCTCATTCGCATGACCGTAAATACTGCCGACAGCTTTGCCCATAAAACTCTGCGAATCGAAGCTCCCCTCCCCTGTCAAAACAAGATCGCAGTCGCAAAGCGCAGAATCAAAATCGACGAGCGAAAGGATCATTTCACAACCCTTTTGCATCTTTGCGCCGAGAAGACTAAGAGCGGCACCGAGACCGCCTGCGGCGCCTGCACCTTTCACAGATGAAATATCTTTATCAAGACAGTTTTCGACGACTTTTGCGAAACTTCTGAGCCCGTCATCCAATTTTTTAACGCATTTCTCATCCGCACCTTTTTGCGGAGCAAAGACGTATGCCGCGCCGTTTTTTCCGAAAAGAGGATTTTCGACGTCGCAAACGGCGGTTATTCTAACTTTTTTCAGACGTTCATCAAGACCCGACATATCGATACTTGTTATTTTATCAAGATCGCCGCCGCAAAGGAACGGGGAAAGACCGTCGCCGTAAAATTTCCCTCCGAGAGCGGAAAGGAAGCCCGTACCGCAATCGTTTGTCGAGGAACCGCCGAGCGTCAAATAAATTTCTTCTATATTTTCATCAAGAGCCGCAGAAACGAGCTGACCGACACCGTATGTAGTAGTCAGAAGCGGATCTTTTTCATTTTCATCAAGAAGAGGAAGACCGCAGGCGCGTGCGCTTTCGATTATCGCGACCTTGCCGCAGATGCCGAAAGATGCGCAGATCGGTCTGCCGAGCGGATCAGAGACTTCGATCTTTTTATATTCTCCGCCGAGCGCCGAAATAAGGACATCGAGCGTCCCCTCTCCCCCGTCAGCTATTGGGAAACGCAAAACATTGAAATCACCGCATTTTTCTATGGCGGCCGCCATAGCGTCACAGGCATCGGATGAAGATAATGAGCCCTTGAATGAATCCGGTGCAAGAATGATCTTTTTCATAATTTCGCCTCCCGAAATAATATATTTATATTTTAGCATAACAATGCGACGTTGTCAATATTCGTAGAAAAAACAAAAGACGCCCGAAAACGAGCGTCTGATGTCTTTGTCAGAACGGACAGAAAGGTCCCTTCTTCTTGCACGGCATATTTTAAATTAAATGGGGTCTGATTATTCGGCAGCCTTCATTTTAGCGTAGCATTCGCTGCAGTAAACAGGTCTGTCTTCTCTGGGCTGGAAGGGAACTTTAGCTTCAGCACCGCAAGAAGCGCAAGTAGCGGTGAAAAATTCACGAGTGCCTTTGCCTGCGTTTTTCTTAGCGTTTCTACATTCTTTGCAACGCTGGGGTTCGTTCTGGAAACCTTTTTCAGCGTAGAATTCCTGTTCGCCTGCGGTGAAAACGAAAGTTTTGCCGCAATCTTTACATACTAATTCTTTATCTTCGTACATTTTGTGAAACCTCACTTAAAAATAAATAGTTGCCCGTCTCGGAATCACACCGAGCCGTCGAACAATAGCCGAGAATTATACACAGCTTCACAATGTAAACTAAGGTGCAAAGAGTGCAACCCTGCTGTTTTCCTGCTGCCGTGCAAGCGGTCATTCCGGGGTTGAAGGATGCCTTCCTTGTTTCGATGCTTTTGCCGGTTTAATTTTTATTGCGTCTTTTTCAACGTGAATTTATTCGTGGGCATATGGAGAGCGAAGTCTCACTCGGTAAAATATTTTTTTACCTTATTTTTTATACGAACGAGAGTGTTATCAACTGTTTTTTCGCTTATACCGAGCTTTTCGGATATCTGCTGATATGTTTTATCCGCGAGATATTCGGAAAGTACGTTTTTTTCAAGATCCGTAAGTTTTCCTCTGAGATCAAGAAAGAAATCTTCCGCATATTTTTTTTCGACGATGTCATATTCGATATCTACGGTGTCGCTTATTTCATTGTCGTCGATATCGACGGTCTCGTCGCTCTTTTTCATCAGACGGTATGCGGAAAAGATACGTCTTTTGATACAAATTTTGAGGTACGCTTCGATAGGAACGTTTTTTTCGGCATCATAGCTCCTGTATGCGGAGTCGAGAGCAACCATGCCTTCCTGAATGAGGTCTTCACGGTGCCTTACGGGAAAGGAACTTGCAACGCTCTCTATATACGGAGAATATTCCGAGAGAAGATCGAGAAACTCAGAATCGGAAAGAGAGGTGTTTTCAGCCGTATTTTCGTTTTCAAAAATCATTTTATCCATCAGAATATATCCGCTCCGTTCATTTTAACAAAAAAAGCACCCACCCGTTCGGGATCTCTCCCGAACGGAAGGCGCTGTTTTTCGGTTAGGGTATGATTACTGATACAGACATAACGTACCAAAACTTTTCAAGAGATTTAGAATATTGATTTTGCGATCGACAGGGACAAATTAGTTAATAATGGTCTGTTCGGTGTCGATATCGAAGAGGTGGATGTGGTTCATGTCGAGAGCGACCTTGATGGTATCACCGGGTTTAGCAGTGGTCTTCGGGTCAACGCGAGCAGTGAACTTGTTATCTTTAACATCGAGGTAGAGATAAGTTTCAGCACCCATAAGTTCGGTAACTTCAACGTCAGCGGTGATGATGCTGTCGGGCATTCTTTCGATGTACATTTCTTCGTCGTGGATATGTTCGGGACGGATACCCATGATAACCATCTTACCACCGTAAGACATGAGTTTTTCGTAGTTTTCGGTTTCAACCTTTTCCTTGGGAACTTTAACTGCGAAGTCTGCGAAGTTAACGAATACGTCTTCGCCTCTCTTGGTGAGTTTAACTTCAACGAAGTTCATCTGGGGAGAACCGATAAAGCCGGCAACGAAGAGGTTGCAGGGTTCATCGTAAAGATGCTGAGGAGTATCACACTGCTGAATGAAGCCGTCCTTCATAACGACGATACGGTCAGCCATGGTCATAGCTTCAGTCTGGTCGTGGGTAACGTAGATGAAGGTGGTACCGAGTTTAAGATGGAGTTTGGAGAGCTCGGTTCTCATCTGAGCACGGAGCTTAGCGTCAAGGTTGGAGAGAGGTTCGTCAAGAAGGAATACTTTCGGTTCACGAACGATTGCACGACCGAGAGCAACACGCTGTCTCTGACCACCGGAAAGAGCCTTGGGACGTCTGTCAAGGAGATGAGAGATGTCAAGGATTCTAGCTGCTTCGTCGACGCGACGTTTGATTTCTTCTTTGGATACTTTACGAAGTTTAAGACCGAATGCCATGTTTTCGAAAACGGTCATATGGGGATAAAGAGCGTAGTTCTGGAAAACCATCGCGATATCTCTGTCTTTGGGAGCGATATCGTTAACGAGACGTTCGTCAATGTAAAGTTCGCCTTCGCTGATTTCTTCGAGACCTGCGATCATACGAAGAGTGGTAGACTTACCGCAACCGGAAGGACCTACGAGAATGATGAACTCTTTATCTTTGATCTTAAGGTTAAAGTCGGTAACAGCGCGAACGCCGCCCTGATAAACCTTACCAATGTTCTTTAATACTAATCCTGCCACAGTGTAAAACCTCCGTTTATATGATTAAGATTAAGATTATTTATTAACGCAAGATCTCTCTTGCTATAATATTATAACACATTTTTCCGGTTTTGAAAAGATGCAGAGCAATTCAAAAAAAGTATATTTTTTTGTTTACTTTGCACATATGATTTGCCGAGTGTCCCAAAAAAAGGACAGTACACCAGACAAATACCCAAAATCGGAGATATTAGCCATGAAAAATTCGAATATAAAAATATCAGTTTTCGATTTCTCTTTCGATCAAGTTTGCGCGCTTTGTGCAAGTTAACATAGCATCTGCGAGAGCCTGTTCAAATCCGCGTTTTTCAAGGTAATCAACGGCTTTGATGGTGGTACCGTTGGGAGTGCATACATCGGATATCATCTTGGAGATATCTTCTTCGGAAGCATCAAGCATTTTCGCAGCACCGAGAATTGTCTGTACTGCGAGTCTGCGAGCGGTATCTTCTTCGATGCCCTGATTTTTCGCGCCGTCGATCATAGCTCTTGCGAGCATATAAACGTAAACGGGAGAAGAAGAGTTGAGTGAAATTACTTCGTTCATTCTGTCCTCGGGAAGGATCTCGACAACGCCGAGATTTTCGAGCATTTCACGGACAGCGGTAAGTTCGCTGTAAGTTACGGGCATATCGTAGGAAAGAGCGGTAGCGCCGAGGCATACCTGAGCCGCAGTATTGGGCATGATTCTTACGACCTTGCATTCGGGGCGGGTATACTTCTTGATGAAGCTTATGGATACGCCTGCCGCAACGGAAATAAGGACATTGCCTACGGTTATAACGGGAGCTGTTTTCTTGAGGACGGAAACGAGATCGCCGGGACGGACTGCGAGGAAAACGAAGGTGGCATTCGTCATTACTTCGGTTTCGGAAGAAGCAACGCGGAAGCCCGCCTGTCTGTAATTTTCCAGTTTAGCGGCATCTGTATCGTAGATAAGGATCTCTCTTTTATCGTACGCGCCGGAGCCGACAAGTCCGAAAATGAGCGCTTTTGCCATGTGGCCTGCGCCTATAAATCCGATTTTGAAATTCATCGGTTAAACCTCCTTGTTTTGACGGTTCTTGTTTATATTTTCAAGTACTGTTTTTATTTGAA
The DNA here is from genome assembly GCA_017621705.1 of Clostridia bacterium. Classification (GTDB taxonomy): domain Bacteria; phylum Bacillota; class Clostridia; order Oscillospirales; family UBA644; genus HGM12619. The sequence continues at coordinate 16,225 of JAGASR010000004.1, read as the reverse complement.
TGCTGACTGATTGAAGAAATCCGCAAGACTTCTTTCGACGACCTGCATGATGACGATATCGGGCTTCTTTGCGAGAATATCGTCTTTGTTGAAGCCGAGCGTCCAGTTAAAGGTAGCCTCGGAAAAACTGTCTGTGATGAACGGAACGAGAGCGATGCCGAACGAGTCGCGGATGACGTAAACAGAAGGAGCGTCAGCGACGTTCGTATTTTCGAAAGTACAGTAATCGGTCTTGTCTCTGTAGCCGTTTTCGTGAATATAAGCGTGGATAAATTCGCCGTAGGGACCGCTGTCTTTACGGGAAGTCATGGTAGCCGTGAGTCCGTTTTTGAGGGTGTAGACGGGGCCCTGCTCGGTAAAGGTGTCGTACCAGCCGAGATAGTATGCTTCGTCTTTCATATAAGATTCGAAATAATCGATCTGATAATCTTCTTTTTTATACTGAACGGCATTCGGGAAATCTTTCGAGACTGCCTCCATTATCTGGGTATACGCTGCAAAACCGCCGTGATTGTTCCAGTGGGTATCGAGCTTATAATAAAGATTTTCGTCGGGATACTGCTCTTTTGCGGCAAAGAGACCGTCGCGGCAGTCGATGACCGTAAGACCCGTATTTTCAGCGATATGACCGAGAATTACATCGATAGAGCGGTTTTCTGCCATTTCGATGCCTTCGGTCGCCATATATTCGGGATATACGGAGTTTTTATTGGGAGTTACGACGAAATAAAGCTTGATGCCGTTTTCTTCGCAGAAATCGAGACGTTCGACAAGCTTTTTGGTGAGGAAATTAAGACGGTTTTCGCTGTAGGTACAGGTTTCGGTATAATCCTTGATGGTGCCGCCGTAGAACATCCAGCCATCGTGACCGACATAGACATTCTGGGAAACGAGACCGGGGACGATCGCATCAAAATCGACCTTGGGTTTGTTATAATCCGCATTCCAGTCGATCTCTTCATCAACGATCTTGAGCGGAATTGCATCAAGGCGGACTTCCTCGACAACTTCTTCCTGTTCGACGGGTTCTTCGGATTCGGTCTGAACTTCTTCCGTATCTTCGGGAAGATCCTCAACCTCGTTTTCGGTCAGATCTTCGTCGGTATTCTCGGTTTCGGGATCTTCTTCGGTTACGGTTTCGGGAAGATCTTCGGGATCAGCTTCGATGTTGTCTCCGCTGTTTTCGGAGACGATATCGGGAGAATTATCGTCGTCGGAAGACTCATCGGGTGAACAAGCCGTTACAAAAGCGATCATACAGGCGATCGAAAGCATAAAGAACATCAATGTTAAAAATCTTTTCATCGTGCCGAAACTCTCCTGAATATTATTTATCGGTAAAAGGGCGCAATATGCCCATTAATCTACAATTATATAATATAATATCATATTTGAGCATCAATGTCAAGTAAAACAAAAAAAACGGAAAAAAATTTCATAAAAAAATCTTTTCCGTTTTAAGATCGTATTTATTCTTCGTCGCTTATCATCGAATATGCTTCGATCGAGGGGAATACGGAAAGCTCGGAAAGCAGATCGTAGTAAGCTTTTTCGGCTGCCTTGTCGGATTTTTTGATTTTTTCCGCGCGGATGAGAAGATTTTTCGGAGTATCGAGCGGAGAACAGTATTCAACACAGCTTACGGAATAGCCGACAGCTTCGAGCTTTGCCATACGAAGACCGTCGGTGAGGATATCGTTAAGACGCGCACGCATGACGCCGTGTTTGATGATCGGCGCAAGGTCGTCCTTTCTGTATTTATCGAGAAGTTCTTTATGGCAACACGGAACGCAGATGATCTTCTTTGCTCCTCCGCGGATCGCATAGCCGAGAGCCATATCGGTCGCAACGTCGCATGCATGAAGAGAAATTACGATATCGGGAGCCTCGACGCTGTCATAATAACGAAGATCTTCGCAGATGAATTCCATGTTTTTATAATTGAGTTCTTCCGCCATTTTGCGGCTTTCGGTGATGACGTTTTCGGAAATATCGATACCCACAAATTTTGCTTTTATGCGGCGGACTTCCCAGAGATAGTAATTCAGAACGAAAGAAAGATAGCTCTTTCCGCAGGCGCAGTCAACGATGCGCAAAGTCGTATTTTCGGGAAGATCGTCAAACATCGGGGCGATAAGTTCGATAAAACGCTCTGTCTGATTGTATTTTCTTATCATGTCGTTTTTGATCTTGCCGTCTTCGGTAAGATAACCGAGAACACGCATGAGCTTCTGCGCTTTCTGGGGGTTGATGATATAGTCTTTTGAACGGAGTTGCGCGGTATCGACGTATTCGCCCTCGGTCTCGTTTTTCGAGATCTTTACGTTGCGGTCGTCTGCTGAAATTACGGTCGTTTTGCCTCTTTCGCGATAAGAAAAGACTGCGGAATCGTATTTTAACATATCGTCGCAAACAGCCGAAAGAAGATCGGAAACAGATTCAAAACGGCGCTTGCCGAGGAATGAATATTCAAGCCCACCGTCAGATTCACGGACGGTTCCGCTGTACTTTTTGCCGCCCGAAACGAACTCTACTTCGGCGCAGAGGAAATAATCGGGATTTTCGTTATATTTTCCTGCAATTCCCGAGAAAAACATCATGATTTTCTGTTTATTCTGCGATTTCATAAAATTTTTGTAAACCTCTTGATTTTTCAAAGAATATATTGTATAATTTAAAGACGTAAAAAACTAAAAAGCACGCCCCCATAGTTAAATGGATATAATAAACCCCTCCTAAGGGTTAGTTATGGGTTCGATTCCCGTTGGGGGTGCCAAAAATCCTGAATGCAAAAGCGTTCAGGATTTTTACTTTTTAACTCTTACCTTTTACCTCTTCACTAAAATTCGCATTCAGGAATTTTTGAAGATAATAAGTAAGAGGTAATAGTGAAGAAGTATGGTTGATTTGCTTCGCAGATCTTCATTTGGGTTAAATTGCATTTTTATATTACGAGATCAGAATATCATGCACGTAGGTGTGGAAATTTTTGAAGTAACTAGGTAAAAGAGAAGAGGGAATAAGTGATAGGCATAACTCAGAATAATAAATCCTCAAACACTTCTTCGGAAGTGTTTTTACGCATAGATCAATTTTCTCTTGACCTTTACCCTAAACCATGATATAATGTTATAAAAGGAGGAAAGATGTATGAACGAAAAAACACGTAAAATACTCAATGACGAACGGCTTATCTCCTACCATGAAAAATGGTTCAACGAGATGTATACTCTTTACAGAGGCGAGAGAAAAGAGCCTTTTTATCTTAACGGTGTATACGGATCAGCGCCCGACCCGAATATCCTTTACACAGAACCAGAAAAATGGGTGGAGCAGGCATTGGAAGACCTTGCAAAGAAGGCTTATGATGTCATTTCGGAAGAACGTTTTGTTCCTCTCTGTATTCAGCAGGACCCCTACGGAGTACATTTTATAGACAAGATCTTCGGGGCAGAGGTCGTTCGTAAAACGGGCGGCTGGAACAGCTTTTATCTGAAGACTCCGATAGGCGAGCTTAAGAAGCCCGATCTTGAAACGAACGAAACATGGCTTATTGCGAAACGTGTCGCAAAAGCATTTGTTGATTTTGACGTATCCGTTCCTCTTTTCGGATTGCCGACGATCGCAAGCGTTCTTAATATTGCGGTAAATCTTTACGGTCAGGATATTCTGATTGCAATGATAGAAGATCCCGATGCCGCAAGACACGATCTGAAAATAATAAATGATCTTCTCATAGAAATACATCAATGGTATCGTGCGCACATACCCGAAGAACAGCTGCAGCCCATAATTGCCGGACACCGTACACAACCACCGGGACACGGACAGATATGCGGATGCACATGTCAGCTTCTTTCCCCCGAACTTTACGAAGAATTTATCATGGAGCTTGACAACGAGCTTCTGGGCGTTTACCCGAACGGCGGCATGATCCATTTATGCGGAAGCCATTCACAGCTCATTCCTCATTTCAGAAATATGGATAAGCTGAAATCATTGCAGGTAAACGACAGAGCAGCAGAAGATCTTGAGCTTTATTTTGACGGTCTTCGAGAAGATCAGGTTATATATTTCAACCAATGCAACGGTATAACAAAAGAAAAAGCATGGCAGATCGCAAACGAAAAGAACAGACGAATAATTCTTGTTTAACATCTCATTCCGCACACTTCGGTATGCGGAATTTTCTTTTAGATTATAGCACAATTAACCGAAAATGTCAATTATTATTAATTTTGAGTATTGACCGGACAAAACCGTTATGTTATAATATAAAAAAACAGATCGGAGAATCTTCAATGACTTCAAGAGAACGTGTACGCGCGGTACTCGATCACCGTGTTCCCGATAAGATCCCGAACGGCCTCGGCGGCTGTGAAACGACGGGACTTCATCTTCTGACATACGACAAACTGAAAAAAGTGCTCGCCTGCGACGAAAATAATCCGACAAAGCTCGACACTTTCATGACAAACGCAGTCTTCGAAGAGCCCGTAATAAAAGCGATGGGCGGAGACATAATCCTTTTGGCATCGCCGAATATGTGTCCGAGCGAATTTCGCGGAAACGTTGCGGATCAATGGAAGGAGCAGAGGCTCTGGGGAAAGACTTTTGCCGTCCCCGTAAATGAAAAGTTTACGGAAAACGAAGACGGAAGCATCGTCTGGGATTCAAGAGGCGGCGCATACTGTCCGAAAGGCTGCTATTATTTCGATTACAAGGGCAGTACTGATATGCATCAGGATTTCGGAACGCCCGACCCCGATAAATTCAACCCGAGAGACACTATCAATGAAAATACGCTCCGTTCGCTCGAGGAGCAGGCAAAACGTATTTACGAAGAGACGGATCTTTGTATCTGCCTCGGAGAAAGCATAACGGATCTGCAGGTCGCCCCCGGTGGCATGATCGGCCATATGATTCTGATGATGGAAGAGCCAGAGATAATGAAGGCGTTCCTCGAAAAATGTCTCAATGCGGCGTTGAAACAGATAAAACTGCTCGAGCAAGCTGTCGGAAAGTACGTTGATATTCTTTCAATAGCGCACGATTTCGGAGATAACAGAGGCGTAACGATCGGCGATGCGCTCTGGAGAGAGATCTATAAAGAGCATTATACAAGGCTTTTTACAGGCTGGAAATCGATAACAAATATGAAGATCAATCTTCACTCCTGCGGCTCGATCTACGGCATTATGAACGATCTTATCGACTGCGGCGTCGATATCATAAACCCCATTCAGACCTCCGCGGCGAATATGTCTGCCGAAAAGCTGAAAGAAGAATTCGGTGATCGCGTTATTCTCTGGGGCGGCGGCTACGACGGTCAGCTTATCGACAAAGCGGCAACTTACGAGCAGGTCTATTCTGCTGTAACGGAAAATCTCAAAGTTTTCGGCAAAGGCGGAAATTACATCTTTTCGGGTGTCCACAATCTTCCTGCGGATATGCCCGAGCATCATGTAAAAGCAATGATCGATGCATTTAAGGATAACAGAGCATATTAAAAATATCCCGTAACTTTAATTGGTTACGGGATATTTTTCATCTATTACCTTTAGCCCTATTATGTGTTTTACATAACATTTGACAGTTATCTATATCGGTTGCACCGCCACGGCTCCAAGCGGTAACGTGGTCTGCGTCCATTTCTGTAATCTTCCAGATACGGTTTTTATTGTTATCAGTACCCATAGCACAAAGAGGACAGTTTGAAATATTCTTACTTTTTGCTTCATCGGTCTGACGTGTATAAACTGTCTTTTTGGTACGCTCGTCAAATATTCTAATATTTAGCAGTTTGCTATCAATACAACCACCGAGAATATATTCATATACGCCTTTTCTATCATGAACAAAATCATCAGAATATAATTCTTTCAGTTTTGCCGATACTTCATCGGGATCATAGGCGTTTGTGTGGTACTGCTCGTAGAACTCACCCCAAGGCAGACCTCTCATTTCACTTTCAACATCAGTAAACACGCTTGATACCCAATCAATAACGCTTGTGAAATATGCTTTCAACTCGTTTATGTTATCATCGTATCTATGTCTGCTCATATAATCATCAATTTCACTCTTGCTAACCCAACTGAGAGCAGTACGCAAATAGTCCTGTCTTACAACACTACCAGATATGTACGCACTCCATTTCTGGATATTTGCGTTCTGGCTGTTCGAGAACTCCTCTTTTGCTTTGGTAACAAAAGGTCCCGAATGAATAGCGTTTGAAAGTTCCTGCTCGTTAAGGGGTATTCCTGCGATATTGATAGTCTTGAACCATTCCTTGATTTCACTCTCTGTACCCTCACAGATATAGATAGTCAAGGTAGTCTGCATTATCTTGTCCTGCATATCCTTTGCAAGTCCAGAGAAGTATCTCGGTATGCCATTCTGGTCGTTAATAGCAAACTTACCTGTTACATATCGTCCAAAACTGGTAATACGCTGTTGTCCGTCCAGAACCTCATATTTATCTTCTGCAACCTTTGTAAAGTAAATAAGTCCCAGAGGATAGCCTTTGAGAATGGAATCAATAACAGCCACATCACGCTTTCCGTCAGCATAAATGTAATTACGCTGATACTCTGGCTGAATAACAAGTTTTCCAGAAAGACCGAACAGACCTTTACCCTCATACTCGTTATATACAAAGCCTTTGCATATGTCCTCAACTGTTATGTCGGTTACTAATGTGGTAATCATATTTATATCACTCCTTACGCCTTAAAATCTTCTGGGTGCGATTTAATCCACTCGTCTGTATATCGTATCAAAATGCGTGAAAAAGGTATTTTTGCGTTTCCCTCGTTATCGTAATAGCACAACATCTTCATACCTTTGGTATAATGACCTTTTCCACCTTGCTGTCTATACACCTCTAAAAATTCTTCGGGCATATTTTTGATGCCTACAACGATGTTTTCGTCTTCTCTCTCATAGCCTAATAGTTCAAATTGCTCACAACAATAAGTTCCCATAAAAGATTTAGGAACTCCCATTATGCCCTTATAGTCTTTCGGTATAGCATCGGAGTACGGAACATCTAACGCATCAAAGGTAATGTATTTAGCATAGGGGTTTCCATTTACTTCCTTATGCTTACTAAACTTGATATTATCTTCCATTGTCATAAGACTCATAGGTTGATGTCTGCGACCGTGTTCAATGTTCGTGAACCACACTACGCCCGAAACACGAATCATACCTTCTCTGTGGTCACTGGCTGTTGCGTAGTCAGTATAATACTTATTGATAAAGTGAGCAGCACCACCCTTGAAGCCTCTGCCAAGCCACATTTTGTTTTGCATAATTAAAGGAAAAACTTCCTTATATGTAATGGCGTTCTGGTTTCCTATAACCAGAAATTGTTTGTCTGCTTCTACAATCCAAGCCAAAAACTCTTTGAACAAGGAAAAAGGTGGGTTTGTGATGATAATGTCTGCCTCGTCCCTTAAAGCCTTGACCTCATCACTTCTAAAATCTCCGTCCCCCTCTAAATAGTGCCATTCTAAATCGTCAATATCAATTACACCAGACTTGTTGCTGTCCCTTGTGAGAGTGAATATTTTTCCGTGTGTCTTTGTTTTGTCCTCATCGAATTGGGGAGATTCCATTTCAAAAATGGATAACTGATACCCCTCTTTAATATTTCTGCTCTCAATAGCATAACTGGTGCTGATAATCTTCTTCAATCCGAAATTTTCAAAGTTCTGTGCAAAGAACCTTGTGAAGTTGCTCCATTCGGGGTCATCACAGGGGAGCAGAATTGTTTTGCCTCTAAATACATCTGGGTTATATTCCAGATAAGCATTGACTTCTCTCTGTATATCTTCATATTGAGTGTAGAACTCATCATTCTTTGCGTTCTTTGCTTCGGAAAGTTTCTTGTTTGCCATTTTATCACCTCTATATTTATAAAAAATGTACTGTCATATATAAATATCATCAACTTTAGTTTTCAATTCATTATTACCCCGTCTTTTGTTACGGTAATGCTTGCGCAGAAAGAATAATTCGGGTCGAGGCGTTCTCGCAAAGTTTCATAGACGAGCTGCTCGGACAGATCGACCGTAATTTTATACTTTGTACCGAGAACATCTATTGTGATGGGTTTGAAAAGATCGAGCATTTCTTCGTTCAGGAGGACGGTTATGGGTTTATCCGTGTCGAGACGTTCGACGGTGATAAGATTTTCCGTTTTATCCATTGAAAAGACGACAATACCGCTGTTTGCATCTTTATCGGCTTTCAGCCAATAGAACGACTCGACCTCCTGCAGGGGCTGACGGTAGCCGAGATCCCAGACGATCTTGCGGGGATACGGATAGCGTACATACTGATCGAGGAAATCGACCGCATTTGTGTTAGCCATTGTAAAATCACGGTTGGCATCGTTGAGCCAAAGGATCGGATCTGCTAAAACAGCCTGCTCGGTACGCTCGGGATCTCTGTCAACAAAAGCATGACCCTTTGCAAAATGGAGATAAAAGCGTGATTCGTAGCCGCCGCCGTATTCTTTTTTGAGGTCTTCAAAAATCGTTACGCATTTGGCAAGGAGAATATTGCGGTTATATGCCGAATCGTTTTCGCCGCCCTGGATCTGAATGGGCATATTATAGAGGTTTGTGTAGTTGCGTTCGGCGGTATACGATGCGGAGGAGTTCGATGCGGCAAATCTGTCCGCCATGACGGGAGTTACGAGCACGGTGCCGTCGCCGCCTGCGGAATAGCCGAGCATATAAACACGGTTCGGATCGACATTATAATAAAGGAAAAGATTTTCGAGAAGTCTTTCATAGCACGGGAACGATTCGGGGTTGGAGTGGCAGTCGCAGGTATCACGAACACCTCGAGGGGCAACGTAAACACCGTTTTCGACGCTGTCAAGATAATATATCTGCATATGCTCCCATTGCTGATTATTGATATCGGGAGTGTCGCTTTCACCGCCGCCGTGAAGCGCTATATAGCACGGATAACCGTTCGGATCGGGCTCGCCCTTGACCGTCAGTTCGTATTTCATCGAAACTTCGCCGAAATCGATCTTTTTATCACGGATCTCGAGGACTCTTGTTTTATCTTTTTTCTCCTCTGCGCTGACTTCGAACCAGGCTTTCTGTCTTATTTCGGCAACATCTTTTGCGGTTTTCATAGTTGATGTGTTTTTCCCTCCCAAATTCACCGTTCCGTCGTCTCCGCATCCGAAAAGGCAAATAAATGCGCAAAGGACGGCGGTCGCAAGAATAAATTTCGGAAATCTCACGGGAATACCCCTTTCGGTATGTTTATTTACTGAAATTATAGCATATTTTCCCGATGATTACAATAGAAAAAGCAAAAAAAGAGGATATTTGATCCGATGTTTTTAACATAATTTCAAAATACGAAATTTGTGCTTGACAAACGAGGGAATATGTGTTAAAATATAATGCAATTATGGCCACAGGCCGTATTATGACGATAATTTCATCCTTGGGAGGCCAGAGCTTCCCCGAAAGTCCAGAAGGAGGTGTAACGTAAATGAACAAGTACGAGACTATTTTCGTTCTCAGCACCAAAACCATCGACGAAGCTGCTATCGAAGCTACTTCCGAGAAGTTCAAGACTCTTATCACCGCTAACGGCGGCGAGATCAAGAATGTTGATGTTTGGGGTAAGAGAAGACTTGCTTACGCTATCAATTACGAAACCGAGGGTCACTACGTCCTCGTAGAGTTTGAAGCGCCGGCAGAAGTTCCCGCAGAGCTCGACCGTGTTTATCACATCACGGACGGCGTTCTTCGCTCCATCATCATCAAGAAATAAGCATTTGCGGAAAGGAGACGAGTTTTAATGAATATCAACAAAGTTATGCTTATGGGCAGACTTACTGCTGACCCTGAGCTCAAAATGTCGGCTTCGGGCGTTCCTAACGTAAGATTCTCCGTTGCGGTTAACCGCCGTTTTGCAAAACAGGGAGAAGACAGACCGACCGCGGATTTTATTCCTTGCACAGCGTTCAGACAGACAGCGGAATTCGTTTCCAAATATTTCAGAAAGGGTTCCGTTATAATCGTTTTCGGTTCTATCCAGAACGACAATTATAAGGACAGAGACGGTAACGAACGCCGTTCGTACTCCATTATGGTAGACGAAGTTCAGTTCGGTGCCGCAAAACAGGACGGCGGTTCTTCCAGAGAAGATTACGCTCCCTCTGCTCCCGTTTCGAACCCTGCGCCTTCCGCGCCTGCAGCTACCCCCACAGCAGGGGTAAACACGGAGTTCTTTGCAGATATCAAGGATATCGAAGACGAGCTCCCGTTCTAATCTACGAAAGGAGTCTTAATTAAAATGGAAAATAACAACGTAAACGAAAATGTAACCGCTGCTCCCGCTCGTGAACAGCGTGAACCCAGAGAAAGAGACGGCTTCAACAAGAGAAAGCCCAGAAAGAAAGTTTGCCAGTTCTGCGCTGACAAAGTTGATTTCATCGACTACAAAGATGTTGCTAAACTCCGCCGTTTCATCAGCGAAAGAGGCAAGATCCTTCCCAGAAGAATCACTGCTACCTGCGCTATGCATCAGCGTGAACTGACCGAGGCTATCAAACGCGCTCGCCAGATCGCAATTCTCCCCTACACTAACGACTGATTTTAATATTCTCGAGAGAATATTGATGCTCAAGGGAGTGAGGAGCGAGGCTATGACCTCCCTCCCCACTCTCTTTTTATTTTATCAAAACCACGGAGGATCACGAAAATGGTCACAAATATCAGAACAGGGCTCGGGTTTGACAGCCACCGTCTTGTCGAAGGCAGAGAGCTTATCATCGGGGGCGCAAAGATACCGTTCGAAAAAGGACTTATGGGTCATTCGGATGCGGACGTTCTGATCCATGCAATAATAGATGCGCTTTTCGGTGCATGCGCGCTCGGAGATATCGGCAGCCATTTTTCGGATAAAGATCCTGCGTATAAAGATATAGACAGTATGGTACTGCTTAAAAAGACCGCAGAAATAATAAAAGAAAACGGATATACTGTCGGAAATATTGATGCGACGGTAATTATCGAACGACCGAAGCTTGCGCCGTACATAACAAAAATGAGAGAGAATATTGCAGATGTTCTCGAAACGAACATAGACAGAATAAGCGTCAAAGCAAAAACGAACGAAGGCATGGGAGATGTCGGAAACGGAAATGCCGCAGAAGCGATGTGCATAGCGCTCGTTTACGGTGAAGAAAGATGAGAAGCGTAAATCTGCTTATAAAACCGGCATCGTCTCTTTGCAATATGCGCTGCAAATACTGCTTTTACCACGACGTTGCGGAAAACCGTGAGATCGAAAGCTACGGAATAATGACGAAAGACACTGCGCATACTCTTATCGACCGCGCATTCGAATATGCCGATAACATATTTTTCGCCTTTCAGGGCGGTGAACCGACACTTTGCGGTCATGAGTTTTACGAAGATTTTACCGCATACGTAAAACAAAAACAGAAAGAAAAAAAGGCGTCCGTCCGCTACGGACTGCAGACAAACGGACTGCTGATAGACGAAAAATTCGCCGAAATATTCAAAGAAAACGATTTTCTCGTCGGAATTTCGCTTGACGGAAACAAAGAATGCCACGATAAAAACAGAATCGATGCAAAGCATGACGGGACTTTTTCTCGCGTTAAAAAAGCCGCCGAACTGCTGGAAAAGAAAGGCGTCGAGTTCAATATTCTATCCGTTGTTACTGAGGCAAGCGCGAAGCGCGCCGAGTCAAACTACAATTTTTTCAAGAAAAACGGATTGAGATATATCCAATATATACCGCAAATCGCGCCTTTTGACGGACAGGCGGAATACGAAACGCTCTCCGCGGAAAGCTACGGTAAATTTCTCTGCACGACTTTTGACCTCTGGTACAGAGATTTTTCCGCAGGGAATTATATAAGCATCAGAGATATAGATAATTACTGCGGCATTCTCATGGGCAGACGGCCCGAGATATGCACGCTTCAGGGTCGATGCTCCTGCAACACAACGGTCGAGGCGAACGGAAACGTTTATCCGTGCGACTTTTACGTCCTCGACGAATATCTGCTCGGAAATCTCAAAGAAAACACACTCGAAGAGATGATAAACAGCGAAATATCGAAAAAGTTTATCGAACAATCGTTTGTCGAGCAGAGAGAATGCAAAGACTGCAAATGGAGAGGCCTTTGCAGAACCGGTTGCAGACGCAATAAAGAGCCGCTTTCAAAGACGGGCGGTTATCAGTTTTTCTGCGAAAGTTACAAGACATTTTTCGAGCATTGTTTCGAACGGATGCGCAACGTTCCGACGATACTCGAAACGAAATACAGACAATAATAAAAAGGAAACAAAATGCCGTTAACAGTTAAAACAATTCGCACTCAAATGGCAAAATTCGCCCCGCTTCTCAAGAGCTGTTCGCTCGATATGATGCGAAAAGGGCAGGACATGATCGGTGAGCTGATAGAAGTAAAATACCGAAACAGCGTCATAATAAAAGAACACGTTTTCGAGAATTTCAAGGGAGCGTGGGTCATACCTAAAGACGAACGCCGCGACGGGGTAATTTTATACCTTCACGGCGGAGGATATACGTGCGGAAATCTCGATTACGCTCTCGGTGTGGGTTCTATACTCGCGGTCGAGACGGGAACGAGGGTATTTTGTTGCGCATACAGACTGGCACCCGAGCATAAGTTTCCTGCGGCGATCGACGATTCGCTCGAAGCATACAACTATATTTTAAGCAAAGGCTATTCGCACGACCATATAACGCTCTGCGGCGAAAGCGCGGGCGGCGGACTTTGCTATTCTGTCTGTCTGCGCCTTAAAAAAGACGGTCAAAAAATGCCTTGCGGAATAATTGCGATATCTCCGTGGACAGACCTTACGGCATCGGGAAGCTCGTATGCCGAAAATAAAGACAGAGATCCTTCGATGACCGTCGAACAACTCGACTTTTTCGCAAAATGCTACACAGAAAGCAGAACAGATCCGCTTGTTTCCGCAATATACGCAAATCTGCGCGGAATGCCGCCGTCACTTATTTTTGCGGCAAAGAACGAGATCATGTTCAGCGACGCAAATCTTCTTCACTTAAAACTGCTTGACAGCGGCTGCGAGAGTGAATTTTCGGCAAAAGACGAAAGATGGCACGCATACGTCACCTACTGCCTTGACGAAGATAAAGACGATTACGAAAAGATCAATAAATTCTTAAATAAAGTCATGTCCGCAGAGAAAAAGCTGAAATGGCTCAGGCTCGACAACTCGGCAAAAATTTATCCTGCGGCAAGAAACGAAAACTGGAGTAATATTTTCCGTCTTTCGCTTTCTTTAAACGAAGATATCGATAAAGATGTTTTACAGTCCGCGCTGGACGTTACGATAAGACGCTTTCCGTCGATTGCTGTAAGGCTTAGAAAAGGCGTTTTCTGGTATTATCTTCAGCAGGTGGCGACCGTTCCGAATGTGCGCGAAGAAAAGAGTTATCCGCTGACGAAAATGTCGAAGCGAGAGACAAGAAAATGCGCATTCAGAGTTCTTTACTACAAAAACAGAATCGCCGTCGAATTATTCCATTCGCTGACAGACGGCACGGGCGCACTTATTTTCTTAAAAAGCCTCACAGCAGAATATCTTCAGCAGAAATACGGAGCATATATCCCCGCGGAAAACGGCGTTCTCGGCAGGCTCGAAGAACCCTCCGAAGAAGAACTTGAAGACAGTTTTCAGAAATACGCCGGAAAGCTCTCCGCAAGCAGAAAAGAAAACGATGCATGGTCGATCGAAGGAACTCCCGAAAGCGGCGGATTTATCAATCTTACGTGCTTCAAACTTCCCATAAAACAAATGCTTGACAAGGCGCACGAATACGGGGTCAGTCTGACGGTCTTTGTCTGCTCGGTATTGATGATGGCTTTTCAGGAAAGTCAGAAAGAAAAAATTCCGAACCAGAACAGACGTAAACCGATAAAAATCCTTATCCCCGTAAACCTTCGAAACCTCTATGAGAGCAAGACCCTGCGTAATTTTGCGCTCTATACGACCCCCGAAATACTTCCGAAACTCGGAGAATATTCGCTCGAAGAAATATGCGAAGTCGTAAAACACAAAATGGGCGCCGAAATAACGAAAAAACAGATGAGCATGAAGATCGCAACGAACATAAACAGCGAAAAATTCATGGCGATAAGAATGACTCCGTTATTCATCAAAAATATCGTTATGAAGGCGGTTTTTAACGCAGTCGGCGAGAGAAAATCGAGCCTTAGTATGTCAAACCTCGGCGCGGTCAAATTGCCGAAAGAAATGGCGGAATACGTCACCCGCGCGGATTTCTTGCTCGGCGTTCAGTCAACAAAACCGTATAACTGCGGCATGATATCATACAAAGATACGCTTTATATGAGCATTGTGCGAAACATAAAAGAACCCGATCTTGAAATGCATCTTCACAGAGTTCTGCAAAGCCTAGGCATCACAGCAGAAGTCGAAAGCAACAACAGATCGAAATAGAAAGGCAGGTCAGAGAAAATGTACTGTATAAAATGCGGCGTTAAGCTTGCGGAAAGCGAACACGTCTGTCCGTTATGCGGAACAAAAGTTTTCCACCCCGATTTCAAACGCAAAGAAAACGAATACACATACCCGAAAAACGAATACCCTGCGCAGGAGATGCATCCGCTCGGTTTTCCGATATTTGCGACGGCTTGCTTCCTGATCCCGATAATCATAACGTTGGCATGCGACCTGCGATTCAGTCTTGCGATAACGTGGTCGGGCTACGTTGTCGGTGCGTTGCTGATGACATATGTCATGCTGATCTTACCGTTCTGGTTCAGAAAGCCGAACCCCGTAATTTTCGTGCCGTGCGCATTCGCGGCGATCGGTCTTTATCTTTTGTATATTGATCTGATGGTAAACGGCGGCTGGTTTCTGGGCTTTGCCTTCCCGACTGTAACATTTTTCGGCGTTTTGACGACTGCGATCGTGGCGCTGATACGTTACGTTAAAAAAGGCAAGCTTTACATATTCGGCGGCGGACTTATCGCTCTCGGAATTTTCATGCTCGTCATGGAAAACTTAATTCACAATACGTTCACAGACGACGGCTTTATGGGCTGGTCATTCTACCCGATGTCGGCACTCGTTTTAATGGGCGGTTTTCTTATCTTCCTTGCGATCTGCCGACCTGCAAGAGAATTTATGGAACGGAAATTTTTTATTTAAAGAACAACAGGTACAACGGTCATTCGGTTGTACCTGTTACTGCATGATCTGTTTGTAAAACAGCCTATAGACGGGCAGATAAATAAGGATTTATGAGGTGAAAGACATGAAAAGCAGAATAAGATATATGGAAGAACAGGATAGACAGCAGATTCTTGAAATGATGAGAATATTTTATTCATCCGAAGCAGTTTTTACAAATGGTTCGGAAGATATATTCAACACGGATATAGATAACTGTATAAATGAAAATCCCTATATTGAGGGATATGTTTTTGAAAACGATAATCGCATCCAGGGATACGCGATGATAGCAAAAAGTTTCTCGACAGAATTTGGAAAAGCTTGTATTTGGATTGAAGATATATACATAAAAGAAGAATATCGCGGCTTGGGAATCGGAAGCCATTTTCTCAATTTCATTGAACATAAATATCCTGATTCGTTATTTCGTTTAGAGGTTGAGGTTGAAAATGAGAGAGCTGTAAATGTTTATAAGAAGTGTGGCTACGATGTTCTGCCATATATGGAAATGAAAAAGCAGAATTAAATAAATTCCAGCTTGTCGAACAGTTAGGAAAATAAGAATGTGTCGAACGCCAATCAATATTTTTCAAAAAAGGTATTGACTCTCACGTTCCGTCATAGTGTATACTTTTGTTGTGAGGTGATGAAATTGAAAATGTTAATTAAAGAATTTGCCGATTTCACGGGTGTAAGTGTGCGCACACTGCATTATTACGATGAAATAGGATTGTTGATGCCAGCCTTTGTTGACAAAACTACAGGCTATCGCTTTTACGATGAAAAATCTTTTCTTCGTATGCAAGAGATTCTCTTTTACCGTGAACTCGACTTTTCCTTAAAGAGCATTGGAGAGATTTTGTCATCCCCGAATTATGACAAAAACAAGGCGCTGAAAGAGCAAAAACACCTTCTCACACTCAAAAAAGAGCGATTAGAACGTTTAATTTCTG
>JAGASR010000040.1 GCA_017621705.1 Clostridia bacterium | reverse complement strand
TTCATGATAAAATACAAGAAGCAAAAAAACAATATCCCGGAGAATATCCCAACAATTTTGCGTACATAATCCGAGATTGCGGTTTAAACTCCTCCCCCGATTGGACTGAATGGGTGGATTACGGGATCGCAATAGATCCGGAATTTGAAACCTCGCAAGGTCGATGGAATAAAATATGGTATAACCCGATGACAAATGAATTTGAAGTTGGACACTACTACAGAGAGCTTGAAAATTCAACGGAGGTCTATATCGTTTTTCAAGAGGTCTCATTGTTCTATTCATGGGCTCTAAAGGAATCTGCTCTTAATCGTAGCGCTCCTTTTATTATGTCCGAAGAAATGTATGAGCATTTGAACGAAACATATGAAAGTTTTCATTATGAGCATTATAAAAAGGGAACTGTCAAAGAATTTTCAGAATGGTTTATTGGCGAAAATATCGAGAAAATCCCACCTGTCTTCTCGGATATTAAAGAGGAATACGTATATTATCCTGCCTTAGGCTTCGGGATTCTGCAGAATTTCGACGGGTATGAAGATAAAGATTACGGTGGACTCGAAGGGTTTATTGCCGACATGGAAAACCTCGGCGTAAACTTCGACGAGATGCGGTCATACATTATCAAGGCGACTATCCCCCACGACGGAACTCTTCAGGACATTTTCTGGGAACTTATAGGATAATTACTATAACGTAAAAAGCAAGTACTGTTTTCTTACAGCATTACTTGCTTTTTACATATCATAATAGACTAATCTCAGATTATATAGAATATATAATTAGTTAAACCGATTGTTTGTGACTTTTTCATTAACAAATTTGGGATAGTGACACATCGGAAGTGTTTAAAATCATTATACTATATAAAATAATGTATTTTGCTTAAAAACATCAAAGATAAAAACATACTTAGGAGGTTTACCTTATGGAAAACATCATCACTTTAAAAGGAATTTGCAAAACTTACGGTAAAGGTGACGGTCTTGTAACTGCGCTCCGTCCGATCGATCTTGAGATCAAAAAAGGTGAAATGCTCGCAATTATGGGTAAATCAGGCTCAGGTAAATCGACGCTCTTAAACCTTCTCGCGGGGCTCGATACTCCCGACAGCGGCGAATTTATCTACAACGGTTCATCTATCGACACGAAAAATCAGAATAAAATGGCTAAATTCAGACGTAACGACGTCGGCTTTGTCGTTCAGCATTTCGCACTTATCGACGAATACTCTGTTCAGCAGAATATCGGTCTTCCGTTACGTTACGGCAGACTGAAAGGCACGTCTACGAAAAAACGCATAAAAGAGATCGCAGAACGTCTCGAAATTTCCGAAAAACTCAGAAAATACCCCTCTCAGCTTTCAGGCGGTCAGGCGCAGAGAGTTGCAATCGCAAGAGCAATCGCACATAAGCCATCCATTCTTCTCGCAGACGAACCGACGGGCGCGCTCGACGAAGAAACTGGCAAGAGCATCATGAACCTTTTCAGAGAGATTAATAAAGAGGGAACGACCGTAATCGTAGTAACGCATGACGCAAACGTCGCATCGTTCTGTCAGCGCACTATCCGCCTGCACGACGGCAATATTATTGGCGAAGAAACGAATGTAACCGCATAGTAAAAAACGGAATCCTATATATGGTTAAAAATGTATTCATAGGATTCCGTTAATTATTTAATTGTCCTAATGAAACTAAACGATATACTGAAATGTTTGTGTTTTGCATGAACAAAGAAATTCATATCATGGTGTCCACCACCTGTTTATTTATATTAAAACATAAATAGGAAAGGACATCAAAATGAAACATCTGTATTATGAAAGGCTCAAAACATTTTTACAAAAAGAAATAATCGATTCTGCCGTTGAGCACAAATTTACAAACGAGAAAGCATCGGAAACTTTGAGAGTGTCAAGTCGAAATTATTCCAATATCAAAGCAGGTAAATCCTCTTGTAGTACTGAAACATTATGCGTATTTATTGTAAAGATGTGTGTCGACAGAAATGCTTTTATAGATAGATTGATTACAATTATAGAAGAGGCTGAAAGTGAATTATAATTGATTTTAGATTATTTTAAATAAATAATCTATAGAAAATATTAGTACACATAAATTTAAAAAATAAAAAAGAAATATCTCGCCCTAAATAAAAACTATTCTGTCAAATAAATAACTAAAATAAGGTTCAAATCCCTACCATTGTTTAGAAATCGGTGATTGCATCTTTTTATTTTCATCATATCTATTAAACGAAAAAAACCCAGAAACCATTATGGTTACTGGGTTTTTCACTGGTGCATCTTTTTAGGCACCGCAACTTGGTTGCGGAGGCAGGATTTGAACCTACGACCTTTGGGTTATGAGCCCAACGAGCTGCCGGACTGCTCCACTCCGCGATATTAAATTATGGTGCCGGTGACCGGGCTTGAACCGGTACGAAACTCTCGTTTCACGGGATTTTAAGTCCCGGGCGTCTGCCAATTCCGCCACACCGGCAGAATCGTCGAACTTTATGTCCGCTCACTTTGCTTGAATATTATACCACACTATTTTCCGTTTGTCAATAGGTAAATGTGGGTTTTTTATTTTTTTATTTCGACAAAATTATTGCCGATCGAAGAAAATCTCCGATCGGCAATAAAAAACATTACTGATCGAGCTGCCAATCTACCCAACCGTTACAGAACGGATCGTTTCTGCGTTTGAGCGAGACTTTGAGCTGACCTTTCATTTCTTTTTGGATTTCGGCATATTCGGTGCAGTTTATTCTGTTGATCTTTTCACCCGGATCGAGCTCAAGATCGTAAAATTCATCGATATCCGTCAGATTCCAGATATATCTGTATCTGCGGTTTCTGATAGAACGTTGAGTAAAAAGTCCGAACTGCTGACCGTTTGAAGTTGAAACGGCGAATTTTTCGGGATTTTTACCTGCGAGCGTATCCATAAGAGGCGTTCCATGACGAACCCCTGCAGGCTCAAGAGAAGCAAGAGTTTCGACCGTCGGCGCAAAATCAAGGCAGTTGGAAACGAACTCATCGCATATAAAACCTCGCGCGAACGCTTTCGGATAGCGAACGATCAGTGGGATCCGCGTTACATCATCGTAAAGGATATAATGCTTATCCATCATACCGTGACCGCCGCACGTATCCCCGTGATCGGACGTGAACACAACGAGCGTATCATCAAGTATTCCTTTATTTTCAAGGGTTTTGATAAGATTTCCGACAGCATCATCTATCTGCGACATCATCGCATAATAACGCGCAACGGTTGGCGCAAAGTCGTCCCAAGTCATGTTTTCAAGGTGCCAGTTATGAATCTGTTGTTGTTGAATAAAAGGTTTATTTTCAAACGTATCACCGAAACTTGCCCAAGGGACTGTATCTTCGGGTTTATACATCGAAGAAAACGGTTCGGATGGGCGGCACGGCAGATGCGGAACGGAAAGATCGAACCAAACATGCCATGGAGTCGTCTGTTTTTCTATCCACTCCCCTGTCAGTTTTGCCAGACGGTGAGGGACAGCATCATGATAATCGACGGGACTTTCATCGCCGAACCAACCGTTTTTATATGGAATATTTCCGTACTTTTTATTTATTTCATCTTTGACGGCGCTTTCGGGTAGATAATAGTCATATCCGAAATCTTTCGGTCCTGCGGTTTCGGAAGCATGCCACTGACCGAAATACGCATTGCTGTAACCTGCGTTTTTAAGTCTGTGCGGCCAATATTCGCCTTCCGCTTTCAGAGAGCCGATACCGCCGAGTCCGTAATTCCAGAGTGCACCGAAACTATCCGCTTGACGACCCGAGAGAATCGACTGCCTTGCGGGTGCGCAGACGGGAGTCGGGGTGTATGCGTTTGTAAAAAGCACACCCTCGGATGCAAGCTTATCGAGATTTGGAGTTTTGACGGGAATTTTTCCGAGAGAACCGAGGCATTCCGCACGCCACTGGTCAACCAATATTAAAAGTATATTCACTAAAAACCTCTTTCGATCAATCACCGAGGAAAGGAACGATATTTTCGTTTATTTCTTGGTTTATTTGGGAAAGAACAGAATTAAATGCTTCCGAGACAGTAGCTTTGCCTCTGACTGCTTTTGTGATAGCATTAGAAAAATTACCGCTGACATCATTTAATTCGGTAGAATAATCATAATAAATATTATCGATCATATAGTTATAGTTAACACTATCGCGCTTATCCCAAAAAACGTTTTCGGCAAGGTATTCTTTCCAACCGACGGAGTTATCAAGAGGAGCGTAAACATATTCAAGAACAGTACCAATATCTTCTATCTCGTTTCCACTGAATGCAATAACATAATTCAATCTTCTGCCGTTATAAACATAACCCGAATGAGAATCGGGATTACCGTTCGGACCATAAGGATAGGGCATAACACCGTATGCAAAATCTGCTTCGGTAGCGTAACCGCTTGACGTTGTTCTGTTCATATAAGATGAAACAAGATTTGCCTGATTGAATTGAATAGCACAATACTCATCGAGAGAGAAATTTCTTGCTTCACCTATAGAACAAAGTTCATCATCAAATAAACCCTTTAAATATTCTACTGCATAGTATCCGTGGGAATTATTGACACCGAGAGTCGTATTGTTTGAAGTTGTTTCAACGATTTGAAGATCGTTACTGAACCATAGACCTTTGACAGTCTCCCATATTTCTCTTATCATCAAAGGGCTGAAATTATCGTTGACACCGGCTTCGGCAACCTGAATATCAAGAAGAAGCTGGCGGAAGTTTTCCCAGTTCCACTCACCTTTTTCTTTAAGTTCATACGGAGAAACGCAGCCGAATGAAGAGATCATTTCCGTGTTAAAAGCACAAATACCGGCAAATTCCGGACCGTAGTCCCAAAGATATGGTGTAAATCCGTAAGATTTGCCTTCATAAACACCGTATCTTCTGAACGCTTCCGTGCCGTACTTATCGGAAGAAAGATCGATAGTCGGAATATCCTCAAGAGCAACAATTATATTCGAATTAAAAAGCTGAATACCGCCGCCGTTGGAGTGAGTATCTATCCAGTCGGGAGTCGGTATGCCGGCGACAACTCGTTGATATATCTGACCGGAACTGTCTTCCCATTGAATAACATCGAATTCACAACCGTATTCTTTTTCAAGGTCATTATATCGCTGAAGCATTCTGTCTCCATCCGCTGAAAACCCGGGAGTCGGATTCCATGAAGCAGTCGCCCAGTTCGAACCCCATGTAAAAGTCAGACCTGTAAGATCAATACTATATTCAGAAGTTAAATCCATATCGAAAATCTCTGTTTCTGCTTGAGCGCACGATACTGAAAGAACAATCGTAGATAACATGATAAAAAACATCATAAATGCAAATTTTTTTCTCATAAAGATAAACTCCTTTCAAAATCCGACAAATATTGTAACTTTTTTATCAATTATACCACATATTACTATGATTGTCAATAATATTTTCATAAAAAAACAAAAAGAGTCCATAAAGACTCCTTTTGTTGAAATATAAAACAGAATTAAAGAACGATACCGTGACCGTGAAGATTGGGAAGCGGATGAACGCGGACAAGCTCGCCGCCGTTTTCATAAGAATCGATAACAGCGAAGGTATATTCGAGTGTTGCAAGCGCATCTCTGCCAGAAGCTCTGATAAATTCACGGGGAACTTTATTTGTTATATCTTCGAGGAATGCATGGATACGTACGGGGAAAGTCGCGCCGAAATCGGTAACGCCGGTGTTT
The DNA here is from genome assembly GCA_017621705.1 of Clostridia bacterium. Taxonomy (GTDB): domain Bacteria; phylum Bacillota; class Clostridia; order Oscillospirales; family UBA644; genus HGM12619. The sequence continues at coordinate 53,912 of JAGASR010000040.1, read as the reverse complement.
GTGACAACGGGTTCCTGACCTGCGGTCCAGTATGTAAGTTTTTCAACGCAGTTTTCAATACAGAATGTGCCGCGTGTGCCTGCCATTTCGAAGCACCACCAGCCGCCGAGACCAAAGGAAGCGTCACCACGCTGGGAGATGATATAACCTGTGGAACCGTTTTCGAAACGCATATGAACGGATGCAATCGAAAGCATAAGGTCATCTGCGGATTTTCTTACACCCGGTTTATTCATGAACGCCTGAATATGGGTAATATCGCCGCCGAAACGACGCATAACGGAGAACGGGTGCGCAAGGAAAGCTTTGAGATGAGAATACGGTCTCTGCCATCTGCCTGTTGATGCGCCGCCGTAGCCCATTTCACTGCCGTTAAAGCCCATTTTCTGCATAAGATAAACGGGTTCGCCGATCTTCTTTTCTTCGATGAGCTTGAGAGCCTGCTCTGCGGGTTCGGTAAAATAATGGTTGAGGTTACAGCCGAGATAAACATTCTGTTCAGCCGCAAATTTTACCATTTCGCGAGCTTCGTTTATATCGTTGGAAATGGGTTTTTCGACGAGAACGTTCTTACCTGCGGAAAGAGCTTCCATTGCGGGCTCATAGTGCCAAGAGCCGTTTTCGTAACCCGAAGTGGTAACGTCAACGATATCAAGTTCGGGATGGGCTTTGAGCATATCTTTGAGAGTGTAAAAAGCTTCAACTCCGAATTCTTCGGCCGCTTTGTCCGCTTTTTCCTTTATAAGGTCACAAACGGCAACGAGTTCAGCCAGGGGATCGTTTTTGTAACATCTGCAGTGGGTATGACCTATACCACCCATACCTACTACGCCGACTTTAAGTGCCATAGTTGTTTTACCTCCGAAATATAATCAATTATAAAATAATACTTTCTACTTTAACGGGAACATTTCCGCGTTTTATCGATTCGATAGCCGCATGGATAACACGGCTCGCTTCGAGGCCTGCGGCGCCCGAACCGTTGATATCTTCGGGACGTACGCCGTCTCTGACCTGTTCGGCAAAGCAGGTGACACGTGCTTTGAATGTGTCAAAGAAGCTTTCATAGCCACCGAAAACGGGATTGACGTATTCTTCTCTTACGGGATTGCCGCGCGGGAAGAGGGTCGATTTGAGCCACATATCTTCAACTACAAATCTGCCCATTGTGCCGCCGACTTCGCAACGTTCCATCGGGTGACCGCGTTCGATATCGTAAGAACTCGTCAGATGGCCGACCATACCGTTTTTAAAGCGCATATTGATCGAAGAGGAAGAATAGATCCATCTGCCGGGTGCTTTCATCGCATAGCACTGAACTTCATCGACATCGCCGCAGAAATAGCGCATCATATCGACACTGTGGGGATTAAGCGCCTTGAGATGGTAAAATTCACTTTCGAGAGGCATGAATTTACCGATCCAAAGAGCCATATTAACAAACAGAAGGTCACCGAGTCTGCCGTCATTCTGCCATTTTTTTGCCTGAAGCGCGGCAGGAGTGAAACGGTGGTTAAAATCGATACCGAAGCAGCGATCATACTGTTTTGCGGTATCCACCATAAGTTTTGCACAGCCGAGATCGTTCGAAATGGGTTTTTCGCAAAGAACGTGCGCCCCCGAACGAAGCGCCTGCAAAACAGGCTGACAGTGATCTGAAGAATATTCGTAACCGCCTGTTGCGACGGAAACGATATCGGGCTTCATTTCGTCGAGCATTTTCTGCGCATCGAGATAATACGGAACATCGTAAGCCTTGCCTGCGGCCTCAGCTCTGTCGGGTCTGCGGTCGCAAACGGCTACGACCTCAACGAAATCGAGCATTTTATATATTCTGGCATGGTTATTTCCTATAGGTCCCATGCCGATTACGCATACACGAAGCATGATAACTTCTCCTTAATAAAACTTACTCGTCGTCTTTGATCTGAAGTTTTCTTGCATCTTCGGGGTTGCCGATATGCATCGTACTGTAAGCTTCCTCGGAAGATTCGAAAGCTTTACCGACGCCGTTCCAAGTATCGGCATTGGTGTAGATGGGAGCTGTGCGTTTCGTCTTCTTTTCGCGTTTCTTTATATGTTTTTCGAGACGTTTTGTAAGACAAGCAACGATCTCGGGATTTTCTTTTGCGACGTTGTTGTTTTCACCGGGGTCTTTGATGAGGTTATAAAGCTCAACTTCGGGCTTGAAGTGGAAGTCGGGTTCAAGAGCACGGATAAGTTTCCATTCGGGAGTACGCCAGCCGTGTTTTCTCATCCATGTAGCTTCGGTGATATACATTTCGGGTTCTTCGCTGAACTTGCCGTTATTATTGACAAGATTCATCATGCTCTGACCGTCGAACTTGATATTATTCTTGATTCCGAGAAGTTCAACGATTGTGGGCATTACGTCTTTGATCTGGCAGAATTCGGCAAAACGTTTGCCCTCGGGAAGTTTACCCTTGAATCTGATAGCGAACGGAACAACGAGAGTGCAATCGTAAAGACCGTGGTGATCGTAATAGCATTCATGGTCGTTAAGAGTTTCGCCGTGGTCGGAAGTGAGAACTACGATGGTATCCTCATCAAGACCGAGAGCTTCGAGCTTCTGGAATAACTGCGCAAGGCAGGAGTCCATATAAGCAAGGGCACCGTCATACTGAGCGTTGATATATTCTGCATCTGTGCAATACGGCGGGAACCAGGAGCAGAAATAATCGCGGAACGGTTTGAATTTGTAGCAGGCTTCGAGGGATTTATTTTCTTTATCGAATTCATCGCCCTGATAGAACATTCTGTCGAACGGTTCGGGCGGAAGATACGGGGAATGAGGATCCATATGACGGAGGAAAAGGAAGAAGGGTTTATCTTCTTTTGCGAGACGTTCAAGCTCGGGAATAGCGACGGAGTTCATCGATTCCGCTTTATGAGAACGGCCTGCGTCCCAGGAGCCCCATGAATCGGGATATTCGAGATAATTTTCAAAACCTCTCGCAACGATGTGGTTAAAGCCGATACAGCTAGTGGTGTAACCATTTTCGCCGAGAAGTTCGGGAAGAGTTTTTACGTCATCGGGAATACCGTTTTTAACACGGAGCGCAACGATATCTGTGCCGAAGCAGTCCATACCGGTAAACATGGAGGCATAGCCCGGAGAGGTCGGAATGGAGGGAGAGAAACATTTTTCAAAAACTACGCCATCGGAAAAGAATTTATCGATATGAGGGGTCGTAAGTCTGTTATAACCGTAAAGGCTCATTCTGTCGCGACGAAGGCTGTCTACACCGATGAGCAGAAGATTGGGTTTCTTTTTCATAAAAATTCTCCTTTTAATTTATCTTGCGCCGAGGATCTTCAGGCAAGCATTCATATAACCGTAACTTTCAGCGGCAACGAGTGTTGCTTCTTCGATACGGAGATCGGGACCGATAACCTCGAGACAAACGGGTCCGTCGTATTTTGCGTCAACAACAGCTTTGAAATAGCCGTAAAGATCAATTTCGCCGCTGCCGCACATCTGTTTGAACGGATGACCGGGGGAAGGCTGTCTTCCCGTGCAGTCTCGGATATGAATATGTTTCATTCCGGAAATAACATGTTTGATAGCCTCTTCGGGCTGGTCGCCGCCGCGGTAGATATGAGACGGGTCCATATCGATACCGAATGCGGGAGCGGTTATTTCTCTCATTGCACGGAGAGTTGTGGGGGTATTATAAATAGCGCCTCCGACATGTGCTTTTGCGCAGAGCGAAACACCGTACGGTTCAGCCATTTCCGCAAGTTTCTGGAGAGTTTCGACGGTTCTCTTGAAAGCTTCCTCATCGTCGGAAGGGCCGCCCGGGCCGACATTGACAACGGGAATACCGAGAGCCGCTGCAGCTTCAAAAGCTTTCTGCAGACGGTTGAAATCGTGGCTTGCGACTTCAGTTGAAAGGAACTTGAGGTCGTTTGCTTCCATGATAGCGCGAAGCTCACCCTGCTGTGCCTGCCAGTTATCGAGGTTGAGATGTTCGCACATACCTGCAATAGCGGAGATCTCAAGACCGTCATAACCGCAGGTCTTGATAAGTCTTGCAGCTTCGGCAAAAGAAACTGTTTTAAAAAGGACTGTGTTTACACCAAGTTTAATCATAAAAGATCAACTCCTGTTCTTTTTCATATTTATTTGTTCAATCATCTTCATCTAAAACAAAATCAGTAGAGTAAACTTCTTGGGTTGATTGTGATTGTCTGAATTCTTCTGCAATCATAGTTTTAGTAAACTCAGCTGTAGGTGCGATTTCAGCAACAAGTGTCTCCAACTCATCAATAGTTGAATAGAAGAATTCCTTTCTCATATTTACTTTATTTACGCGTTTGTTTGAAAGTCGATTGTGCAGTGAAGTTTCTAAGTCTACTGCGTTGTCGGAGAAAATAAAACTATGTACGTCGAATTTAAAAGGTACGCTTGCATCGCCAAGTTCATCAACTCGTTCCTGAGGATTGATTCGGCGTGTCATACCGATTTTAAACATATTGTTTCCAAATGCGCCCAAATTACTGATAATATAAATATTTCCTGCTTTTCCGTTTTGAAGATTAATAATATTTTCTTTTTGGACAACAACATCTGCAAGCTGCGACTGCAACTCAAGAATTCTTGCTTCCATAAGTTTCTTTTCTTCTTCAGCTGCGGCAATCATTTTTTCTTTTAATTTTTCAATTTCAGATTCATACTTGGATTCTTCTGCAGCAATTTTTTTGCGTTCAGCTTCAAGTGCTTTACGTTCTTCTGCTTCTTGTCTCATTTGCTCACGAAGTGCAAGTTGTTCTTGTTTAGCCTGTTCTTTTTTAACATAATAGTTATACTCTATCTTAATAGCGTTTATAAATAAATACTCAATTTCTCCTATAAACTTTGTCATAGTTCCCGCTATGCTTTGATTTCCCTCAGTAGCAATTGCAAGATATTTTGCTGTCATTTTTTTAAGATCATCTATTGCTTTGTCTAACTTTTCATATTTTAAATTATAAAGTATATTTTGTAATTCAGCACGTAAAGCGATTACCATAAGTTGATAAATCGCTTTATTAGCTTTTGTTGTATAACGTGAATCATATTTTGTAAGTAATTCGTTGATTTGTTTATCGTTTTCATTATATGTTTTACGAAGATCTCTCATATCCATACAATGTAAATTCAACATAACGCTCGGAGACAAATTATTCAAGTCATCCAAATCCGAGGAAATAAGTTTACATCCTGACAATTGAGGATCATAATTCAAGAAATTTGTAATAGCATATTCTATACTATTATAGATTTCCTTTGATTTGTTTAATTTTTTTACAGCGGTATTGAGCTTCTTTTCTGCTTTATCCGAATCTTCATTAAGAACTTCTATTTGTGAACGTAATTTGTTTATGGTGATATTTGCTTCTGCTATATCATTATTAAGGGATTCTATTTCCTTTTTTGTTTGTTCATACTCGGTAAATCCTAAATCAGATAATTGATTTTCTAAATAAGAAACACGAATATTTAATCTCGTATTTTCTTCTTTGATTTTTTTGATTTGAAAAATATCCCAAAATGACACAATTAATCCCCCTATCAATTTTAACATTTATTTTCTCAATTTTAATAATTTCTTATCTACTTATGATATTAAAGTTATTATATATTATTTATTTCGACTTGTCAAGAAAAAAATAATAAATCCGTCATATTTTTTTACGAAACGGTAAAAAACATAACGGATTTATATAAATTAATTATACGTGTTCTTTCTTTGTCTGTTCATTCGTCTTTGCGGCAAGATTTTCTTTTGCGGAAGACATCATGAGTTTAAGACGGTTGATCTGGTTGACTTCGGAAGCACCGGGGTCATAGTCGATGGGAACGATATTTGCTTCGGGATATCTGCGGCGGATCTCTTTAATCATGCCCTTACCCGTAACGTGGTTCGGCAGGCATGCAAAAGGCTGAACGCAGACGATATTCGGAATACCGTGACCTACCATTTCGAGCATTTCCGCAGTAAGGAGCCAACCTTCACCCGTTATATTACAGGTTGAAAGAATAGTCTCTGCTTTTGCGGCAAGATCCTCGATCTTTGAAAGAGTTCCGAAACGGGGGAACTTATCGAGAGCTTTCTGAATATGGCAACGGTAGAATTTATTGAGTATTTTTATAAAGCCCATGAAAGCAAAAGCGTGTTTTCCGCTGCCCGAGAGCTTTTCATGTTTCGTTTTTGACTGATAGCAGATATAGAGGAAGAAGTTGATAAGGTCGGGAAGATATGCTTCACCACCCTCTTTTTCGATATTGCCGATCAGATCGTTATTGCCGAGCGGATGGTACTGAACGAGAATTTCGCCGACAATACCGACACGGGGTTTCTGAACATCATTGATCTCGATAGCGGAGAAATCTTCGAGGATCGCAACGGAAGTCTTATAGATCTCCGAAAGCTTTCCTTCGAGAGCTTTCTTCTTGATGACTTCCATCCATTTACGGTATGCGGCTTCCGCAGTGCCCTTGACTTTTTCATAAGGACGGGTACGCAGGAACACTCTTGAAAGAAGATCTGCATAAAGAAGACCGACGACCGTCTGATGAAGCATTTTTGCGGTAAACTTAAATCCGGGGTTCTTTTCCATACCGACAAAGTTAAGAGAAAGAACGGGGACATGACCGAGACCTGCATCCTTCATTGCTTTACGCAGGAATGCGATATAGTTCGTCGCACGGCAACCTCCGCCTGTCTGAGAAATGATGACGGAGGTGTTGTTGAGATCATAATCGCCCGATTTAAGAGCGCTCATAAGCTGGCCGACAACGATAATCGAAGGATAGCATGCATCGTTGTTTACATATTTAAGACCTTCATCTACCGCTTTTTTATCGGCATTGTTGAGCACTATGAAGTTATAGCCTGCGTTGTTAAAGACAGTTTCGAGAACCTCGAAATGAATGGGAGACATCTGAGGCGCGAGGATCGTATGGCGTTTTTTCATTTCTTCGGTGAAAACAACGCGTTTCAGACCGTAATCGGAAGTCTTGGCCTTGAAGCCCGATTCGCGGCGTTCGTTAAGAGCGGAAACGAGTGAACGGATACGTACTCTTGCGGCACCGAGGTTGTTGACTTCGTCTATTTTAAGAACGGTATAGATCTTTTCTGCGGATTCAAGGATCTCGGAAACCTGATCTGTCGTTACTGCATCGACACCGCAACCGAAAGAGTTAAGCTGGATCATTTCGAGATTTTTGCTTTCACGGACAACGTGCGCCGCAGCGTAAAGTCTCGAATGGTAAGCCCACTGGTCAACGACACGGAGCTGCTGGCGGTTTTCCGCAAGATGACAGATACTGTCTTCCGTCAAAACAGCCATACCGCATGAATTTATAAGATTATGCATACCGTGGTTAATCTCGGGGTCAACATGGTACGGTCTGCCTGCGAGAACGATACCGATAAGACCGTTTTTATTGATATAATCAATGGTCTCTTCGCCTTTTTTGCGAACATCGGATCTGAACTTATCCTGTTCAGCAAAAGCGGCTTTTGCGGCAGAAGATATCTGAGAAGAAGTGAAACCTTTATTTTCGAATTCTTCGCAGAGACGTTTGATGAGTTTTTCTCTGTCTGCAAGGGAGAAGAACGGATTCCAGAATTCGATATTCTTTTCGGGGATCTGTTCAACGTTATTCTTGATAACTTCGGGATAGGAAGTTACGATCGGGCAGTTATAGGAGTTATTTGCGGATTCGATCTCTTTTGATTCATAAACTATGCCGGGATAGAAGATCTTCGTCACACCCTTGCCGATAAGGTTCATGATATGACCGTGAACGATCTTTGCGGGATAGCAGACGGATTCGGAAGAGATTGACTCAACGCCGCTTTCGTAGATCTTTTTCGAGCTGTCGTCGGAAAGAACGACTTCGAATCCGAGTCCTGAAAGGAACGTAAACCAGAACGGGTAATCTTCATACATATTAAGAACACGCGGAACACCTATGCGGCCTGCGGGAGCGTTCTTTTTCGGTTCGTATGAAAAGAGACGTTCATATTTATATGTATAGAGGTTGGGAAGTTCTTTGCTGTTTTTCTCAATGCCTGCGCCTTTATCGCAACGGTTACCGGAGATAAAGCGTTTGCCGTTATCGAATTTAAGAATGGTGAGAAGACAGTTATTCGTACAGCCACCGCAACGGTGCATAGTGCTCTGATAAGTAAACTTTTCGAGAGCTTCTTTTCCGATAATAGTGCTCTTTTCTGCTGATGCGGCTTTATTTTTTGCCATAAGAGCCATACCGAAAGCACCCATAAGGCCTGCGATATCGGGACGGACAACTTCTCTGCCCGAAATAAGCTCGAAACTGCGAAGGATAGCATCGTTAAAGAACGTACCGCCCTGAACGATGATCTTTTCGCCGAGATCTTTCGGATCTTTGACTTTTATAACTTTCTGGAGTACGTTTTTGACAACGGAGTACGAAAGGCCTGCGGAAATATCGGCAACGGATGCGCCGTCTTTCTGCGCCTGCTTTACTTTCGAGTTCATGAAAACGGTACAGCGAGAGCCGAGGTCGGCAGGTTCTTTTGCCTTGAGAGCTTCTTTTGCGAACTCGGAAACGGGCATACCGATAGATTTTGCGAAAACTTCGATAAACGAACCGCAACCGGAAGAACACGCTTCGTTAAGCATGATATTTTCTATAGCACCGTTTTTGAGTCGTGTGCATTTCATATCCTGACCGCCGATATCGAGGATAAAATCGACACCGGGAAGGAAGAATTCTGCAGCCTTATAATGAGCGATGGTTTCAACTTCACCGATATCGAAGCCGTATGCGGTCATAAGCATTTTTTCGCCGTAACCTGTTACACCCGTATAACGGATATTTGCGCCCTTGGGCATGATATCGTAAAGTTCGGAAAGTATCTCCCCTATTTTCTTCAACGGGTTGCCGCTGTTTGAACCGTAATGAGAATAGAGTATAGCGCCCTCAGAGTCAATAAGAACGGCTTTAGTTGTGGTGGAACCTGCGTCTACGCCAAGATAGCAATCGCCTTTAAAATCTTTGAGAGAACGTGTTTTTGCGACATTTTTCGCATGGCGCGCCTGAAAAGCTTCAAGTTCGGAAGGTTCTTTAAAGAGAGGTGGAAGAACGTTAAGTTTTTCAAAAGAGGACTGACCGAGATTTTTTATCTTTTCGGCTACTTCGTGAAGATCGATCTCACCGTATTCAGCGGAGAGCACCGCCGCACCGAATGAAACGAAAAGATGAGCGTTTTCGGGGAAAACGATATGTTCGGGAGTTAATTTGAGCGTTTCGATAAAACGTTTGCGAAGCTCTGAGTTATAGTAAAGCGGACCGCCGAGGAAAGCGATATTTCCTCTTATGGGTTTACCGCAGGCAAGCGTGGAGATAGTCTGAGTTACAACTGCCTGAAGCACTGATGCCGCAATATTTTCTTTCGATGCGCCTTCGTTAAGAAGCGACTGAACGTCAGTCTTCGCAAAAACACCGCATCTTGCGGCTATCGGATATATCTCGGTATGCTTTGCGGCAAGCGCATTGAGGCCGTCGGCATCAGTCTGAAGAAGAGATGCCATCTGATCGATAAAAGCACCCGTACCGCCTGCGCAGGTACCGTTCATACGCTGTTCGGGCGAGACTTCGAAATAAGTGATTTTTGCATCTTCGCCGCCGAGCTCGATTGCAACATTCGTCTGCGGAGCGACACGTTTAACGGCGGCAGTTCCCGCGATAACTTCCTGAACGAAAGGAATACCGATATGCTGGGAAAGACCGACACCGCCAGAACCCGTTACGGCAAGGGTAGTATGAATTTCGCCGAGTTCTTCGCATGCTTCGAGAATAAGGGCAAGAACGGCATTTCGTACGTCCGAAAGATGACGTTTATACTTGGTATAAACGGGTTTCATGTTTTCGTCTACGATAAAGATTTTTACAGTTGTTGAACCAACGTCAAGACCTGTGTGATACATTAATTTGTTACTTCCTTTTCTGAAATAGACGTTTCGTGCTGATCTTCGTTATTTTTTTCTATAATACGTACTATTCGCACCTGTGGATCGAAATTTTTATCAAGAAATTTCAGACCGATGAGATACGCGACGGACATTACGATCCCCAGAAGTGCGAGGAGATTATAAAGTTCGAATAAAAGATACGTCAGGAAAATGATCGCAACGGGGACGAGAAATATATAAGAAATTACAAGCATTGATTTTGAATCTTCGCGTGTTTCGACCTCAACAAGGTCGCCGACAGAAACGCCTATCGGATCATACGCGCGAAGTTCTGTCTCTTTTTTTTGACAGATAGCGCTGTTTTCACAGTGATCACAGCTTTCGGGACGGGCACATTTAACGTGCGCCATTCCGCCTTTTATTTTATAAACGATTCCTTGTGTAAGCATGGTCTACTCACTTTTCGTTATTCTGAAGTCCGATTATCGCTTCTGCGACACGTAAACCGTCAACTGCGGAAGACATTATGCCGCCCGCATAGCCTGCACCTTCTCCGCATGGATATAGGCCTCTTGCTCCTACCGCCTGAAACGATTCATCTCGAACTATTCGCATCGGGGCGGAAGTTCGGGTCTCAGGGGCGGTAAGAACGGCTTCGGGATCGTGAAAGAAGCGTTTTCCGAAATCGGACATACCTTTTTTAAGCATAGCAAGCGTTTTATACGGAAAAACCTTGCCGAAATCGTCGAACCCGGTATCGGGTAAAAATGTCGGCTCAACATGCCCGAATTTCGACGGAACCGAGCCTTCGAGAAAATTTCTGACAAGAGTTACGGGAGCTTTACCCGAAAATCTCGAATATGCGGCTTTTTCTATCGACATGCGCATTTCAAGAGCCTCTTTCGGGCTTGATGCGGAGACGGTTGCGAGAAATGCGGCATTTGCGTTTTTGCCGTCACGTCCGCTGTAGCTCATTCCGTTTGTGACAAGACAACCATCATCGGACGATGAGTTGACAACAAATCCTCCGGGGCACATACAGAACGTATAGACCGTACCCTCCGGAAGATGCGTAAAAAACTGAAAATCCGCAGGAGGAAGACGTGGATCTGAAGCATTTTTGCCATACACCGCACGATCGATATCCGTCTGCAGAAATTCTGCACGGAAGCCGACGGAAAATGGCTTGTTTTCGACGGTCAAGGGTTTTGAAAGAAGAAGTTCGTAGGTATCTTTCGCACCGTTGCCGGTTGCAAGCACGACCGCATCGAAATTATGAGGCTCACCGTTGAGAAAAACTTCTTTGAGTTTTCCGTTTTCAACGGTTATATCGGTAAGCTTCGTTTCATAAAGAACCTCACCGCCGAGTTTTTTGATCTGCTCTCTCATGCCTGTGACGACATTACGGAGAACATCTGTTCCGATATGCGGTTTTGCCTGCCACATGATTTTTTCATCGGCGCCGAAATCACGGAAAGTATGGAGGACGAAACGACAGCGTTCATCGTTTATACGGGTGGTAAGTTTACCGTCGGAAAAAGTTCCCGCCCCGCCCTCGCCGAACTGAACATTCGAAACGGGATCAAGAACGCCTGTTTTCCAGAAAGTTTCGACATCGCGGACTCTTCGTTCCACATCTCTGCCACGCTCTGCGACCGTCGGACAAAATCCGAATTTTGCAAGCAAATACGCCGCAAACATACCTGCAGGGCCGAAACCGACTATGAGAACACGTTTTCCGTCTCCGATATTTTTAAAATCATAAGAATAATCTTTATACTGATCGGCAAGTGCGATCGTAAAAACCTCGGAAAGCTCTTTTCTTCTCGCATCGAGAGAGCGACGGAGAACAAAAGCTTTTTCGGAAAGAGGCAACCCCTCTTTTTTTAAGGCTTGTCTTACAGCTTCCTCGTTTGAAAGTCCGTACGGCAAGCGAACATCACGGATAAGTCCGTTTTTAATATTACTCATTTAAACTCCCAAACAGTGCACTCCTCGCCTGTTCTTCTGCGAACGGAGTGCGTTTGCGTTATTTCGATATCCGCGCCGTCAAAACATGAAAGCACGGGAGCTATTATTTCACCCGAACACATACGATCAAATTTTGCACGGGCATCGGCAAGTCCGATCTTTTCAAGTTCCGAAAGCCACGCTTCATTATCGGGTTTATTTATAGAAAGAAGTTTTTTTACAATATCGTCAAGGGTCTTTTTCCCGTCTGTCGCCATCCTGATATCGCGATCGACGGAAAGAAGATAGAAAAATCCGCGGCCGTACGGAACGGTGGTCGCCTCAAGGTCTTTAAAAAGCAGTTTTCCGAGCTGATCGTTCGGAAGAGAAACACACGGATTTTCGTAGTACTGCCTCGATTTTGAATTGAGATCGAAGATAAGTTCGTCCCTTGTAAGCATTCCGTTTCGGTAAAGAAGAAGCGTCGAATAAAGATCGGCAATTCCTTCCTGGTACCAGGTGCATATCCCGTATGGAATATCGGACATCGTTGTCCAGTTATGAACGATCTCATGAGCAAAGAGAAGTTTGAGATCTTCTTTTGACGGATGCATTTCGGGGGCATAAATATAAGCATAGCTTCTGTCTGCCGCAGTACCGCCGCAAACGGAAGTTTCACGACAGCGTGCCAAAATACGGTACGGCTCATCCGTATCACCGAAGAAAACCGAAAAGTCCGAAAATATCTTTTCAGCCATGGCGGCTGTTTCGGAAAGATCGACGGTATCGTCAAGCCAGTAATAACCGAAGTTGCCGTTTTCGCATCGGTTAATTTTACCGACACAGAAATATGACGAAGAAAGAACGTCACCTTTGACTTCAAAACTTCCCGAACCGCCGTATGTCCAGACATATGAGCAGTTTTCCGGAAGATCGGAAATATCGAATCCGATATTCAGATTTATTTTTTCACGATTAAAAGACGGGAGAAAATTCTCGCCTGCGCCCATGGTTCCGTTTCTTTCGATTCCCATATCGAGAATGGGATTTCTTCTTGCGGGTTTGAATTTACAGCCGTAACGGATAGAAATCCGACCGTCGGTATCTCTGGTTGCACGTATTTTTCTTATAACACGTGGCGGACGGGATATATCCTCAAAACAGACAGGAATTGCTCCCACGTTATCACAAAATTCAAGCGATTCAAAATCGACAGCGGAAATTATATCGTCTCCGATACCTGTCATTTTCAGAACGAACGACGCTATCTCTCCGTTTTTCATGATTTTTTCATCAAGAGAAACAACAACAGAAGCGCCGTCGAACGAAACATATCTGATTTTTACGTCAACGTTCATTTTTCAATTAATTATCAAGATCAACAGAAACATAATATCTGTTTAAAAATCCTGCGGAAACGCCTGCGGGAATCTCAATGATAAGAGGATATTCGCCGTTTTCATTGGGAATCGACGAAAGATCAACTGAAAGCTTGAACGAATCGGCAGTAAGTTCGCCGAGTGTATATTCCTGGGCACGAACAGAAATATTTTTAAAAGAATCCGTAATTCTGGGGGTCATGCCGTCGGGAACATTGAGGAAAGAACACTGATTGAGATTGAGTGCGGTAAGTCTGTAATTTTTAGTCGTCGCATTTCCGAGATCGACGGTTGCGGTTACGGTCTTACTGTCACTTACGACTTCAATACCTTCCTGATTCGGGATATTGAACTCAAAAGTTTTTGTTGTATCGGTAATATCGGAAAGATTTATAGTTCCGATATTGTAATACTCGATAAGTGAAAGAATGTCTTCATCGCCCTGAAGCTGAAGATAAGGAGACGGTGAGTACGAAACGGTCGCATAGGCTGACTCGTCGCCACCGTACGGATTTGAAAGAGTGGTGGTAACTTTTACCGATTTTTTATACTGCAACGCAACGGAAACTGTTGCCTGAGAATCGGAAAGGGAAAGATACGTGCGGTCGACATATGCTCTGTCGGAAGTAAGGAGCGAAATATCGGCAACTTCAACGATATTTTTTGCAGAACCCGAAACATCGACAAGAACCTCGGCATAGCCGATCGTATCGATAATACTTTTCGGTCCTTCAACAGTTATAAGCTCGGGAGAAACAGTCTGTTCAACGACAGAGTAACCCGATTTATAGTTACCCATACGCTGAAAATCAACTCTTAAAGTCGTACTGCTTTTTTTGACGAATTTGAGAGTTATCGTCTCGGAACCGAGAATCTCATAAGTAAGACCGTCATCTCCGAGAGAAACGCTGATGGGAATATCGTAAATACCCTCCGCCGCAACAGCGTTAAAGTTGAGCGAAGCATTTATTTTATCTTTGGAAAAATTGAGAAGACTCGTTCTCGAGCCCGAAACGCGGACATCGACAAAGAAATTTCGGTTCGTTACAAGCGGCATAAGAGAGTTGTTATACGGAACCGTACCCTCATAAACGAACGAAATGGGAACATTCTGATATTCTTCCGATCTCAGCGGGTCGACAACATTAACGATATAGAGCCATACGCCTATAGCGATAAGGACGGAAGCGACCTTGAGAAAAATAGAATTTTTAAACAGTTTGCCGAAAAACTCAGTTATTTTTTTCATTTATCACTTCTTCCTTTCAAAAGTTCGGAAAGAACATTTATTTTACGGTTTTCGGCTTCCTTGCCGAGAAGTTTGGTAAGTACATGGGGAAGAGCATCGGGGGTGTAACGACGGTTAAGTTTGCCTTCTACGGCAAGAGAGATAATGCCCGTTTCTTCCGAAACGATGAGTGCTACCGCGTCGGAAACTTCGGAAATACCGAGCGCCGCTCTGTGACGGGTACCGAGTTCGCTGTCAAGAACGGATTCGGAAAGAGGAAGGACACAACCTGCGGCGATTATACGGTTATCACGTATTATCATCGCGCCGTCGTGAAGAGGTGCTTTGTTGAAGAAAATATTCATGATAAGTTCGGGGGTAGTATCGCAGTCGAGAGCTATGGATTTACCCGAAGAAATAATATCACCGAGCTTGATATTACGCTCGATAACGATGAGCGCGCCTGTCTTTGTCGCGGAAAAATAAGATACCGCTTTGCAGAGATCGGAGATCATCTCGCCCGTAGCGCCTTCTTTGGACGAATTTTCGTCGAAGGAGATCGGGATAAATTTCTTCAGACCGCTTCTGCCCATTTTTTCGAGCGCGGAACGGATCTCGGGCTGAAATACGATAATAATGGCAAGAACACCGAATTCAAGAAACGACTCGATAATAAAACTCGTTGCCGCAAGATTCAGAAGGCTTGACACGAAAAACAAGGCAATAACAAATAATATGCCTTTGAAAAGAAATGCCGCCCTGGTATCTCTTATAAATTTTATGACTACATAAACAAGAATCGATACCAAAGCAATATCTATAACATCAAAAATGCTTATGCTTGAAACCGTTGCAACAATAAAGGACCAGACGTCCGAAAAGAATCTGCCCATAGCTTCCCCCAAAATACGTATATATAATAATTATATCAGTTTTTAAGGCGAAAATCAAGTAAAAATTTTTATTTTTTAAGTCTTTTTATTGAAATAATAAAGGTAAATATGTCTTTTTTTGTATTGAAGACTCCGGGGGATACACGAACCAGTCCAAAGCGGTCGCTCAGAGCCTTTTTATGGAACAACGCAGAGCAATGAAACCCACCTCTGACACAGATCCCCTCGGAATCAAGAAAACGTGTTATTTGCTCGGAGTCGATACCGTCAACGGAAAAAGAAATAATGCCGACATTATCCGTTTTAGGAGAAAAAAGACGGATATGCGGTATTTTTTCGAGTTCGGAATAAGCATACGAAAAAAGACTCGAAATCTTCGAGGATATTGCATTCTTTTCATTCATACAAAAACGGATACCTTCCGCAAGCCCTGCGATGCCGACGGTATTCAGGGTTCCGCTTTCGAGATATTCGGGCAAAACATAAGGCTGAATATCAAGCAACGAATCAGTTCCCGTACCGCCGTAAACAAGAGGCGAAATTTCTGTGTTAAGTTCAGGTGAAATAACGATCACTCCTGTCCCCTGCGGTCCCATGAGAGATTTATGTCCGGGAGCGCAGAGCGCGGAAATATTCATTTCACGGATATTTATCGGCAGATGCCCTGCAGTCTGTGAGGCGTCAACGCAAAAAAGTATACCATTTTTTTTGCAAAGATCTCCGAGTGCTTTTAACGGGAGGATCGCGCCGCTGACATTTGACGCATGAGAAACAAATATCATTTTTGTATTGTTCCGTATATGTGAGGAGAAAGATGAAACCGTGAGATCATCGCTTTCGAAAGTTTCGGCAATATCGAACGAAATACCGTCTTTTTTCATTGCGACAAGCGGACGCAGAACGGAATTATGCTCAATATCGGAAATAATCACATGATCCCCTCTTCTTAAAAGTCCGCGCAGAACCGTATTTATCGCATAAGTTGCGTTATAAGTAAAAACAACATTTTCCTCGTGACCAGAAATCCCGAAGAAATCGGCAACAACCGTTCTTGCATCAAATACGATCTGAGATGCCGAAAGAGAAAGTCTGTGTCCCGAACGACCCGGATTTGCCGTATTTTCGTTCAGAACACGATTCATTCTTTCTATGACGGAACGGGGTTTCGGAAATGACGATGCCGCATTATCGAGATAAACCGTTTTTTTATAATCCATAAATTTCACCCGTTAATATAACACCCTCTTTTTTCAAGATATCGACAGACCGGTCAACATCTTTTTCCTCGACTTTCACACATCGTCCGCATCCGCTTACGGAACCTGCCTTGCAATGAAGAACAGATGATGAAATTCCGTTATGGGAAAGAACTTTTTCAGCTTTTTTTGCATAAGTCTGAGACTTTACAACTATACATTTATATTTTTTCATATTCAAACAAGCCTTTCGGATCAAAATTGTCTGTCCGCAATGTTTTTTTTACACTGTTCGGACAGTAGAAAAGTACACTATATTTTATTCAGGCAGTCAAGAATTTGACAAATTCTAAAAATTTTTTATTTTGTAACGAAAAATTTCATAATTTCCTATTGCATTTTTGTGAACAATGTGATAATATAGTTATATAAAATAATGGGTATACTTTTAACGGTCTATCCTTTGAAACAACTGAAAATATTTTGTTTAACGGAGGTGTTCAGATGAACGGGTTTGCCGAATTTTTCGATATGACATTTTTTTGGCTGATTATGCTCTTTGTTTTTGTCATAATTGAGGCATTAACTGTTCATATCGTGTCAATATGGTTTGCGCTCGGATCTCTTTGTTCCGTAATAGCGTCGGCATTGGGTGCACAGATATGGATCCAGGCGATAATATTCATTGTTGTATCGGCGGCAGCGATAATACTAACAAGACCGCTTGTTAAAAAATTCATATTGCCGAAAAAGACACCCACGAACTTTGAGCAGATTATCGGTCAGACAGCCGTTGTATCCGAAAGTATAAGCAACACGGATGCAGCAGGAGCAGTCAAAATAAACGGTATGGAATGGACGGCAAGAAGCGAAGACGGAAAGCCTATCGCGGAAGGCTGCGAAGTTACCGTAATACGAATCGAAGGCGTAAAAGCAATAGTTGCGGCGAAATAACCGCTTCCAATAATTAAAAGAAAGGGCCGTTTTAACGGTACAGGTAAAGAAAATGCCTTGGCTTACCCCCGGACTGACTGCGGCAGGCGCAGTTATAATTCTCTTATTCATTATAATAGTAAGCAATATCAAGATCGTTTCGCAGGCGCAGGCAATGGTCGTGGAACGACTCGGCGCTTACGTTAAAACATGGCAGACAGGGTTGCACATAAAGATCCCTTTCATCGAAAGAATCGCAAAAACCGTCTCCCTCAAAGAGCAGGTAGTAGACTTTGCGCCGCAGCCCGTAATTACCAAAGATAATGTTACAATGCAAATAGACACGGTCGTATACTTCCAGATTACCGACCCGAAGCTTTACGCATACGGTGTTGACAATCCGATGTCCGCGATCGAAAACCTTACGGCTACGACTCTGCGTAATATAATCGGTGACCTTGAACTTGATTCGACACTTACATCCAGAGATCTTATCAATACAAAAATGAGATCTATCCTCGATATCGCGACCGACCCGTGGGGCATTAAAGTAAACAGAGTCGAGCTTAAAAACATCATTCCTCCCAAAGAGATCAGGGATGCGATGGAAAAACAGATGAAAGCAGAACGCGAAAGACGTGAAGCAATCCTCCGCGCAGAAGGTGATAAGAAGAGTGCGATCCTTGTTGCGGAAGGTCAGAAAGAAAGCGTAATCCTTACCGCTGAGGCTGAAAAGCAGGCAGCGATCCTTGCGGCAGAAGCCGAAAGAGAAGTAAAGATCAGAGAAGCTGAAGGTGAAGCGGAAGCTATCCTTAAAGTACAGCAGGCTGTTGCGGAAGGTATCAGACTGATCAATGAAGCAAATCCTTCGGATGCGGTAATAGCATTGAAATCGCTTGAGGCATTCACGGCGGCGGCTGACGGCAAAGCAACGAAGATAATCATTCCGTCTCAGATACAGTCGGTAGCAGGGCTTGCGACATCGTTAAAGGAGCTTGTCGTTTCCGATAAGGACAACAACGTATAAAAAAATACCTTTTTGTTTGTCGAAGAAGACCCTTAATAATAAATGAAAGGGAGATAATAATGGCACAAAGGAAATATACGACGGAATATAAGCTTTCGATTGTAGACCGTGTAGAAAAAGGCGAATCCAGAAATTCTATATCGAAAAAGACAGGTCTTTCGGCTTTAACGATAAAAAGTTGGGCAGAAAAGAAAGATCAGCTCATAGAATCGCTTTTTGAAGAGGCAAAAAACAGAAAGAAGTCCAAAAGGAAGAAACGTTACGGCGAAAAGATAAAGAATATCGTTGTTAACAGAATAGAAAACGGGGAAAGCGTTTATAAAGTCAGCAAGGAACTATGTATCCCTTATCTGACGATCAAAAACTGGGTACTCGTTGCGCAGAATGAACGCGAACCGAAGATCGACATCAAGATCCCCGACAGCAACGAAGTCATTATCTCCGAAGAAGAAAAGATCGAACTGCTTTCGATCATGGAAGAAAACGCAAGGAACGAATCTCCGGAAGATTCTATGTTCCGCCATATAGAAAGCCAGAACGAAGAGATCTCCGCACTCAAAAAACAGATCGCAGACCTTGAAGAAGAAATTATGATGCTAAAGAAAGCAGCGATCGCTCTTGCAAAAGAGATACCCGAAAAAGCGGAATAACAGTATAGATAATATGTCCGAAAAGGCTCACGGAAGCAATTCGTGAGTCTTTTTATTTATATCGTTTTAAGGCGTAATTTTGTAAATTAACCGTATTTTATCTGTTTTTATGTTGCTGTTATTCATTTTACTCTGTTTTTCTCGTGTTTTCTTCAAATTCTATAAGTTACGAAATTGTGAAAATACAAATTTTCGCCATATGAAAGCATCGTTTTCGAGAAGTAAATTGTGAATTTTTCATTTTGCGATTGAGTAAAAACGAGAAAACAAGAGAAAAACGGAGAAAATAAGAGTTTGTGAAATCACAGCAATAAAATTTTCAAATTAGGTATTGACAAAAATGAAAGGTTGTGTTATAATCTTCCGGTATTGAATCTCAAACGGAGGAAATTATTATGTCTACATTCATGGCAAACGCTGCGAACATTGAACGTAAATGGTACGTTGTAGACGCAGCAAACAAGCCCTGCGGCCGCGTAGCTGCAGAAGTCGCTACCCTCTTAAGAGGCAAACATAAAGCGACCTACACCCCCCACGTTGACTGCGGCGATTTCGTAATCGTTATCAACGCTGAAAAAACAATCTTCACCGGTAAGAAACTCGAACAGAAATTCTACCGTCATCACACCGGTTGGGTAGGTGGTCTTAAAGAAGTTAACTACAAGACCATGATGGAAAAGAATCCCGAATTCGTTTTCGAACTTGCTGTTAAAGGCATGATCCCCAACAATGTAATCGGCCGCTCCGCAATGCGCCGTCTTCGCGTATACAAAGGTGCTGAACACAAACATGCAGCTCAGCAGCCCGAAGTATTCAACATTGACTAAGGAGGATCGAACTGATGTACGAATCTAAAAGACCGTATTTTTACGGCACAGGCAGAAAGAAACATTCCGTTGCACGTGTTCGCGTTTATCAGGGAACCGGCAAAATAACCATTAACGGCAGAGATATCGACGATTACTTCGGTCTCGAAACCCTCAAACTTATCGTTCGTCAGCCCCTCGAAACCACCGGTCTCATGGGCAAATACGATATCGAAACCACCGTTGTAGGCGGCGGCGTTTCCGGTCAGGCAGGCGCTATCCGTCACGGTCTCGCAAGAGCTCTCGTTGTTTCTGACGAAACTCTCAAGCCCGCTCTCAAAAAAGCAGGCCTCCTCACCAGAGACCCCAGAATGAAAGAAAGAAAGAAACCCGGTCTCAAGGCAGCTCGCCGCGCACCGCAGTTCTCCAAACGATAATTTTATTATCCGACAATTTACTTTCATATACAAAAAGCTCTGCAAATGCAGAGCTTTTTTGTTATTTACTTTTATATTGTTTTATGCTATAATATAGTTAAAAGACAGATGAGAATTTTACAGGCGAGGTGAGATCGGTTGAATTATATAGAATACGGAAAAGATCATAACGAGGTAATTATACTTCTACACGGGGGCGGTTTGTCGTGGTGGAATTATCGTGAAGCAGCAGAAAAGCTTTCATCGAATTACCGTGTAATTCTGCCGATATTAGACGGACACACCCAAAGCAGTCACGATTTCATAAGCATTGAAGAAAACGCATCAAGAATAATTAAGTTTATTGATGAACAGTTGGGTGGTTCGGTCTTATTGATAGGCGGTTTATCTCTCGGAGGACAAATAGTTCTTGAAATTCTATCGCAGAAAAAAGATGCTTGTCAGTATGCATTGATCGAAAGTGCATTGGTTATCCCATCAAAAATTACGCACTCCATGATTAAGCCTGCATTCGGAAGTTGCTATAGCTTTATAAAACACAAATGGTTCTCTAAATTACAATTTAAATCACTAAGAATAAAACAGGAGCTTTTTGAAGATTATTTCCGAGACACCTGCGGTATATCCAAATCAAATATGATTGCTTTTTTAGAAGCAAATGCATTGTACAGCATAAAACCATCCATTGCTGAATGTTCAGCAAAGACATATATTTTTGTTGGCGAGAAAGAAAACGGATCGATGCAAAAATCAGCAAAAATAATTCACCAAAGATTACAGGGAAGTTTATTGCATGTACTCCCCCAAATGTATCATGGAGAATTTAGCATAAATCACGCAGAAGACTACGCGAACACTATACGTAAAATCGTAACAGACAAATAAGCTAATTTTCCTATGACTTTTATTTCAAAACATAAAACACATTGTTTGTCAAGATATTTTGTTCTCAAAAGATTTTTTCAATCAAGAAAACAAAAATTAATATTTATATAACGCCCTCTTTACATCTTTATAAAAGTATGGTATAATTCAAAAAAACGAATTTATCGAAAGGTGAAAAGATGAAAAAATACGAATATGTAAATATTAAAATCGGCAGATTTATTGGAGCGAGGTCAGAAGAGCACCGCAGAATAATCGATGAATATGCTGCAAAAGGATATAAATTTATCGGTTATATTCCTACAAAGATGTCCGATTACGGAAAAATAGTTGAAATGGATCTCGTTTTTGAGATCGAATTATAAAAGAAACAATTTACAAAAGGAACAAGCCGCTTGACTTGTTCCTTATTTATAATTGAATTAATTGAATTTAGATGCAAAATCCGCAAGTGCTTCGGATATCTTGATCTGCTGGGGACAAACCGCTTCGCAACTGCCGCAACCGAGGCATGCGGAGGGCTTTTTATCGTCGGGAAGAGTTGACATAACCATCGGAGCGATAAAGCCGCCGCCTGTGTAGGAATGTTCGTTATAAAGAGAAAGAAGTTTCGGGATATCAAGCTGCTGGGGGCAATGATCGACGCAGTAACGGCAAGCGGTGCAGGGAACGGTCGTTTTTGCGGTCATATCTTTTGCGATACCGAGAAGAGCGTTGAATTCGTCTTCGGAAAGCGGTTTTTCGGTCTGATAAGTTTCGATATTTTTCTTGAGCTGATCGAAGTTTGACATGCCGGAAAGCGTAACTTTAACGGACGGGACAGTCTGCAAAAATCTGAATGCCCATGCAGGTACGGATTCATCGGGACGCAATGCCGAAAGCTCTTTTTCGTATTTTTCGGGAAGAGAAGCAAGACTGCCGCCGCGAAGAGGCTCCATTACCCAGACGGGGATATTATATCTTTCGAGCATTTCGACTTTTTTCTTTGAATTCTGGAAATCCCAGTCTACCCAGTTAAGCTGAAGCTGACCGAATTCCATGTGTTCGCCGTAAGCTTCGAGGAAACGAGAGATAACGTCAAGATCGCCGTGCGCCGAAAAGCCGAGATGACGGATCCTGCCGTTCTTTTTCTGTTCCATAAGATAATCGAAAATACGGTACTGCGGATCGAGATACTGATTTATGTTAAGCTCGCATACGTTATGGATAAGATAAAAATCGAAATATTCGACCTGACATTTTTCGAGCTGTTTTTCGAAGATCTCTTCGACTTTATTCATATTCGAAAGATCATATCCGGGGAATTTGCTTGCAAGATAGAAGCTTTCTCTGGGGTATTTTTTGAGAACTTTACCCATGACAAGTTCGGAGTTGCCTCTGTGGTAGCCCCAGGCGGTATCGTAATAATTGATACCGTTTTTCATTGCGTATTCGACCATTTCGGCGGTAGCCGCTTCGTCGATATTTGCATCGTTGCCGTCAACGACGGGAAGACGCATCGTACCCATACCGAGGGCGGAAAGTTTAAGATCCTGAAAATCGCTGTATATCATACTGTTACCTCAAAAAAAAATATTTTCTATATTATACATCATTTTTCCGCAAAATGCAAGTCCCGATTTCTTGACAGAAACGCCGCGGTGTGATATAATTTTATGATCAAACAAGAGGATTTTGCAATGAAACGACTTATTTTAACATTACTGCTTATAGTTTATATTTTTACGCTCTCTGCGTGTGCCCCCTCCCCTGCCGAAGCTGACGGAATACAGTTCACAGACGCTTCGGGGCAAACCGTAATTTTACCGAAAGAACCGAAAAACGCGGCGGTGCTGTTTTCTTCGTTTGCGGATATCTGGGTGAGCGCAGGAGGAAAAGTTGAAATAACGGTCGGAGAAAGCATTGAACGTGGTTTTGCTGCAAGCGATGCGATACTTGTAGACGGCGGCGCGGGAAAGACGATAGATATAGAGGCGCTGATCGCTTCGAATCCGGATATTGTAATAGCATCCGCAGATATCGATGTGCAGAAAGAAGCGGCGGAAATATGCAGAAAAGCAGGGATCCCGACAGTTCTTTTACAGGTCGAAAGCTTTGACGATTATCTTGATGCACTCAAACTTTTTACTGATATTACGGGCAAAACAGAGCTTTACGAAAAATACGGAACTGCCGTAAAAGAAGAAATCGATGACATAAAAGAGTCTTTCACCTATGACTCAAAGACAGAAAAGATCTTATTTATCCGTGCAGGTTCTTCGGAAAGATCGACCAAGGCAAAAAATACGGAACAGCATTTTGTCTGCGGTATGTTAAAAGAGTTGGAAACGGAAAATATTGCAGACTATGCGCCCGTTTTGCTTGACGGACTGAGTTTTGAAGATATTTTGATGCACGACCCCGAATTCATTTTTATTTCAACGATGGGCGACGAAAACGCGGCGAAGGAATACATGTCGGGAGTGCTCGAAAAGACCGAATGGCAAAGCCTTTCGGCTGTAAAAACCGGCAAAGTTTATTTTTTGCCTAAAGATCTTTTTCAGTTCAAACCGAACGCACTCTGGGCTGAAAGTTACAAATATCTGGCTGAAATTTTGAATGATTAATATGAAAAAAAGAAATTATATTATCCTTTTTCTTGCACTTCTTGTTTCATGCGCACTCGGTATCATCTTCGGAAGCGTTAAGATCGAACCTGAAATGTTCATAAAAGGGCTTGTATGGAGCGAAGATGCACTCAACCAATCAATAATTATTTATCATTTACGGATACCAAGAGTTCTTGCAGGACTTCTTGCAGGGGTTGGATTGTCGATTTCGGGCGTTTTGCTTCAGAGCGTTACGGGAAACGACCTTGCGGGCCCGAATATAATAGGTGTCAACGCAGGCGCAGGCTTTTTCTGTATACTGATGCTTTCGTTTTTCCCGACAATGCTGAAATTTCTGCCAATTGCGGCATTTACGGGCGCTTTTCTGACGACACTCTTAATTTTACTGATTGTTAAAAAAGTCAATTCAAAAAGAAGTACGGTCATCCTTGCAGGCATTGCGGTAACCACCCTATTGAATGCGGGTATTTCCTTTTTATCGCTTCTTGACAGCGACGTTCTGGCATCCTACAATTCATTTTCCATCGGCGGACTTCGCGGAGCAGAGATCGATGAGCTGATCGTGCCCGGAATAATCATTGCAGTTTGCTTTATTATCAGCCTCCTTTTCTCGAGACAAACGCACCTTTTATGCCTCGGAGACAGTGTTGCATCTTCCCTCGGTGTTAAAACAAAAACCGTTCGATTTATAGGTCTTATCTGCGCATCTGCATCTGCGGCGGCGGTTGTAAGCTTTGCAGGACTTTTGGGATTTGTCGGACTTGTTGTTCCTCACATAAGCAGACGTATATGCGGAAGTGAACAGAAAAATTTGCTGATAACTTCGGGATTTGTCGGCGCGATACTTGTTATTATCGCTGATCTTGTAGGACGTGTTTTACTTGCTCCGACAGAGATTCCCGTCGGAATTCTAATGGCGGTTTTAGGTGCACCGTTCTTCTTATTTTTGCTTATCAGACGGAGGACAGATAATGATTGAGATCAAAGATCTGACCGTAAAATACGGCAAAAAAACAGTTCTGGATAGAATCTGTCTCACCCTCTCCGACGAAAGATTCACCGCAATACTCGGTAAAAACGGAAGCGGCAAATCAACTCTACTTTCATGCATTTCAAGACAGATAAAATACTCGGGCGAGATCTTTCTTGACGGCAAAAACATTGATACGATCGGACAAAAAGAATACGCAAGATCCGTTTCGTTTCTTCCGCAAAGTTTAACAAAACCTGCGGTGACCGTAAAAGAACTTACTGAATTCGGAAGAAATCCGTATACAGGGCTTGACGGAAGGCTCTCGACGGAAGATAATTCCATCGTCGAAGAAGCACTGAAAACTACTGGAATGAGTGAATTTTCTCAAAGGCTCCTGCCGACACTTTCAGGCGGCGAACGACAAAAAGCGTATCTTTCAATGATAATCGCGCAGCAAGCGAACCATATTTTGCTAGACGAACCGACAACTTATATGGATATCTGCGCGCAGGAAGAATTTATCGAGCTGATCGCTTTGTTAAAACAACAAAAAAAGAGCCCGACGGTCGTAATGCACGATCTTGCGCTTGCCGTAAAATACGCAGATGATATTGTTATAGTTGAAAAAGGGAATTGCATATTTAACGGAACAAAAGAAAAATGTCTTGATGAAAAAGCAATTGAAAAAACTTTTTCGGTAAAAAGGATCGATACAGAAAACAAGATATTTTTCTCGGCACAATAGTCAAAGAACAGCCCTCGAAAAGAGGACTGTTCTTTATTATTTTATTTAAATAAGTCTTCAAACAGCACTACACCGTTTTTGTTGATCTCTGTATCGACAGCATCTCTGACACTCTGAAATGCTTCAACAGGCGTTTTTTTACCGGTAACAGCAGAAGAGAAAACATTTCTGAGAGAAGAATATGCGGAGCCGAGAGTGAACGAGTGATCGTAATTGACATTTTCAAGCATGTAACGATACATATCATAGTCTCGTTTATCATAGAAAACCTGTCTTTCAAGAGAACCTCTCCATCCACCATCCTCGTCAATAGGCTCAAACAGTTCGTTAAGAAGAATACCGATATCATCTTTATCATTCTGGCTGTAGTCTACAACGAAATGCAAGCGTCTTCCCGTATGTACAAAGCCCGAAACGCATGTCTCATCGCCGTTTGGACCGTACGGAAAAGTTGTAAAACCATACGCATAATCCTGAAACGGCAAATAATTTTCATTATAACCGTCGTGGAAATGCGTTCCGTAATATGATTCGATCGTAAGGATCGCAGCCATCTGATTTTTAATCATGACTTCGCTTCCTGCCTGCTTATAAAGATTCTCATTATACAGTTCATTGAGATACTCAAGAGCCGCATATGCATTTTGATTGTCAAGTCCGAAAACTGCTTTTCCGGAAGAATCTTTTTCGATTACCTGACAGCCGTTCATAAACATAAAGCTCAAAGCGTCAAAAGAATAGTCTCCGCTTACATGGGGGATAAAGGAATTTTCAAAGCCCGAATTCTGAGCGGCATCCGCAATATCACGAAGATACTGTTTATAGTTATCCCATGTCCATGTATCGTTTTCCTGTAGCTCATACGGAAGAGGAATGCCCAGTGAAGAGAGCATTTCGGAATTGAACAATAATGCACCTGCATATTCGGGAGGAAAATCCCATTCGTACTGATAAACGCCATATATTTTTCCGTTAAAAATACCGTACTGACGGAATCTCATAGGACCGAACTTTTCATCGTAAGGATCAATCGTGGAAATATCTTCGAGAGCCACAAGCATATTTATTTTATAGAGCTGAACAGGACCGTTTTTTGTTTCATTATCAAGAAGATCCACAGAATAGCGACCTGCGGCAACTTCCGAAAGAATCCGATTGCTTGATTGTTCCCATTGAACGATATTTATTTTACAACCAAGTTCTTCTTCAACCTTACGATAATGGGCACGCATTTTATCCCCATCATTACTAAATCCTTCTGTCGGATACATTTGAGAAGCCCACGCACTTCCCCATGTAAAAGTAAGTCCGTTAAGGTCAGGTACATACTCCGAATGATAATCCAGATCAAAGGTTTCTTCCTGACTTCCGCATGACACAGCAAAAAGAAGGGATGAAATCATCAAAAAAGACAGAGTTAAAGAAACGATTCTTTTAAACATTCAAAACACATCCTCTCTGCTTAAAAATAAAACTATTTCTATATAGACATAAATGTCCTGATATTATTCTTCGACAAGTTCTTCGTAAACCCATGTTACGTTTTCTTTAATACCTTCGTCGATCGATGCTCTTGCAGCAGAGAATGCTTCAGCAATGGATTTTCTACCGGTAACTGCGCTGTTAAGACCGGAAACCAATGTATCATAGCCTTTGCCGAGGAACATAGTACCGTAGTTAAAGTTTATATTCTCAAGCATATAAGAATATTCAAAGTGGTCTTCTTTGGTATAAAGTATCTGATCTTTAAGAAGGCCGGACCAACCGTCGGAACCATCAAGAGTAGCAAAAACAAATTCCATTACAAGACCGATATCTTCGACAGCATGACCGCTTGTATTCAACACCCAGTTAAGACGTCTGCCATGATGAACGTAGCTTGATACGCTGTTTTCATCACCGTTCGGACCGTGCGGGAATCTGATGAGACCGTACGCATAATCCTGCGCGGGAAGATAGTCGTTGGAAGAAGATTTTTCGTTATAATGAGTTGAAAAATACGATTCATGAGACATCAACGCTGATTTCTGATTTTTAACAAACTCCGCATGGCCTTTTTGTACATAAAGACCTTCCTTATAAAGATCAGCCATAAATTCAACTGCGGCTATACCTGCGCTGTTATCAAATCCGAATGAATAGCCTTGTTCGCTGCTGCCTTCAACCATTTTACAGCCGTTTGCAAACATAAGAGCAATCGCATCAGCACTATAAGAAGAGCCGCAAATAAACGGAACAAAATCTTCGTATCCTGCACTGGCAGAAGCAGACTGAATGGATAAAAGATATTCTTTAAAATTAGCCCAGTCCCAGTTTCCGTTTTCCATGAGTTCATGAGGAAGGCTTATACCGAGAGACGAAAGCATTTCAGAGTTAAAATGAATTACACCTTGATACTCCGGCGGAAATTCCCAAGCGAATTGATAAAATCCGTAATTTCGTCCGTCAAAAATACCGTACTGCAAGAAACGTGCAGATCCATATTTGTTGTCGGACATATCAATATTAGGAATTTCATCAAGTGCATATAACAAATTGGCTTTGTAAAGCTGTGTACCACCGTTTGACGCATGGCTGTCAAGAAAATCTATTGTATTGTAACCTGCGGCAACTTCCTGCAAAATTCGACCGCCGCCATCTTCCCACGGAACAATTTCAAAAGTACATCCGTACTTTTCTTTAAGATCGTTAAGACGCTTATGTGTCATATCGCCGGCAATGCTGAAATCAACAGAGGAAATAAGCTGTTCATGCCAGGAACTGCCCCATTTATAAGTCTGACCGGAAAGATCGACTTCATAATCGCCACTGTAATCTACATCAAAAATTTCTTCTTCCTGTGAACCGCACGAAGCGGTAAAGAGCAACGAAGATGCAAGAACAAACGACATTACTGCAGAAATTATTCTTTTCATACCAATATCCTTCTTTATTGTTTTTCACATTTTTCTTTTAATACTATACCATAAATTGGTTATTTTGTCAATACAAAAGAGCACACTTCCTAAAAAAGAAGTGTGCTCTTTGATTTATTCAGTAATAAGATCTTCGTAGACCCAAGTTACATTATTTCTTATAGCTTCATCGATAGCTGTCTTTGCTGAGGAGAAAACTTCAGAAACGGATTTTCTGCCCGCAACAGCGGAATTGAGCCCGGAAGTGAACGTGGAAAAGCCTTTATCGAGATAGACCGTACCGTAGCTGAAATTAACGTTTTCAAGCATATAAACGTAATTTTCGTGGTCTTCGGTAGTATAGAATATCTGATCTTTAAGGAAATCGCGCCAGCCGTTGGAGTCATCGAGAGGTTCGAATACAAAATCGAGGACAAGGCCGATTTCATCGGGAGAATTTGCGCTCTGATTAAGGATCCAGTTAAGACGTCTGTGATGGTGAACATAGCCCGAAACACTGTTTGCATCACCGTGAGGACCGTGCGGGAAACTTATGAGACCGTAAGCATATTCCTGAGCGGGAAGATAATTCTGCGAAGAATCTTTTTCATAATAATGGGTAGCCCAGTAGGTTTCATGAGACATCATTGCAGACTGCTGATCGACACTGAAAGTTCCTGCGCCTTTCTGAACGTAAAGACCGGACTTGAAAAGATCGGCGAGAAAATCGACTGCTTCCATGCCCGCACCGTTATCGAAACCGAAAACATAATTGCCGCCGGCATCTTTTTCGATCATCTTACAACCGTTTGCAAACATATAACCGATAGCGTCTGCGGCATAGCTATCGCCCGAAATATAGGGATAGAAATTCGAGTCATCGCCGTTATTGCGCTCGGCTTCTTCGATAGAAATGAGATAATCCTTGAAAGTAGCCCAGTTCCAGTTGCCTGTCTCTTTAAATTCATGAGGGATCTGAACACCGAAAGAACGGAGCATATCCGTATTGAACATCAGCACACCGTGATACTCCGGCGGAAATTCCCATGCGTAATGATAAAAACCGTACTGCTTGCCGTCAAAAATACTGTACTGAAGGAAACGGGGGACGCCGAATTTTTCATTGCTCCAGTCGACATTCGTTATATCTTCGAGAGCGTAAAGAAGGCCTGCCTTATAAAGCTGTATTCCGCCTGCATCGGCATGGCTGTCGATAAGGTCGATGGTGTGTCTGCCTGCGGCAACTTCCTGAAGGCTTCTGCCGCTACCGTCTTCCCAATTGATTACTTCAATCGTGCATCCGTATTTTTCTTTGAGATCACGAAAACGTTTATGTATCTTATCGCCTACAATGCTGAAATCAGCGGACGGACAGATCTCCTGATCCCAAGTACTGCCCCAGACAAAATGCTGACCCGTCATATCTATCTCGTATTCAACATGGAAATTCTGATCGAATATTTCCTCTTCCTGCTGTGCACAGGATACTGTAAATACGAGAGACGAGATGAAAATCAAAGAAAGAATAAGAGAAATTATCTTTTTCATAGTTTTCTTCTCCGTTTTCTTTTTATTATACCATAAGATATGTTATTCTGTCAAGAAAAAAGTACCTTCAAAAGAAGGTACTTTTTTAATATTATTCAGCTATAAGATCTTCGATAACCCAGGTTACGTTCTTCTTGATCGATTCATCCATGGCGGTTCTGATACTGTTAAAAGCTTCGCCTGCTGCTCTTCTGCCGGATATGACATAAGAGAAGCTGGTTTTCATATCATCATAAACAGAACCGAGAGGAAGGTCATAAACATAGTTTACGTTTTCGAGCATTTTATTATAGTTCTCAAAATCTCGTTTATCGTGGAATAAAGAATAACCGAGAGATGCTTTCCATCCGCCCTCATCATCGATAGGTTCAAAGAGACGGTCTACAAAAATACCGATATCGGAAAGTTCGTTGCCGCTGTAAGCATTTACCCAGTTGAGACGTCTGGTTTTGTGAACGAATGCAGAAACGCAATTTTCGTTACCGTTCGGACCGTAGGGATAGTTTACAAGACCGTAGACCCAGGGCTGACCGGGAAGATATGCATCTTCATTACCTTCCTGGAAATGAGTTGCATAATAAGATTCGGAGGTCATTATTGCGGCATTCTGCTGCTTGATAAAGGAATCGTTACCGTTTTCGGCAAAAACGTCTTCTCTTGCAAGGTCTGCGAGATAATCGAGAGCAGCAAGACCATAAGAATTATCAAGTCCCAAAACATAATTGCCGTTAGCATCTTTTTCGATCATTTTACAGCCGTTCATAAACATAAAGCTTATAGCGTCCGTTGCAAATGACTGGCTGGTATGCGCGACAAAACTCGAGTCGTAACCCGCATTACGCGCAGATGCATCTATAGACAAAAGATAGCTTTTATATGTTTCCCAATTCCAGTTACCTGCTTCAACATACTCATAAGGAAGAGGAAGACCGAAAGAGGAGAGCATATCAACGTTAAAAGTCATAGTTCCGAAGAATTCGGGCGGGAAGTCCCAAAGGTACTGATAAAGACCGTAAAGCTTACCGTCGAAAATACCGTACTGACGGAAACGGAGCGGACCGTACTTTTCATCATAACCGTTGATATTTGGAATATCATCAAGAGGTGCAAGGATACCTGCTTTGTAAAGTTCGATACCTGCGTTGGTAGCATGACTGTCTACAAGGTCACAGGTTTTCATACCCGCGGCAACGTCCTGCATAACACGGCGGCCACCGTCTTCCCATGCAATGATATTGATTTTGCAACCCATTTCTTCTTCGATCTCACGGTAATGAGCACGCATATTATCGCCGACAAGGCTGAAACCTTCGTTCGGATAGAACTGAGTAAGCCATGCGGTGCCCCATATAAAAGTAAGACCTTCGAGAGTTACATCAAGATCAACGCTGAAATCCATATCGAAGACTTCTTCTTCCTCTGCGCATGACACGGAGAGAACCAATGTTGAAAGAATAACAATCGACAATATTAATGATATTATTCGTTTCATAATAACACTCTTTTCTTTTTTGTTTTGTATATTCTATCATAAAAGAACTTAATTGTCAATAATCACATAAAAATATCTTCCCTTTCGGGAAGATATTTAAAAAGAAAATTAATCAATAAGATCTTCATATACCCAAGTTACGTTTTTCATAGCTTCATCAATCATTGTTTTGACAGATTCAAACGCTTCTGCGCCGGTTCTCTTACCTTGCGCGGCAAAAACGCAGGAACTTTCAAGATTGCTGTAAGCCGCGCCCAAAGAAAGGTCATGGTTGTAATTTACATTTTCGAGTATTTTCAGATAGTTCTCAAAATCTCGTTTATCATGGAATACAGAATAACTCAAAGAAGATTTCCAGCCGCCTTCTTCATCAATAGGTTCAAACAGATGATCGAGGAAAATACCTATATCGGAAAGTTCGTTGCCGCTGTACGCAACCACCCAGTTAAGACGTCTGCCTTTGTGAACAAAGCCCGAAACGCAGTTTTCATCGCCATCAGGACCGTAAGGATAGTTTACAACACCATATATCCAGGGCTGACCGGGAAGATAAGCAGATTCATTACCCTCCTGGAAATGTGTGGTGAAATAAGATTCGGATGTCATAATCGCAGCTGTTTGATTTTTGATAAAAGGATCGGTACCGCCTTCTTCGTAAAGCTTTAAATCAGAAAGTTCGCCGAGAAAGTCGAGAGTCGCCATGCCTTTTGTGTTATTAACACCGCAAACATAATTACCGTTTGAATCTTTTTCAATAACTTTGCAACCATTCATAAACATCCAGCTGAACACGTCACGAGTAAGAACCTGAGCCGTATGGGGAATAAATTCATTGCCATAACCCGCACTGCTGGCCGCGTTATCAATAGTCATAAGATAATCTTTATAATTTGCCCATGTCCATGTGCCGTTTTCCTGATATTCATACGGAAGAGCAACACCTAAAGAAGAAAGAAGGTCAACATTAAAAGACATGATGCCGTGAAATTCGGGCGGAAAGTCCCAAAGATACTGATAAAGACCGTAAAGCTTACCGTCAAAGATGCCGTACTGGCGGAAACGCATGGGACCGTATTTTTCATCATATCCGTTGAAATTCGGAATATCATCCAAAGCCGCAAGAAGACCTGCTTTGTAAAGCTCAATGCCGGCGTTCGTTGCATGACTGTCTACAAGGTCACATGTTTTCATACCTGCGGCAACGTCCTGCATAACACGGCGGCCACCGTCTTCCCATGCAACAATATCAATATTGCAGCCGAGTTCCGCTTCAATATCGCGGTAATGCTGTCTCATATTATCGCCGACAAGGCTGAAGCCTTCATTGGGATAAAACTGAGTAAGCCACCCTGTTCCCCACTGGAAGGTCACACCTGTCAGATCAACCACATAATCAACATGAAAATCCATATCGAAAACTTCTTCTTCCTGTGCACATGACACGGAGAGAACCAGCGTTGAAAGAATAACAATCGACAATATTAATGATATTATTCGTTTCATAATAACACTCTTTTCTTTTTGTTTTGCATATTTTATCATAAAAAAAGATATTTGTCAATCAATAAAACATAGTTTTGCATTTAATCCGCCGCTTTGATCTTTTTTATCCATTTTCTGCTTCTTAATCGGAAGAAGCACCAGATACATTTTATGATCTGATCTATTTTAAGCATCGTATATACCCAGAACGACGGCCAGTCGAAAACAAGTCCCGCAAGGTATCCGAGAGGAATGGATGCGACCCATAAGAACAAAATATCGCCGAGCATCAAAAATTTAGTATCGCCGCCTGCTCGCAGAACACCTTTCGTAAGAATCGAGTTCATGGACTGGAAGATCATGATAAAACTTATGGAGTTCATCAGTTCGCGAGCAATAAGCTTTGCCTCCGGGGTAACTTTATAATACGCAATTATCGGTTCACGAACGAGCATTATTATACCTGCCGCAACACATCCGATCAGACCGCCGAGAACAAGGAAAGTGTAGCCCTGACGCTGCGCCGTTTCATAGTCTCCCCTGCCCATCGTGTGACCGGTAATAATACCGCTTGCGTTGGAAACACCCTGAGTAAGAACCGAACTTAACTGTTGAACAACCATTGTAACGGAGTTTGCGGCAACGAACGTCTTACCTATACGACCCATTATCATTGCAACGGAGTTGTTTCCGAGGGCGAGAAGGCTATCGGAAATAAGTACCGGGATACTGATTCGAAGATATTCTTTGACAAGTCCTCTACATCTCATGAAAATATCATGAAGGCGATACGAAATACGTTTATCAACAAAGAAAAAGTATCCGCAAATTACTGAAAGTTCAAACACACGCGCGATAAGAGTTCCGAGCGCCGCACCGCCGATCTCCATTCTCGGAGCACCGAGTTTACCGAAAATAAAGACCCAGTTACAGAAAACATTGACAAAGAATGCGCATATTGAGCATATAAGCGGCAAACGCACCTGTCCGACGGTACGAAGAACTATCGTACAAGTCAAAGAAAGACCCATGCAAAAATAAGTCGGGATCATCCAACGGAGATAAACGATGCCGTATTCGATTATATCCTGCTCATTTGAATAGATACGCATTATCAGATCGGGAAAGAAGATCGTTGCGAGCGTAAAAACAGTGGCAAATGCTATGCAGATACGAAGCATTATCGTTATCGCCTGCTTTAGACTGTTGTGTTCCTTCATTCCCCAGAAACGTGAGGTCAGAACAGATGCGCCCATACCGATGCCCATGCAGCAGATCTGAAAAATATTTATAAACTGTGTTGCCAGAGACGACGCAGAAAGCTGAGCGTCACCCATACTGCTGAGCATTACAGTATCCATCAGATTGATACCGACGGTTATAAGCTGCTGAAGAGAAATGGGAATTGCGATCCTGATTATATTTTTATAAAAATCCTTTGTTCCCAAATATGTTTTCAATGTCGACTTGTCCATAGTTCAATTCTCCTTACCGACAATTATACCACCGTCGAAAAAAAATTGTCAATAACATAAAAATAAGTAAATGTTAGCTATTTTCACAAAATGACAATTACAAATAAATAACGAAAATCTCGTCCCATAATATAGCAATTATATATAAAGAATCGCCTTGAAAATAACGGAAAACTGTGCGAATATATCAAAAAATACTGTCGAAACCATTGACAAACCACTAAAAATATTGTAATATATATATGTAGATAGAGAAAACACAACTATGGTAATTAAAGAAAGGATAAACTAAAAAAATGAAATATAATTCAGAGCCGAGCAAAATTTACGACGTTTCTTTCTGGTTGATGGATCATTATTTTCCGGAGCAGACTAAAAAGACGTTTTTCTCGGTATTTGAAGACACTGTTTTCATGAGAAAATGTCTGGAAGAGGTTACTGAAAAGATAGATAAAGTACCTGATCTGCTGGCACCGTTTGCTTTCTCCGAAAATGGCACGACGTCTGCGCTTCTTGTTTTTCTTAATAAAGAATTTTGCCATCATCAAGAAAATATAACGCTCGATTTATTCCTTGATGATCTTCTCAATAATAAAAATGAACTTTACAAATCTTTCATATCGGTAGTTTTCGGAAAACAGTATGAAGAAAACGATTTATTAAAAGATACTTCCGAATATATAAAGGCCATCGAAGATATTTATGCGCCGATCGATATTAAGTTAAAAACATCTCTGATCCTTAATGACTTTGATTATGCTGTAGGAATTCTTGCAGAAACAGTCAAAAAAGTATATGATGTCGTCGAGGAGCTTTATCTTGCATACGATAAAGAAATACAGTATATCTACGGCCAGATCAGAAATGAGTACAATATCGAGCTTTATAAAAAAGCTTTCGATTACTCCGAAGAAAATTTTGACGAGACAATAGTATCCATACCGCTCCTCAACCAGTTTGTCGTTCTTCATAACTTCCATGAAAAGAACGCTTTTCTGCTCCTCGGATATAAGCATATCGAAAGTTTCTGGAATAAAGGCAATACAAAAACCGTCGATCCGAGAAGGTTTATCATTACAAGCGGTAACGATACACGTATAGAGATCCTCGATCTTATTGCACAGCACGGCAAAATAACGATCTCGTCCCTCGCAAAGATCATGGATATTCCCATAACGACCGTCGGCAGACACGTAAGCAGTCTTCGTAACGACAATATAATTTTCATTTCGCATAGAGACGGACTTCAGCTTTTCTACAGTATCAACACCTGCTATTTCAAACGACTCAAGATCGCAATGGTAGACTATATCGATGAAATGGTAAGACTTGCGAAAAAGAATAAGAAAAACTAAAAATATCAAGACCGCATGATCGATCATGCGGTCTTTCTTTATTATAAATTTTCACCCGAAATAATATTGGGAAGCATCATGCCCATAAGTATCTCGGCGATCGTCCAGCCTGTTTCACAGCAGTTTGCCGCCCAGCCCACATCATGAGGGCATCCGTAAACTTCTTTGAGATCCATATCGAAAGCACGGCACCATGCGCCGTTCAGCAGCGGATCTTTCGAGAACATCTGCGTACGCATAAAATAAGTAACCGTATTTTTCCAAAGATCGCGGAAAAATTCATCTTTTGTCGCATAATACGCATAAGCAAAGCCGACAGGTAACCAGTTCATTGAATACAGCGAGTCTGTCACGGGATCCCCATTTTCCGTCAGAAGAGAACATTCGCCCGATGATTCGCGGCTGCAGCTTGCCTTATAGCCGGTATCCCATTCGCAGTATCCGCCGAACGGATGACGGTGTTTTTCAAGATCATTTGCAACTCTGTAAAGATATTCTCTGTGCTTTTCTTCTTTTGTAACATCGTAAAGTACGGCAAGAGGAAGAACGAGGCGGCACATTTCCTCCGTTTCGCTCTGTTCACGTTTCGTATCGGGATAAAGCGCCATGAGAGTTTCAATGCCTTTACGTGCGGTTTCGAGATACTCGGCTTTTCCGATTTTTTTATATGCAAGCAAAAGTGCGGCAAGATAATAAGCATTATAGTGCGCAGAGGGAAGACCGTGCTCCTGCTGTTGTCTTTGCTGCAGTCTCTGCTCGTTCATATCCCAACGGTTCACACGTGCTTCGGCAAGACCGTCACGGCAAGTCGTACGTAAAAGAAAATCGATCCAATATTGAATATCGTCAAGGTAATGGTCATCATCCATGAAAAGCATACCCATAAGATACGGAATCATCGTTCTTGCGGCATCGTCATGGTAGCAGACGGTCCATGCGGTATCCGTCCAGCGAAGCATACCTTCAAAAGGAGCCTTGCGTATTACCATATTTTCCGAGATAAACGATCGGATGTTATCAGAGATCACGCCGTGGCGGCGGCTTCCCGTAAGCTTCGAATACATCGCAAAAGCGCCTGCGGATTCACCGCTGCAGTCGGTACGGATGCCGAAAAGACGTTCCTGCTTACCGTCGGGACGGATATTATGACGAAGTCCTTCCATGACACCGCCCTCGCCGTTATCGACAGCGAATTTTTCAAGCCAGTTTATACCGTTCTCTATAGAAAGTTTTCTTGCTTTCTGCCATGTTTCGGGATCGTTCAGATCTTCTTCCGTTCCGAAACGGACAACGCTTTCGGGCATGGAATCGGGGAGAGTTCCCGTCAAAAAGTATGCGATATAATTAACGAGCTTTTCCCAGTTTTTACGGGGCGCAAATCTCGCCTTGATGAAATTCTGCATGCGGAACATCGCCATCAGAATATTCTCTCCGATGCGGAACATCCCTACCCTGCTGTTTTTGAGAATTTCGTCCGCAGGCTGATCGAGATGGGTATGTGCAATAATGTGTTCTTTATAAACAAGCAGAGGAACACTGTTCGAAACGCTGAACCACGGAGGCATCGTAAGACCGCATTCATCGTCTAAAAGATCACCCGTTTCAAGTCCCGAAATACCCTCACCGTTTTCGGGTTTGACGTATATAAGTCGGCTTCGGGTCGTCTCACGGGGTTCTGCGGAATAAATATCGGAAAAAGAGTTGATATATTCAAGAAAAATCTTTTTGCCTTTATCTGCTTCCGCTTCGAGTTTCGAGCGCAGACGGGCATCTATTACGGTCGTTTTCTCGTTCCCGAGAACGCAAAACGCATCATATTCGGAAATATCGATCATTATCGCCTGACGAAAAGACACAACCTTTGTCTGCACAGGACAACGCAAAAGAACCTCCGAAAGATCACATTTATTTTCGGTAATAATAAGCAGTTTCATAAATAACTCCCCTTTTGGGTTCATTTTTCTAATATGATAACTTATTATATCACTTTTATTTCGATTACGCAAGGGGGAAGTGTTAAAAAAGACCCCCAAACCGAAATTTGGGAGTCTGAAAATGTAAAAACAATTATTGCCAAAAAAATTATTAGACTGAACGTTACGGGCGAACGAGGAAACCTTCCTTGTAGATCGGCTGGAACAAAAGGATCTGACCACCTTCTGCGTATACCTCTACACGAACATAGTCTTCGCCCTGAAGTTCATACGATGCCTCGACACCGGTCTGTTTGCTTAATATCTGTCCGTTGGGGCCGATAAATACATATTCATAATTATCAAGATACGTTTTGATAGGCAAAGCCGCCTTTACTTTCAACGTATTATCTTCAAGACGGTGATATATCGGATAAAGTCCGGTTGATGCGCAGATCGCGTTATCTATAATCGCCTGCTTCATGGATTCATAGTTTTTCTCGCATGCGATCAGATTGAAGAAACGTCCGCCGTCGGCCATGGCG
Organism: Clostridia bacterium; assembly: GCA_017621705.1. Lineage (GTDB taxonomy): Bacteria > Bacillota > Clostridia > Oscillospirales > UBA644 > HGM12619. The sequence continues at coordinate 15,528 of JAGASR010000040.1, read as the reverse complement.
TGAAAATCATCGTTAGCAAAACCTGTAACAAGCTTTCCTGCAGATAATACGGCATCCCAGACATCCGTCGCACGTCCAGAACCGCTTAAACGGAAGCATACGGCATTAAGCGCTTCAAGTCCCATATAGCCTGTTAAATTCAGCATCATTTCCGGTGAAAAATGCGCTTTATCGGGCCAGTTCGGATGGCATAAAATAACAAAACCACCGAGTTCATTGGTACGTGTGATCGCTTCCTGAACAGGCAAGGGTCTCAGGTTTTCCTGAACACCAATCGTCAGCATATGAATATCGCTTGTATACTCAACACCGTCGATCAAAGTGATCTGGTCATCTGAATAATTTTCAAAAGAACGGTATAAATTATGGTTTGAAATACTCAACAGATCGTAATTATATTCACGGTAGAGATCGACAACCACCTCCGGAGAACGGAATCCGCAGCTTCTGGGGCCTGTACCGGAATGCGTATGGAAATTGGCTTTTCTCCATACCGCATCACTCAGATTTTCATACGGGTTTATGTACATATCAAAAAATCCTCCTTATTTTCGTTTACCGACTAAAATAAACAATACTATTCTCATATATAAACAGTCAATCACATCTCAGTGCGATCTGTCAAAAATATTATAGCACATTTTTATTTTTGAGTCAATCCCTTAAGAATTTTATTAATCTTTTCCCAAGGAATAATTGATTTATATTACTTTCGTATTGACAAAGTGACTTAAATGTGATAAAATATTTTCGCCAAACTAATCGAATATTGCAAGATAGGTATAATTTTCTTTTATGGGAAAAGTATATCTTTTTTCGTCATAGCTAAAGATCGAATTTGATAAAATGCAAATTCCAACTTTGGCTATGAGGTTATACTCATCTTGCAAAAGATTAGTTTGGCGACTATCGGAGTTTGCGTTTTTATGCGCTCACTTCGGTGGGCGCATTTTTTATTTTGAAAGGAGAAAAGAACCGATGGCTGAAACAATGGGAACAAAAGAAGCCTCTGAGAAATGGGGCTATCCGCAATCCACAATAAGCAAGTGGTGTCGGGAAAATAAAATTCCCGGTGCAGAACAAGATGGGAAAGGGAGTCCATGGCATATTCCCAAAGATGCAGAATGCCCCAAACAAATCAAAAAGAAATAGAGGTTGTAATTATGAAAAAAACTTTCTCATTAATCTTGGCACTTTTAATGTGCCTATCCTTTAGTTCATGCAACAATAAAATAGAACTCACAGAGCAAGAGATAAGAGAAGCATTATCAGAATGTGAAGGAACACTAACGTGCAAAACATCAGGCAACAAAGTTACTGAATTTACTTATGTCGTTGAAACCTCCAGAGCAGACAAGTTCTCAGATAAAAACAAAACCATCAGTATGATTGAAAGAATGCTTTCAGGGAATATTGCTAAAGTATATATTGACGATATAAAGGATTTTTCTGCAATTATGCCATTAGTTAAAATTGATGCGCTATTTGTTCATACTAAACTTAGCAATGATGAAAACATTAGAAATGCTGAAGCTTTTGAATATCTCATGATATTACTACCAATTATTTGCGATGGCGAAACTGCTAAGTATGACGGATGGACTGTTTCCGCAAAAGTTGATCAAGACAATTATACCATTACTTATTCGGTTAAATCAAAGTGACAAGGATATTAATAAATTTACAAAATCAGTAAAAAACAATATAATACTTTACTAAAGAATATACCACGATATATAACTGATATTATTTGATAGTTGAAAAGAGGGGTATTTATGCAGAATTGGAATTTTCATGGATATATTGCTTTGCCATTAGAAAAATATGGAAAGAAGTATATAGGTAGTTCATTCAATACAGCTGATGAAATTGAATGCGGTGAGTTTGTAAATGCTATGCTTAACATTCTATTAATAAAATTAGGGAGTTTTAAAGATATCAAAGATTTTATTTTATTATGTGAAGACTATACAGATCTACCCGCAATCAAAATCCCTAAAGAAAAAGCCATTGAAATGTTTGATAAATTCAAGCATTTAGTTGATTTAGAAAAATAAAAGACTAATTACTATGAAAAAAAACATATTGCTCAAATTATATTTATACTTATTTTTATATTTATACTAGCATCATGTTTGGTCTGTTGTCAGAATGAATATATCAATAAAGAGAAAAGCACGAACGAAGGAAATAGTATAAAAGTTTATTCTGAATCACAGGCAATCTCGTTAGTAAAAAATCGTTATGGCTTAAATGAACAAATAGCTAGAACATTAGGATTTAAAACTTATGCACCTCCGGAATATGGCATTTGTTCTGCAAATAAAGACACAGATGGAAGTTGGAATGTTTCACTTAAAGGAAATATGGGAGGATTTATTGATGACTATCGTATGGATCTTGAATATTATAAATTTGAAGTTACTGCATCAGTTCTAGAAACTGGATTTGTAATTTTTTCAGTTGATAAAATCGATTGATACAAACAAGATAAAAGAATACTTTAGAACATCTTGAAGAACAAGAGATTAAATGAATCTATATTATTCATTTAATCTTTTACAAAGTTTTTCATTGATTTTTCAGTTTCCCTAAAGTGATTTTTTTGTGTAAGGTAAAAAAAATGAATAAAAACGGATAGGAATAGACCAATAGGGAGCCTCGCGGCTCCCTATCTTCTTACTCATCTCAAAGTCCAACATACTTACTTTCCTACTTAAACCGTACACTCGTGCCAAAACAGACACATCACAACAAAAAACGAAGTGATGTGTCTGACTTATATCTGTTAAATTTTACTTAACAAGGCTTACGTTGAGGCAAAAGTCCTTATTTGTTAAGAGCTTCCTGAACTGCAACTGCGCATGCAACGGTCATACCAACCATGGGGTTGTTACCTGCGCCGATGAGGCCCATCATTTCAACGTAAAATCCGCCTACGGCGGCTTTTTAGAGAGAAAACCATAGTATTTTCAATGGTTTTGCATGAGTAAAACACATCATTTGAATGTGTCATTGCACACATTATACAACATCTTTATTCTAAAAGTCAAGTACTTTTAAAAACTTTTCAAGAAGTTAAATACAACAATTAACATCTTTTTATTATCTTCTTTCAAATGCCCTTCGGATTACTCATACAAACCGTAAATTTTATCAAGATACTTTTTAAACTCTTCCGAAACATGATTTGGGGAAACAATTTTAACTCTATTTCCGAGGCCGCAAAGCCATCCAAAGAACTGACCGCTTACAGAAACATGAAGAGTAGCTATAAAGTGGTTATTGTCATCTTTCATATATTTTGCATCACGCGTGCCGAACCGGTCTATGAAGGTATCCAAAAGCGTGTTCAAAGCTCTGATTTTAACATGTTCACGTTCCCCATCAAACATACCGAAATGCTCTTGCAGATAAGATTCCATATTAAGCGTTTTAAATTCCTCTTCACCACATCGTGGTTCTCCTGTCAATTCAAGATTTTTCATCCTGTCAATTCGATAAGTCACTATCTTTTTCATTTTATCATCATAAGCCAAAAGATAGTAGTTACCGTCACTGATAAGAAGTTTATACGGACCGACCGTATACCACTCACCTTTGCGGCGTTCTGTTTGTTTAATACCATCACTAAGAACATAAGATACATATTTGAATCGTATTTTTTCAGGTATATGAATCTGTTTGTTGCGTTTATGGCTCATGGCAGAAGAAATCTTACTTGTCATTTCATAAATAGCAATATTTTCAGTTTTCACCCTACCCAACAGCAAAGTATCTTTCTTAATATCCTCTGCCTGATGTTCGCTGACAAGTTCGCTAACAACATTTATCAGCCTTTTTGCACGCTTATCATCGATAAACCTTGCAGCATGAACACATTCTGCCAGAATACGAACATCATCTTCCTTATAATGCCTTTTACGGACATAAAATCCTTTACGGTGTTCGTCATATATGATAGTTTTTTCATTTTCATCTTGCAATAGTTCTTCCGCTTCCTCGATATTCTCGGCTTTTGGAAGGTCATAGTGACTTCCTGAGGTGAGAAGAAGAGCTTTATTTATCTCTTCAATATCTTTATAAATAGACCTGCGTTCAGCCGGAATTCCGCACTCTTTCAAATATTCCGCTATCTCATTTGCGGTTGCGACATGGTTTGCGTCTGTTTCACGCATCAGATAATCATAAACAAGATACGGCTTCATCTTTTGAGAATCCTGACGTCCGCTTTGTCCTTTTCTACCTGCCATAATATCATCACCTCGGAATTATTATAACATTTATTGTGAAAGAAATCAAGAACAATGAATCAATTATATAATTAGGATTAATTAATTTCCTCATTTATCTTTCATAAATCCTATTTTTTTCTTTTTATCCCTTGAAATGTCATAAATAAAATGATATAATAAATATGCCAAACAAACTCTATAAGAAAATGTAAGTATATTTTTCCTCGAAAGGGAAAGCTATGCTCTTTTTTTGTTATCCCTATCATTTTATGAATTTGATAAAAATGCAAATTCCGTCAAGTGATAGGGTATATAAGCATATACTTATATTTTCTTGAGTTTGTTTGGCGACAATTGGAGTTTGCGTTTTCGGTGCGTTGACTTCGGTTGACGCACTTTTTTTATTTCACACTAAAAGGAGAAAAAACAATGAAAAGATGTGTTGCATTTCTTTTAACCTTTGCGATGATACTTTCCATCGTTGCATGTGGTTTTAATGAACCTGCAAATGACACTGCAGATATCAGGGCTGAATTAGAAAGCTTGAAAAAACAGCTCGAATCTGTAAACAATCAAAAAGAATCTATAGAGGGGATTGATGATAATGATAGTGATCTTGAGTTGATATCTCAATATGAAGACAAGATCAATAGTCTTACAACTCAGATTGCAGATCTTCAGTCTCGCTTGGATAAATCAGAGTCAGAAGAAAATACAGATTCCGATATTTCAGACAGCAGAATAGAAAATCTTGAAAAGCTTAATGCTGATCTTCTTGCTACGTTAAGCGCTATGGAAAAAGAGATTTCTGCTCTCGAAGACAAACTTGAATCTCAGCAGAAAACAGATGAGACTCCGACCATCGACCCTGAAAGAATAGACGGTCTTGAAAAAATAAATAATGAACTTCTTTCTGCTTTAAATTCGATGAAGGCAGATATGTCTGTTCTTGAAAATAAACTCAGCAGTCAGCCCGAAACCGATAATTCCGAGGCTAACGAATTTAACGAACTCGTAGCATCTATCAATTCAAACATCAGTTCCAGAGATAAAGATATTGATGCTCTCAAACAGAAGATTGAAAGCTATGCTGATATTATCGATTCTCTGAACGTCGATGATTCTGATATTGATAGTGTAATAGCTGACCTTAAAAATCAGTTAAATACGCTTAAAAACGAAAATGCTGATTTGAGTTTGAGAGTACAGCATCTTCTTTTACAAGATTATACAAACAACAATCAATCTAACAACAATCAATCAAATAATAACCAGTATCAGCCACCCGTATCAAGTACGCCCAGCACATCTGTCCCAGCAGCGAGTGTTTATCTGAGCAGTACTTACTATCAAAAATATATAGGCGACCCGTCTTGGAAGATAACTGCAACCGTTACACCCTCAAACACAACAGAAACCGGCTCCTGGATCTCCACTGACCCGGATTTAGTTACTGTTGACGAGAATGGTAACGTTTCTATCGTTGCAACATCTTTGCCCGAAAACACAGTACAGACAGCCGCAATAATATATACGATCGGTAAAGTTTCCGCGTCGTCTATTGTCATACTCAGAAATAAAGAGAGCGGCCCCTCGACCGATGAAATTCAGAAAGTAACCGATATTGTTCTTTCGAATGATAATATCAACCTGAATATCGGTAACACCTATGCTGTTGACTTTGCGGCATATCCCTCAACCGCAACTAAATCCTTTGCTTGGACAAGCAGTAATGAATCTGTTGTTTCAGTAACGGCTTCCGGTGTAATCAAAGCTCTCAAGGCAGGTTCCGCTGTTGTTACTGTTACAGATATAGTTTCCGGTATTTTTGCCGAATGTACTGTTACCGTTTCCGATACGACAACTCCCACCGAGCCTACAAAACAGGTTATCAAGGTAGGTGTAGTTGTTGATGCAGCAGACGCTCTTATTCTCGGTAATACATATTCTGCGCATCTTACTTTCTCCCCCGAACTTACCGCAGAACAACTTGCAACCTGCTCCTTCTCTCTTTCTTCAAACAATGGCAGCTATGTCAAAGTTGCAAGAGATGATGGTAATGATTTTAATAAAAACAGCTTTACTGTCGTCCCCATTGCTCAGGGAACAACTTACATTGTCGGTTTTGTTTCTTCTACAGACACCTCTCTGGCGTTTGAACCTTATGAAACAAAGGTAGTTTCTACCTTGCCGATGCCCTCGGATAAAATAACAAACCCGATAACCTCCATTTCTATTTCACCCTCCAAACATATAGAAATGTATACGGGAACATCTATGCTTGTCGGCGCGTCTATGACTCCGTTTTTAAATGACGACAGTCTTTATTGGTTCTCTTCTGATCCAAGTATTTTATCTTTATATACTTCTACTTTTTATATTCACTCAAATGCTATGAATAGGGGACGCCAAAGTTTAATAAGTTCTTTGGGTACATCTCGTAAGACAGGAACAGCGGTTCTTACCTGCATGGCGCAAGGCAACTCTGCAACAAACGGAGTAAAGGATAGCATTATCGTAACAGTCAAAGCCCCGGGTTATGTAGATAAGGAAAACAGCATTATATACACTTCTTCTGACGGTATTTTTTATCCGACAACTGAAGATCTCGGAATTGATGCACTGATGATTCTTGATTGGACTCCTAACACAGTAATTGGCAGCGATTCTTCTTCGATAGACGATTCTTGCCTTCTTACTCTTTCTTCAGATGGCGCAATTAAAGTCGGTAAAAACGTCGCCGTCGGAACAAGTATGATTGGTGTTATTAATTACGTTGATAAGAACGGAGCGAAAAGTAAAGAGTTCACCATCGTTGTCAAAGAACCTGAAGCAACGGACTCTGTCCCTGTAATTGAAGCAAATGTTCGATCAGGTTCGTATGGAAATTACTCAGGCTATTTTTCAACTCCCTATACTAATATTTCTAGTTTAATAACAGAATCAACTAATCCCGCTATTGCAGATGCTAATCCTTCATTGGGTTGGTTTGCAAGAGAAGTCGGCACTGCCGATATAATGTTTAAAGATCAAAATGGCAAAGTATTATTTATTATTAGATTTAATGTTGAGCCCAAACCGGATGTTATACCGGCACAATCTATAACGATTTCCCCTGCAAATGTAGCACTTAAACTCGGTCAGACTCAAAAACTGACTGCGATCCTCACTCCGAGTGATTCTAACGATAGAATCACTTGGTCTTCTCAGTATCCCTCTATCGTTTCTGTTGACCAGAACGGTAATATCACTGCACTTCAGAGCGGTACCGTAAAGATCACTGCAACGACTTCTTCGGGTAAAACTGCGGAATGTATTGTTGCTTCAGGTATTACCGGTGGTGGCTCAACTACACCCGAAAAGCAAACCATCAAAGTCGAAGTTGTTTTTGATGAAACAGAAGAGCTTTATGTCGGTAAGACATATTCCGCGCATCTGAAATTTACCCCCGAGCTTACCGTCGAACAGCTTGCGACATGTAAATTCTCTCTTGGCCATTCCGGTCCATATAATCGTCCGGTCAATATTGCAAGACCTGATGGCAATGATTATACCCAAAATAGTTTTATTATTATCCCTGTAGAAGGCGGTGTAACTTATCTCACACCAGGTGTTTCTTCTTCGGATTCTTCCTTGACTTTTGTATATACTTCAAAGACTATTGCCATAAATGAACCTTTGGAAACAATAACAAATCCTGTTACTTCAATAACTGCGTACGAAGAACAAGTTACAATGTATACAGGTAATCAATTACATTATAAAGATTTATTTTCATTTACACCGACTAATAATAACGATCAATTTTTATTATATTCTTCTGATCGCTCTATTGTTCAATGTTCTGTATTGAGCGAATATTCATACAATTCCGGCAGATATATTAGCGCATTAAAACCCGGTACGGCAGTAATAACTTGTCGAGCAAGAGGTAATAATGAGACGAACGGTGTTAAGACGAGCGTTGTTGTAACAGTTAAAGAACCCGGTTATGTTGATAAAGATAACAACGTAATTTATGTTACTTCAGACGGTGTTTATACCCCGAAAATGGAGGATCTTGGCATTAAATACACGAGTATACCCACTTGGATTCCCAACTCTGTGCTTGCAGGAAATGGAACAGACAATTCATATCTGCTTTCAATTACTTCAGATGGTGCAATCAGTGTCGGTAAAAATGTTCCTATCGGAACAAGTATGTCAGGTGTCGTTAATTATTATGATAAAAACTATATATATACCAATAAAGAGTTTAAGATCATAGTAAAAGAGCCCGAAACAAACAGTGGTCCTGCAATCCCTGCCGAATCAATAACACTTTCTTATACAAATATTCATCTCAGCCTCGGTCAACAAGAAAAATTGAAAGCGATCCTCACTCCGAGTGATTCTAACGATAGAATCACTTGGTCTTCCCAGTATCCTCAGATCGTTTCTGTTGACCAGAACGGTAATATCACTGCTCTCCAGAGCGGTATCGTAAAGATCACGGCAACAACCTCCACCGGTAAGACCGCTACTTGCACTATTTACTCCGGCATCACCGGAACTCCCACCCAAAAGATCAAAGTCAGCGTTTACATTGGTGCTACAGGCGACCTCAAGACAGGCAATGCATATACCGCATACCTCACCTTCTCCCCCGCTCTTACTCAGGCTCAAATCTCTACCCTTATGTACGCTATCAACTCCAGCGACACAAGCGTTGCTAACGTTACAAGACCTACCAACGACTTTACCAAGAACAGCTTTACTATCGTTCCCGGTAAAGACGGTTCTGCAACTCTTACGGGTTATGTAAATTCTTCTGACCCATCTCTCGCATTTGAGTTCGAACCAAAAACCGTAATTGTGTATTCTCCCGATCCCTATATCACAAATCCCATTACATCTGTTGAGGTATCGCCGACTACTAAAACGATGTATATTGGTGACAGCGCTACTCTCGTAGCATCCGTTCTTCCTGTCGGTCATAACGACCAGATCTCCTGGTCTTCGTCCGATGACAGCATCGTCAAAGTTGTAGGCAGCGGCCTCTCCGCATATATCACCGCAGTTAAAGCCGGTACTGCAACCATTTCCTGCAAATCCAAGGGTAACCTTAGCACCAACAGAATAACAGCAACCTGTACCGTAACTGTAAACTCTACCGGTTCTGTAAATTTTGATAGTGGTATTATCGCTGTCTCTCAGGGCACCACCTATACGCCTACGAACAGTGATATTGGAATTATGGGTACACCAGTTATTCAGCCCAGTTGGACAGCCTCCAATATTCTTTCTTCAAACATTACAAATGGCGCATCACTTTCAGATTACATACTTTCTATTGATGTTTCAGGAAAAATAACGGTAGGCGACAATGTTCCTATCGGTACTTCTCTTTCTACCTCTGTTAGATATGCTGATTCATCGAATACGCTTGTAACAAAAGATTTCACCATAATGGTTCTCAGTCCCAAGCCGAACATTGATACATCTGTGCCAACTGTCAACATTTCTGCTGCTGTTGGCGATGCAAGTACTCTTTCTCAGTATTCTTTCAACAACGCAACATATATCTCCAATCAGGCTGACGTTATTTCTGTTGATGCCAATACAGGTGCATGGGAAGCTTTAAAAGCAGGTACAGCTATTGTTTCCATTAAGGTAGATAATGTAGTCGTTCTCGAAGTTAAGTTTAGCGTTGACTATAAAGAACTCAAATATAACGTTTCCCAAAGTAGCACCTATAATATCTCTTCTTTCCTAGGTTCTTCCGTTTCCGGTAAGACTATTTCCGGTGCTCCCACCAGCAGCAATACCTCCAAGGCTATTACTACAATTTCCAACGGTAGCTATTATGTAACAACTCTTGATACTACAGGCAGTGTAAGAATCACTGTTTCGTTTACAGACGGTTCCAAGGTTTATATTAACCTTACAATCGGTTCATCTGGTTCTACAGCTAATCCGACCCTCTCAGCAACTTCGACTATGGTCAAAGGCGGTAATTCAGTACAGCTTACCCTTTCTAACTGCCCGTCTTATTCTGCGGTAACCTGGTCTATGACAGACAATACCGGCAAGGCTTCACTTTCTTCGACCAGCTCAATCACTGACAGTAAGAACATAGCTACTGTAACGCTATATACAGGTGAAGTAGAATCCTCAAAAACCATTGTTGTTTATGCGAACATTGGAGATGAAACTATTGCATCAATAACGATTACGGTTATTCCGAATCAGTCCGGCTCTGTTGACTCCAACAGAGGTGTCATCGCCGTCTCTCAAGGCAGTACTTATACTCCTACAAATGCAGAAATCGGCATTACAGGAACGCCAACTGTTGAGCCTTCTTGGATAGAGAGTTCTGTGCTCGCATCGGGTGCACCCTCTTCTACAGATAGTTCTTACATACTTTCTATTGACTCTACCGGTAAGATAACAGTAGGAGACAATGTTCCTATCGGTACTTCTCTTTTATCTTCTGTAAGCTATGTTGATTCTTCCAACACGCTTGTGACCAGAGACTTCACCGTAATGGTTCTCAGTTCGAAGCCTTCTTCTTCAACCTCTGCTACCACTGTCAGCATTTCTGCTGAAGTTGGAGATAAAGGTAACCTTACCGAATCCCACTCTTACGCCAACGCTGTCTATTCTTCAAATCAGACTGACGTTATTACCATAGATGCAAACACAGGCGAATGGAATGCTCTCAAACCTGGAATCGCCACTGTTTCCATCAAAGTTGATAATGTTATCGTTCTAGAAGTTAAGTTCACCGTTGACTACAAGAAAATAGAACACATGGTATCCATGAGTAGTACCTATAATATTTCTACTCTCCTTGGTTCTTCCTTTACTGATAAGACTATTTCCGGTACGCCAACCAGCAGTAACACTTCTAAAGCAGTTGTTGTTGTCCTCGATAATAACTATATTGTAACCACTCTCGATACCAGCGGCAGTGTAAGAATTACTGTTTCGTTTACGGACGGCTCGAAGACGTATATTGATCTTACGATCTCCACCAATTCTGCTAATCCGTCCCTCTCCGCAACTTCAACTACCGTTTTAGGCGGTAATTCCGTACAGCTTACCCTCTCCAATTGTCCGTCTTATTCTACGGTAACCTGGTCTATGACAGACAATACAAGCAAGGCATCTCTTTCTTCTACAAGCACAATCACAGACCTTAACAACAAAGCTACCGTAACCCTGAGCACGGGTACAGTAGAATCCGCAAAGACTATTGTTGTTTATGCGAACATCGGTAGTACGACCGTAGCATCTATAACAATTACTGTTAATCCGTAAATTACAAATTTATACTCAAAAACCGCCCTTTGTCATTAAAGAACAATGGGCGGTTTTTGCATATTACACAGAAGTGGATTTGACTTGTATTAATTATTATAAACATTAATATGTATTCAACGATAATATAGATAAACAAACTTATCACTTTGTTATTTGAATATACTTATAAACCGTATTCCTACTTAAACCGCAAACTCTTGCAAATTCAGAAACATTGAGTTTCCCTTTCACGAACGCAGGATAATGTCTGTAAAAAATGGGTGGAATGTCATCTTTTGTCATCTGCGGCCGGCCGAGCTTTTTGCCTTTTGCCTTGGCATTTGCCATACCTGACCGCACACGTTCTCTAATCATACCGAGTTCAAGTTCAGCAAATACACCTGACATCTGAATAAAGGCATTAGACATTGGGTCAAGTCTTCCAAGAGTACAATCAACTGTTATGCTACCTTTTATTATCAGTTTGAGTTTCTTTTCTTTCACGGTTTCGATAATCTCACAAAGTTGTTTGGTGCTCCTGGCAAGTCGAGGAACTTCAAGCGTGATGATCGTGTCACCTTCCTTTGCGACATCAAATAAGGCCAACTGCTTTTGTTTAATATCTGAATCACCGTGTTCATATTCAAAATAGACTTCTTGTGCACCCTCTTCTTTCAATTCACGCAACTGTCTGTTTATATCTTGTTTACTTTCATTTGTGGAACATCTTGCATAACCGTAAATCATTATATACCCCTACCCTATTTATTTTACTTTTTATATAGAGTGGCTGCATGTTCCGCAGCCACTCTTATATCTTCATGCTATCGTAAATCTCTTACTTGCGACCTGTTTAGTATAAGTTTTATAAAGTTCCGCATATTCTTTTTTAAATGATGTACTATCGAATCTATTGGATAAAACAGACGTCCATCGGATAATGTATGCTCCAACTTGAAGTTCTTCCGTATTCTGTGCCAACATTTCAGCTTTGATGTTATCTCTGAGTGCTTCAATTTCTACCTGTGCCTCTTCAAGGAGTGCTTCCCAAGCTCTGAGCTGTTCAATTTTTGTAATCATTTCGTTCTGTGACATGTTTTTTATTTCCCTTCTTGATTGATTTGTTCTTTGTTATGTATATATTATACACGAATTTTCGTGTATTGTCAATAGGCAATATGCACGAATTTTCGTGTTTATTTTTGGTGATTTTATACACTTGATTTCGTGTATGTTTTATGATATACTTATTCAGGAAAGAATAATTAAAACAAGGCGGTATCAAGATGGCATTAAAATACAAGATAGATGTTTTGGAAGCCCTCAAAGAAAAAGGCTTTTCCTCATACACTTTACGCAAAGAAAAACATTTTTCAGAATCAACAATCCAAAAGTTAAGAAACAAGGAAAGTATATCATGGGATAATCTTAATACAATTTGCAGACTGCTCGGCTGCGACATTGGAGATGTTCTTGAATACCAAAAGGAAGAGTAATTGTCCACAAAAAGGTGCTTGCGTTTTTCTGAACAGAAAATGTGTATTTTCAATATATTTTTTCGTCAGAATACAGCATACACAATTGTTCACGAAAACATTTGATTTTTTGAGCACCCCGGCATACATTTCAGGAAAAACATTTTCAGTCTTGAAGAAACCCACTTTGTGTGGCGAACTTCCACACGAAGAGTGGTTTTATTTTCAAATCACGATTCTTTGGACTGTGAACGACAGAATATTTTTTCTTGTCAATACGAATAAAACGAAAAAAACGGCAAGTCACTCACAAAAATCTCCTACTATTGGAGAGAGCGACTTGCCGTTTTTTATTTAAAATCTTTCAGAATATCATCCAATGCTTTGTCAAGAACCGTTTTCAAGCTCTTTTCAACAATATTGAATATTTCTGTTTCGAATGTCGATTTCTTCTTTTTTCTTCTATCCTTATCTTTTTCCGAAGTTTTTCCTATTTTCATCTTATTCTAACCTCGCTTACAATCTTTATAATGTCAATTTTATTCTGATTATCAACACACTCTACACATTCTTTATAAAATTTCTACCTTGCCACATACATAATCTGTTCGGGAGAGTATTTATCTAAATACATATAACGATAGTATTCTGGTGTGTTTCTTGAAAATTTTTCTGATATAGACATAACTTAATTCTCCTTTTGGAATAATTAAAGTTTCGTTATTTTGTTGGAAACCGCTTGCGGATTCCAAAACAAAATAGCGAAACTTATATTTCTTATTATATTTGATTTTATAAATACAACAATTATCGAAAGTAGACCATAAATTTAAAAGACGAATTTCTCGTTTGTATATATTTTATCTATTGAATTATCTACCTTATTATATATTTCTTTACTACTCTGCGGACTATTCAAACTGCCTTGCGAATTTTCAAATTCGTCAGACAAATTGAACAATTCGTTATCCGAATCAAAAATTAGTATGTCACATTCGTCCTGCAAACTTATTCGTTCGTTCTGCGGAAATGCGTTCCCATTATCTATCACTTTGGGAATCTCATAGAAATCATAAATATTACTGTTTTCCCCTCGGGGAACAAGATATCCTTTATTAATTAATGTATGAATATACTTATGAAATGTTGTCCTTTTAATATCGGCATCACGCTCTGCTGCCTCTTGGGATAATTCAAGAGTAAAACCATCTTTATTTCCGGCAAGATAAAGGTATAACTGCAATCCGTAAGGACCTAAAATCTTATTAGCAGAATACCAATTCTCCTTTTTTATTTGAAGGAAATCTCGTTCACACTTTTCTCTATGAATAATAATTTTACGCTGGTTGGGCACAGTAGACATTTTATATAATCCTTTCTTTAATTAATTTTATTTTTAATTTAGCTTACACGCAGAGCTTTATATGCCTCTTCAACACCGAACTCAGCGACCTCAGGGTATTTTGCCAAAAACCATTTTTTTATAGTTGGATATCTGAGAGCTTTCGCATGACATCTGGAAATCAAAAGCATTTCATTAAATTCTCCGATTTCAGCAAGTTTTTCTTCGGGCGAAGAATGAAGTATAATATATTCTCGCATGTAGTCATATGTTAAACCTGCGTATGTTTCCTTGTGTGTGTTCTGTCTGATAACACGCATACTAACAGTATAATTAGGGTGTTTTCCCATAACCTCTGCAAGGTCTCTGTATTCAGTGCTAAGGGGATTCATAGCAACTTTTGAAAATGATTTACTGATTAAAATCTCTTTTGTGAGATGGTTTAAGCGAATAGCATTTGTCATGGTTTGGGTCTCCTTTTTATTCTTTCAATTTTTATATTTACGCTGCAAGAACCCACTGAGCTCTTGTTTTACAGTTTTCAAAAACAGGATAAGTACTAACGAACCACTGTTTAACTTCGCCATAGGAAAGATTATTCTCTTTAAGTTTATCAAATTCTGCTTTATGTTTTTCACTGTCTTCATGATTATTAATATAATCAAGCATAAATTCATAATCCATACCCTTAAATGTGTTATTACTCTTGGAAGTCTTAACAATAAGTCTGTAGTTGGGGAAGTCATTTCTTGCTTTGCTGAGTTCGTAGTATGCTTCAGAGCCATACACGCTTGCTTTCTTCTCAAAAGATTTGGTGATTTCGATGGTGTTTTTCTTGTAGTTCACAGTAATGTTAGTCATGGTTTTTCTCCTTATTGTGGTAGGTCACAACCCATTATTTTTTATTGGGAACTTTGTTTTTTGTTCCCTTCACTTTATGGCTATATTATACCACACGGATACTGAGAACCAGTCATTATGATAGTACATGTCTAATTTTTATAAAAGAATTTCCGAGGATTTACTAAAAAAATAAATCCTCGGATATTTATGTACTGCCCCAAATTGTACAGACAGTACAAAAAACACCCCCCAAGGTAGAAAATATTAAATTTTAAGTAACGAACTGACATCGCTTTTCGAGAGGTGTCAGTTTTGTTTTGAGCTGAATACGTTCATTATTGTAGAAGTG
>JAGASR010000039.1 GCA_017621705.1 Clostridia bacterium | reverse complement strand
TCCTGCCGTCTGCCTATAAGGTAAGGGGCGGTTGTCGTGACGCTCCTGCCGTGTTCGGCGGCTCGGTAGCTCCTGCCGTCTGCCTATAAGGTAAGGGGCGGTTGTCGTGACGCTCCTGCCGTGTTCGGCGGCTCGGTAGCTCCTGCCGTCTGCCTATAAGGTAAGGGTGTGTGGTGTTAACGCTCTTGCCGTGTTCGGCGGCGGCTGTCGCTCCGTTCGCTTATAGGGTAAAGGTGTATCGTCGTGACGCTCTTGCCGTACTCTGAACGGCGGCTGTCGCTCCGTCTGCCTATAAGGTAAGGGTGTTTGTGGTTTTACGCTGTCGCTTCACAATAAAGTCAAAAACGTATTTTTCCTGTAAATATCAACAAAAAAAGAAAAGCATACACGTGGACAATATGTCCACGTGTATGCTTTTGAAATATGATTGTCAAAAAAAGAACTGTAAATTATTTACAAACTCATCAACACAATAGCGATAACGCCGAGAATTATGCTGATTTTTTGGCGTTTTGTCAGTTTTTCTTTCATAAAGAGGGAGCCGCAGAGGGTGACGAGAACCGTAAGACCGCCGTTAAAAATAGGAAGATAAACGGTTGCATCAACAACGAGAAGAGAGTAAGAATAAATAAGATTGAAAATGCCGAGGATCACGCCGATAAAAAAAGACGTAAAGATAACGTTTTTGCCTATCTTATACGAACATTTCTTTCCGCTTGCCGAAAGAATAAAATAAAGACCGAGCGAGATGATCGCCGCGAACGCAAAATGAACGGCGACAAAAGAAGATGTATCCGTTTCGGGAACGCTCTTGAGATATATCTTCTGAACCAGTGAAGAGCTGAAATTTGCGACAAATGCAAGCAACGTAAAAAGCGCCCATTTGAGTTTGATGCTGTCTTTCTTAATCTTTTCGGTGGTGAAATAGAGCGCGATGATCGTTACGATTATGCCTATAATTCTGAAAACGGAAAGCGGCTCATCATATGCAATCGCAGAAAAGATTATCGGAACGACCATGCTTGTCGTTGAGATCATTGCCGTCAAGGATATCGGACCGCACGAGAAAGCGCAAACGTAAGCCATCTGGAATATAACGTTGAATGCGCCGACAAGAAAACCGGCAAAAATTCCAGACAACGGGACATTTATCCCGAAAATCGGAAGAAGCATGACCGCACCGGTGCTGAATATCAGACCGTTGAAGAAAAGAGCATCTGACGGAGTTTTTGCCATATTTTTCGCAAATCTGCCTTGCGACAAAACCTTTGTTGCCGCCAGAACCCATGATGCGACTATAAGTAAAATTTCCATATTATTTTCCCATATATTTCCCCTATCGATACGACAGGGGAATTTTATCTATTAAATATTGACGGTAATGCTTGTCTTGCCGTTCTTTGAAAGATTAAGAGTTTTTGTTACAGATCTTTCGTTTGCGTAAGGAGTAAGATCGTTTTTGACAAAGCCTATATTTTACAGAGTCCAACAGTGCCCGTCGATGAAATCCCAATAAATAATAGATTCCATACTAAAACAAAAAGAATTATTTAACGTAATAGCAGTAATCCATAATAACATTTCCGTTTTCGTCAGGGGTCGTATAACGGGGACAGAGGCAATTTTCAAAAGACCATATACCGCCGTTATCGTCTGTCCAGAGTTCCATATTATTGGATTTTATTGCAGAAAGACACGCGCTTGTGTCGTGAACTTCGTCTTCTTTGCCGTATAACCAGCAAGTACCGAGAGCGACTGCGGGAAAATCGATAAAATCAAAGCCGTCGGGAACATGCGTTTCGGCAGGTGTAAACATACCGATCCAGTATTCAAAAGGTTGTCCGTCACATCTTCGTTCAAGCCCGACATAGCCTGCGCCGTTCTGCCAGATTTTAAGAATAGCATCTGCGCCGCCCATGGTATTTTCGATAAGATCGAACCAACCGTTTGCAAACCACTCGCCCCACCAACCGCCGAAATCGGGATATTTCTTTCCGATAAAGCGCATTTCGGGGACATTTTCCTTAAAAACTTTGATCAATTCAGCCATTGTTGAACTCCTTTTAAAATAGATTTCAGATCGTTTGCAAATAATCCGCAAGAGCTTCAAAATCACCGTGCGGATAAACGGAGATATCACGGTCTTTTTTATTTATAATGCAATCGGTAAGGAGAAAAACTTTCATGCCGAGAGACTGAGCGATCATATCTTCTTCAACATCGTTTCCGACCATGAGACATTCTTCGGGAGCTTTGCCGATCTTTGAAAGTATTTCCTGATAGTACTTCGGGTTGGGCTTGCAGTAAGAGCTGTTCGAGTAATTTGTTATAAGCGAAAAACTTTCCGCCGAAAGACCTGCCCATGAAATACGGGAAAGAGTTGCAACGGGCGGAAAGATCGGATTTGTTGCCAGAACGACCTCAAATCCCCTTTCACAAAGACCGTCAACAATCTTTTTTGCGTTCGGAGCAAAACCGCAGACATCTTTTGCGAGGTTGAATTCCTCGGAATAGAATTTATCGAAAACAGGAATATCATCGTAGACCTTATCGCCGTAAAACTTTGCGAACTGTGCCCAGAAAGCTTCTTCGTTTTTACGACTGCCGTCATTTTTGACCATAGCGGCTGTGCCTGCCCAGATATTATCGATAAGAGAGGCGGGATCGTAGCCGAGAGGGGCTACTTTTTTTGCTAAAAGTTTAAAATATGATTTTACAAATTCATCCTGATCCATGGGCAGAAGAGTGCCGTCAAGATCGAAAAGAACTGTCGTTATTTTCATTTACGCTGCTCCTTAATGATTAAAGAGTTTCGCAGATATGTCTTGCAACGTGAACACCGCTTGCGGATGCGTGAGAAAGAGAATGAGTAATACCGCTGCAGTCACCGATAACGAAAA
The DNA here is from genome assembly GCA_017621705.1 of Clostridia bacterium. GTDB lineage: Bacteria > Bacillota > Clostridia > Oscillospirales > UBA644 > HGM12619. Next base: position 121,264 of record JAGASR010000039.1, on the reverse strand, counting down.
GACCGCTGTGCTTCGTTTCAAGATGTTCGTCAAGAGAAACTTCCATATTGTAGAACTTGACCTCAACACCGTAAAGAAGCGTATCGTCGTTTGCTGTACCCGGAGCGATCTTATCGAGAGCGTATATCATTTCGATGATGCCGTCAAGAATACGTTTGGGCATAACGAGACTCAGATCACCCGGAGTTGCGGCAAGGGTGGGAACGGTAAACGATTCGTTGATCCTGTTTGCGGTACTTCTGTGCCCCGTTACGAGATCTCCGAAACGCTGGATGATAACGCCGCCGCCAAGCATATTGGAAAGACGTGCAATGCTTTCACCGTAGCCGTTCGAATCTTTGAAAGGCTCTGAAAAATGCTTTGCGACAAGAAGTGCAAAGTTTGTATTTTCGGTCTGAAGTTTGGGATCTTCATAGCTGTGACCGTTTACGGTAACGATGCCGTTCGTATTTTCGCTTACGACAGCACCCTTGGGGTTCATGCAGAATGTTCTGACAAGATCTCCGTATTTTTCGGTACGGTAGATGATCTTACTTTCGTAAAGCTCATCGGTAAGATGCGCAAAAAGAGCGGCGGGAAGCTCGACACGTACACCGATATCGACACGGTTGCTGTTTGTGGGAATATTAAGATCTTTGCAGACGGATTCCATCCACGCACTGCCGCTTCGTCCTGCGGAAATAATACATTTTTCGGCTTCGAACTGTTCGCCTTTTTCGGTCGTTACTCTGAAAAGACCGTCGGCTTTTTCCACCTTTTTAACAGGATCGTTAAAAATGAATTCGACTTTATCCTTAAGCTCATTATAAAGATTTTCAAGGACTATATAGTTTACGTCCGTGCCGAGATGACGGACAGAAGCATCGAGAAGATGAAGGCTGTTCTGCAAGCAGAGTTTTTTGATAGAGGTGTTTGCGGTGGTATAAAGTTTAGTACCCTCGCCGCCGTATGCAAGATTGATTTTATCGACATAATACATCAGGTCGATAGCCTGCTGTTTACCTATATATTCGTAAAGAGTTCCGCCGAACTGGTTTGTGATATTATATTTACCGTCGGAAAAAGCGCCCGCACCGCCGAAACCGTTCATTATCGAACAGGGCTTACAGTTAATACAGCTTTTTATTTTTTTGCCGTCGATGGGGCATTTGCGTTTATGAAGCGGATTACCTGCTTCGATAACGGTTATTTTAAGATCGGGGCGAAGTTTTATAAGCTCATATGCGGAAAATATGCCGCCCGGACCTGCACCGATGATTATAATGTTTGTTTTCATAAAAAAACCTTTCTTGAGAAAGAGATTGTCACAACCATAATTATACCTTATTTTTATTTAAAAATCAATAGGGAAATACGGTTTTTACTTTTTCTTACAATATTTACTTTTCGGTTTTTATATGGTATAATCTATGCAAAGGAAAAAGGAGTAACTATCATGGATCAGAAAGCTAAAATGCACACGGGAGAGCTTTATATGCCCGAAGATGCCGAAATAATGAAAGAACAGTTGAAATGTCTCGACCGTCTTTATGACTTCAATCAGACCCGTCCGACAGAACTTGAAAAAAGAGGAGAAATGCTCAAAGAGATGTTTGCAGAGATCGGAGAGGGTTGTTATATCGAACCGCCGCTTCATGCGAACTGGGGAGGTAAGCACTGCCATTTTGGGAAAAACGTTTATGCAAATTTTAATTTAACGCTTGTTGACGATACGCATATTTACGTTGGAGACTACACTTTGATCGGACCCAATGTCGTTATTGCAACAGGAGGTCACCCTATCCTGCCCGAGCTTCGTGAGCAGGCATATCAGTATAATTTCCCTGTACGTATCGGCAGAAACTGTTGGATCGGTGCAGGTGCGGTGATAGTTCCGGGCGTTACGATCGGCGATAATACGGTCATCGGTGCCGGAAGTGTCGTAACGAAAGATATACCGTCAAACGTCGTTGCAGTCGGCAATCCGTGCAGAGTTCTTCGAGAAATAAGCGACTACGACAGAGAGTTTTATTTTAAGGGAAGAAAAACAGATTACGACAAGCTGAAATAATATACTTGACAAACAATAAAAACTGTGTTATACTGAAAAAGCAGAAAGTCAAAACTGCAAAAATAATTAAGCCACAGGAGGCGATTGATATGACAAGCTTATATTCATCGGATGTTATTCTTTCGCCGCTTAATGAGGGCTGATAATACTTTTTTAACAGATACGCATCCGATCTCGGGTGCGTTTTTTTATTTTAACATCTGTAAGAGCATCCGAAAGGGTGCTTTTTGTTTTTCGTGGAAAGCGTCCGTGAATATAAGGCAGACAACGGAAAGTATTTTTCAGGGAGTGATGCCTTATGAAGAGATTAAAAAGCAAACTGTTGAACATGGATATAAACACTGCGACATACAGCGAGATGTATAACGGACATATAAAAATATACATTCCACACGCCGAACCGATGCATGATTACGATGCGACATATTACAACGAAAACATAGGTTTTGAGATAACATCCACTCATAAACTCGCCCAGGATAAACCGACGGTTACGGTATATATCCCCTACGACGAAATTTTTCACGAAACAAAAGGAGAAACAGCCATGAAACGACTTAAATATTTTCTTTTACAGATGGACAACAATACGATGACATACAAAGAGATGTATGAAGGCAGAATGTATGTACACCTTCCGCCCAAGCATGTAAGAGGAGTGGAAGAAGAACTTGATCCCGAAATTCATCAAAACCCTCAGTATTGGCACGATGATCTGAGTGTAGATATCGACAGTACTCACAGATTAGCGCAGGATAAGCCGACATTGACATGGAATATCCCGACAGAAAAGCTCGGATTTGACACATATTCCGTTGCGGCGGCGGATCACTGTCTGCGTGAATTCAAGAAATATATTGATGAAATAAATGCCGAACTTTACAACAGAAACAGACCAAAGAACGAAACGGGGTGGTATTACCTTTGCGAACCCGGTGGCGAGGTGTTGAAACGAAATGCCGCATACTTTTCGGTATGTCCGCAAAAGGATTATATAAACGGTTCGGGCGATACGGTTTTTATACTTGACGACGGTGTTGTACGACCACCGAAGATGTGTCTTTGCATTCAGCTTCAGGTTCAACTGCCGAAAAGAAAGATAAGAAAGACCATTCAAATGCTTTGCCGCGATCTTCCCGATGCTATTGACAAATTCATCATGGAATTTGACCCGACAAAGCTCGAAAAAGCGCTTGAGCTTTCGGAAAAGCAGGCGGCGATAAGAAAGTGGTTAAAAACGAGCGATTATTGCGCGTTTATTGCAAACGGAAGCATATTGCCGCGTTCAAAAGGAACAGACTTACCGATGACGGACGCTATCCCGTTCCGGTCAACACCCGACGATGAGATCGAGGTCTGCGGAGTTAAAGGCATGGGAATAAAGAAAGGAGTCACGGTCATAACGGGCGGCGGCTATTCGGGAAAATCAACACTTCTTGATGCGATATCAGCAGGAATATACGATCATATTTCGGGAGACGGGCGAGAACTTTGCATAACGGACGAAAGCGCGGTGAGTATTTCTGCGGAAGACGGACGAAGCGTTAAACACGTAAACATAGCGCCGTTTATAAAATGGTTGCCGAACGGAGACACCGCCGATTTTTCGACAGATCACGCCTCGGGTTCGACATCACAGGCGGCTAATATCATGGAGGCGGTCGATCATGGTGCAAAGCTTTTGCTCATCGACGAGGACAGAAGCGCCACTAACTTCATGATCCGAGACAAGGTTATGAAAAAACTTATAGAAAAAGAGCCGATAACTCCGTTTACGGACAGAGTCAACGAACTGTTTGAAAAGCAAGATGTTTCAACGATACTTGTTATCGGCGGAAGCGGCGAATATCTCTCCGTTGCCGATAAAATTTACATGATGGAAGATTATCTTATTCATGATGTGACGAGCGGTTCAAAGCTTATCTGCGAGGGCTACGGAATTTCCGCGGATACACCCTCCCCTGCCGATTGGACGCAGAGCAGAACGCTTTATTCGGGGCATTTTTCATCATATCCAGAGGGAAGCGGCAGCGAAAAACTCGAAGTTTCAGACATGGGTTTTATAATTATCGGAGACGAAAGGATAGACGTCCGAGGTCTTCACGATATTATTTCGAGACGTCAGCTTGATGCGCTCGGTTTTATGCTCCGAGATCTTGAGATATCAGTTAACGAACATAAGATAGATATCCGTAAAAAAGTCGATGAACTGTATGAAAAGATCGAGCAAAACGGGCTTGATTTTCTGTATTCCTCTTTCTTTACGACGACCGAACGTTTTCTTGATTTACCGAGAAAGCAGGAGCTGTTGGCTGTTATAAACAGAATGAGGAAGATCGAAATGAAAAAAGATCAACCGTCTTGACATAATGCCTGAAAAATGATAAAATACGAAAAAAAACAAATGGCGGTACAGTATTATGTTTGATAACAGTAAATGGATCTGGGCGGTCGAAAAGCCAGAAGCGGACGAATATGCGGAATTCCGAACCGATTTTGAAGACAGTGACGGAATGAAGCTTTATATTTCCGCAGACTCGAATTATGCGGTATTCATTAACGGCAAGCTCACGGGTTTCGGTCAGTATGCCGATTTTGAGCATTGGAAAATCGCAGACGAGATCGATATTTCGGCGGCATGTTCAAAAGACATAAACAAACTTACGATCGTTGTGTGGTACTACGGCGTGGACACGACTTCCGTTTACAAAAAAGGCAAAGCAGGCGTTATTTTCGAGCTTTGCGATAAAGACGGAAAAACCGTAATTTCAAGCAATAAAGAAACCGAAGGCAGAATTTCGAAAGCATATAAAAGTCATTACGGCAAGGTCATAACGGGTCAGCTCGGCTGCAGTTTCCTTTATGATTCAACAAAAGAAGATGACCGAATTGCCGAAGAAGCAGACGGATTCGGGGAGAGCGTTGAAGTCGAAAAACCGATGCCCGTAATGCTTCGTCCGATAAAGAAACTTGAATTGAAAGACCCCGAACCGTTTAAAATATTAAAAAATAACAAAGACACTCGCATCCTTATCGATATGGGGAAAGAAGTTTGCGGATTTATTGATATTGACGTTGAATCCGAATGCGAACAAACTCTCCTTATCGCATACGGCGAGCATATTGCGGACGGATGCGTTCGAAGACTTGTCGGCGGCAGGGATTTCAGCGTTGAAATAAAAGTTAAAAGCGGAAGAACGGTATATATGAACCCGTTCAGAAGACTTTCGGCGCGGTACCTCGAAGTTTTTGCGGAAAAGCCGATAAAGATCAATAAAACGACCGTTCGTCCGACCGATTACCCCGTAAATGAAAAACCGTTCAAAACGGGAAATGAGCTTTGGGATAAAATCTACGAGATCTGCGTTAACACGTTAAAGCTCTGCATGCATGAGCATTACGAAGACTGTCCGTGGCGCGAGCAGGCGCTCTATGCGATGGACAGCCGAAACCAGATGCTCTGCGGATATTACGCATTCGGCGAATACGATTTTGCGAGAGCTTCTTTGCAACTGATGTCAAAAAGCATCAGAAAAGACGATCTTTTGCCGATAACGACACCGTGCGGAATCGATCTTACGATCCCCTCTTTTTCGATGCATTATTTTACGGAAGTTCGAGAATATTACGAATATTCAAAAGATCTGACGCTTCTCGAAGAAGTATGGGGCAAGCTCTCTTCCGTATTTGAGGCTTTTGTTTCAAACATGAAAGACGGATTTTGCCGCACATTTGCAGGTAACGGCTATTGGAATTTCTACGAGTGGTCGGCGCATCTGAGCGGAAACGGTTTTTCGGATACAGAAAGAATTCCCGACCTTGTGTGCAACTGTTTATTCGTTATAATGGCGGAGAACATGGCAAAGATCGCAGAATATCTCGGAAAGCCGAACGAAAGCTATAGCGACCTTGCGGCAACAGTTCGAGAAAACATCAATAAAATGTTTTACGACAGCGAAAAAGGCGTTTATATCATGAGAACAGACGGTCCGCACATTACGGAGCTCGGAAACAGTCTTGCTATCCTTTGCGGTGCTGCGGATAAAGAAAAAGCCGAAAATATCGCAGCAAAGCTTGCGGATAAAGACAGCGGTCTTGTCGGGATATCGCTCAGCATGGCGTGCTTTAAATACGATGCGCTGTTGAAAGCCGACAGGGAAAAATATAAGGACTATGTTCTCGGCACAATAGAAGAGATCTATAAAAAGATGCTTGATGAGGGTTCAACGACCGTCTGGGAAACGACCGTCGGTCAGTCCGATTTCGGTAATGCGGGAAGCCTCTGCCACGGTTGGAGCGCAATGCCTGTTTATTATTATCATACGCTTCTGGGTAAAGAATAAAAAATCAAGACCTTCAGTTTCTGAAACAGAAACTGAAGATCTTTTTGTTTACAGAAAATCGCGGATATCGATCGCAAGCTGTTCTTCGAGATTGATAAGACGCTTTGTTATATCCTTTGAAACTTCATCCGCCGCTTCATACTGATTGAGATAACGGTTGAGCGATTTGACGCCCATATTGCAACCGTCGGTTATGAGATCGGCAACGGTGCTGTCGGACATATCTGCGGCGAGCATCATATTTGTTTTTATCCATGACATACTTTTTGCCATGGGATTGGGATTTTTGCCGTCATCTTCGTATCTGTCCAAAAGATTTTGGACTTCTGACTGAAGCTTATCGTGTTCGTTTTTGCAATCGTCGAGACGGGCTTTCAGGTTATCGGATTTGACGTGTCCTAGAACATCGTCAATAGATGAAACGCCCATTTTGATTCCGGCATCGCATTCGCGCAAAAGTTTGACTGTGTCTTGCTGTATCATGATCAAAAAACCTCCTTTTGATAAGAAGTATTCCCGATCATGCGTTAAAATATTTATAATTCGATATTGACGGTGTAATCTTTTTTGAAGCCATGACCGCCGAAAATCTGCCAGTTGCCGGCGCCGAGGCGCTGAAGGATCGCTGTTCTTTCCATTGCGCATGATTTCGGGTCTGAGTCAACGGAGGTCATAAGGATCGGCGCATACTGATTATATTCAGCCTGCTCGGATGTCAGACCTTTGAGATTAATATAGATATCGCCCGTAAAAGCGATCTTATGCGCATAATCGATAAGTACGGTCTCACCCTCAACGTGCGCGCCGCCTCCCTCGTAAACCTCAAAATGAAGTTCACCGAAATCGAAAAATCCGATCTGTTTGAGCGGCTCATCGGTGGGTGAAAGATCTCCGCAGATAACTTTCAGCTTTGACGGATCGGGAAGACGGTGACCCGTTAAGATCTTACACATATTGATATACGGACGATGCAGAGGGTTTTGTTCGCGGTAGCCGCTGTTTTCGCTGTATTCGAGGCGCAGACATTCAGCCGTTTTTTCGATAGCATAGATCTCATCGAAGAAAGTAAGCATCCCGCAATGGTCGAGGTCTGCGTGGGTGACAAAAGCACGCTTTGTCATATTATCGTAATCGGGAATAAGCTTGCGGAAGATCGACGTCATTTCTTCGTGATAGAGAGTGTATCCGCTGTCGACAAACAAGACTTCACCGTTGCTTACGATGATTGTAGTGTTGCTTCCGCACGGAGGCTCGATCAGAATTATTTTCGTATTTTCGGTAACAGTATGGTGCGAGATCCTCGGAGAAAACGATTTACCACGGCAAGCGGCGAGAAGATTGGCAAAGCGGTGGATACTGTCGAACGTTCTGTACGGAGAAAGACCTTTTTCGTCGAGAATCTGCATTGCGAGGTTTGCGTTTACGAGAAGATCGTTTTTATATTCATCGGAAAGACCCATAGACTGAACGAGACCTGAAACGAAGGAATTATAAAAAATACTGTTATCGTAAACTTTTTCGGAATGGTTATAATTTATGACTCGGACTGAAAATTCTTTTTCGGCACGGAGAAGAAAATTCTTGATCTTTTCGGGATCTTCGACGAAAAGACCGAGCTTGAAGAGCTGATAATCCGTTCCGTTTTCCTGCGAACTGATATAAGAAATATTGAAATTGAACTCGTTAATGAGAGACAGTATTGCCGTAACACTGCCCGGTACATCTTTTATTTTGAATTCAAGAAGGACGATGCTTTTTCCGTCCTTTGCGCTCTGAAGATAGCCTATTTCGGTCAAATATTTTTCGGCTTCGGCGAGTTTTTCGGGAGCTCCTTCAGCATCAAGAAAGAGCGTATGACTGTCGATAGCCTTATTATAGCTTACCCTCGTTATATTGATGCCGAGAGCTGCGAAACATTCGCTTGCCTTTAAAAAAGAACCGATATGATTCGGCATGGTGGTAATATATGTTTTTTTCATGATTTATCCTTTTAATTATAAAGTCGGTCAAATTCCGAATAAAGTCGATTGAAGAGTTCTTTCATTCTTTCCGTATCAACTTTTTGGACTTTACGGTCATAAGTCAGAATGCCGTTTGTTTCGTCTTCAACGTCGCTTACCTGAGTGAGTACCGCAGCGCAAAGACCGTTCGTAAACGACGGCATTATCTCATTTTCATAGAGAGAAACGAGCGCATCTTCGAATTTTTTCACATCGTCAAAATAGCGGTAACCGTATGTTTTATCAAGATTGAAAGCATGATCTTTTATCTTGCACGAATAGCCGCCGAACTCGGAAAGAACGAGAGGTCTTTTTGACTTTTTGAGTTTTACGGGTTTGAAATAAATATGCTCGCTTTCGACATCGCTTTTTTTAGTTTTGAACCAGCCCGAAGTCGTATCCCAGATCCTTGTTTTATCAAGAGAGCGGAAAAGATCGTAATATTTATCGGCATCGAACTGCCCCCAGCCCTCGTTGAAGATCGTATAATAAACGACGGACGGATGATTGTAAAGATTTGAAATAATGCCTTTGCAGGTATTTTCAAAAGCAAGTCTTCGGGATTTATTTGCGCGGTGAGAAATTCCTTTTTTGAGGAATACGGTGGGGAGAGCGGTGTCTAAAAAGAAGCTGTATTTGCCGCTGTTTATCATATCCTGAAAAACGAGCATACCATGTCTATCGCAATAATAATAGAAAAGATCGGGCTCAAGCTTGATATGTTTTCGGAGCATATTAAATCCGCAGTTTTTCATTTTAATAATATCTTCCTCAAAACCGCGGGGCGATGCGGGAAGAAAAATCCCGTCCGAAAAATAACCCTGATCGAGAAGTCCGTTAAAGAAAAGCGGTTTGCCGTTAAGGCAGATTAGCGGTGTTTCGTTTACGGTTTTTATTTCGACGGTGCGCAGTCCGAAATACGATTTAACGGTATCTTTTCCGGAAATAAGTTCGAATTCATAAAGATACGGATCGTCGGGCGACCAGAGATGCGGTTCGGAAATATCGAGTCTGAAATAATCACCCGTAAAGGCATATTCCTTGCCAAGCAGTCTGATAACTTTACGGTCTTCGCCACCCGTCACATGAATATCGGCACCGAAAAGATCGGGAGTTATTTTAAGATCTTTTATATAGTTTTCGCAGACGCTTTCAATCCATACAGTCTGCCAGATGCCGCTTATTTTGGTGTACCACATGCCACCGCGGTTTTCGGTCTGTTTTCCGTACGGAAGATCAAGGCAAAGCGGGTCGCAAGCCACTATTCTGACGGTATTTTCGCCGATCACGGCTGCATCCGTAATATCAAAACTGAAAGGTAAATATCCGCCGACGTTTCTCCCGACGGGCTTTCCGTTGACGTAAACATCGGCATACTGATCGCACGCACCGGTATGAAGCAAAATTCGGTCTTTTGCAAAGCTGTCAAGCAAATCAACTTTACACTCGTAAATAAGAAGATCGTCGTTTTTAATATCTTTCATGACACCCGATATACGGCTTTCGGGTACGAACGGAACGGTGATCTTGCCGTTATAAACGGGCTGTCCGCGGTTTTCGATGCAAAAATTCCACTCACCGTTAAGACAGAGCCATGAATCCCTTTTCATCTGCGGACGGGGATAATCGGGAAAAGGGATCGGGATTTTTTCGAGATCTTTTTCAAAATCGGTCGTCAAAGAAACAAATTCGGTCATTTATCTGCCTCACACATACTTTCATAAAAACAACGGGGAGAGATATCCGCAGACGGACGGACAGAGTTTAGATATTTTCTCATTGAAAAGCAAAGGGAGCATCTGCTCTGGTAGCCTTTTTTATCGGGAGTAAAACCGTTTTCACAGGCATAGGAATAAAGTGCGGAAGTTCCGCCATGGGCAAGTCTTGAAAGAACGGGATATTTTTCTTCAGAGAAATTCGTATTGAGAAAATCGTTCGCCTCAGCGCTTATACCGGGACAGCCCGGGGGCACGATATTTCCGTAAAGGTCAATGTGACAATGAGAAGTGCTTGTAACTGAACGGCACGATGCAGGCGAGAGCCAATCTTCGGCAGGTCTCATTTCGAAAAGATCTTCTGCGATAAAAAGAGCCTTTCCGTTCATGCCGAGCCCGTATTCTTCGGCGGTACGGGGGATATAATCTTCGCCGATGATTGTGCAAAGTTCATCTTTTGTATACGTTCTTGTTCTGTCGAGACCGATCGAGATAAATTTGCGAAGATAGCGTTCTTTCCAGACAAAATAATCAAAATCGCATTGATCGAGAAGAACACAGAGGCGGATCGCACGTTCAAGCGGAACGAATTCGATATGAAACGGGTCAACGGAGACCATAACGGAAGTAACGCCGAGACTGCGAAGTGTTTCGAGACGGTCTTTTACGAAATCGTCGTCTTTGCACCAGAATGCGTTCGTCTCGATATAATCGATGCTTATACCGTTTTTCGAAAGCGCTTTTATAAGGGAACAGAGCGCCTGAAAATTCATAAACGGTTCACCGCCGCCGATATGAACGGATGTCGTCCCCGTTTTTTTCAACGTCTTTGCAATATTTTCGGACATTTCTTCGGTTATAAAATCTTTCGGACGGTCTGGGGACGATGCAAACATACAGTGTCTGCAAGCCGCTGTACAAACATAATTGGTTATAACACCGGAATAATCCATGGTTTTCATTTCTGACTCCGTTCCGCCGCAATGCGGCATAAGATGATTTTGTTTATTTTAACATATGCAGCGGTCTTTGTCAACAAATCAAGCCCCTATTTCGTCAAAAATCATTGACAAAACTCGCAGAGAGTGATATACTTTAATTAATAAAAAACTAACGGAGAAAGATATGACCGTAACAACACTCATCGAAAACACGGCGATAAATGATAATTTTTGTTCAGAACACGGACTTTCATTATATATAGAAGCAAAAGGGCTCAGAATTCTTTTTGATATGGGCCAGACGGAGCTTTTTGCGGAAAACGCTGAAAAGCTCGGGACAGACCTCGAAAATGTAGATATCGCGGTGATCTCACACGGACATTACGATCACGGCGGCGGACTGAAAAAGTTTCTTGAAATAAATAAAAAGGCTCCCGTTTATATAAGCCGCTTTGCATTTGAACCGCATTACAACGGTTCGGAAAAATATATCGGGCTCGATACGTCGCTCAAAGAAAACGAAAGACTGATCTTTACGGACGATCGATTTGTTATTTCCGACGGGTTAACCCTATTTTCATGCAACGACAAAAAGAAAAAACACGATCTCGGATCATTCGGTTTGACGGAAAAGACGGACGACGGATTTATTCCAGACGATTTTCGCCATGAGCAGTATCTTTTGATAGAAGAGGACGGAAAGAAAATTCTTATAAGCGGCTGCTCGCATAAAGGAATAATGGATATAAGCGAATGGTTCCAACCAAACGTACTTATCGGCGGATTCCATTTTTCAAAACTTCCAACAGACGAAAACCTCGAAAGATACGCGAATATTTTAAACGGATACGAGACGGATTTCTACACCTGCCATTGTACTGGTGTTGAGCAATACGAGTATATGAAAAAAAGAATGGACAGACTTTTATATCTTTCGACAGGACAGACGGTAGAAATATAACTGTTATTTACATTCTTTGCAAACGTATTCGGGAACAGTCTTCTCATTGATGACGGATTCATAAAGTCGCCAGCCGCCTGCAAGGTTATAACAGTCATAGCCATTTCCGGAAAGAATACGACACGCAATATAGCTGCGAAGACCACTATGGCAGTGAACGTAAATTGGTTTATCCTTTGGGATCTCACTGATTCGGTCACGGAGTGAGTCGAGAGGAATATTGACAAAGCCGTCTATCTTTCCGCGTTGGACCTCGGTCGCAGTTCGTGTGTCAAGAAGAAAAACGCTTCCGTCTCGCGGCAAAATTTCAACATCATGCCAAAAGAATTGCTTTATTTTCCCCGTAACGATATTTTCAGCAACAAATCCGAGCATGTTAACGGGATCTTTTGCGCTTGAAAAAGGCGGAGCATAGCAAAGCTCGAGAGACGTTAAGTCTGTTATCTTTGCACCGAAGCGAATAGCTGTTGCAAGAACATCCATTCGTTTATCTACACCGTCAAAACCAACTATCTGCGCGCCGATCAACTTCAATGTTTTTTTATCCCAAAGAGCTTTGACGGACATATTTTTGCCGCCCGGATAGTAACTTGCATGAGAAGCAGAATAAGTATACGCTTTATCGTAATCGATACCTGCCGCCTTTGCGCTCTTCTCGTTAAGACCGGTCGTGGCTATCGTCATATCAAAAAGTTTGAGAACTGACGAACCTTGGGTTCCCGTATATTCAGAATCAATACCTGCGATATTATCGGCAGCAATCCTGCCTTGTTTGTTTGCAGGACCGGCAAGAGGGATGAAGGCAGGCGAATTCGAAATAAAATCTTTTACCTGAACAGCATCTCCGACAGCATAAATATGCGGTTTATTTGTTCGCATCCGACTGTCAACAACAATACTGCCCCTACTGTTAAGTTCAATACCGGAATCTTTCGCAAGTGAAGTTTCAGGACGAACGCCAACGGACAATATTATCATATCACAGTTTATCCTGCCTTGTTCGAGAATAAGAGTATTTTTATCTATTGCGAGAACTCCGTTGTTAAGATAGAGCTTAATTCCTTTTTCTTTAATATAGCGGTGGACATCTGCCGCCATATCGAAGTCGAGAGGCGAGATAAGATGGTCGGAAAGTTCGATAATAGCAACATCAATACCCGCTTCTTTCAGATTTTCAGCCATTTCAACGCCTATATATCCGCCGCCGATCACTGCTGCAGTCTTGGGCTGATGTTTTTCAATATAATTCTTTATTTTAAAAGTATCGGGGATGTTTCGGAGCGTAAAGACATTTTCACCGTAGACACCGTCTATATTCGGACGAACAGGTTCTGCGCCCGGAGAGAGAATAAGATTATCGTATTTTTCAGTATAAACATTTCCGGAACAGAGATCTTTTACCGTAACGGTCATATTTTCAGGATCGATAGAAATGGCTTCATTGTTTATACGGACATCTATGTTAAATCTTGACTTAAAGCTTTCAGGAGTCTGAAGCGTAAGATCCTCTTTATCAACGATAGATCCTCCGATATAATAAGGAAGTCCGCAATTTGCAAATGAAACGTACGATCCGCGTTCAAGAACGATTATTTCTTCTTTTTCTTTAAGCCTACGAAGTCTTGCAGCCGCAGATGCGCCGCCTGCAACACCGCCTATAATTACAGTTTTCATAATAATCACCTCATAATAAATATTGGAGATAATAGTATGTCGAGAGAGATGTTTGAACCCGTTTACAACGAGATGTTTCCTTTCTGGTCCGAGATATCGGAGCAAGACAAAGAGCAGATATGCAAAAATTCCTTTGCGTTTTCATACCCCAAAGGAACGAATATTCATGACGGAAACGAGTGTTCGGGAGTATTTATTGTTAAAAAAGGCTGTTTAAGAGTTTACATAATGTCGGAGGACGGAAAGGACATAACTCTGTACCGACTTCATTCGGGAGATATGTGTATGCTGGCGGCATCATGCGTCATTCAGGCGATAACTTTTGACGTATTTATTGATGCCGAGGAAAACAGCGAATGCTGTGTAATAAGCGGTCCCGCATTCGCGCAGGCATCGGAAAGAAATCCGAATATAAAAATATTCGCGCTTGAAATGGCGGTCAGCCGCTTTTCGGATGTTATGTGGGTCATGCAACAGATATTATTTATGAGCATGGATAAGCGCCTTGCTATATTTCTGTGCGACGAATCCACCCGTACAGGTTCGGACGTTATTTCGTTAACGCACGAGCAGATCGCCAAATATATGGGATCTGCCCGTGAAGTTGTATCGAGGATGTTAAAATATTTTTCAAACGAAGGACTCGTGGAGGTCTCGAGAAAAGGCGTTAAAATAATCGACAAAAAACGTCTTCGTCAATTAGCCCTCTAAAAGTTTGAGGATCTGATCTTTCGGACGGGCGCCGACGGCTTTGTTGGCGATCTGACCGTTTTTCAGAACGACGAGCATCGGAATACTCGAAACTCCGAATTCCTGCGCGAGCTCTTCTTCGTTATCGACATTGATCTTACCTACAAGATACTGAGGATTTTCTTCTGCGATCTCGTCAACGAGCGGAGAAACCATTCTGCAGGGGCCGCACCAGTCTGCGTAAAAGTCGAGAAGAACGGGTTTATCACTGTTTAAAACATCATCAAAATTATTTTTATTAACATTAAGTACCGACATGATCAATACTTCCTTTCTTATTTTGTGATCATAGTATACCCTATTTTCAAATAAATTTCTGTGACTTTGTCACACAACGGAGAATTTTATGGTAAAAGAACTTATTCACGATCCGATCTTCCTCGGAATGACATCCGTGCCTGCGACCGCTGACGATATACAGACAGCAAACGATCTTCTCGAAACTCTGACCGCGCACAGCGAAGAATGTGTCGGCATGGCAGCAAATATGATCGGCGAAAGAAAACGTATAATCGCGTTTTACGATGAAAGCGGAAAGAAGCCGTGCTACACGGTAATGTTTAATCCCGAAATAATAAAGTTTTCGGATCCGTACGAAACGGAAGAAGGCTGTCTTTCTCTTCTCGGCGGTCCGAGAAAAACAAAGAGGTATAAAAATATAAAAGTAAGCTATCAGACTGCGCAGATGCAGACTCGCATTAAAAATTTCACGGGTTTTACAGCGCAGATCATTCAGCATGAAGTGGATCATTGCAACGGAGTTTTGATATAAAAATATAAGGAGAAACCAATATGACAGAGATCGACAAACTGAAAAGAGCACAGTTTATAATCGAAAAACTTGCAAACGGCATTGACCCGATAACCGAACAACTTGTTCCCGAAGATGATACGGTAAACAATGTTAAGATCTCCCGATGTTTTTTCTATGTTTCTGATATCTTGAAAGAACTTATAAACAAAGAAGAGACAAATAAAATCGAAGCAAAAGAAAATGATGAAAAAACCGAAATAATAGATAACAGTCCGATCCCGAAACCGATTTTTTCTTTTCAGCTTACAAATGAACAGTTGTTAAGTTTAAAGATATCTAAAAAAAATCTTTCAAGCAGCGAAATTGCAAAGTACTTAAATACCATGATTGATTTAAAAACTATGGACAAAATTACGCCAAACATGATTAATTCATGGCTCATGCATATTGGTTTATTGGAAAATCGGCCGTATGAAGATGGAAAAAAGAGAAAAGTCCCAACATACCAAGGAGAAGAATTCGGTATTTCATTAGAAAAAAGATCCGGGAAATTTGGCAGATTTTATGTTACGACATTCAACGAAGAAGCCCAGCAATTTATTTACGACAATCTCGATGCAATAATTTCATTCAGATATAAAGGAGTATAAATGCTCGACCTTCATTTACATCTTGACGGATCGCTTTCCGTTAAAACGGTAAGAAATCTTGCGAAATTGAACGAAACGGATATTCCCGAAAGCGATTTTGAACTTTTAAAAATGATGCAGATCTCGCCCGACTGCAAAGACCTGAACGAATATCTCGAAAAATTCGACTTTTCGTGTTCTCTTCTTCAGACAAAAGAGGCGCTTTACGAGGCGGCATACGGGCTCTGTTCCGAACTGAAAGAACAAGGGCTGATCTATGCGGAGATACGCTTTGCGCCGCAGAAGCACACCGAAAAAGGCATTACACAAAAAGAAGCGGTCGAAGCGGTTCTTAATGGTATATCCGAAAGCGGATTTTTTGCAGGACTTATTCTTTGCTGTATGAGAGGAAACGACAACCGCGAACAGAACATTGAAACTGTACGAATTGCAAAAGAATTTGAAAACAAAGGCGTTTGCGCTCTTGACCTTGCAGGTGCGGAAGCACTTTTTGCAACAGAGAATTTCGAAGATATTTTCGCATTGGCAAAAGAATTATCAGTCCCCTTCACTATTCATGCAGGAGAAGCGGACGGTGCGAAAAGCGTTTTTGATGCATTAAGTTTTGAAGCAAAAAGAATCGGGCACGGTGTTCGCTCGATCGAAGATGAAGACCTTATAAATGAGCTTGTCAGCCGTAAGATTCCGATTGAAGTCTGCGTTAAAAGCAATATAGACACATCTGTTTTTGAGAAAACGTCCGACCATCCGATCAAAAAGCTGATGGATAAAGGGGTTATTGTTACTGTCAATACGGATAACACGACCGTTTCTGCAACTTCGTTAAGAAATGAATACAAGAGCATTATCGAAGCTTTTTCTTTAACGGATGAAGAAATAAAAACGCTTATGCTTAATTCAGCGGATGCGGCTTTCACTTCGGATGAAAATAAAGTAATACTGAAAGAAAAGATCGAAAAGGGATTCCGTGATTTTATCGGTGAGATTAATATGAACGTTATCAAACATTACGATATGCTCATCGATGAAGACAACGATCCTTTCAGAGATCCACCAGAACTGCAGAAATATATGGATAAATGGGACGGACAGTTATTTTTGAACGCTATGAATCTCGACAGCAAAAAGACCGTTCTTGAAATCGGTATCGGCACGGGAAGAATAGCCGCAAAAGTAGCACCGTGCTGTCTGAAACTGACTGGAATAGATATTTCAAAAAAAGCCATTGAACGGGCGAAAGAAAATCTGGGAAATCATGACAATATTACTTTTATCTGCGCTGATTTTACGAAGCATGCGTTTGACGAAAAATTCGATATTATTTATTCGTCGCTTACGATGATGCATTTTGAAGATAAAAAGAAAGTCATTTCGAAAGTCGATAAACTACTGAATAAAGGCGGAAGATTCTGTCTTTCGATAGACAAAGATCAAAGTGAATTTATAGATATGCAGACCCGCAAATTAAAGATCTACCCCGATAAGGCGGAAAAGATAGTTTCACTTATCGGTGAAACGGATATGACTGTTGAAAATATTTTCGAGACAGAATTTGCGTTTATTATTGTCAGTCATAAATAGAGAGAAAATCCGAGTTATGAATGAAACTCGGATTTTCTGTTTTAATTTATTTTTACTTTTCAAGATCAATAAGCACAGCGCGGCAAGGAGCACCGTCAGCGCCGGAAAGGCAAAGCGGAATTGAATTAAGAAGATAAACACCCTCGGGAACTTCCGCAAGACGTATACCTTCAAGCAGAACGATCTCTGCGCCGAGCATAAGTTTATGAACAGCCATCGGCGCATCTTCGGGGCCGACAGTCTGCGATTCGTTGCCGTAAAGAACGATTTTTTCGTTAACGAGAACTTCTGCCGCAGAATACGAAAGAGTGGCTTCGCCTTTTATAAGAATACGTTTTGCCGCTTCATCGGAAAAAGAACGTGCCTTTTTGATGATATTTTCGGCATCCTCTGCGGAAACAAGGCCGTCATGTTCCGCAACATACGCATAGCCGATAAATTTTTCGTGAGCTATCTGTTCGACAGTCTTTCCGTCGTTAAGGAAATGATACGGGGCATCGATATGCGTTCCGTTATGAGCACACATGCCAAACTCGGTCAGATTGCAGACTGCACCACCGTCTATAGAACAGACCGTATTTTTCTTCGGCTCGGGGTCACCCGGAAAAACTTTACATGAAAAGACTTCCTGTGATATATCGTAAATTTTCATATTACTCTCCTATTTTTCAATAACTATATCTATACTTTCCGGAGCATCGACGGTTGTTTCGACCGTTCCGTCCGAAAGTGCTTTATGGCTAACGGAGATGATGCCGAACGGAGTGGGATACGTTCCCTTTGCCCATTTGAGGTCTCCGAGATTAGGTTTGATACAGATCTTTTTACAGCCGATCTCGAGTATTTTTATGCCGAGAACTTCTTCTGCAAGGAACGGAACGGGGCCCGAAGACCATCCGTGGCAAAGGCTGTGACGATAACCGATATAGCAGAAAGCGCCGTTATCTCCGTGAAGATCTCGCTGATCGGAGGAAAGAAGTTCATCTATATTGCCCGTATTTTCGAGCCAATCCATATTAAAATCTTCCCAGAAAGTCGTGGCTCCCTTATCGAGCATTGCGCCGTAATATTCTTTCATGACGGCAAGAGTATCTTTCATCGAGCCGCCGAGCGCCATTGCTTTGAGAACGTAATAACTTAAAAATGTGCTCAGACCTTTTGCGCCGCCTTCAAGCAGAAATGCGTTCTTTTCCGTTGCATCTTTGATGCCTGCGAGGATCTGAAAGGCTGTGACAGTCTTTCGGGACGAATCAACGTTATTGCTCTTTTTCATGACAGCAGCTTTTTTCGAACAGAGGGCGGAAAGATCGGAGTCTCCGTAAAAAAGTGCGAGCTTTTCAGCTTTTTTGAGAGCTATTACGAGAAGAGCGCGTGCGCCGATCGCACCGTCGGGAGTTCCGTTTGTGGGCCAGTCGAGAAAATACGAAGGAATAGTGTCGGTCCCGTCTTCATTTACGCTGTCGCAAAGCTGATGCATGAGAGCGACGGCGTAGTCTTTCTGTTTGAGAAGAAATTTTTCGTCGCCGTTATGAGTAAACCAATCCCATAAAATAATCAGCCACCACATTGAATATGACGGCATACCGTTCATCCATCCGGGAAGAGGAGTCTGTTCACGGACAAAATCAAGGCTTTCTTCTAAAATTGACTGTTTTCCGAAAACAGTACGCATGGTAAGCATTTCGGGATGAGAGTCTCCGATCCAGACTAGGCGGTCGCGCTTGATACCGTCCCAGAGCATATTCTGCATATTGAGGTGGCAGGTATATGCGGCGGTATTATAGATTGCGTTGATCTTTTCATCGTCGCACTCAAAAGTGCCTTTATATTCAAGATCTCTGTAAACAAAAACCGCGGCGACGGCTTTAAGATCGATCTTTGCGTTTTCGGAAAGAAGTTCGATATAGACAAATCTGAAACCTGTCTGTCCTATTTCCATATCGCTGAGCTGAGGAAGAGTTACGACAGAATCGCGGGTTGAATGATCGTTTGTCGAATTTTTAAAGCCGATATTGCTTACGGCTTCCATTGCGGATTCGCCGAAAGATACACGAACGCTCGGGTAGCCTTTGCAGGCGGACCATGAGCTTAAAATACGGATACCGCCATGAAGTTCAAACCCGAAATCGAGAAGAACTGCGGCATTTTCATTTGAATCTTTATTGATAAGATTTGTGACACTCTGTTCGCTGAGCCCGATCTGAAGCGGTTTTTCCTCGAGAAGTTTTTCAGCGCCGATAACATTTCCCCATGTTCCGATTATTTTTTTCGGAAACAGAAATTTGCGTACACGGTCATCCTTGCCGACAAAATCAAGCGAATCTATAAAACTCATAAACGTCTCCCGTCAAATTATTAATTGTAATTTGATTATAACAGTTTTTTCCGTATTTTTCAAGTATGTTATCGCATATTTTGATAATTTAGTTCTGTTTTATAAAACTCATACACTTTTTTCGACTGCAATATCTTGAAAATACGGTTGATTTATGGTAAAATAAAAGATAAGATATAAACAGTAAGGATAAAAAAACATGGCTTGCATAATGGAAAAAGAAATGACCGTTCTTCCGAGCGTATGCGACGATACGGCAAGACTCAGTATACCGAGTATTTTTTCGATATTTATGGATCTTGCATCCGAGCACGGCGAGATCATCGGAGTCGGCGGTGCGGAACTTCAGAAAAAAGGTCTTTTCTGGTTGACGGTAAAAACAAAGATCAAAATATACGATTGCCCCGAAATGATGGCGAAAATAAAGGCACAGACTTGGCCTGAAGCGCCCGAAAGAATAAGAGCAAACCGCTATTATCTTTTGACGGACGGTCAAAAACCGCTTGCGGAAGGCAAGAGCGAATGGGCAATAATAAGCACAGAAGACGGCAAGCTTCACAGAATTGATGAGGTCTATCCGTCGGATATAGAGCATTACGAAAATAAAGTCTGCAATGAACCGTTCAGGAGAATGTCGGATGATTTTTCCGATTGCGAAACGTTTTGCGAATATACGGTTAAATCGACCGATATAGATCTTGGAAAACACATGAACAATGCGGCATATATGCGCGCGATTTTCGGTGCGTTTTCATGCAAAGAGATCGAAGAGATGAATATAAGCGAAGCAGAAATAGCGTTTAAATCTCCGTGCTTTGAAAGAGAAAAGCTTGCCGTCAAAATAAAAAAGATCGAAGAAGAAATATTGATCGCAATGATAAAAGAAGACGGCAAAACAGCAGTCGTCGCAAGGCTTTTACGGAAAGGAAAAGATCATGCATAAAATCATGTTCGTCTGCCACGGCAATATACTTATACACCTCTAAAAAGCCTGATAATATCAATATTTTCATATTTTATATTTTAATTTACAGTGAATTTACAGTTTTTCAGATTTTTATCAAGAAGAAGCCTTGGTGGCGCTGTAAATTCATCATACATAATTCATCGTCATATCTCTCATTTTCCTTAAAGGAGACTTATACACACCCTAAAAAAATAGCCGAAGCTCACGCTTCGGCTAAATTCATTTTCTTTGTTCTCGTATATCCTCTACAAAATTATGGTCGCGGGTTCTTTCTTCATACGACTCTTTAATGATCTGATAATTCACATCGATCTCACCATTCGTCATCTTATGATCTTCAAGGAATTGTTCATACTGATCGTAAACCTTAAAGATCCTGTTGTATTCCTCTCGTGAGACCATAACGTCTTTATTTCCCGCTTTTGTCGCAAAATCAATAATGCGATCTCTGCTTTGCTGAACGAACATTTCTTCCGTCATCTTCGTATTATCGTTCAACGCCTTTGTGACATCTGCAAACTTGTCGCTTATCTCTTTAATGAACGTATCGTAAGCAACCGCCCTGTCGTCAACCCACTTCATCCAACTGTCGCGTTTCGCAATGTTGTCTGCGGAATAATGTCCGTTAACGTCGTTGAGCAGAGATTGAACATCCTTCATCGTTTGAGCGGCATCTTCCCTCTCTTTTTTCTTTCTGGAAAAATACTTTCTTATCTTCATAAATTCCGGGACTATCTTTCCCTTAAATTCAAGAAGCTCGCCTACGACCTGAAGGATAGCCAGAAGTCCAACGACCCCAAGTCCGATCTTTGTCGGTAGATTAAGATAGTCTAAGTATGCAATCATGCCAAGTCTCCTGTGAGGTCATTATCTTCAAGATTGACAGTCCCAGGAGCGTCTTGCATTACCTCTTCTTCTATCATTATCGGATCTTCGGGTTTTTCTTCGTCTGCCGGGCTTTCTTCTTCGGAGGTTTTTCCCGAATGGAAAGCGTCGTTAAATTCAGCGACAGCCGCTTCAATAAGAATTCTCAGCTCAATATCGCTTATGGTGATGCCTTTACTGCAAAGCATGTCCGATGCGGACTCAAGAGCTTTCTGAAGTTTTTCCTCGCCGTGAAGGTCTTTGTAAATCTGTTCAACCGCCTTAACTACGGTTGCCGCAACGTCTCTTTTGGTCTTATCATTTATGTATTTTTGATAGATATTTTTAAGAGCAAGTCCGATGTAGCCTGCGACTGCGGTGATTATCGCATAAAGAATCGTAGTGCCGTACATCGATATAAACTCTTTAATAAACTCCATAACGTTGATCCCCTTTCATCAGTTTTGATCAATTTCTTCTTTTTGGGAACATTCATAATATAACGGGCATTGTATACAGTCGTCGTATTTACAGCAAAGGTCTTCTTTATCAACGATCTCACGCTCTCCACTGTAGGCAATAATACTAAAAAGAGCGTAAAATATCGCCAGAATAAGAAGAGCTGCGATAGATTCTATTTCGCCCATATCTATGCCTTTGTAAATGTCCCCTCGTCTACCCATCCGTAAACATCAGACCCTTTTCCGTTTATACGGACAAGATGATACGGATGCTTGCTCTTGCCGAGCTGATAAATTCCGGTTATTTTTGCAAGGCCGCCTTTACATTTCAACGGCGTTACTCCGTTCGCATTGTTGTAGTGAACATTCCCGTTATACATAACAAGGTCTCCGATTTTCGGTTCCCAATCGTCCGCCGGGTTTTTGATAGCCTTAATGTCATAAGCATCTATCCACGCATAAACACGACCTGCACCCATAATAGGTTCGCCTTTGTCGTCAACAGTATATCCGCGATATCTGTGTTTGCCGTATTTATTCATGTCGATAATTTTAACCTTGCCTGCTTTTGCTTTAAAGCTGATAGAAGAGTTTGTCGAAGCGTATTGTCTGCTGCCCGTAAATTCAACTATATCTCCTATCTCGATAGCGGGTATTACTATCGTGGGTAACTGAGTAGTTGTCGGCTGTATCGGTTTAGGTTTTGCAGGCACAGAAACTTTCGGAGGTTCAACTTTCAAAGCATTGAGCTTTTTCTGAACCTCGGCTCTGAACCAGTCCATATTCTTTCCGAATTTTTTAAGCCAGTGATCGGGATCTCCATGATTACTGCCGTAGCCACGCTCATAAGCCTCATCATGAGAACATATACTATCAACAGAAAGGTCGTATTTCTCGCAAAGATACGCACAGAATTCTATCGCTTCCGTCATCGCCTTGTCGAAATAGTTTCTGTCGGTCAAGCCGTCTTCGCAGATCTCAAATTGAACCCTTGCCTGCGGATTGTAGTTATACGACGGGCCATAGTGATCAAATCTTGAATCTTTAGAGCTTGAAAGCTTATTGCCGTATTTATCAAACGGCGCAGATCCGCACCCCCAACAACAAACGTCAAAAGGAAGTGTCTGATAAGTTTCGACTTTGCCCGCTGCATTAACGCCGATGAAAGCATGAACGCAAACAGACCTGCCCATTTCTTTCACAGACTTATTCCAGTGGTTGTCATATTTGTTAATTCCGATATCATTGATGATCGTCGCATAATCAATATCTGTTTTTAGCGGTTGTACGTATCTTTTCAATGTTTTATTATTTGCGCCTGTGCTATGTACTACGATACCGGTAGGCTTGTTTCCGGTCATTTTCTGATTCTTTTTATAGCAATCGTTAGCTGTCAAAATGCACTTCTTTAATGTCATGTTATCCACTCCTTTACGCGCATTTATTAGCGTTTATTTTATTGTTATCCAGACTCCCCCTGAGCTTAAAACCTCCAGGGTTTTGTCTGTTTCGTTGTAACGAAGTCCGTGAACTCCGTCTGCATCTGAGGTTTTTCCTCCCATATGCTCGTCCACTTCGTTGAAGTTTTCGTTAAGAACTTCAAGGTTCATTTCTTCTATGTTTCTCATGATTATTCACCGAACAAAACGTAAGTAATTACCGGGCTCCAAGAAAAAGACGAGGTACCGGTCGCAATGTGACAAAACGGGATAGACAAAGAGTCTTCTGAAATGGAATATATGCTCTCAAGAATCAGCCTCGGAGACAGCAATAATCCTTTTGACGAAGATACCTACATAGAGCTTTGTCGCCCCTATTGTCCCGAATGTATGAGTACATACGGCTTTCAGGAAATACGGGTCGGAGATCTTCCCGAAGAAGATTTTGTTACCGATGACCATTTCGATGTCGATAATCTCGAAGTGCAAACCGTATTCCTCTGTCCTGTCTGCGGAGAGTGTCATAAAACCGTTGAAGAGGCAAGAAACTGTTGCATCGAAGAGTCTGTTTATAAATGTCTCAACTGCGGCAAGGTAATAAACGAAGATGAGTACAACGATCTGGATACCACCCCTGAAGAGGTTTACGAATGGTGGGCGGTTTCGAATTGGTTCGGCGAAAAACTCAAAGACCAAGGTTGTATCGTAGTCGAGTCGTGGGGGAAATCTTACTGGGGCAGAACAACCACCGGTCAATCTATCAGCCTCGACGGTTGTGTTGCACGTATAGCAAAGAACATGGAGATTCTCGAAGGTATGGATCATGAATGGGATTGACAAACCCGGTCAAATAATATATAATTAAGGAGTGAGGTTTTTGAAAAATTTTCCGATATCAATTCAGACATCCCCAATGAAAGCAGGGAGATCACCGAGTGAATAAAAACAGGCGTTTCAAACTGAGAGAAGCAAAATCTTTGCTCGGCAAAGCAGTATCTATCGTCACGGATGTCAGAGACGAAGAACAAGAGGCTTTTGATAATCTACCCGAAGGTCTTCAGGAGTCGGAGCGTTTTTCGAAAATGGAAGAAGCGATCGATGAGCTCGACGACGCTATTTCGAGCATAGAATCCGCCTCGGAAAACATCGAGAACGCAATGGGAGGATGATACCGTGAATTTTATCTGGGTGATAATCGGAGTTGTTTATTTAATCTATCAATTTAATAAAGAGCATGAAGGCAAAGGGTATCTCGGAATAATCTTCGCCACCCTGGGAGTTATGGCCGCAATAATAGCAGTCCCTCAGTTGATAGGTATCGCTGTGGGAGATGAGGCCGGTCAACTTATAGGCGGCATTATCGGTTTTTCGGCACTGATTATCGTTATAATTGCTCTTTTTATATACAGTAGGTCGTAAACAACTTCGGGCGCCCTCAATGGGCGCCTTCTTTATCCCCATACATATTTTTTAAACTTTTTGTAAATTTATACCATTCATGTATTGACAACCTTGATTTTCTGTGATATAATCGCATCATAATTACAAAAAAATCTAAAAGTTTAGCGAGGTAAAGTAATTGATGCAAAAACAAAACGATGTAAGAACTCCATTGATCGGAGAGGTTTACAGTATGTATTTCGACGGCAGCGGTTCCGAGCAATCAGGCTGGAGACCGGGTCTTGTTTTCCAGAACAATGTTGGAAACATACACAGTCCCAACGTGATCGCATTACCGTTGACATCGTCTTTGAAAAAATTAAACATGCCGACTCATGTTCTTGTAGACGCAGAAGGAACAGGTTTAAAAAGAGACAGTATTGTTATCTGTGAAAATCCCGAAAGCATGTCTAAAGAAAAGATCGGCAGATACATTACTACCCTCCCCGAAAGTTACATGAAAAAGGTTGCGATCGCAAATCTTATCGCAACCTCAGCAATCTCATTTATCGATAAAGAGTCTCTTCTTTCTGTCTGGCAAAAAGCTTCGCGCCTAAACTGCGCAGCCTGAGAGGTTTTGGTATGTTTTATAACGATAAAATAAAAGCAGCATATCTTCTCGACGGCATTCCGTCGTCATACGGAGAAAATATGATAAAGCTTTGCCGTCAGTTCATGACTTATGTCAGCAAGTATGAGCGGATGTTAGATAAAGATGTCGGCGAGTTCGACCGTATCTCTCTCGAATCGTCTGCATACAGAATTGCCAAAGCCACAAAGAAAGATTACGATCTTCTCATCACTCTGGTAAAGCAATATGTTCGATGGCGAAAAGAGATGGGTTTCCCGTATAACAAAGAAATTCTCGATATAGTAACCGAGACCGAAAGACTTTTCATGAATCAGCACCTCAAATCCCCTGCTCATTTTAAGAATGTCATGAAGGAAAGGACAGTTTTAAACGACAAAAACCAGCAAGTTACCGTAGGTTTGAGAGAGTCGGGAACTAACACGATCGATGTTACCTATAGAGCTTTTCTTTGGATGCTCTACGTCGGGCTGACAAAAGAAGAGGCTATTGATGTCAGAGCTTCCGACGTCGATTTAAAAAACAGATGTATCGTCTATAACGGTCGAACCTTTGAACTCCCAGTGGAAAGTATTGAAGATTTTGAAAAAGCTTGCAATTTAACAACTTTTACTTTCGAAAAACCAAGCACTTCCGAGCCGATTTTTTTTAAAAGAAAAGACGGAGATCTTATCCTGCGAGGATATAAGTCGGGTAAACCCACACTCACAACTCTCTCCCCCGCAATACAGAGAAAACTCTGTCCGCCGGATGTTCCCAATTTAGTCAAACCTTCGTATCCCGCCATCGCAAAGTCGGGAGTTTTCTTCCGAACTTATGTCAAAGAGCTTCTCGGCTATCCTCCCGATTTCACCGAAGATGCTATCCGAATGGCGGATAAGACAAAGCATACGACCGAAGAAGCAAGGCAGACAGCCATAAAAAGATTTTTAAAAATATATCTTTCCGAATATACCACTTGGAGAGATCTGTTTTATGTCAAATAAATCATAAATATCATAAACCATAAGCATAGAGAATTATCTCTATGCTTTTTTCTTGCAATAAATCACAAAGGAGGTTTTTGTTTGCCCTATAAATCATCCTCGATCCGCCTTAACGAATCTCAGGATAGGCGAAGAAAACTCACAGAGGAGCAAAAAATCGAGATCAAGCAATTATATGCTTCCGGGAATTGGAGTCTTAATAAGCTTGCAAAACGTTACGAAGTCTGCAAGAAAACGATTCTTCTTGCCGTCAATCCCCAAAGCGCAGAAAGGGCCAGAGAATACCGTAAGGAAAACTGGAGAGAGTTTCAGGCTCCGAAAGAAGAGCGAACAAGAGCGACCAGAGAGCATCGAAGATATAAACAAAGTCTTTATATCGCAGGAGAGCTTAAACAAGATAACTAAAACATTGAAAAGTGTCAATTTTCAGTCCAAAAACCATTGAAAAGTGTCACTTAGGACTCTCTGCAGAAAGGATTAAAAATGAATAGTGTCGAAAATTTCATAAACAAATTCAATTCCGCAGGTAAAACGCAAAGCATCACAGAAGTTTTCACCTGCGGTTACTGTTATTGGTTCGCACATATACTGCATAGCAGGTTCCCGAAATCGGAAATAATGTACGACCCTGTGGTAAACCATTTCGTTGTAAAGTATCAAAACAGACTGTACGACATCACGGGAGATGTGACCGAAAAATATGATGTAATTCCGTGGAAAGATTTTTCAGGTAGTATCGAACGGAAAAGAATAATCGATCATTGTATCGAGTTTAACAAATAAGGAGGTTTTTATATTGCAACAGATCACAGATATGGAGACATGGGTCCACGATAACGAAGATCGCATCTACCGTTATCTCATTTACAAAAAGGTTTTCACTCCCTATGAACAGCAGTCTGCGTTTATCGACGAGTCTATTTATGAAAACAGCGGGCACTACACATTAGGCAAATTAACAGAGGCTATAGACCTCGGAAATGACTGGCTCCTCGGTTTCAGAACGATCTCAGACGACGGTCGGATCTCAGGCATACTCGAATTTGTAAAACTCAGCGAAATTCGCCTTGAGGTTTTCGACTACGATCAGGATCTCGAACTTTACGAGGACGAAGAAGAGTAAGCCGCATTACTCTGATATCCGAAAATACTCATTATATTCAATAAAAAAGGAGTTTTAAATATGCAAACAACAGTAGCAGACCAGATAATTCAGGTCATCGAATATCTCGGTCAGAAATTCGGCATCGCAATAGATTGGAGCGCGGAAAATGTTTTACCATTAGCTCAGACTCTTATGGAAAGAATAGCTCGATGGTGCATAGCAGAAAATGTATTTTTTGTAGCTCTTAGTCTTGTTGGTTTGATAGTCGGTATTATTATATTTTCAATATCAGCACAGAAGTTACCTAAACTTGATAGTTATGATGAAGATGAACATGAATATAGAGCAACCTTGTATATTGGAGGAATAATAATATTCGTCATCATTGGTATCGCGGGCGCTATTGGTCTTTGTGTAAATACTTATCATCTCGTCCAGTCGATCTGTTTTCCAGAACTCGCAGTCTTCGAATATATCCAGAGCTTTATGGGGAAGTAATAGGGGGTACGTTATGACGGATAAATACTACTGCTTTCGCCCAGAATACTTTGGTGTGTGTGATTATAGGGATACAGAAAATAAATGTGACTGCGGCTCGCGTTGTGGATATCAGGGTACGATAGAACCTCAATTAAAACAGAAATCCCAACCTGCAGATCTGGCAAAACAAGAATGCAGTATTTGTTCCCACAGTAAGGTTTGCAGATTTAAAGAAGAATTCGAGAATTTAAAAGGACATGTTCAGCTGCCTTTTCTCTGTGTTTGTCAGTTTTACACAATGATCGCAGCTATCGCAGAAAGCTACAATGAATATATAAAGGGAAATTATAATAGAGAGGATGAATCTTAATATGCCCGGTGTAGAAATTTTATACTCGTCCGAAGTTCTCATTTCCGGAGGGTTTAACGAAGAACCCTTTATAATCGCGTTTTTTGGATGTATGTTCATGGGCTTTATAATAGGTACAATAATTTCTGCCGTAGATTCAGAGATTGAATGGATGTTCTTTGGGACTTGTATAGGTATTATACTCGGTTTACTTTTAGGAGCTCTCGCGAGTAACACCTGCTCGACTCCCGAAGTATACGAAACTCACTATAAAGTCCTTATCTCCGACGAGGTTTCTATGAATGAGTTCTTGGAGCACTACGAGATCGTCGATCAGGAAGGCAAAATATATACCGTAAAAGAAAGGACGGAAGTTGAATAATGTTTTTTAAAGAACCTCCCCAATGGAAACGTATAGATCTTGTCGATCCTTGTTTTCAGGACGATACACTTACATATATACTCCCATTAAACGATAATAATGATTGTAAAATCTTGTTTCACGGAGAAGAGTGTATTGTCAAAAATATTAATGTCCAAGAAGTTTTAAATGCGCTCGAAGATTATTCCAGCTCTATTGAATCCAAAGAAGATATTATTCAGGCTATTGAAGAATTTAAGCAGGAAGAAAAAGAGAAAAAGGCCGATGGACTTACCGATAACGAAATTATAAAGGCATTGGAGTGTTGCAAGGGCGCTGATACAGGTTGTTGGGAGTGTAAACTTTCCGATAGTTGTAAATTTACCGTTCAAGATATTATGCAAAACGCCCTTGACCTTATCAACCGCCAAAAGGCAGAGATTGAGAGGTTGCGGGAATTAATCAAAGAAATCTACGGTTTGAACGGCGAACTCGAAGAAGTTGATAAGAAGTTAAAAAATATTTATGAGATTGAAGATTCGCTGCGAGCTGAAAAAGCGGACGTAATGTATTATAAAGACCAAATCAAATCCGAAGCCCGAAAAGAGTTTGCAAAGAAGTTGAAAAATCACAAACGCAAAATGTCATCAAGTGATTGGGGTGGCGATTTTTGGGACGAAGCTGTCTTGGTTAGTGATATCGACAACCTTGTAAAAGAAATGGAGCGAGAAAATGACAGATAACGAAATTGTAATTGCTTTAAGAGCAGTTGCTGAAAAGTACAAAGGAAAATTTGTTAGAACTTTTGAAACTAACATTAACGCAATGGCAACAGATGCCGCAGACCATATTGAAAGACTTTGTGACGAAAACAACTTCCTAAAGGCAGAGATTGAGAGGTTGAAAGATATTCTCTATGATGATGACGGTGTTAATTTAGTTAATTATTGGCATCAACAATGTAAAATAGCCGAAAATGGTTGTAAAAATTTTGCCGAAGAGAACGAAAGTCATATGTAATAATAATAGATTTTTTAAAGTTAAAGCACTTGTTGAAAAGGAAAAAGTAGAAGAGCAAACCTCAAACAAGATCTTTTGGAACCCACTTAGCAGACCCCACAAGCTTGTGGCAAAATCAATTATTTTTATTGAAGAGCTTTCCATTGATGAAGTTTTTAAAGATACCGCTATAGCAAATCTTCCTTTGGAATACAAAGAGTTCGCTATTGAAAATGGTGTTGAAAAAGCCGAGAAGAAATTTGTGAAAGATAGATTAACGTTTGCTTATGGCGACGAACTTGCTTTTTATATTGCTGAACGCACGGATTTTCAAAAGTCTGAATTAGCTAGTATTTTGGCCGACCGCACCGATTTAACCATGTACGAAAAACTCTCACTTATCCTTAAATAGGAGGTTTTCAATGGACTGGAGAAAACGAAATTATTATCTCGTATCGTTTAACTACGATTCTCATCACATGATGACGTGGCTCTTAAAATCCGAAATCCCCACCATTAAATTTTCACCGCCTTATAACCATGTCGGAAATCATGCGCCGGGATCTGCCGATCTTTACGACGGACGTTGGCTCGGAATAACAGGAATTCTTCGTCCGGACTATATGATAAGCTGTCCCAAAGAAGACTCCGAATGTCTCGAATATGAACTTCGTAAAATGTCTCGTCGGGATAACGGGAAGTTTTATAAATTAACCAAAGAATTTTGTAAACAATAAGAAAGGAGACTTACATATGAAAAAATTTCTGATCGCAATTATCCTTATCGTAACGGTATTCGCTTCGACCGCCTGCGGAAATAAACAGATTCTTGATACTGTTTATACTTTCGACAGAGCAATAATCTCACTCCCCGACGGCACAAAGATTGAAGGCCATGTCGAGGGTTGGAAAGAATACGACGATTCCGACTCAATCCAGATCAAGATCGACGGACGTTATTATTACACCCACCTTCAGAATGTCGTCCTTATCGCAGAATAAAAAAGGCTGGTTAATAATGGACGATAAGTTAGAATCTATAATTCGTAAATATAAAAAAGATCCGGTTTACTTTATAGAAAATGTATACAAACTACGCCCTTACCAAAAAGTTCTGGTACGGTTTTTAAATCGGTGCGATATTATTAAAGATTCGATCACAAAAAGGAGGATGAAAATGTTCGAAAATTTATTTCAGGAACAGCAGGATCTCGAAGATGCGTTCGCTCTAGACTATGTATCTGTAGACCGCTCTGAAGATCCCGAGCTTTTTAAAGAAGCAAACAGCATTCATAAAAAGCTCAAAGCCCGTCGAAAAATATTGGAAAAGTTTCGTAGGCTGTTGAGCAGATCCGATTGCGAGGACAACCTCTCATATATCGGCAACTCAAAGACGTAAGAGGTTTTTAAAATGATAGAAGGTATTCAAGTTTTATCTCAAGAACCCATAATGAGCGACGGCGATTTAGGAGTGATAGTGTGTATAATTATGTTCCTTATTAGTGCTGTAGCCGCAATTATACTTGTTTGTTGTGATTATGATGCAGCTACAAGCACCCTGGTAGTTGTTTTTGGACTCATAGTTGCGGCAATATCAGGCACTATTGTTTACAATGCAAATGCCGAGCCAACAGGTCAATATAAATATAAAGTTATCATTGATGATAACGTCAGCATGACAGAATTTCACAAACACTACGAACTCGTCGGTCAGGACGGAGAAATATTTATCATTAAGGATAAGGCCCCCGCTTCGGAATAAATGCATACGGAGGTTATCATGGAAGTTATAATATTTATCATCCCGATTCTCGTAGCTTTTATACTTCCGGTAATAAAAACAGTGAGCGGCGGTTTATTAAAACAAATAAAGGAGATTGATAATGCTATGTCTAATTTAGCAGACACTACCGATAAAGAGGAATGCTGTTTCGGGAACGTCCCGAGCTTAGCCGTAATTCGCACAGATTCTGTAGGCTTTAGCAATCTTACAAACTGTAAAGAAGGTACGGTCGCAATTCTTTCAGATACTCGTCGAGCATTTATTTTTTCGAATGGTGTTTGGACAAAGCTTTCCGAAGACGAATCAGAACCGGATAACCTCGGAAAACCTATCCCGACAAACTGTAAAAATTGCGGAGCGCCTTTAGTTTTCTCTCACGATTACAAAACCGCAAAATGCGAATATTGCGATACGGTATACACCGCATTTTGAGGGGTCAAAAATGTTAATAAAACGAGGTTTTTATAAACAGGAGGTTTTTAAATGGTTGTATCAAAAACGCTTTGCGGAACCCCGGAAAAATTAAAAGTTTTTCTGTCTAACTATGATTCGGCGACCGAGATCCCTAACGCAAGGGTCTTTTGGGTCCCGGAAAAAGGAATCCTTGGAGTTGTCTGTTCGAAAGAATGGAATGATTATCTTACCGACAAGGGAGATTTGCCCGGTTCTCAGACAGAATTTAATATAGAAGAGTTTTTCCAAATAATCAATGGAGAACCAGAAACGGAGAAAAAATGAATAATGATTACATAAGTCGAAAAGTAGCTCTCGACGAACTGATAGAAGAATTGGAATTTGAGTCACCGATGTGTTCCGAAGAAGAAAATAAATTCGTAGGGAGAGGGCTCAAAATAGCATTCAAGGATATAGAACGTCTTCCTGCTGCCGATATTTCCCCCGAGCTCGAAAAATTCGCAGAGGTTGTTTATTATCACCTGATAGATAATTGGAGTTTGTTACAGAGAGCTTATCTCTACTGCTCGCCCTCTAATCCACACGGAGATTGTGATTGGCTTCATAACGAAATACTCCGTTGCCTTGAAGAGTTTAAATCGAAAGGAGATACCGATGTATAGAATAGATACAATAATTCAGAGCCTCAATAGCCTACACAAAAAGATACTTGGTAGCGATTTTGCGGAGCAAGTCACCGAGCCCGAAATGTTATCAATAGTTTTTGCGATGCAACTGCTTCATTGTCACAAACCGGGTGAAGATCTTGTCAGAATTACCCGATGTAAAGATTGCGAATATGCCCAAGATGTTGATTGTAATCTTATTGCCTGTTTATGCAAAGACGCTGTGGGAGAAAAGATACCGTTTAGCTTTCCGGATCATTACTGCGGCTACGGAAAACCCATAGGAGACGCTTTCTGCCGCTTCCGATTTGCAGACGGTTATGAATGTGTCGCAAAGGGCTTTTCGCCTCAAGAGTTAAGAGTTGAAGAATCCAAACACGGAAGATTATTAAGTAAGAAAAAGGAGGCTACGTAAATGTTGACCTACGAAGAACTCAAAGAAGCTTTGTCATACTGTAGCGGTTGTCATGCTCAGATCAACGAAGAAATTTTTGAATATATCGATAATCTCAAGGCGGAAAATCAAAGATTGACCGAAGAGAATAAGAGATTAAACATGTATAAAGGCGACGGTTGGGGTTATGTTTCGTTTTTGGAGTTTATAAAAAACTTAAAAAACGAGGCGATCAAAGAAGTTGGGGAACAGATTAAGAAGGAGTTAACCCCTTTTAGCGTAAACCCTCGTGAGGTTTGTGAATTTATTGATAATATCTTAAATAAAATGGAGGTAAAGTAAATGTCCGGCGGAAGATTTAATTATATGGACGGCACCCTGAAATCCGAGATATTCGGGTGGACTGACAGACCCTCAAATGTTTTTGAAGATAAAGAGATCTCGGCTCTTGTGTGGGATGTTCTCGATCTTATCCACCAGTTCGATTGGTACTCTTGTTCCGACTCAAGTGAAGAAACGTATCTAAAAGCAAAAGCAAAGTTTAAACAAAAATGGTTCGGCAACCCCGATGAACGCATTAAAAGAATTATCGATGAAACGGTAAACGAGTGTCGGTCGGAGCTTTATAAAACGTTCGGGGTTTTCGAAAAAGAAAAGGAAACAGAAGGAGGCTAAAAATGATACTGAATTCTAAGTACGGAGATATAGAGATCTACGCTAAAACCGTAGAACAGGATGCAATATCTCAGATATATCAAATGGCAAATTCTCCGCTCGGAGAAAATGCACATATACGAATTATGCCGGACTGTCATGCAGGAGCAGGATGTGTCATCGGAACAACCATGTTAATATCAGATAAAGTATGCCCGAACCTTGTTGGTGTTGATATCGGTTGCGGTGTCGATTTAGTAAAAACAGACATCGATTTTTCTCATAGGTTTGAAGAACTTGACTCTGTGATAAGAAAATATATCCCGTTCGGAGCAGAGACCCACGGCGAAGAAAAACCATGGAATTTCGAAGATCTGTATTGTTGGGATTATCTTAAAAAGGAAGTAAAAGATAAGGCAAAAACTTCTCTTGGCACTCTCGGCGGAGGAAATCATTTCATAGAAGCCTATGCTGACGGTTGGTTATCGGTTCATAGCGGAAGTCGCAACATCGGATATAAGGTTGCGGAATATTATCAGAATCTTGCAGAGAAACGAATCGCCGATTATAACCGCGAGCTTCTAAAAGAAAAAATAAAAGAGATTGAACCAACGTTGAGAGAGTCTTGGCTTAAAAATAATAAGTTCCACGTTAACAAAGAACTGTGCTTCTTAACCGGAGAAGATATGCGTTCATATCTTCACGACGTTTCGATAATGCAGAAATTTGCGAACGATAACAGACTTGAGATTCTTAGGAAAATCGTATCTTCTATGGACGGAAGTATTGAGGATCATATATCGTCCATTCATAATTATATCGATACCAATCACATGATTTTAAGAAAGGGAGCAATTTCGGCCCAGAAGAATGAACTTCTTGTTATACCGTTAAATATGAGAGACGGTTTGCTTCTGTGTAAAGGCAAGGGAAATGCTGAGTGGAATTATTCTGCGCCCCATGGAGCGGGAAGGTTATATTCTCGTTCCGAAGCAAAACGAGTTTTTACCGTCGAAGAATATCAATCTCAGATGAAAGGCATATATTCCACCTGTATCAATCAAAGCACTCTTGACGAAGCTCCCTTTGCGTACAAAGACTACGAAGAGATTATGGAATGTATAGAGCCCACCGTAGATGTGTTAAATAGGCTTATTCCTATATTTAATTTTAAAGCATCCGAAACCAATCCAAAGGAGGATAATATATGAAAGTATCTGCAATTCTTGAAGTTAACGGGAAAGAAATCAAACTTGAGATCCCCGAAGAGGAGATTAAAAAGCTTATTGAAGCCTCGGAAAAGTCCAAAAAGACGGGGTATGAGAGAGTTGATTATAACAAAGATTACTACTACGTGGGGTGGAATGGCGAAGTTGAGATAGATGATGATGCTGGCGACCCGACTGATGATACGTTCTATGATATCGCTAACTACTATTCTGACAAAACCGTAGCACAAAACAACGGAAGAGCTGATACTCTTATGCGTAAGTTGAGAAGATTTGCGGTTAAGCATAGAGAGAAAGAGTTGGATTGGACTATCCCTCATACATACAAACATTCGATCTATTATGATCATCAAGATAAAGCATTATATACTTATGATAACCAAGTACATCAAAATTTGGGCTCAATCTATTTCGACACCAAAGAAACCGCAAAAGCCGCTATCGAGGAATTCAAAGACGAACTCATTTGGTATTTTACCGAGTACAAAGATAGTCTATAAAATAACAGTTTCATATTTTAAAAACACCCCGAAATCTCTTGAAAAACAAAGAATTTTATGCTATAATTGAAATATAATCACTTAATCTGGAGGAATATCATGGCTTTTGTTTGGGTTTTAATCGGCATAGTATATATTATCTATAAATTACACAAGGAAGAGCATGTTTTCACAAAAGACTTGATCCTCCCCGGGATAATCTTTGTTGCTGTAAATGTTTTCCTTGTGTTTTTAGATAGCGCGGCGAGTGACGGAGACGAAACGGCAGCAATAGTCGGGATCGTATCCATGATCCTTATTTTATTAGCAATATTCGTATTTGTTGTGTATGCAATATGTTCTTCTATAGAAGACAAGGCTTCGCAGCCAAAGCCGGATCAAGACGGCTTTATTTCCTGCGGCTATCCCAAAGTTGATCAGGAATGTATAGATGAGCTGAATGAAAAAAGAGCCAGACATAAAGATTGTATATCTCTTCAATCTATGGACGGCTGTTATAGAAATATGTGTAGAGACGAAATAATCCGGTTACAATACGTGTCCGAGTTTGATATTCAGAAACAGATAGGCGTCCCTTTATTATTGTTACCTAAATATAACGGAAGATATTACAGTCTTCTTACCAAGCCGTCTCCGGATAAAGAACATATAACGGCTATAAGAGGTTTTTTATGCCACCAAAAAGGTCTCTATTATGCCGATCTTTCGGGCTATCCTGTGCACAACACAAATGATTTCGAAGAATACGTACAAGATTTATCTCGATTTATTTCTCAATACAAACAAGACTACGGTTCGGCTCAGGTTTCTAAAATCACGATTCCCGAAAGCGATAAACGTAACGCACAGCTTCTTCAGCTCAGATTCAAAAATTATGCTTACGGAACTATCAGTATTCCTGTTATCCAAAACCTCATATCAAACCCTCAAAGCCCATTAAATAACGGAAAGGACTCCGATCCGTCTATCGACTCTTGCTATAGTTGGATGTGTTGGCAGGCATTTTCCGAGTTAGACAAACTCACAAGGGAAGAATTAAGTGAAAAAATCGGATTT
Source organism: Clostridia bacterium (assembly GCA_017621705.1). Lineage (GTDB taxonomy): Bacteria > Bacillota > Clostridia > Oscillospirales > UBA644 > HGM12619. The sequence goes on along the minus strand of JAGASR010000039.1, from coordinate 84,775 downwards.
TCTATAGATCAAATACCTTTCAACCCCAAACCCTCTCACTTAAAGCCCGATTCCGACCGAGCAGTATATGTAATAAACTATATACTTAACAAAGACGGTCTGAAATATTACGACCCTTTCGTTATCAAAAATAAAGACTATGCCATGATGGTTAAGGAATTTATAGAAACCAAAAACAAAGAGATTTCGCAAAAAACAACCGCATAACAAATTCGCACCCCTCTCGGGGTGCCTTTTTTATACCCTAAAGGAGGTGATAGCATAATGAAATATTTTGTTGTATCGGATATTCACGGATATTACGATCAGCTAATCAAGGCTCTCAAGACCGCAGGTTTTGATAAAGATAATCCCAATCATTGTCTTGTCTCATGCGGAGATCATTTCGACAGAGGTATGAAACCCGTTCAGGTCATGAGGTTTTTAAGGGGTCTTCCGAGAAAGGTTCTTGTAAAAGGGAATCACGAGCAGCTTCTTGTCGATCTCTGCGAAAGAGGTTATCCCAAACATCACGACTTTCATAACGGGACGGTCACAACCGTTCGTGCGTTCTCAAGCAAAGACGATGATTTTTCCGAATCGTGCCAAAGAGCTCTCAGGCGAACAGAACCGTTTTTATCCGAAATGGTCAATTATTTCGAGACCGATCATTATATCTTCGTACATAGCTGGATACCCACTTTCTGCCAATACAGCAAACCTGCGCATCATATCAAAGGCAGGATATGCGAGTTTTTACCCGATTGGCGAAACGGCTCCGAAGAAGACTGGAATAACGCCATGTGGGGAAATCCGTTTCAGATGGCGAAACAGGGGCTTAACCAAACAGGAAAGACTATTGTGTTCGGGCACTGGGGTACAAACGAAGCCTGGGCGGAAGCTGAAAACCGCGATGCCTACGGCTCAGACGCAAAATTCGAACCCTACTACGGCGACGGCTTTATTGCGATCGATGCGTGTACCGCACTCAGCAACACCGTAAACTGCGTCGTTATCGATGACTGATTTTCGGTTTTCAAAAATTTTTGATTCAGAAACCCCTCGAAAACCGCTTGAACAGCGAGGTATTAAGGGGGTATGTCAAAATTGCTTAATATGCTATATACCGCATTCCGAAAAATAAAACATTTCGGGTGCGGTTTTATAAATTCATTTTTACAGAATAAAAGGAGGATTTTATGCCCGAAGTAAAACTCAACATTTATCAGAAGCTCGCAAAGATCCGCAAGCCCGTTGAGATCTTGCAGAAAAATAAGTCAGGTTACGGCTATAAGTACGTTACCGAAGATCTTATTCTTTCGAAGATAACGGGGCTTATGGATAAATACGGAGTTTCTCTTATCCCGTCTATCGTAGCAGGCTCCACGAAAGTCGAACCTTACAACTATTCAAAAACAAAGGCGACCAAAGACGGAAAGGTCTACGAAGAAAAAGTCAACGAAGTCCTTGTCTCGGGAGATATGGTCTGGACGTGGGTGAATAATGAAAATCCGGAAGAAAAGATCCCGGTGCCCTGGGCAATGGTAGGTCAGCAGGCAGATGCAAGCCAGGCTTTCGGTTCGGGTCTTTCATACTCTTCAAGGTATTTTCTGCTCAAGTATTTCAACGCCGCAACTTCCGAAGATGATCCCGATAACTGGAGATCGGCACAGAAAGAAGCCGCAGAAGCAGAGGATAGAGAGATCACTGCTCAGATCGTAGAGAAGATCCACGGCGAAGTTTCGTCTCACCTCGAAAAAGTTCCCGACGACAGAGCGAAAATAATCGATATCATAAAGAAAATCGCAAGAAACGAAAAAGGCAAACCCACTTCGAATTATTTTGATATAACGGATCCCGTTATAGCAGGCAATCTCTTAACGGAACTCAATAATTTTTTCAGTAAGAATAATAAAGAAAAGGAAGAATAGTACATATGGGTTTTAAAAATAAGGCATACGCTACCGTCTGGAGCGTCGAAAAAGGCAAAGGAAATTTCTATAATGTAAGAATTTCCACAAGTAAAAAGAATAAACAGACCGATGAATACGAGCAGGATTTTTCCAAATTCTGCAGCTTTGTCGGCAAAGCAAGAGAAAAAGCCGCACAGCTTAAAGAGCGCGACAGAATTCAACTCGGCGACTGCGAGGTTTTTTCCCGATACGATAAAGAAAAGTCCACAGAATATCTCACCTTTATGGTTTACGATTTCGAATTTGTCGATGTTCGCCCTGCGGCTTCTCCGGCTCCCGAAGCAAAGAAGACCGAAAAGAAAACGGCGTTCGAAGAACTCCCCGAAGAGGGCGAAAATAACGAAAAAGATGAAGACCTCCCGTTTTAAAGGGGTTTTCACTAAATGAACTACTCTCATATAACCGACAGCATGACCTGGAGCTATTCCAGAATAACGTCGTATGAGGATTGTCCGTATAAATTTTTCCTGAAATATATCCGAAACATAAGCGGTCGCCGTCATTTCTTCTCGGATTACGGCTCGTTTATGCATCTGATAATTCAAAAATATCTCGATAAAGAGCTAACAAAGCAGGAGCTCCCCGATTATTATCTTCTCAATTTCAAAACAAATGTCATTGGGAAAGCTCCGAATAAAAATATCTTTCATAACTATTTCAGCCAGGGGCTTGAGTATCTGAAAAATATCGAAGAAGAAAACCATGAGATCCTCGGAGTCGAAAAAGAAATATCCTTTAATATAGCCGACAAAATTTTTATCGGCTATATCGATAAGGTTTCTAAAGCCGAGGACGGCATAATAATAACCGATAATAAATCAAGAGCCTTAAGCCCGAGAAGCGAAAAAAGCAAACCGACAAAGCAGGATCAAGAGCTCGATAAATATCTTCGCCAGCTTTATCTTTATTCTATCGCAGTCGAAGATGAATTCGGCATCCCCCCTACCCGTCTGGTTTTCAACTGCTTCCGCATACAAACACATATATCAGAACCCTTCGTGCCCGAAAATTACGAGAAAACCAAAGATTGGGCTCTCGGATCGATCAAAAAGATCTCCGAAGAGTCCGAATGGAAACCCAATATAGAATGGTTTAAATGTAAATATCTGTGCGATGTGTGTGATAATTGCGAATATTTCCAAATGTTTGGAGGAAAAAATTAATGGGCAACTATTCTCCCCCGCCCGAAACAAGGAGGGGTTCGTCAGAAATTAAAAACGTAGAAAGCGAAGCCGGCGTCGTCGCAACTCTCGCAGTCAGACCCGAGTTTTTCTTTCATTGCGAACAACTTCAACCTCAGCATTTTACCGATACTTCAAACGCTTATATGTACTGGTCTATATCTCAACTTATCAAAAAGGGCGTTGAGGTCATAGACAGTTTTAATATCATGAATATCATAACCAAAGATGAGACCGTAAGAAGAAACGCCGAGGGTCTTATAACAAAACAGTCCGTCGATGATTTTCTGGAGCTGGCGAAAAATATTGCCAGAACCACCGTCGAAGAATACAGGGTCCTCACGGAAAACGTTCTCGATGCGGCCTTCCGAAGAAAAGCGTATGATAAGCTTATAGAATGTGAAAAGTATTGTTTCGATAAGTCCGAAAAAAATGTTGAGCAAAAAATTTACGCAACACTTGATAAAGTAATGATGGATTTTTCGACCACCACCGAAATTCCGCAGTATAAAGATGTCGTCGATGATCTCTGGAAAGAGGTAGAGTCAAGGCAGGATGTCGGTATGGCAGGAATCCCTTTCAAGTTTGAAACCCTTAATAATTTCGCCACCGTCGAGCGCGGAGAACTTTTCATCTTCGCCGCAGAAGCAAAGCAAGGTAAAAGCATGATGCTTTTAAACTGCGCAGTCGATCTGATGAAAAGGGATGTCGCAGTCTTCTATCTCGATTCCGAGTTAAACTCCCGTCTTTTCACGAGCAGAATTATCTCTCACCTTACCGGTATAGAGTTTTCGAGAATCAGATCGGGCAGGTATTCCGAAGAAGAGAAAAAGAAGATCGACGAGAGTCTTGCGTGGCTCAAAACACGCAAATTCACGCATCTTTATATGCCTATGTTCGATGCACAAAGTATCTATACCGCAGTCAAAAAAGTCAAACACACTCAGGGCCTTGATGTTCTTATCGTAGACTATTTCAAGGGTAAGGGCGAAGGCGATGCTTTCGAATCTTATCAGGAACTCGGAAGGTTTGTCGATATGGTAAAAAATCAGATCTGCGGCGATATGAATATTGCAGGTATAGGTGCCGCGCAAGCGACATCGAGCGGTAAAGTTGCCGACAGCGCAAAGATCGGCAGAAACGCATCCACCATCGCTCTCATTCAGGATAAAACCCCCGAAGAGATCGAAACCGATGGTATAGAGTGCGGCAATAAAAAACTGAGGATCTGCCTTAACCGAAACGGAGCTCAAATGACTTCCGATGAATACATAGACCTTCAGTTCAACGGCAATATCATAAGTTACGAAGAAGCCAAGCAGCATACCCCAACAACACCTTATTAAATTTTAACCGATAGGAAGGCGATCAGTAATGGAGATAAACGAACTTCTCGAAAAAGTCGATATTCTGGAATATATCTCCCAGTATTGTGAGCTTGAAGAGAAAAACGGAGAATGGTGGTGTCTTTCTCCGTTCAAAGAAGAAAACACACCGTCTTTTTCCGTAAGAAGAGAAACAGGTCAGTTTCACGATTTCAGTTCGGGAATAGGCGGTAACCTTATAAGTTTTGTAAAGCATTATCATCGATGCGGTTTTGAAAAAGCGGTCGATATCATCAAAGCTTACGCCGGCATAACCGACAGCGACATACAACCCACAACAACGCTCTCCGCAACTAAGATCGCAAAACGATATGCAAAACGACCGCAAAATATAAAAGAGTCAAAAGCAGCTCCCCTCCCCTCAAATTATATGGATCGTTATGAGTTCAATAAAGAAAAACTGAACTTATGGCAAGAAGAAGGTATAAGTTTCGAGACTATGAAGAAATTCGGGGTTGCTTACGATTCGTTTTCAGACCGAATAGTATATCCGATCAAAAGCTATTCGGGAGAAATCATCAATATCAGCGGCAGAACCCTCGATAAGGATTATAAAGAAAAGGGTCTGCGCAAATATACATATTTCAAACCCCTCGGAATTCTCGATACTCTCTACGGGTTTTCGGATAACGAGTCATCCATAAAAGAAAAGAGGGAGATCATCATCTTCGAAGGCGCAAAATCCGTAATGCTCGCCTATGAATGGGGTATTACAAACGCCTGCGCATTATTAACTTCTCATCTTAACCCTCAGCAAATGAAGTTTTTAATGAAACTCGGCATACCTGTCGTTTTCGCTCTCGATGAAGAGGTCAATATAAAAGAAGATGTAAATATCTCGAAACTCAAGCATTATGTAAATATCGAATGGGTAAAAAACAGAGACGGTCTTCTCTCCCCCAAAATGGCTCCCGTAGATGCGGGTTTTGAAGTATGGAATAACCTATACGAAAGGAGGCAGATGTTTTCTTAATGAATAAATCATCCAATCCACCGTATTTTCTCTACCACCTCCATTCCGAATACAGTCTTCTGGATTCCTGCACGGATTTCAAAAACTATGTAGATCTCGTCAAAGAATCGGGCGGTACCGCTATAGCTTCCACCGAGCACGGGCTTCCGAGAGGCTGGATATCCAAAAAGATGTATTGCGATGAGGTCGGTATAAAATTTGTCCACGGCGTAGAGATCTATCTGACCGAACAGCTCGAACCGAAAGTAAGAGATAATTACCACACGGTTCTTCTCGCAAAAAACCTCGAAGGTGTAAAAGAGCTTAACCGTCTGATAACTATTTCTACCGACGACGAACATTCATATTATAATAATCGCATTTCTTTCGAAGAGTTTCTCGGCATCTCGGATAACATCATAAAAACGAGTGCGTGCCTTGCAAGTCCGTTAAATAAGCTCAATGAGGAAAACCCGTGGTTTGAACGTCTTTTAATGCATTACGATTATCTTGAAGTTCAACCGCATAACCACCCCGAACAGATCGAATTCAATAAAAAACTTGCAAGGCTTTCAGAGCTCTATAAAAAACCTCTCGTCGCAGGAACCGATACCCACAGTTCTTCGACTTACAAAGCCGAATGCAGAAGCATTCTTCTCGAAGCAAAAAGGAAATCCTACGGCGACGAAGATGCTTTTGATATGACCTATAAGACCACCTCGGAGCTTATCGAAAAGTTCCGTGTTCAAGGCGCTTTAAGCGAAGATCAGATCATGTCTGCAATAAGCAACACAAATCTTATCTCCGATAGTTGTGAGAATTTTTCTCTCGACAGATCGATCAAATATCCGATCCTCTACGGATCCGCCGAAGAAGATGAAAGGATCTTTGAAAAAAGAGTGTATGAAAGCCTCGACATGAAACTTCAGAGCGGCATCATACCTCGCTATCAGGAAAAAGCGTTCAGAGCAGCGGTCGAAGAAGAGCTCAGGGTATTTAAAAAGCTCAACATGGTAGGTTTCATGCTTTCCATGTCAGACCTTATTCGCCGGTGCAAAAGTCAGGGAATGTCGATAGGACCCGCAAGAGGTTCTGTCGGAGGTTCAAGAGTTGCATACGTAACGGATATTATCGATCTTAATCCCGAAACGTGGCATACCGTGTTCTCACGTTTCTGCAACGAAGACCGTGTCGAGATCGGCGATATCGATATCGACGTTGCCTATGATGACCGTCCGAGAATTTTTGAGTATATAACCCAAAGGTTCGGTCTTACCAAAACCGCAAGGGTCGCCGCTTACGGAACTCTCGCAGATAAAAGCGTTATCGATGAAGTTTGCAGGGCTTTCAGTTTAAGACCGGGCGGAGAAGAAAAATATTCGCTTAAAAACACCGCTCGTATCAAAAAGGAATTCGAAGCTTCTCCCGAATCCGCAAGAAAAAAATACCCCGAAGTTTTTTATTATTACGACGGTCTCGCAGGCACCAAGATCTCCCAGTCTGTTCATCCCGCAGGTATGGTTATAAGCCCCATAACTCTCGATGATAACTACGGCATGTTTTTAAAAGACGGAGAATATTGTCTCTTAATGGATATGGAGGAGGCGCACGAAGTCGGAGCTGCAAAGTACGATTTTCTTGCCCTTAAAACCGTAAAGGTGATCAGAGATACCTGCGATTATATAGGTATCGCCTACCCCACGACCCACAGTATCAACTGGAACGACGAAGATGTCTGGAACGATATGTGCAAAGATCTCACCTCTGTTTTTCAGTTCGAGAGTGCGTTCGCCGCAGACTGTTTTAAAAAGTTCAAACCGAAAAATATTTTCGATATGTCTCTCGTAACAGCCTGCATTCGTCCGTCGGGAGGTTCTTACCGCAACGATCTTCTCGCACGAAAAGAGCATAAAAACCCCTCGGAGCTTATCGATGAGCTTCTTGCCGATAACCTCGGATACCTCATCTATCAGGAAGACACTATCAAGTTCCTTCAGCAGATCTGCGGTCTTTCGGGAAGCGAAGCGGACAACATCAGACGAGCGATAGGTAGAAAGCAGAAGGATAGGCTCGATAAAGCCCTCCCTTCTATCCTCGAAGGTTACTGCTCAAAGTCTCCCAAAGATAGGCAGACCGCCGAAAACGAAGCGAATCAGTTCCTTCAGATCATCGAAGACAGTGCGTCATATCAGTTTGGTTACAACCACTCCATCGCATACTGTCTTCTCGGTTATCTCTGCGGATATTTCAGGTATTATTACCCAATGGAATTTATCACAGCATACCTCAACAATGCTCAGAACGCAGAAGATAACGCAAACGGAACAAGATTAATGAAACTTTACGGAATCAAGATCTCCAATCCCAAATGGGGAATTTCAAAGGGAGATTTCTTTTTCGATAAAGTTAATAAAGTTATCTATAAAGGTCTCGGATCGGTCAAGTTTTTAAGTCAGAAAGTAGCGGATGAGCTTTTCGAAATATCGAAAACAAAAGAATATACTCACTTTGTCGATGTTCTTTCAGCTATTGCTCTCTCCTCGGCTGCGGATGCGCGGCAAATAGAGATCCTTATAAAGATAGATTTCTTTTCCGAATTCGGAAATCAAAGAGAACTTCTTCGTATCTGCGATATGTTTTTTGAAACCTTTAAAAGGGGAGAGGTAAAGCAGATCAAAAAAGCGTCGGTCGAAGGTCAACCGATCGAAAATATTATAAAAAAATATTCAAACGGCAAAACAAAAAGCGGAGCCGAATCAAAGAGTTTCGTGCTTCTCGATACCCCATCGGCAATGAGAGAGTGCGAAGATCTGGTTAAATCGGCGCAGCTTCCCGATCTCAGCGATATTCTTAAAGTTCAGAATTTCAAGGATATCATGGGATATTCGGGCTACATATCGGGCAAAGAATCCGACCGCAGAAAACTTTTCATCAAAGAGATATTCCCTCTCTGCAGAAAAAAAGACGGCAAACAGTTTGGCTACAGCATCATAACCCAGTCTATCGGGAGCGGTGTTGAAAGCCGATTCACCGTCTACAACAGAGTTTACGATAAAGACCCCATCTCTAAAGACGATATAATCTTATGTACCGCCTATGAGAGAGAGGGTCCTTATTTTACTCTCACAAACTATTCTCATATCTATGCTTAGAAAGAAGTCGAAAAATGAAAACTCACAAACTATATCTTGATCCGACGAAAGCAACGTTTATCAAAAACCCAAACGGAAGATATACCGTGTATTATGAGATTCCGAACAAAGGAGTGCTCAGATTATATAATATCTCCGTAAATTTAGATACGGAAGCGGTTCTCGATGAGGAAAATGCGGATTTCTGCGACTTTTTCCCCTATAGGAAAAAGCGTCCGATAAGGGATTTTATAAAGCGTATAAAACAAGGATTTTATAACACATAATTTTTAACGAACGAAAGGATATTATCGCTATGGAAACAAAAAAATGCACAATGTGCGGTAATGAATTCGATGAATTCGATACCGAGCTCAACTTTTCAATACATAAGAAAATCGGGTACGGCTCTATTCACGACGGCGACAAACTCGATCTCGATCTTTGCTGTGAATGCTTCGATAAGCTTATGTCGGTGCTCCGCCCCATGTGCGGCAAAGACCCCATAAAATAATCGTAAGGAGCTGATACCGTGGCTGAAATTAAATGGAATCTCGCCAACTCTGCAGAAGAAATAAAAAGTTACAGAAGCCTCGTCGGTCTAAACAAAGAAGAGATTGCCAAAGAGCTTGAGTCCCGGCGGCAAATTGCAACAAAGAAAAGGAGAGAGTGGGTTGAAGCCTTTACTAAGGAATATCAAGCTATATGGCCCACTAAGATTAAAGACAAAGCAGAGCAGAATACTATGTCTCGTCCGAAGAATCAACGCTTATATATCTCAACAGCTCAACATAATTTTCATGATGATCTTCTTGCTCGTTGCGAAGCGCTCGGATATCTCCGCGACTACGACCCGAAAAAGTATTTTTATGTCGATGAACCCGAACTTATCTCAGGCGGTAAAAAACCGCCCTCGGTCGAAGCGGAAGAAGTCCCCGATATAGATCCCGAAGAATGGCTTGCCGTTATTCGGGACACTATTCCTCACGGTTCGGAAAATGTTAAGGAGTGATCTTATATGCCGATAGAAATTAACAATATACCGCTTTACACCCCCGCCGAAATCGAACAAAGAATATTTGAGGGGACTCAGGAAGCAGTAGATCGAGCACGATATATGCTAGAAGGTAGGCTAGCGACTGTAGAGAACAAAGTGGGAGCTATGCCGGCGACGCCTGACTATATCAAAGATATTATCCGTCAATGTCTTCTCGAAATAATCGCAGAAGCGAAAGTATCGCACGATCTTTCCACCGCAGAGATCACCCTCGAAGATTTCGAAAGTATTTTACACGGAACTTATCAATATCAGTAATTATCAAGGAGAATGGTCTATGGATAAAAATCAGGAAGAGATCCTTAGAAACGAATTCGCAAAAGGCTTTAAGGAAATACATAATAAAGGGCTCCTTGCCGGAAGCAAGGCAATGTGTTCTGTTATCTGCGCAAAAGCCGAAGATGAAAGTAAAAGTCCGGAAGAAAGGCTTGCGGATATAATCAGGTTCTGCAAGATCTCTCTCGGCGAAAACAAGGCTTCGAAAACAGCAGTCGAAGCCGGAAACGGAGAAAGCGTCATTGTCAAAAAACATAATTAACGCAATATTTTATACCGTAGTATTCGGTCTCGCCCTCATAGGCTTCACCGCTCCCGCAACGGCGGCGGAGGTTTTTAACGAATATTACGAACCCGAAAAAGACCCTTCATATGCAGAATATGTCTACACCGCCACCACCTCGGATGTGACTGCGCCCGCAAAAGAATTCCTCGATATAAAAACAGTAGAGCTCGCAAAGCCCAAGTTCGATTATACCGAAAGGGACCTCTTTTGTCTTGCGGCGGCGGTCTGCAGAGAAGCGGGCGGCGATAGCGAAGAAATCCAGATGCTCGTCGCAAACGTAGTTATCAACAGAGTGTTGCACCCGTATTATCCCGATACCATCGAAGAGGTTCTTACCCAGAAATATCAGTACGGTTCTATGTGGAAAAACGGCGTTTCTTTTCCCAAATGGGCGACCGAAAAAACCGTAGAGCAGTGCTATAAAGTTGCGGAAAGAATTCTCTGCGGTGAAAGAGTCTGCCCCGAAAACGTCGTTTATCAAGCGGAGTTCGAGCAAGGCTCAGGCATCTTTAAACAGTTCGAGGGATATTTCTTTTGCTATTATTAATAATTCAGGAATGAAAGGAATGAATGTATGAAGTTTGAAAACACACAGGTTTTTAATTTCGAGGGCGCATTAAGAGGTATGCGTAATCCAATGAATTCTTGGGCGAAGTCAGATAGCCTCTTTGATCACACGTCTCTGCATATCGGCGAAAACGATATGGAACTCGCACAGTCCCTTATCCGTGCAGGTTCGGAGCACCGAAAATTCATGCGTCAGATCTTTGTGAGCGTTGATATAACAGCACCTCTTTACTGGTGGAAGGAGTTCGACACTTATAAAGTAGGCACCGTTGCAAACTCCACGAGTACCATGCATAAGATCCACTCAAAACCTATCACTCTCGATTGTTTCGAAACGGATGATTACGACAGTTCTCTTCCCATTATCGACCCGATAAATATCGGGATCAGAGTAGAGAGTTTTATAGAAGATCTCGAACAGCTCCGTCAGATGTATCTTTATTATAACGAAAAGTCTAAAGATCCAAAGCTTACCAAGCCCGAAAGAAAAGAGTCTTCCGTTATCGCAAAAAAATATTGGAAAGAGCTTATCCGTTGGCTTCCCGAATCGTGGCTTCAGACACGAACAGTCACAATGAATTACGAAAACCTGCTTGCTATCTGTAGCAAAGGACAGCGGCGTTTTCACAAATTAAACGAATGGTCTGGGATTGACGATCAATCATTGACCAACTTTATATCATGGGCTCGTAAGCTACCGTATGCTCAAGAGCTTCTTTTTATCGACGAAAAGGAGGGCATCTGATATGAAGATTTTCAATTTGCCAAGAGGAGCAGGAAAAACTCACAGAATGCTGTATGCAAGTGAGTTTAATAATGCACCCATCTTATGCAAGGACGAAACATATAAAGAGGTTCTGATACACAAAAGTAACATATTAGGGATTAAAATCCCAACGCCCATTACCGTTAGAGAACTTATATCCGGCAAACGATGCGATAGAATTTTGATTGATGAATCGATTATGGTTCTCAATGAACTTGTTAAATGCGTTAGTGGTGGTCGTCATGTGGAGATATTGGGATGCACCCTGTCTGATGAAGAAAATGGAAAACTATGTCGCTGGTACGAAAACGGTGGAATGGTTGACCGACCGATAGGACGCGAGGAAAACTAATGTACACAGATATACATAACACAGATAAAACATATCAACTATTATATGTAGATCCGCCGTGGCAACAGCGCAAAGGCGGAGCGAAGTCAGTAAGGCCCAATAGTAGCGGCAAAGAGCTCGATTATCAGACCTGTTCGCTCAAAGAAATTGAAGATCATTTAAGAACCGCGGATTCTCATACCTCAGAAAACGCAGTTCTTTTTCTTTGGACTATCGATAAATACCTCTTCGAGGCTCAGGCTCTCGCCGAAAAGCTCGGGTATAAGCTTCATGCAAGAATGATCTGGAACAAAGTCACAGGCATTCCCGCCGCTTTTACCGTAAGGTTCGGGCACGAGTATCTTCTTTATATGTATAAAGGCAAACTTACTCCCGTAGCCACGGAGCAAAGAGGTAAAATACATACGGTGTTCACCGAAAAAGTAACGAAACACAGCAAGAAGCCCACAGCGGCGTATGAAATCATAGAATCCCTCTATCCCGATCTGGAAAAGCTCGAAATGTATGCAAGAAATACTCGCCAAGGCTGGGATTGTTGGGGTAACGAGGAGGCAATATTATGAATCCAATTTTACTTCTCGGCATCTTTACGGCAGGCTTTCTTTTATGGCTTGTATGCTCGTTTTTATACAGACCTATAGGGAGCCTGTTTGTGAGATTATTCAAAGATGCAGAAGATGCGATCACAAAAACAGATAAAAAGAAAAAGAATAAAAAGGAGAATAATAAATGAATAAAGGTTATGTCGGCGCTATTGTTTTAGCAGTAGTTATATTAGTAGGTATTATTGTCGGAGTATCTTGTCTTACAAAGATCGATGCAGGCTACGTAGGCGTTGTTTACAATATGAAGGGCGGCGTTGAAGATGAGGTTCTCTCACAGGGCTGGCACTGGATCTCCCCCACCAAAAAAGTAACAACTTACTCTATCGGTATTGAACAGTCGTATTTAACCTCGGAACACAAAGGCGATTCCCCTAAAGATGAAAGTTTCAATATCCCCACATCCGACGGCAAAACTGTCAGGGTCAATCTTGAATTTTCTTATAAATTTGATGCTGACAGAGTCTCTGAAACATTCGTATCCTTTAAAGGCAGAGACGGGGAAGAGATTAAAAATACCTTCATTAAACCCAAGATCATCGCGTGGACTCAGGAGATCTCCGCGAACTATCCCGTAACCGATATTTTCGGAGATAAACGTACACAGATTAACGCAGAGCTCGATGTATATCTCAGAGAAAAATTTGAACCCTACGGTATTGTTATCGATACGGTCAACTTTACAGATATTTCTGTAGATGAAGAAACCGCAGAGGCTATTCAGCGTAAAGTAACCGCGCAGCAGGAACTTGAACTCGCCGAAATCGAAGCCAAAACAGCCATGATCCAGGCAGAAAAAGATAAAGAGGTTGCAATGAAACAGGCAGAAGCCGAAAAAGAAGTTGCGCTCATTAATGCGGAACAGAAAAAGATCGCTGCTGATGCCGAAGCATATCAGATCAAAGTAAAAGCAGAAGCCGAGGCGGAAGCCAATAAAAAACTCGCAGAGTCTTTGACGGACGAGCTTATTAATTATGCTTACGCACAGAGTTGGAACGGAGAGCTTCCCATATATATGGGCGGAGGATCCGGCACGATCCCCGTACTCGATATGAATAAATAAGGAGATATACATATGGAAGAATTAAAAGGTAAGATCGACGATGGAGGCTCCCGTATCTCATACGGCGACGGCAAAGCCATAAGAGAACCGTCTTCGGGAAAGGGCAGGTATGATCTTATTTCCCCCTTTGCGACCCGAAGACTCGCAAAATGGATGGAGCTCGGAGCAAATAAATATTCCGATCGAAATTGGGAAAAAGGTATGCCGTTTTCAAGATATGTCGATTCTGCAAAACGACACCTTGATAAATTCGTAATGGGAATGGAAGATGAGGATCATCTCGCCGCCGTTGTATTTAATGTGTTCGCTATTATGCATCACCAAGAACTTTCCCAGAACGAATTGGATGATATGCCTCATTATAATTGTGAATATGAACATGAATAACGAATGGTATGTGTACAAGCACACGAGCCCGTCAGGGAAGGTTTATATCGGTATAACCAAAGATATAAGGCATCGTTGGAGAAATAATGGAGCCGGATATAAAGGAAGTACACGAATTCATAACGCAATTCTTAAATACGGATGGGATAACTTCAAACACGAAATTCTATTTTCAGGACTCTCTCAAAAAGACGCCTGTCTTAAAGAGATCGAGCTTATCAAACATTATCAGTCCACAGATATAAGGTATGGCTATAACCTTCAAAGCGGTGGTCAAAATCCAGTCCCTAGCGAGGAAAGCTGTAAGAAGATTAGCGCCTCCCTGCTGGGTCATTCTGTTAGCGATCAAACAAAAAACAAACTCAGCAAAGCGAAGTCTTTGCCCGTTATATGTATCGAAAGCGGAGTGGTGTATGAAAACGCTTCCAGAGCCGCCGAGGCGCTTGGGTTGTGCAGCACGTCGATCGGAAAGACAACAAACGGCAGGCAAGAAAACTGTGGGGGTCTGCACTTCGCTAAACTGGAAGACTTTTTAAGAGGAAAACTTCCCATATTTAAAGCCAAGCCTACACAATATAAAAAAGTCCGATGTGTATCTACTGGGCAAATATTTGATAATATCAGCTCAGCGTCCAAAGAAACGGGGATATCTCGTAGAGCAATTTCGTATGCGTGTAATGGAAAATACAAGACGAGCGGAGGTATGGTATGGGAATTTGTTGCAGAACCGGAGATAGCATGAAAAACAGCCTTAAAACAGAATGTTTTCGCCTAATAAACAATATTATGACCAATTAAATTGAGAAAGGAGATGTAAAATGGTAATTTTATATTCAACGGGCTGTCCTCAATGTTGTGTCCTTAAGGAAAAACTCGAAAAGGCAAATATTGAGTATACCGAAGTGTCGGATATCGAGGAGATGACGGCAAAGGGCATAACCAAGGTCCCCGTACTTGAAGCAGACGGTAAAAGAATGGAGCTTTTCGAAGCAAACGCATGGATAAAAAACCACAACAAATAATACGAAAGGATTTCATAACGAAAGTTACGGTGATCTTATATGAATATACCAATTAAAATGAATAAAGATTTCGAGAAAAATATGTCCGTTATGAGCGAAAAATACGGCGAAGATTTTGAAAGACTTAACGGATTTCACGAAGCTCAACTTAACTTTTCCGATTTCATCGATGGATTCATTGATAAGAATGTTGCAGATGTAACAATCGACGCAAACGCAAACGCATCAACAAAGGATATCCGAAGTCTTTTAAGCGAAAAGGGAAAGTCTCATGATAAGTTATTCGCTTTCAATAAAATCTTTCATGAGATGAAAAAGAAATACAACCTCTCAACCGCAAAAGAATGGCTCGAAACGGAATATAACGGCGGTTTTTATCTTCACGACGCTCCGTCTTCAACATTCCTTCCTTACTGCTACGCTTACGACCTTACAAGACTCGCAACCGAAGGTCTTTTCTTTCTCAAAAACTACAACAATCAGCCCCCAAAGCACCTCACAACATTCATCGACGATGTAATTGAGTATATCAGTTATATGTCAAACAGGTCTTCAGGAGCGGTCGGCATCCCCAACATCCTTATCTGGACATACTATTTCTGGAAAAAGGACTGTGAGAACGGATATGTTATAAAAGATGCGGATTATTACATCCGTCAGTCTTTCCAGAAGCTTATATATAGGCTTAATCAGCCTTTTATGAGGATCGATCAGACAGCGTTCGTAAACGTATCCATTTTTGACCGCAACTATGTAGAGTCTCTTTTCGGCGGTGTCAAGTATCCCGACGGCTCTTATGTTATCGACGAGATCGAACAGATAATCGAACATCAGAAGATCTTCATGGAAGTAGTTTCCCAGATAAGAAGCGAGAATATGTTTACGTTCCCCGTATTAACTTACAGCCTTTTATATAAAGATAATAAGTTCGTAGATGAGGAGTTCGCCCGTTGGTGTTCAGATCATAACACAATGTGGAACGACAGCAACTTCTTCGTCAGCGGAGACGTAACAACGCTCTCGAACTGCTGCAGACTCCTATCCGACACGTCGAAGCTTAACGCTTTTATAAACTCTATCGGCGGCACCGCCCTATCTATCGGTTCGGTCAAGGTAAACACCATCAATCTTATGCGAATAGCTCTTGAAACTGAGTGCGACGAGAAAAAATATCTTTCACTTTTAAAGAAAAGGGCGGTTTTGTGCTGCAAAACTCTCGATGTTGTTCGTCATATAATCGCAAGAAATGTCGAAAAGGGGCTCCTCCCCAACTATCAGGACGGAGCTATAGAAATGGCAAAGCAATATTGCACTATCGGTATTCTCGGTCTTTTCGAAGTTATCGAGGCCTTCGGTTTTACAAACAAAGACGAATTCGGTTATACGAGCTATACCGAAGAAGGTATTGAGTTTGCAAGCAAAATTTTTGATGTTCTCAACGACGTTAAGGATAATTTCACGAACGATTATTCATTCAATATCGAAAGTGTTCCTGCAGAAAGAGCTGCTGTGATCCTCTGCCAAAAAGATAACCTTTTGTACGGTCTTAAAGATAAGTTTATTTATTCAAATCAATGGATACCTCTTTCAACCAAATGCACCATTCAGGAAAAACTGAAACTGTCTTCAATCCTCGATGCTAAATGTTCCGGCGGTAGTATTGCGCACATAAACCTCGAATCAAATTTCCCCAATACAGATATGGCGTGGGATATGCTTAATAAGATAGCACAGTCGGGCGTAATTTATTTTGCATTCAACACACGAATCAACGAATGCAAGAATCATCACGGTTTTATAGGCTCAGACCTTTGCCCCGTGTGCGGAGAACCGGTTCAAGATACCTATCAGAGAATCGTAGGTTATCTCGTTCCGACACGCTCTTATTCAAAAGACCGTTTTAAAGAGTTTACGACCCGCCAGTGGTATGAGTACGCGGAGATGCTGAAAGAATGATCATTAAAGGTCTTATAGATGAGGATTTTGTCAATTATAAAAAACCGAGCATGGTAATTATGTTTCCGTCATGCTCATGGAAATGCGAAAAAGAATGCGGTCAGCGAGTATGCCAAAACAGCGTACTCGCTGTAAATCCAAACATGGATATCTCTTCCGAGTTGATAGTCGAAAGATATGTCGCAAATCCTATAACAAAAGCCATCGTACTCGGAGGTCTTGAGCCCCTCGATTCTTTCGGAGATCTGGCGTATCTGATGCACGTCATTCGAGTCGAATTTGCATGTAATGACGATATCGTGATCTATACAGGTTATAGAGAGGATGAGATCGAAAGGGAGCTTGATATTCTGGCCTCCTACGAAAACATCATCGTAAAGTTCGGCAGATATATCCCAAACCGACCCTCTCATTTCGACGAAGTTCTCGGAGTAAACCTCGCAAGCGAAAATCAGTATGCAGTAAAAATATCATAAAAAGGAGAAATAAATGAATAACGTAAGTCAGATCACGGTCTGCAGAGACCATTATGCTTCCGAAGAAGAATTTTACGAAGCAATGAAAACGATCATAAAGTTTCTCATCAACGAAGATTATATTATCACCGTCAAAAACGATTGCGGCCCCGATATAATCGTTATAGAGTATGAGTATTCCGATCTCGATCTTGCATCTCGCTATAATTTCTGGCTCACCGCCGACGAAGCGGATATTATAGACGATCTGAGAGCAGAGCGTCTTCGCCCAAAGGATGAGTAAATGAAAGCAACACATCAATATCAATTCGATGTAGTTCTTCGAACGGAAACAAACTCCCGATGGGAAAAGTTTAATCCCATATTCAGACCCGGGGAACTTATTGCCTGCAAAACATCCGAAGGATATAAGTTTAAACTCGGCGACGGAGTGACACCTTATAAAAACCTCCCGTTTATACCTCTCGGCGAAGGGATCGATAAAGGTTGTGTGTTCACTTCCTACGCAGGCGGAATGGCAGAACTATCCCTCGGCCCTCTGGCAAAATACAATTCCGTCGAAGAAGAACCACCGGATATCAGCCTCGAAGAATTCAGTTCTGTTCTTCACAACTCGGAGAAATAAATACATAATTAAGAGGAAATAGCGTGAAAAGTATTTTCACGCAGGTTTTGTGGCTTTCGTCACTTAAACAGTAACGATTTCGCGTAGCAAAACCAGCCCCAATTCCCAGAGAAAGGAGGCTTTCGTAAACGAAAGCTACGATTTATTATAATGAAACCCAAATTAAAAGCAGTTTTAACAGACGATACCGAACATGCAAATAAGATCCTTTCAGCCCTGAGAGCAAACGGCGGCTACTGCCCCTGCTCTCTTGTAAATTCAGAAGATACCAAGTGTAAATGTAAAGAATTCAGAGATCAGATCAAAAACGGCATAGAGGGTTCTTGCCACTGCGGTCTGTATATCGCAATAAACCCCGAAAAAAAATAATAAAGGAATAATAAGACTATGATTTTTTTAAAGAAAAAACGCTATGAAATTATTCAGCATATCATGACTGCCGTCGAATATATCATGGAAGATGATATCGAAGACGAAAGCGTCCTCAATGCAATCTATGATAATCTTGAAGCCGCTATGCATCTTATAGATAAAAAGATCGCATCCGAAGAGGTCGAAGCTTATTGCCTCGAAGTACTCCTCAAAAAACTCAGAGAGCCCGCAAATTCTCAAAAAGACCTTGATATAGACGAGGTTTTTGACTCTATTGAGTTTGACTTTTAAGGAGCGCTTATGAACGAATATGGGCTCGAAAAGGTCTGCGATCTAAAAATAAACGATATGGAGAGCGTAAAGGCTTTAACCCACGCTCTCCTTTTAAACGGATATAAAGTGTATTCTTTTTCCGAAAATAAAAAGACCAAAGAAGGTCTTTGCTTTACCGTCCGAATTTTCGATCTGCCGTATAACAGAGAAGAAACGGATAAAATAACGTAAGGCATACAGAATCAGGTGTCTTAAAATGCCTGAAAGGAGAATTCCCAGTGAAAAAGTATTTTTGCTACGGCAAGCAAAATATTTGCTCCGATAAAAACGCCTGCGCAAGCTGTGTCTATGCGGATGGCTCGGGCGGAGAATATATTCATATACCGCCCGATTCTCACTTTTTATCGGAATATGACGAAGAGATCGATCTCCCCGAGATCCTTCTGTTATACGAACAAAAAATCAAAGAACTCGAAGCTCAAATCAAAACTCTTAAAGAAGAAAGGAATAAAACTAATGAATAACTCTACCATTAAAAGATTCGATATCACTATCAAACTCAGAGGCGATAACGTCTACGACCTTTACTTCAATAACGAATGGAAAGCTTCTCGCGGAAGCTACGAAAATATCGTAGACGAAGCAAAAACCGCGATCAAAGAATCTCTTATCAAGGATGAATAACTCACCCCAACGGAGGTTTCTATGATCGACCCTAATACCTGCCCCGTCTGTCACGGCACGGGCTGCGTGCCGATCGACCCGATATTCATACCGAATTACTGCTCTACGACCGTACACACAAAATTTGTTATCCCCTGCAAGCATTGCGGCGGCAAGGGTATAACCGGAGATAACGACATCGAAGCAGAAAATAAATTATACATAGGAGTGATGACCGATGGAAGAAATTCTTATCAAATATCATAATAATAATATCGATAAAGTAACATCTATCAAGCAAGGCGACTGGATCGATCTTCGAGCCGCACAGACCGTCGAACTTAAAGCAGGTCAGTTCGCACTGATCTCTCTCGGCGTTTCAATGAAGCTCCCCAAAGGGTATGAAGCGCATATCGTCCCCAGAAGCTCGACCTTTAAAACATGGGGTATCGAACAAACTAACCATATGGGCGTTATCGATAATTCCTATTGCGGAGATAACGATATCTGGATGATGCCCGTCCGAGCAACAAGAGATACCGTCATCAACGAAAACGACAGGATCTGCCAGTTCAGAATCATCGAAAAAATGCCGAATATCACCTTTAAAGAGGTCGAGCACCTCGACGACAACAACAGAGGCGGCTTCGGCTCTACAGGCACCAAATAGCGAAACGATTCGGGAGTTGATCGTATGCAAAACAATATACCTCTTTGCGAGAAGTTTTTGCTCACCGTTAAAGAAGCATCCCTTTACTTCAATATCGGCGAAAATAAACTTCACCGTATCGTATCGGAATACGTCGATTCCGACTTTAAATTCGTTATTCAGAACGGCAGTCGAACAATGATCAACAGGAAAAAATTTGAAGATTTTCTGAACAACACCACTTCTATCTGAAATACAACCTAAAAAAGATTGCGAAGAAGCCTTTCGTGTGATATAATATGTATTACCCAAGGCTTCTTTCTTTCGGAAGGAGCTACCATTATGAGTGAAAAAAGAAAAGATAAAAAGGGACGTGTCCTGCGAAACGGCGAACTTCAGCGAAAAGACGGCATGTATCAGTACGACTACACCGATATTACAGGCAAAAAACACACCGTCTACAGCTGGAAACTCGAACCCACCGACCCCCTCCCCCAGGGCAAAAGAAAATGTATCTCCCTGAGAGAAAAGATCAGAGAGATACAAAAGCAAATAGACGACGATGTCGTCCCCCTCGGAGGAGGTCTCACAGTTCTTGAGCTCGCCAGAAAGTATACGCTTCAAAAACAAGGTGTCAGAGAGTCTACGCGATCGGGCTACAATACGGTTCTTAATTTTCTAACAAACGATCCGTTCGGAGCCAGGATGATAGATAAAATCAAACTCTCTGAGGCAAAGACATGGTTTATAACTTTACAAGAGTCCGGAAAAAGCTACGGCTCTATTAATTTAATAAGGGGAGTTTTGCACCCCGCCTTTCAAATGGCGGTGGAGGACGATCTGATAAAAAAGAACCCATTTGGATTCGAATTGGCGACGGTCGTTGTTAACGACAGCGTAACAAGAGATGCGATAACGCATAAACAAAAACGGAAGTTTCTGGAGTTTATCAAAAACGACGAACACTTTTCGAGATATTACGATGCAATCTATATTCTCTTTTATACAGGAATGAGAATCTCGGAATTCTGCGGCCTCACAATCAGTGATATAAACCTCAAGAAAAAAACCGTAAAAATCGAACGCCAACTACAGCGGTCAAGCGATATGCGATATATCATCGAGCGTACAAAAACAGATTCCGGCACAAGAATAATTCCCATAACGGATGATGTTTGCGAATGTTTTTCCCGCATAATCAAAAAGCAAAAGACCTACAACTCGGCCCCTATAATCCCCGATAAAAACGGGAACCCCGTAACAGGTTTTCTCTATCTCGATAAAAACGGCATGCCGATGGTCGCCCTGCATTGGGAAAAGTATTTTACACATATCAGAACAAAATACAATAACACATTTAAAGAACAAATGCCCCTCATCACGCCTCACGTCTGCCGTCACACCTATTGCTCGCACTGCGCATCCGCAGGCATGAATCCAAAACACTTACAGTACCTTATGGGTCATGCCGATATCAGCGTCACGCTCAACACGTACACTCACGTCGATTTCGATAACGTCGAAAAAGAGGTCAATAACCTCAAAATCAACGACCTGTAAACCCTCGAAGTCAAACTGTAAATTCCCATACAACCCCCGAATTTACAGCTTATTTTACAGTTTTTCAAGCTGTAAATACGTGTCACCTCGTGTCACTTCGTGACGTTTTCAAAGTCCTATCGATCGCGCAAACCCTTGCAACTATCACAAAAATCCCTTGAAATCGAGGTTTTCTAAACAATGCATAAAATCATGTTTGTCTGCCATGGAAATATCTGCAGATCGCCTATGGCTGAGTTTATTTTGAAGGACATGGCAGAAAAATCGGGGCTTTCGGAAGAATTTGAAATAAGATCGAGTGCGACAAGCACGGAAGAGATATGGAACGGTGTCGGAAATCCCGTCTATCCGCCGGCAAAGAGAGAACTTGAAAGCCACGGGTTATCATGCGGCGGGAAAAGAGCCGTCCAACTGCAGAAAAGCGACTATGAAAAATACGACCTTTTTATAGGCATGGACAGCGCAAACATACGAAATATGAACAGAATTTTCGGCAGCGACCCCGACCGTAAAATAAAAAAAATGATGGATTACACAAACCGAGGCGGCGACGTTGCGGATCCATGGTATTCGGACAGATTCGATATAGCGTTCAGAGATATTTACGACGGCTGTGAAGGCCTTTTCAAAGAACTTACAGATAAATAAACGGAGAAAGCAGATATGAAGAAAATCAGATTAGGTAAAACAGATTTATACGTTACAAAAAACGGTTTCGGTGCGCTTCCCGTGCAGAGAGTCGGCATGGAAGAGGCATGTAAAATTTTGAAAAAAGCTTACGACGGCGGCATAAATTATTTTGACACCGCTCGTTTCTATACAGACAGCGAAGAAAAGATCGGAGTTGCGTTGTCTGATGTAAGAGAAAATATTATCATATCTTCAAAAACCATGGCGAAAACTCCCGAAGATTTCAGAAAAGATCTGCAGACAAGCCTTTCGCTTCTCAAAACCGATTATATAGACATTTATCAGTTCCATAACCCGTCCTTCTGCCCGAAACCCGAAGACGGCTCGGGACTTTACGAAGAAATGTTAAAAGCAAAAGAAGAGGGAAAGATCCGTCATATCGGTTTTACAAACCACCGTCTTACAGTTGCGGAAGAAGCTGTGAGATCGGGACTTTACGAAACGCTCCAGTTCCCGTTTTCTTATCTTGCGAGCGAAAAAGAAGAAGCGCTCGTCCGTCTCTGCGAAGAATACGATGTAGGTTTTATCTGCATGAAAGCGCTTGCAGGCGGCCTGATTACGAGATCTGACGTTGCGTATGCGTTCCTAGATCAGTACCCCGTTGCACCTATATGGGGAATACAGAAAGAAAGCGAGCTGGACGAATTCCTTTCTTATAATGATAATGAACCGACGCTCACGAAAGAACGTCTCGACTATATTGAAAAAGAACGAAAAGAGCTTGCAGGAGAATTCTGTAGAGGCTGCGGATACTGTCTGCCGTGCCCCGCTGGAATTGAAATATTTACGTGCGCAAGAATGTCTTTGCTTCTTCGCCGTTCGCCGACTGAAGGTCATCTGACGGAAAAAAGTCAGGCTATGATGAAAAAGATCGAAAACTGCATAGAATGCGGTCAATGCAAATCCAAATGCCCGTACGGCCTCGATACCCCTACCCTTTTGAAGAAAAACTACGAAGACTACAAAACGTTTCTCAAATAATATTTTCGACTTTTCTGTAAACAGTATTGACAAAAAACTTTTTGAGGAATATAATTAGTTGAACAATTGCTCAACTATCAAACGGAGATAATAAATGAACAATGAATATACCTGCGACTGCGAAGTGATCCATGAGCATACTGTTAACGAAGTGCGTCCGAAAATGCTCGGACAGGAGACATATATCGACCTTGCTTCGTTATACAAAATGTTCGGAGATCCTACCAGGTTCAAAATTCTGCACGCACTGGAGCATCATGAGATGTGCGTTTGCGACCTTGCCGCACTTTTGGGGCTGACAAAGTCTGCCGTCTCGCATCAGTTGAAAGCACTGCGCCTTGCAAATCTCGTCAAATACAGAAAAGAAGGGCAGATCGTTTTCTATTCGCTTGCCGATGACCATGTCAAGCAGATAATCGATATGGGGCTTGAGCATATCAACGAATAAAAAATAAAAATAGGAATCATATTCCTATTTTTTTAGGGTATAAGTTGAATAATTGTTCAACAATAATATTAGAGAGTAAAATAATGAAGAAAGTTTTTATTTTAAAAGGGCTTGACTGTCCGCACTGTTCGTCCGTTATTGAAAAAGAAGTCGGAAAGTTTGACGGTGTGTCTTCTTCGACGGTTGATCTGATCAAGCAGACTTTGACGGTCGAAGTTGAAGATACTGCAATTATCGGACTTTTTGAAAAGATCGAAAAGGTCGTAAAAAGTCACGAGCCGGATGTTGAAGTAAGCGAGCAAAAATCCGAAAAGACCGTCAAAAAAGAAACCGACGGAGAGACAAGGAAGACTGTTCTGAAAATAACGGTCGGCGCAGGAATATACATAGCGGCAATAATCATCGGTGAGATCTTGAAGCTTCCGCTTCCGATCTATCTTGCGGTTCTGATTATTTCATATATTATTCTCGGCGGAGACGTTGTTTTAAAAGCGATAAGAAACATAATAAAGGGCAGAGTTTTTGACGAAAACTTTCTGATGAGCCTTTCAACCGTCGGCGCATTCTTTATCGGAGAATATCCCGAAGCGGTCGCAGTAATGCTTTTTTACCAGATCGGTGAATTTTTCCAGAGCCTTGCGGTAAGACGTTCGAGAAAATCGATAAGCGAACTTATGGATATACGCCCCGACAGCGCAACCGTTATCCGTAATGGGAGGAGCATGACCGTTGCACCCGAGACGGTATCTATCGGAGAGACAATAACCGTAAAACCCGGTGAAAAGATACCGCTCGACGGAATTGTAACAGACGGGTCGGCAATGATCGATACGAAGGCATTGACGGGCGAATCGGTACCGAAAACAGTCCGCGAAGGCGGCGAAATATTATCCGGCAGTATCAATACAAACGGCGTGATTTCCGTTAAAGTAACGAAATCGTTCGGAGAATCGACCGTATCGAAAATAATTGAACTTGTAGAAAACGCATCGTCGAAAAAAGCTCCGACAGAAAATTTCATCACGACTTTTGCAAAATACTATACACCTGCGGTCGTTATTCTTGCGGCGTTGCTTGCAGTACTGCCCCCTATAATTTTCAATGAAAGTTGGACGGAATGGCTTCACAGAGGATTCGTATTTCTCGTAATCTCCTGCCCGTGTGCGCTCGTAATATCTATTCCCCTTGCGTTTTTCGGCGGTATAGGCGCGGCATCCCGTCACGGTATTTTAATAAAAGGCGGTAATTATCTCGAAGCATTGAACAAGGCCGACACGGTCGTTTTCGATAAAACGGGGACACTGACAAAAGGCGTTTTCAGCGTTTCGAAAATCATTGCGGAAAACGGAAAAAGCGATGACGAAATTCTCGAATATGCGGCAAAAGCCGAGAGTCTTTCAAACCATCCGATCGCAAGATCGATAACCGAAAGATACGGCAAAGAAATAGACAGAGAAACTGTTTCTGATTACGAGGAAGTTTCAGGTTTTGGCGTTAAAGCTACGGTTAACGGAAAGACCGCAGTTATAGGAAACGCAAAGATGATGAAACGTGAAAATATCTCGTTTACGGAATACGATGATATCGGCTCGAAAGCGTATGTTGCGGTAGACGGAAAATATTATGGCTGTATCGTAATTTGCGACGAGATAAAACCCGACAGCGAAAAAGCAATAGCGGACCTCAAAAAAGCAGGCATAAAAAAGACGGTCATGCTTACGGGCGATGACGAAAAAATAGCGGCATCTGTCTGCGAAAATATCGGAATAGACGAATATTACGCACAACTTTTGCCAGATAAGAAAGTTGAGCTTCTCGAAAAAATCAGCGAAGAGAAAAAGACATACGGAAAGACCGTATTTGTCGGCGACGGTATAAACGATGCACCCGTTCTCGCACGTGCGGATATAGGCATTGCGATGGGCGGTATCGGCTCTGATGCGGCAATAGAGGCGGCAGACGTAGTTCTGATGACAGATGAACCGTCAAAGATCGCAAAAGCCGTAAAACTCGCAAAAGAGACAAAAGCGATTGTTATTCAGAATATTATCATAGCGCTCGGAATAAAGGGAATTTTCCTTATACTCGGTGCTTTCGGGCTTGCGGGAATGTGGCAGGCTGTATTCGGAGACGTTGGCGTTGCGCTTATTGCGGTTCTTAATTCAATGCGTATTCTGAAAAAATAAATACAGATAAGTGGCAAGGAGAAAAACCTTGTCACTTGTTTTTTGTTTTAAAGCTTGACAAAAGGCAGTGAAAAGTATATAATAATTTCGGAACACTCTGAGAATAGAGAAATAAGAAGTAAACCAAAATGAAACTGAGATTTCCCGACCGTATTACGGTCTACACCGAAAAAGATGCTTACATTCAGTCTTTTTCGGAATATATCGAAATAAACGATATTAAAACTTCATGCAGCATTACGGATGACGGACTTTCCGTTAAAATTACGGCTGACGATTCCCCGTTAAAATATGTCCGTCTGCGTTGGAATTTTACAAATAAAGAGAAAAGAAACGAACCGATAAAAATTCTGGGCGACTGCTTTGACCGTTTTCATGCGGATGCCTACTGGGGCGGTATCGAGCCCGAAAGAATGATGCCGTGGTATATGCTTGTATCGAACGGCTCGGACTCTGTTCTGGATACCAAAGGAAGACAAACAGAGGGCTTCGGCGTTAAGGTACAGTGCAATTCACTTGTAAACTGGCAGTATGACGAATCTGGCATTTCGATGTGGGCAGATATTCGAAACGGCGGCATGGGTGTTTTGCTCGGAGGAAGAACGCTTGATATCTGCACGGTTGTTTTCGGCGATTACAAAGACATTTCGGCATTTGAGGCAGGAAGAGAATTCTGCAAAAAAATGTGTCCGACAAATACTCTTGCAGACCATAAAGTATACGGTTCAAACAACTGGTATTACGCTTACGGCGAAAGCTCAAGAGAAGAAATACTCAGCGATACGAAGATAGTTTCGGAACAATGCGCAGGGCTTGAAAATATCCCTTACATGGTAATTGACGACGGCTGGCAGAAGCACAGAGTCGAAGCCCCGTGGGAGAGCAACGAAAAATTCGGAGATATGAAGTCTCTTGCCTCCGAGATGAAAAAGATGGGGGTACGTCCCGGTATATGGGTACGTTATCTTGCAAACACATATAAAGAAATTCCCGAAGTTAAGCCAGACTGGTGTTTGCCGAGAGTTGAATCGGGAGTTATTCTCGACCCGTCAAACCCCGAAGTCCTTGACTATATAAGACGTGTAACAAAAAGAATAATCGACTGGGGTTTTGAGCTTATAAAACACGACTATTCCTCTTTCGATTTTACGGGTGCGTTCACTTACGGCAACCAGTTTGCAAAAGACGGCTGGCATTTTTACGATAAAAAGAGAACCACCGCAGAAATCATCATGGATTTCTACAGAACGATCAAAGAAGCGGCAGGAGATAACTGTATTATTCTCGGTTGCAACACAGTAAGCCACCTTTGCGCGGGAATGTATGAAGTCAACAGAACGGGCGGAGACACAAGCGGCTTTGACTGGGATGTAACGAGAAAAATGGGCGTCAACGCTCTTGCGTTCAGACTTATGCAGAACGGTATATTCTATATGGCGGATGCAGACTGTGTCGGTATCACGGGCGCTATTCCGTGGAAGATGAACAGACTGTGGCTTGATATTCTCGCAAAGAGCGGTTCCCCGTTATTTGTTTCATGCAAGCCCGGTGTTTTGAATGACGAAGAGCTTGAAGAACTAAAAGAAGCCTGGAAGATAAATTCAATTCAGAAAAACGAATGCCGTCCGCTTGACTGGATGGAAAACAAATGTCCCGCACGCTGGCTCATTGACGGCAAAGAGGTATATTATAACTGGTACACAGAAGATGGGGTAAGTTCGTTCGACCCCAATTCAAAATAATAAAAAACAAATAAGCTAAGGAGAGAGCAAAAATGAATATAAGATATCCCGACCATGTTACGGTCTATACCGAAACAGACGTTTACAAGCAGACATATACGGGAGACATCGTTATAGACGATATCAACCTTTCCCTCGGTCTTGAAAATGACGGACTTTCCGTTAAAGTAACGGCAGATCAGACCCCCATAACCTTTATCCGTCTGCGTTGGAACTTCACTGCGGAAGAAAAACGCCGCGATGCCATAAAGATTCTCGGAGACTCTTACGAAAGAGGCTACGGCGATATCCGTTGGGCAGGTATTGAACCCGAAAGAAATATGCCCTGGTATATGCTCGTTTCGAACGGTTCCGACTCTGTTGCGGACACAAAAGGAAGATACACCGAAGGTTTCGGTGTAAAGGTTCAGTGCTTTGCATTTGTTCACTGGCAGTATGATGCGGCAGGTGTATCGATGTGGGCAGATATCCGCAGCGGCGGTATGGGCGTTGTACTTTCGGGTAAAACTCTCGAAGCATGCACAGTTGTTTTCGGCGATTACAAAGATATGTCCGCATTTGAAGCAGGTCAGAATTTCTGCAAAAAGATGTGCCCCGTAAACAATCTTCCCAAGCATAAAGTTTACGGCTCCAATAACTGGTATTACGCATACGGCAAGAGCTCCAGAGAAGAGATCATCAGCGACACGAAGATCGTTTCCGAACAGTGCGAAGGTCTTGAAAATATTCCCTACATGGTAATCGACGACGGCTGGACGATTCACGGAACAAACGCTCCCTGGCTCAGCAACGAAAAATTCGGCGATATGAAGACTCTCGCCGATGAAATGAGAAAGATGAATGTTCGTCCCGGTATCTGGGTACGTTACCTTACCGACGAAAAATTTGCTCTTACCGAAGCAAAACCCGACTGGTTTATCAAACGCGGCGAAAATTGCCCGTATCTCGACCCGACTCATCCCGAAGTTATTGAATATGTTAAAACAGTCACAAAGAGAGTTGTTGACTGGGGCTATGAGCTTATCAAGCACGACTATTCTTCTCACGATATTTCCGGCGGCTTTACTCCGCTTTATATGACAGACAGATATACAAAAGACGGCTGGCATCTTTACGACAGAAGCAAGACCACCGCGCAGGCGACAGTTGAATTCTACCGCACCGTTAAAGAAGCTGCGGGCGAAGACTGCGTTATCATCGGCTGTAACACCGTAAGCCACCTTTGCGCAGGGATGTATGAACTTAACAGAACAGGCGACGATACCAGCGGCTTTGATTGGGGCAGAACGAGAAGAATGGGCGTTAACACCCTTGCATTCAGACTTATGCAGAACGGCATCTTCTATATGGCAGACGCAGACTGCGTAGGCATTACGGGCGCTATTTCATGGGATCTCAACAAGATGTGGCTCGACGTTCTCGCAAAGAGCGGCTCTCCCCTCTTCGTTTCCTGCAAGCCCGGAGTTCTCAACGAAAGCGAACTTGCTGATCTCAAAGAAGGCTGGAAGATCAACTCTGTTCAGGAAAATACATGCCGTCCCCTCGACTGGATGGAAAACCAGTACCCCGAGCGTTGGCTCATTGACGGCGAGGAAGTATGCTACAACTGGTACACCGAAGAGGGTATCGACTCTTTCAGACCCGCAATGATAAAAAAATAAAAGGACTTTACCGAATCAAATGACCACAGTTATAAAAAAATTCGAAGATCTTACAGTAAATGAGCTTTACAGAATACTTCAGCTTCGCGTTGATGTATTTATAGTTGAGCAGAACTGTCCGTATCATGAAATAGACGATTTCGATCAGATGTCTTACCATGCGTACATCGAAGAAGACGGAGAGATCGTCGCATATATCCGTGTGCTTCCCGAAAACACAAAATTCAGGGAAGTTTCCGTGGGAAGAGTTATTTCATCGCAGAAAAAGCGCGGATGCGGCTACGGAATGATCATTTTAAAAGAAGGAATAAAGATCGCCGAAGAGAAATTCGGAGCGAAAGAAATAAGGATCGAAGCGCAGACATATGCGCGAAAATTCTATGAAAAAGCGGGATTTGTAAAAGATTCCGACGAATTTCTCGAAGATGGTATTCCTCATATCGAAATGATTCGAAGAAAGTCGTGAGTTTTTCACATTTTTCTCACGAAAAAGAGATTGACAAAATAATATTTTTCGGTTATAATTAAGATACATTACAGCTTTTACATAACTGACGGATTTTGCGGATTACCGCAAGGGAATGTAGAAGTTAATATGCCGACCGTCTGGGCAGATCAGTTAAAAGCTGATTTGCCCTTTTTTTGTTGGCAAATCAGTCTGTTTAGAAGGGAAACTATAATTATGGAACACAAAAATTGGACCGGTTTTAACGGACAGACATGGAAAGATGAAATAAACGTACGTGATTTCATCCAGCAGAACTATAAAGAATACAAGGGTGATGCGGATTTTCTCGCAGGCCCCACAGAAAGAACCGAGGGCATGATGAAAAAGCTCGAATCGCTTTTCGCTCTTGAAAGACAGTACGGCGGTGTTCTTGATATAGACACCGCAACCGTATCATCTCTTACAAGCTACTCCCCCGGATATATAGATAAAGAAAACGAACTTATCGTCGGTATGCAGACGAACCGTCCGCTCAAAAGAGGTGTAAATCCTTTCGGCGGTATAAGAATGGCTCGTCAGGCCTGCGAAGCATACGGTTATAAATTAAGCTCAAAAGTCGAAGAAGAATTCAAATTCAGAACTACTCACAACGACGGCGTTTTCCGTGCATATACAGAGGAAATGCGCCAGGCAAGAAGAAGCCATATCATAACAGGTCTTCCCGATGCTTACGGCAGAGGAAGAATAATCGGTGACTACAGACGTGTTGCGCTTTACGGTGTTGACAAACTTATCGCTGAAAAGAAAAAAGATAAGGAAAACCTCGCAAAAGAAACTTTCAATGCCGAAGTTATCCGTCTTGACGAAGAACTTTTCCAGCAGATCGCATTCCTCGGTTACATGAAAGAAATGGCGGCAATGTACGGTTTCGATATCAGCGAACCTGCAGGCAACGCGAGAGAAGCGATCCAGTGGACATATTTTGCATACCTCGGTGCTATCAAAGAGCAGAACGGTGCCGCAATGTCTCTCGGCAGAGTCAGCACTTTCTTTGATATTTATATCGAGCGCGATATCGCCGCAGGTATTCTCACAGAAGAAGGCGCGCAAGAGCTTATCGACGATTTCGTTATGAAACTCCGCATTGCACGTCATCTCCGTACTCCCGAATATAACGAACTTTTCGGCGGCGACCCGATGTGGATCACAGAAGCAGTCGGCGGCATGGGCGAAGACGGCAGAACGCTCGTTACGAAAAACAGCTTCCGTATTCTCAATACGCTCTACACTCTCGGCTCCTCACCCGAACCGAACCTTACAATTCTCTGGTCGAACGCTCTGCCCGAAAACTTCAAGAAATTCTGTGCGAAAGTTTCTGCAGATACCGACTCCATTCAGTATGAAAACGACGACCTTATGCGTCCCATTTACGGTGACGATTACGCTATTGCGTGCTGTGTTTCCGCAATGAAAGTCGGCAAACAGATGCAGTTCTTCGGTGCAAGATGCAACCTTGCAAAACTTCTTCTTCTCGCTATCAACGGCGGTTACGATACGACAAGCAAAATGCATATCGGTCCGCAGATGCCCGTTATGGAAGGCGACAAGATCAATTTTGACGAAGTCATGCAGAGAATGGATACCTATATCGCATGGCTCAGCCATCTTTACGTAAACACGATGAACGTCATCCACTATATGCACGATAAATATGCATACGAAAAGACACAGATGGCGCTTCACGATACGAATGTCGGAAGATTTATGGCGTTCGGTATTGCGGGTCTTTCCGTTGTTGCGGACTCGCTCAGCGCAATCAAATATGCAGACGTACATCCGATCAAAGACGAAAACGGATTTATCGTTGATTTTAACACTGTCGGCAATTTCCCGAAATACGGCAACGATGACGACCGTGTTGACCTGATCGCAAAAGAAATGGCACACAAAGTTATCACCGAGCTCCGCAAGAACCCCACTTACAGAAACGCAGAGCATACGCTTTCCGTTCTTACGATCACTTCGAACGTTGCATACGGCAAACACACCGGTGCTACCCCCGACGGAAGAAAGAACGGTGCACCGTTCGCACCCGGCGCAAACCCGATGCATAACCGTGAAGAAAACGGTACGCTCGCATCGCTCAACTCTGTTGCAAAGATCAGCTATGACGATTGCCGCGACGGTATTTCCAACACCTTCTCCATAACTCCCGATGCGCTCGGAAGAACCGGCGAAGAGAGGACTTCAAATCTCGTAAATATTCTCGACGGCTATTTCGCAAAGAAAGCTCATCATATAAACGTCAATATCATGAACAGAGAAACACTTATCAAGGCGTACGAAAACCCCGAAGCATATCCGAACCTCACAATCAGAGTTTCGGGCTATGCGGTAAACTTCTGCAAGCTTTCCAGAGAACAGCAGCGCGAAGTTATCAGCCGTACTTTCCACGAATCCGTATGACAGTCGGACGGGTTCATTCCATACAAAGCCTCGGAACGCTTGACGGTCCGGGAGTCAGATTCGCCGTATTTTTGCAGGGATGCAATCTGCGGTGCTCATGTTGCCACAATCCCGACACCTGGGATATGAACGGCGGCACGGAATACACAGCCGAAGAGATAGTTAGAAAAGCTGTTCGTTATAAAGAATATTTCGGAAAAGACGGCGGATTTACTTTCTCGGGCGGCGAGCCGCTTTTGCAGGCGGATTTCGTAAGAGAAGTTTTTGAACTCTGCCATAAAGAGGGCATAAACACTTGTCTCGACACTTCGGGAGATATGTTTAACGAAAAAGTCCGAGTAATGCTCGATCATACAGACAGGGTGCTTCTGGATATCAAATATACAGACGGAGAGCATTACAGAAAAAACGTCGGATGCGATATAAAAAGGCCTTTGGAATTTCTTGCATATCTCAACGAAAAAAAGATCCCGACAACGATAAGGCACGTTGTTATTCCGACGATGAACGATAATGAAGAAAGTCTTCTGAAATTACGTTCGATCGCAAAAGAACACGAATGTGTCGATAAGATCGAGCTTTTGCCATTCAGAAAAATGTGCAGTATCAAATACGAAAAACTCGGCATCCCCTTCCCTTTTGGACATCTTCCCGAACCGACGAAGGAAAAAATGAGCGAATTTGAAAAACTTATTAAAGGAATTAATATCAGATAACAAAGAACCGTCGATACTAACGTATCGGCGGTTCTTAATTATTCGGTTGTTTTCGGTAAAGTTTTAAGCAGGATCAAAGTATATGCGATTGCAATCGCTGTAATAATGACGGAAACAATGATATTCGTCTGCGGAGTTATCTCTCTTGCAAATGCATTGAGCGAATTGATCGTTATATGCGCAAATATGCACGGCAAAAGACTTTTTGAACGGAAGAAAATGATAACGAATAAAAATCCGAACGCGACTGCCGAGAAGATCTGACAGAGATTTGAAACGAGGTCGGCACCGCTTCCGTTGAAAAGATTAATAATATGGCCGATGCCGAAAGTTATACTCGAAACGATGACCGCAGATCTCAGTCCGTTTTTCTCCATTGCTTTGAAAAGAAGACCGCGGAAGATAAATTCTTCAAGAAAACCGACGCCGAACATACTGACAATATAGAGAACAGTTTCCGTGACGGAGTAATTAAGAGTCACTCCGAACCAAAGATTGCATGAAACGAGAACCGCAAGTGGGATATAAAAAAGAAATTTTGAGGCGGATGCGTTGGGTGAGGAAATACCGTATTTTTTTAACAGACCGTACTTTTTCATCCAGAGCAGAGCGACGACGGAAAGAATAATATGAAAGACTGCGGTAAAAAGTTTTTCGATGCCGACGGAAGAGGAAAGACCGTCAAACAAGCTTGAGCCGACGATATAGATGATAAGCCAAGCAGCAAAAAACAGCATTTCGCTTTTTTCGTAAAGTTTATGCATAAAAACTCCGATTTAACAATGCCTTCGGCAGAAAACCGAAGGCATTTTATAATTACAGATTATAATATTTATCGAATTCTGCGGGATGAGGAATAGCGGCGAGCTGGCGACATTCTTCACGTTTGTTTGCAACAAAATTCTTGAGAAGTTCTTCGGGGAATACTCCGCCTGCAGTGAGGTAATCGTGATCCGCTTCAAGCGCATCGAGAGCTTCGTCGAGAGAAGTGGGAAGATGGTGAAGCTTTGCTTTTTCTTCATCGCTGAGATGGTAGAGGTTCATATCGTAGGGACCCCAGCCGTTTTCATGAGGATCGATCTGATTTTTGATACCGTCGAGACCTGCCATGAGAATAGCGGCATAGCAGAAATACGGGTTACAGGTAGCGTCGGGATTACGAAGTTCGAAACGGCGCTTTTCGGGAGATTTTGCATATGCGGGAATTCTGATAACCGCACTTCTGTTGGAAGTTGCGTAACCGACAGTTACGGGAGCTTCGAAGCCGGGAACGAGACGTTTGAAAGAGTTGGTGCTGGGGTTTGTAAGAGCGCAGAGAGAAGCTATATGTTTGAGCAGACCGCCCATGAAATAGTGCGCTGTTTTGCTGAGGTGAGAATAACCGTTATCATCGGAGAATACAGGCTTGCCGTCTTTCATAAGAAGCATATGAACGTGCATACCGCTGCCTGCTTCGCCGTAAATGGGCTTGGGCATGAAGGTTGCACTCTTGCCGTATTTGAGAGCAGTGTTATGAATAATATATTTTATCATCATGGTAGCATCTGCCATGTGAACGACTTCACCGAGCTGGGGTTCGATCTCAAACTGACCGGAAGCGGCAACTTCGGGATGATGATAGTTTATTTCAATGCCGGCATCAAGCATATGCATACACATTTCACTGCGACATTCATAGGAAACGTCAAAAGGTTTTGCGATATGATAATTTTTCTGTTTGGGAACGACTACGCCGTGACCTTCGTTGGCGCTATTCCAATAAGACTGAACGGCATCAACCTGCGCGCCGATATAGTTGCCCTGAACACCCCAGGTAACTTCGTCGAAAAGGTAGAATTCGAATTCGGGAAGAATATACATAGTGTCTGCAACGCCGCTCTTTTTCATTTCTTCGACTGCGGCGCGGATGATATTTCTCGGATACTGCGCGAGGGGACGATTTTCGGGAGAATCGATGATCATCGCATTACCCGTCATAGAAAGAGTGGGAATAGAGCAGAAAGGATCGATAACTGCAGTGTCGGGATCGGGGATAAAGACCATGTCGCTCTTTTCAACGACCGCATAGCCGTAGTTTGAAGCGTCGAAACCAATACCGCTCTTCATGGTATCTTCGGAGAAGTTTTCGGCAGGGATAGTTACGTGACGGTACTGACCGTTAATATCGACCATTTTGAAGTCAACCATTTTAATATCGTTTTCTTTGATAAGGTTAAGGATATCCTGAATACTTTTTGCCATTTTGGTACCTCCGTTATAAATATATCTTTAAGAATCTTTCATACGAAAATTATAATGCATAGAAAACCGTTTGTCAAGCGACATCAAAATATTGTCAATAAATATTTAACCGATGCAAAACAAAAAGACACAAAACAAGTAATTTATTTTTTTGCACCCTATTGACGTAAAATAAAAAATATGATATAATACGTAAAATTGAAAATCATACTGCCACCGGGTAGTGAAATGCAAAAGCATTCGCCTGCACATCATTAGGTCTTTGAAGATGTGCCGCGGATGCTTTTTTTGAAATCAAAAAGCAGAAAGGCAATAATCATATGAAAGCATTAAAGAAATTGATCGATTATTTTTCGTTTGCGGAGATAATGCTCTGGACATTATCCGTATTATTCATAAGCATTTCGTTTTTTATTTTTGACGGTGAAAGTTACATGACTTTTTCCGCTTCGCTCATCGGCGTGACATCGCTGATATTCAACGCAAAAGGCAATCCGTTCGGACAGTTGCTGATGATAATATTCAGCGTTCTTTACGGGATAATCTCTTTTTCATTTGCGTATTACGGCGAGATGATAACTTATCTTGCAATGACGGCACCGATGGCGCTTTTTGCACTCATATCATGGTTAAGAAATCCGTATAACGGCAACAAGGCGGAGGTCAAGGTCAACAGTATTTCGAAAAAAGAAATCGTATTCATGTTTTTTCTTACCGCTGCGGTTACGATCGCTTTTTATTTTATCCTAGGTGCTTTCAACACAGCAAATCTTATTCCGAGCACGATATCAGTAACTACAAGCTTTCTCGGCGCATACCTGACTTTCAGAAGAAGCCCGTATTTTGCGCTTGCGTATGCGGCGAACGATATTGTTCTGATAATTTTGTGGATCATGGCGACATTGAGCGATGTTTCGTATTTTTCAGTCATAATATGCTTTATAGTTTTTCTCGTCAACGACCTTTACGGATTTATCAACTGGCAGAAAATGCAAAAAAAGCAGGGAATGTGATAAAGTCACGGAAAAAGTTTTCGATTTGGGTTATAATTTAAGCATAAAATAAATTTAATTTTTAATCGGAGACAAAAATATGAAACACATATATGATATGATAATAGTCGGCGGAGGTCCTGCCGGTTACACGGCAGCCCTTTATGCTTCGAGAGCAGGACTTGATGTTCTGACTGTCGAGCGTATGGCTCCCGGCGGACAGATGGCTTTGACGGATACGATAGATAACTACCCCGGATTTGAAGACGGGATCGACGGTTTTACGCTCGGCATGAAAATGCAGCAGGGCGCAAAAAAATTCGGAGCAAAGACCGAATACGCAGAAGTTAAAAGCGTCGATTTTTCGGATAAAGTAAAAAAACTGAAGACTTCAAACGATGAGCTTTTAACAAAGACAGTCGTTATCGCAACGGGCGCAAACCCCAAAGAACTCGGTCTCAAGGAAGAATGGGAGCTTATGGGGAAAGGCGTTCATTACTGCGCACACTGCGACGGACGTTTTTACAAAGGAAAGACGGTTATTGTTGTCGGCGGCGGAAACTCTGCGGCGGAAGATGCGCTGTATCTTTCGAGAATTGCAAAGAAAGTTTATCTCGTACACAGAGGTGACACTTTAAAAGCAACAAAGATATATCAGGAACCGCTTTTCAATGCAGAAAACATTGAAATTTTATGGAACAGCGAAGTTAAAAATATCCTTTCCGATGAAAAAGTAATCGGTGCAAAAGTTAAAAACAACAAAACGAACGAAGATCGCACCGTTGACTGCGAAGGAGTTTTTATCAGCATCGGAAGAAAGCCGGCAACAGAATTCTTAAAGAACGAATTAACTCTTGATAATTACGGTTATATCATCGCGGACGAATCGACAAAAACGAATGTTGATGGAGTTTATGCGGTGGGAGATGTTCGTACAAAGCCGTTAAGACAGGTGGTCACGGCAGTTTCGGACGGTGCGGTAGCAGTCAACTTCGCAGAAGAATATCTTGCAATGACAAAATTTGAATGAAGGAATCAATATGCAGTATCTTATTTCTTTTCTTGAAGGAATCATAACTTTTATTTCCCCTTGTCTTTTACCGATGCTGCCTATTTACGTTTCGTATTTTGCAGGCGGAGGAGAGAGAACGACAAGAAAAACGCTTGCAAATGCGCTCGGCTTCGTGCTCGGATTTACGCTTGTTTTTGTGGCGCTCGGCGCGCTTGCGGGAACGGTCGGTAGTTTTCTTACGAAATATCAATTTGCAGTTAATATCGTAACGGGGCTTATAGTTATTATTTTCGGTCTTAATTTTCTGGGAATACTGAAGCTCAATCTTTTCAAAGGAATGAGCGGTTCGGCAAAAACGAAAGATCTCGGATTTTTCTCGTCTGCGCTTTTCGGAATTGTTTTTTCGATCGGATGGACCCCGTGTGTCGGTGCGTTTCTCGGTTCGGCGCTGATGCTCGCATCCCAGCAGGGAAAAGTTCTTACGGGAATAATAATGCTCCTCGCCTATTCTCTCGGGCTCGGCATACCGTTCGTTATAAGCGCAGTTCTTATAGATAAACTCAAGAGCGCATTCAATTTCATCAAGAAAAACTATAAGATAATAAACATCATCAGCGGCTCGTTGCTGATACTGCTGGGTGTTCTGATGATGACAGGGCTTCTCGGAAAGTTCCTCTCTTTCTTAAATTAATATAAGGAATTACGGTCATGAAAAAGAAGATATTAATCGGTCTCGGCATAGTTGCGGTGATCGCAATGTTTATCGGAGTATATTTTTTATACGGATATCTTAGTGAAAATTACGCTCCCGAAAACAATATTGCAGGCATAGAAAATCAGAATAAAGTCGAAGAAGAAAAAAACGAAGACGACTTCGGAACAGAAACCGAAAATACCGCCGAAAATGAAGAAGTTTCCGATGATGCGGAAAATGAAGAAACAGCAGAATACGAAGCGCCGAATTTTACCGTCTATGATAAAGACGGAAACAGCGTTGAACTCTGGGATCTTGTCGGTAAGCCGATAGTTCTCAATTTCTGGGCAAGCTGGTGCGGCCCATGCAAAGCAGAAATGCCGCATTTCGAAGAAGCTTATAAAAATAACTCCGACATAGAATTCATAATGGTAAACGCTACTACCAGTTCGTATGAAACTCTGACAAAAGCACAGGATTTCATTTCAGACAACGGATACACGTTCCCCGTCTATTATGATAAAGACGGTCAGGCTGCATATCTTTACGGAGTTTCAGCCCTTCCGATGACGATGCTTATAGATAAAGACGGAGCGCCTATCGGATATAT
The DNA here is from genome assembly GCA_017621705.1 of Clostridia bacterium. GTDB lineage: Bacteria > Bacillota > Clostridia > Oscillospirales > UBA644 > HGM12619. Next base: position 46,335 of record JAGASR010000039.1, on the reverse strand, counting down.
TACGGGAACGATCAGCGCAGATGTTCTCAATCAGCTTTTGGAAATAGCAAGAACGGGCGAGATAAAAGAACTTGAATAGATAAAAAAAGAGCGGAAAAACCGCTCTTTTTTTTATAAACTCTTGACTATGACCGTTTTTTTTAGTATTATATAATGTATAACAGACAGAAAAACTCATGGAGAAAAAAATGAGTAGAACTATAGACATGACTGTCGGAAGCCCGACAAAACATATATTGAAATTCGCATTTCCGCTTATAGCGACAAATTTAGGACAACAGTTATACACGATCGTAGATGCGGCTATAGTAGGCAGAGGAGTCGGAGTTAAAGCGCTGGCGGCGGTCGGATCAGCTGACTGGTGCTGTTGGCTGATACTTTGGACGGTCTCGACGCTGACACAAGGATTTTCGACCTTCGTTTCACGTTATTTCGGAGATAAAAACTATAAAGCGATGAATAAAGTCATCGCAATGTCGACACTTCTGAGCATAGTAATCGGTATCTTTTTAACTGTCGGCGGACTTGTTGCCGCAAAACCGATACTTCTTTTGCTGAAAACGCCTGAAGATATATTTGACGGTGCAAACACATATCTTACAACAATAATCGCAGGAACGCTCATAGTTACGGCATATAATCTGTCGGCATCTATACTCCGCGCATTCGGCGACGGAAGATCACCGCTTATCGCTATGCTTATTGCAGCGCTTTTGAATATCGGACTTGATATTATTTTCGTATTTGTTTTCGATATGGGCATTTTCGGCGCGGCATTGGCTTCTGTTATCGCACAGCTCGTCTCTTTTTTGTATTGTTTATTCAAGATAAGCAAGATAGAATATATAAAACTTGAACGGGATATGTTCAGACCCGATTTTAAAATGATAAAAGATCTTCTTGCATTCGGACTTCCGCTTGCGCTCGAAACGATAGTCATATCTCTCGGCGGAATAATTCTTCAGTCAAGCATAAATGCGCAGGGAAGTGTTTTTATTGCAGGTTATACGGCGACAAATAAAGTTTACGGTCTTCTTGAAAGCAGTGCGATAGCGCTCGGTCTTTCGTGCTCGACTTTTCTTGCGCAAAACTATGGCGCAGGCAATTTTGCAAGAGTAAAAAAAGGCGTTAAAACTTCGCTTGTAATCGTTCTTTTGATGTCTGTTGCGGTAACGGTGCTGACTCTTTTAGGCAGAAAATGGTTGCTTCTGCTGTTTTTGGATATAACAGAGCAAGGCGGCCCGGAAGCTCTTGAAATTGCGATACACTATATAACGATCCTTGCTTTCTGCCTTTCGATCCTTTATCTTCTGCATATTTTCAGAAATGCGCTTCAGGCAATGGAAATATCGATCTGGTCGATGATCTCGGGACTTCTGGAGTTTGCGGCGAGAGTTATAATGTCAAAAGTCGTTATCCATTATATCGGAACAGATGCGCTTTTCATTTCAGAACCCGTTGCATGGTTCGGAGCGCTCGTTTCCGTAATGCTCCCCTATTTATATTACAGAAAAAAATTACTGAACGAAAAGAGTCAAAAAGCAGAATGATATTGAAAACAGAACGGCTTATCCTCAGACCGTGGTACGAAGAGGATGCCAAAGATTTATACAAATACGCAAAAGACCCCGATATAGGGCCGATTGCAGGCTGGCCGCCTCATAAAAGCGTTGAAAACAGTCTTGAAATAATAAGAAACGTTCTGGCTGTTCCCGAGACGTATGCTGTCTGCTTAAAAGAAAACAATAAAGCGATCGGGAGCATCGGTCTTCATCGCAACGATCTTGCGGAGAGAGAAGATGAGCTTGAACTCGGTTACTGGCTGGGTAAATCGTTCTGGGGTCAGGAAATCATACCGGAAGCAGGAAGAGAAATACTCAGACACGCTTTTGAAGATCTGAAAATGAATGCAGTCTGGTGCGGACATTATGACGGAAACACAAAATCGAGAAGAGTCATGGAAAAGCTCGGATTTGTTTATCATCACACAACTCACGGACTTGAGCTTCCGCTTCTGAACGAAGTACGGACAGGGCACGCAATGCTTTTAACTAAAGAAAAATGGGCAGAGGACAGAAAATGCTGACATATACATACATTTCAAAAGGAAAATTCGGACTTAAAGAAAAACCGATCCCTCAAATAAAAGACGATCGTGATGCGATAGTCAAGGTAACACTTGCGAGCATCTGTTCGAGCGATATTCATATAAAGCACGGCAGTGTTCCGCGCGCTGTCGAAGGAATAACCGTCGGTCACGAAATGGTAGGAATCGTCGAACAAATCGGAAATTCCGTAAAAAACGTCAAAGTCGGAGACAGAGTGACGGTAAATGTAGAAACCTTTTGCGGAGAATGTTTTTTCTGTCAAAACGGTTTTGTAAACAACTGTACGGATAAAAACGGCGGTTGGGCACTCGGATGCAGAATTGACGGCGGTCAGGCCGAATATGTTCGTGTTCCTTTTGCGGATACGGGGCTCAATAAAATCCCCGATAATGTTTCGGACAGGCAGGCACTTTTTGTCGGAGACGTTCTTGCGACGGGTTTCTGGGCGGCAAGGATATCCGAAATCAAAAAGGAAGATACGATTCTCATTATCGGTGCCGGTCCGACAGGCATATGCACTTTGCTTTGCGCAATGTTAAAAACTCCGAAAAAAATAATCGTCTGCGAAAAAGATGAAAGCAGAATAAGATTTATAAACAAACATTACCCGAACGTATTGACCGTTAAACCCGATGAATGTTTGGAATTTGTACGTAAAAACAGCGATCATGGCGGTGCGGATGTTGTACTGGAAGTCGCAGGAACAGACTCGACTTTCAGATTGGCATGGGAATGCGCAAGGCCGAACGCGGTGGTAACGGTCGTCGCACTTTACGATGCGCCGCAGATCCTTCCTCTTCCCGAAATGTACGGAAAAAATCTGACATTCAAAACGGGCGGAGTTGACGGATGCGACTGCGAAGAGATACTTTCCCTTATAGAAAGCGGAAAGATCGATACCGAACCGCTTATAACGCATACATTTCCGCTTGAAAAGATCGAAGAAGCGTATGAAATTTTTGAAAACAGACGTGACGGTGTAATAAAAATTGCGGTGGAATGTTGAAAGGAAAAACGGATGTCAAAAATCAGATCATGGTTTCAAAAAGAAGTAAAAGAAACCGTTTTACTGTTAAGATGCATACCTGCGACGGTGGTAACGCTGTTTGTCGTGAGCGTCATCTGCATGAATCTGCTTGCGAATAAAACGCTTCTACAGCTCGATTTTATCGCGCTTGACGGAGGCATTCTTATATCGTGGCTTTCGTTCATGTGTATGGATATAATAACGAAGCATTTCGGGCCAAAGGCTTCCAATAAAATCTCGGTACTTGCGTCGGCAATAAATCTTATGACGTGCCTTATATTTTTTGTTGCGAGCGCGATACCGTCAAACGCGGCAGATTACAGCGCTTTCAACGGAATTTTCGGCGGCACGTGGTTTATTCTTCTCGGAAGTACGGTTGCATTTTTATCGTCGGCAATTCTTAATAATATGATAAACTTTACGATCTCGAAAGCTTTTCGCAAAAATCCTAACGGCAAGCTTGCGTATGCGATGAGTGCATATGTTTCGACTTTTATCGGTCAGTTTTTCGATAATTTTATATTCTCCGTCATCGTTTTTGTCGGATTTGCTCCGATATTCTGGGACGGATTTCATTGGACGGTACTGCAATGCGCGATGTGTGCGCTGACGGGTGCCGTGGCAGAGCTTATAATGGAGATCGTTTTCTCCCCCATCGGTTACCGAATAACAAAAAAATGGCGAGAAAATTCGGTCGGCAAAGAATATCTTGAAAACATAGGAAAAGAGCGCTGAAAATGAAGATTTTAATTACGGGAACAACGCAGGGCATCGGAAAAGCCATTGCGGAAAAATTTTTGAAAGAAGGCCATGAGGTCATAGGCATCGACAGACAGAATGCATCGATAGATCACGAAAAATACACGCATTATACTTGTGATGTCAGAGACCGTGAGGCTCTGCCCGATATTGAAGATATCAATATTTTAATAAACAATGCGGGAACGCAGAACGAAGCGGATATAGATATCAATTTAAAAGCATTGATCCATATCACCGAAAAATACGGAGTTCAGGAAAAGATAAGATCAGTTCTGAATATAGGGTCCGCAAGCGCGCATACCGGGGCTGAATTTCCCGAATACTGCGCAAGCAAAGGCGGTGTTCTGGCGTATACGAAAAATGTTGCAATACGCATAGCATCTTTCGGCGCCACCTGCAACAGTCTTGACCCGGGAGGAGTTCTGACGGAGCTTAACGAATGCGTCATAAACGACGAGGAGCTTTGGGCAAAGATCATGGACGAAACACCTCTGAAAAAATGGGCAAAACCCGAAGAGATCGCCGAATGGGCATATTTTCTGACCGTTACAAATACGTTCTGCACGGGGCAGAATATTCTTGTTGACGGCGGTGAATCAATAAACTATCATTTTATTTGGAAAGACGAATAAATTATGAAAGACGAATGTTTGATCTGCGGCGCTCCGTTGAAATATACGGAAACCGAGCAGGAAATGGAATGTGTTCTCTGCCATAAAAGAGAGAGAAGCAAGACTGTCTGTCAAAAAGGTCATTATGTCTGCAACGAGTGCCATATGAACGGTATTGATTCGATAATAGGACTTTGCATGAAAGAAAAATCAAAGAATCCGTTTTCGATCATAAAAAAGATGATGCATATGCCGTTTTGCCATATGCACGGGCCGGAGCATCATATTATGGTCGGCTCTGCACTTCTGACCGCATATAAAAACGCAGACGGAAAGATCGATCTTGAAAAAGCACTTACAGAAATGCAGGCGAGGGCAAAAAAAGTTCCGGGCGGCGTATGCGGTTTTTGGGGTGCTTGCGGCGCAGGTGTAAGCACCGGTATGTTCATTTCGATTATAACAGGTGCTACACCGCTTGCAAACGAAGAATGGGGGCTTTCAAACCAAATGACCTCGAAAGCACTCGGTGCAATAGGAAAGATAGGCGGTCCGAGATGCTGTAAACGAGATTCTTTTACGGCGATAGCAGAAGCGGTTGAATTTGTCAAAGAAAACCTCGGAATCGAAATGGAGACGGAAAAACCCGTCTGCACACATTTCGAGCAGAATAATCAATGCATAAAAGAAAGATGTCCGTATTTTACGGCGTAAAAATATCATATATTGATTTACCGAAAAAATTATGCTATAATATGAAAAATAAAAAATAACGGAGACAGATATGGATAAATATGTTTTCAGGTACGCAACCAAAGACGATGCGGCGTTGGTTTTACAGTTTATAAAAGATATAGCAGAATACGAAAAGATGTCCGACCAAGTTGTAAACTCGGAAGAACTTTTGCTTGACTGGGTTTTTGAGAAGAAAAGAGCGGAAGTTATTTTCGTTCTGGAAGACGGCAAAGAAGTCGGTTTTGCGTTATTCTTCCATAATTACTCGACTTTCGTCGGCAGATCGGGATTATATCTTGAAGATCTTTTCGTGCAGCCTGCATACAGAGGTAAAGGCTACGGCAAGGCGCTTTTAAAAGAACTTGCAAGAATAGCCGTTGAAAGAAACTGCGGCAGAATGGAATGGACATGTCTTGACTGGAACAAACCCAGCATCGATTTCTACCTCTCACTCGGAGCTCACCCGATGGACGAATGGACAACCTACAGACTTACGGAAGACGGGCTTCATAACTTAGTTGAAACTGAAAAGATACAATAACGTCCGATAACGAGTAATGTTCTTATCAGGGGAATTGAATTTGGCAATAAAAAAACAGAAGAGGGAGTAGCACTGGATTTAAAATCCGTGAAACTCTCTCTTCTATGCTTTTATATTTAAAATCAAATTTTACTGTTATTTACGATTATATCTTCCGCCCAGTGAGCCCATTCGCGTTCGACACCGATATCGTGGTAAGTCGGATAATCTTTTGCGATCCATCCCCCACCCGCTTCTCGAAAAAGACGGCACATTTCGAGCGTTCTGCTCTCGATAAATTCGCGGTCGCCTGTCGGCAAAACTTTCTGAATATCTACGGGAGCGTGGAAAACCGCTCTGCCGGCAAATTCTTTTGCGAGGACTTCGGCAGGATATGCATCGGGTTGATCAAACTGGAAAACATCGATACCTGCATCGATAAAATCTTCCATAAATTCGTAGTTATAGCCGCAGGAATGGAAAAATACACTCATACCTGCATCGTGCGCCGCATCGGCAACTTTTTTATAATACGGTTTGAAAAGTTCTCTGAAAGAAGCGGGAGAGATAAAAGTACGGTCCTGCGTTCCCCAGTCGTCACCTAAGAACCAGCCGTCAATACCGCAGCCTGCAATGTTTTTGATGATCTCGACTTCATGGCATGCAATACGGTCTATAAATTCGCTTACGGAATCGGGGTCGGTTATTGTGTCGGCGAGAGCGTTTGCTATAAGACGGGCATCTCGAAGCTGAGAAAAGAGCGAAGAGCCGTATGTCACAACAAATTTTTCACACTCGGCAAAGTTTTCTTTGAGAAGACGTTCGCGGTGGTTGGGATCGAACTTCGGAAGAAAATATTCGTAATCGTCCCAGTCCTGAATTACGCCGCGGATACATTCGCCTTTGGTCTTACCCTCGAATCTGCCGTAAATATTGCCGTACATATCCCTGCGGACCTCGCCGTTAAAACCTGTAAGTTTTTTAAGTTCGGGATAGTCGCCCCAGCTATCGTACGGATTTTCGGGAATATCTATATAAGTTCGGGAACCTGCACCGCGAAGGTCACTGAGATCGTGAAAATCATATCCGAAACGCGGAGGCGCATCGTGAGCAATAAGCCTTTTGATTATTTCTTTTGAAGTCATAATATCACCCTTTTTAGGTTTTATTGTTTTAATTATAACATTCATTCGGCAATAAGTAAAGCCCCGTTAAAATGAATTATTTTTGAACAATAAAAAAGGAGGATAAGACCTCCCTTTTTATTATGTCAAAAGATTATTTACAGTAGAAAAAACAATTTCTCCTTTTTCGTTTTTCAGAATGACCTGTGCGGAGCTGTTTTCTTTATCAAGCGAAACAACTCGCTGTAATATAATTTCGGGAGGTGCGATGATATCGCCTCCGAACTGACCTGCGATGATCTGCGAAACAGACGTATTTTTTTCCCGAACCATGCGATTGAACATTTCTTCAAAATCATCAGGATTGCTGAAAATCACATATGCGCCGACATTTTTCACGACTAAAGCACAGACCCAATTTTGTTCTTTAGCCCAGTCGTCTGTACGGGTAATATAAGATTCAATCAGAAACAGCATATTATCAAGCGATTCAATACTTGAAATATTTTTCACACGATTTGCCAAATCAATATAACGAGGGTCTTCCTTGACAGACATAAATCCGTCCCATGAAGCATTGATAAGCTTATTAAAATATCCCGAAAATACCATTTCCCGTTCAAAGCCTTCCATATCTCGTATTATTTTCTGATCTTCATCGATAGGGCCGACAGGGGTAAGATAATAAAGATCGGTCATAATACTCGTTGCGATCAAACCTGTAAATTCAGTTGCATGATAATAGACATGCCTGTTGATCTTTGCTGAAAGAGTATCGAATTTTGAAGTGCCGTGAGTAAGAACCGTTCCGTTTTTGAGTGCAAAGAAGTTTTCAAAAAGACTGACAACATCTTCAAGAACCGAAAATCCCTCTTCTTTTTCTGATAAAGCAAAGCAGTTATTTGCAAGGTTAAACATAGTGCGGAGCTTAATATTGATCCACATATCGGGTTTTGTTCTGTCCGAAGAAAGGCTTAAAGAATCAATAAATTCAAGAATATTTTCGCAGTTTTCTTTTGCGGTTCGGATATCGCAGTCTGATCTTGTCAAAAGACTGTAAAAAGATTCTTCAAGCTGAGTTTTCAGTTTTTTCTGCAATACGCTTTTACGTTTTTCATGCGCTCCGCGGCTATAGTAGAACTGATCGAGAAGAGCGGCTCTTGAAAGATCGTAACGTGAGCAGTATTTATTGATAAATGAAACAGCTGTTTTTTCATCAGGTTCGGCACGAAGATAAAAAAAGATCATATTTTCGCGACAAAGAGTATCGTCGCAATGTTTCATAGCATCGTTGACTGTCTGACGGATCTCGTCAAGGCACTCCGGGATAAACGTCATCTCATGAACCATGTTGCTGACGATACCCCACGCTTCCGGAAATTCCGCATGCTGGCGACGAAGCAGTGAAAGACGCTCTTTTCTGTCCGTAATCGTTCGAAGTTCAGCATAGTATTCTTCCATGCGGCGTTCTTTTGCCTCGGAAGATACCCCTAAAAGGTTATCGACCGTTACCCCGAAAAAACCGGCAATAACAGGAAGCATCTCGATATCGGGATACGCGGTGCCGGTCTCATATCGACTGATAGACTGCGTGGATAACGAAAGTTTCTCGGCAAGCTCTTCCTGCGTCAAATCTTTATCACGGCGAAGCTTTTTGAGATTTTTACTAAATTCAAGATTCATTTTCATTCTCCTTTTAATTTCAGTTAAGATCGGTACCTTTCCTTTGGATATATTATAGCATAAGACAGAATAAATGTAAACATCTCGTTTCGAGAGAATTTATATCGCAAACCGAGATTTTTACAACGGAAAACTGACAGTAAAAGGAACATTCGTCCTTAATTCGCTATTGATTTTTTATCGAAACTGTGTTAAAATGAAAAAAGTAATAAAAAGAGGAGGTAAATTATCTTGTTTATGTTGACATTGATCTCGGCTGTTGACCCGATAAACGGAGATCTTTTTGCCTCTCTTTATTATGATCACAGTTCGGCGCTATACAGAATCATCTTCAAAAAAGTTCAGAATAAAGAAGACTCCGAAGATATTTTGCAGGATACATACAGAAAGGTATATCAGAATATTCGCAGATTTCGAGATCTTGACGAAGAATCGACAATAAAACTGCTCGTTATTTACGCAAAGAATACGGCTATGGACTTCCTGCGTAAAAAAGGAAAAGAGAGCTATGATATATCTTTGGAAAATGACGAAAAAACAGCAGCGGATATTGCGGATATATCTGCTCTTCCAGAAGAAATATTCATAAAAAAAGAGAGAACAGAGAAACTGGCAGAATATATAGACAGCCTGACGGAAAACCAACGACACGCAATATTGCTTAAATATAAATATGAAATGAGCAATAAAGAGATCGCAAAAATTATGTGTATATCGCAAACTGCGGTCAGTTCCCTTCTCGACAGAGCGAGAAACTCATTAAGAAAAAAGATGGGAGATGATGATAATGAAAAGAACGCCTGATCTTTCGGACGAATTATTGCGTACTGCGGCAAAAAGCGCCGGAAATAATGAGTTGAACGAATATAAAGAAACAATCTGTGATGAATTAACCCCCGAAGTTAAAGAAGAAATATTCGAAAATCTGAAAAAAGAACAGGAAGACTTTGAATCAAAGAAAAAATCGTCTCCGTTTACTAAAATGCTGCAAAGAGTTGCAGTAATAATACTGGTTATATTATCCGTAAGTTTTGCATGCATATTAAGCGTGGAAGCGGCAAGAGATGCCCTTTGGGATGCGATAATTAAATTTAAAGAAAACTATACCTTCTTTAAGTATCCGGACAATCCTGAAACCGAAGCACCGGATCAAATAGAAAGATTTAAATATCCCGAGGTCGATAAACGGTTTGAAGAAAATGTATTATATAGAGACTTTGATATTCTTATTGTCGAATACCGTTCGGAAGACGCGGTCGTAGTCTATGACCAGTGGCCGTTAGAAGCGTTCAACACATATTTGATGGAAGAAGCGAAAGAGGCAAATCCGAAAGAGATTTCTGTTGGCAGGCATAAGGGCTATCTGACAGAAATAGAAACCGATACGGTTACGTTCTACAGTATTATATGGACTGACCGTGTTTACGCCTATTCTATTTCGGGAACCGTCCCTCTCGACGAGCTGCTTGAAATGGCCGAAAGCGTAAAATAATATAAATTTAAATAAATATTCCGTACCGATCGGGTAAATAAGTTCCGATCGGTACGGTTTTTAATATAAACATACTTAAATAACGACGCAAAATCACCTTGACAATTATACCGTATTTTGATATAATAAAAATGATAATCTGTAATTAATACGAAAGGAAAACAGATATATGAAAAACAATCGCAGAAATCTTCTCTGCAAGGCTTCTCCGATCGCAGTTATTTTCGCATTGCTCATGCTTGTTATATCAGGCTGCAGCGGTCCCGAAATAACAAAGATCGATCTGGATAAGACCTTTGTCCCCGCAAAAATCAATGAAACTGTTCAGCTTAACGCAACGCTTGAGCCCGAAAAAGCATCGGCATCTTCGCTTAGCTGGCAGAGCGATAACGAAAACGTCGCAACCGTCGATGAAAAAGGTGTCGTCACCGTTAAAGGTTACGGTACGGCGAATATAACAGCATCATCGGCAACCGACCCCGAAATCAAGGCAACCTGTAAGATCGAAGCATCGAACTTCTATTTTGTTTCGACTACAGGTAACGACGAGACCGGCGACGGCACGGAAGCAAATCCGTTTTTGACGATCGAAAAAGCGCGCGATACGATCCGCGGTCTTTCCGAGCTTCCCGAAAACGGAATTACCGTCTACATAAAAGGCGGAGAATATGCTCTTGAAGAGACATTCACCCTCACTCCCGAAGATTCCGGTACGGAAGACAAGCCCGTGATCTATGCGGCTTATCCGGGAGAAGAAGTTGACGTTGTATCAAAAGAATATATCACCGGTTGGAAAAAGCTTTCCGATGCGGAAAAGAGCGAAGATATCTTCGGTATGTCAGACGAAGCGAAAGCGAAAGTTTACGTTGCGGATATTCCCGCAGGCTGGAGATTCCATTATCTTTACGCAGACGGCGTAAGCCAGCAGGTATCCCGTATGATCGAATCCGATGAATGGGAAAGCGACTGGCTCAAGGCAAAAGCAACTAGCAAGGATTACGGCGATAACGGCCTCAAAGCAAAGTTCGAAAACGATGTTCTTGTCGGTCTTGACGGCTGGACGGATGCAGAAGTCCGTCTTATAACGGCAGTCTGGTGGAACGTCAACGCAGAGCTCGCAGATATCGACTCCGCAAATAAAGTTGCATATATTCAGTCTCTCATGACGGAATTTTATGCCGACTTCAACAGCTGGGGCGGCCAGTACAACCTCATGAACACACCGAAATATCTCGACACCGCAGGTGAATGGTGTGTTGACTCAGTAAACGGTAAAGTTTACTACTGGCCCGCAGAAGGCGTCGATCCGACAACTGCGGAAATGTTTGCCCCGAAGCTTTACGAACTTGTCCGTTTCCAGGGCGATGAAGAAGAAGACGCATGGGCAGATCAGGTCGAATACGTAACACTCCGCGGAATAAACTTCCTTTATTCCGACCGTATTCCCGAAACAAAACTCGACCCCGAATGGATAACAAGAAACGCAGAAAGTCCCGATGCAATGATCTATATGCAGGGTGTTGAAAACTGTACTGTAGAAAACTGCGTTATCGGTTATTCCGGTGCACAGGGTATAGTTCTCGACCATTATGCACAGAACAACTCCATTATCGGCAACGAGATCGGCCATGCATCATCCGGCGGTATTTACCTTGTAGGTTATGGCCCCGGTACGACCGACCTCAATAAAAACAACTATATCGCAAAGAACCATATTCACAACGTAGGTCTTGAATATATGCATTCCTGCGCTGTACAGATGTTCGGCAGTAACAACAATACAGTTGAATACAACTATTTCCATGATCTTCCCTATGCCGCAGTATCAATTATCGGCATGGCATGGACTCAGATGCGTGATGGAATAAACGCTATCGATACAAGCAACTCTTTCGGCGGCAGACAGACGATGTATAACGCACGTTGGGAAGAGATCGATGCATCGATCCTTAAAGATTATCAGGATGCGCATCAGTACCAGAACTCCGAAAATAACACAGTTCAGTACAATATCTGCGACGATTATATGCAGAATCTTCGTGACGGCGGCGCGCTTTATTGCTGGTGCTCCGGTCCCGATAAAGTATGGCAGTTCAACGTAGGTTCAAGAGAATTTACCGACGACTGGGCAGTACGTGCAATCCACATGGACGACCTTGACGGTTTCAACTATGTTTATAAAAACCTTTTCCATGCCAACGGCGCTACCGATAACAGTCACACGAACGGTGCCGCAGGCGGCAGAGGCGACGGCGGAAAAACAGACCTCAATATCTGGGACGACACCGTAAGCCACAACACATGGAAAGAAAATATCATCACTCCCGATGCATATCCCGACGGATACCTTACTCTCCGTGCCCATATCAATCAGACCGCCGAAAGCTGGCTCAGCAAACTTCCCGGTGCAATCGTAATTCACCCCGACAATATCTTCTCCGAAGCATTGATCCACCTCGATGCAAACGATATCGAAGCGGAAATCGGAAGCGAGATCAAGGAATGGACATCTAAAGTCAACGATTATATTGCAAAACAGGAAAGTTCCGAAGCAATGCCGAAACTTGTTGCATACAAGAATTACAATGCTTTGAGTTTTGATGAAAACGATACACTGACCGTAAACGGCTTTACGGGTCTTGACGGTATCGATAAAATTACGGTCATCGCGGTTTGCCGCAATGAAACAGAAGAGACAGCGAAAAGCGTTGTATTGATCGATAACAAAGACAGCGAAAAATTCGCAGATCTCGGTGAAACTTTCAGCATCGGTGCAGACGAATTCACCGGAGATATCGAAGAAATCATGATCTTCGGCAGAGCGCTAAGCGATGATGAGATCGAGATCGTAAACTTCTATCTGCAGCATAAATATTTCACGGTCGAACAGCCCGTTATCACTTATGAACTCGATGAAAATGATGAAATCAAAGCGGTAATGATCGACTGCGAAACTCCCGGTGCCACCATATACTACACGCTCGACCGCACAGAACCAAACAGCGGCTCTATCAAATACGACGCTCCTCTTACAGTCGAAGACACGATGGCAATCAGAGCAGTCGCCGTAAAAGACGGTTGGCTCAACAGTAAAATCATCGGTAAAGTTGTAAGCGAAACAGCAAAGATCCCCACCGAGCAGTTGATGCTCCACATCAGCGCTGAAGATGCGGCAGTCGAAGTCGGCGCAGGTGTAGGAGAACTCAAATCAAGAGTTCACGAATATGTTGCGGAACAGACCAATTCCGGCAGCCAGCCCGAACTCGTTGAAATTGACGGTATTTACGCATTGCAGTTTGACGGAACGGATATGATGATCGTCAATGATTTCGTAAACTTTGAAGGACACACGAGCATGACTGTCGTTGCAGTCAGCAGAGCAGGCGAAGCAGGCGCAAGCGGCGATAACTGGTGCAACAGACAGAACCTTATCATGATAAACGAATCCGGCGGATACGGCGCGATCTTTGTCGGCTCTTATCAGGAAGATGTAAAGGCAAGATTCGGTATCGGTACGGGCTCGAACTTCGATTCTTATATCGTTAATGCAAAGCGTTCCGAACCTGTCACGGGCTTTACTTCCACGATCGTTATAAAAGACGAAAAACAGCAGTCTGTTTACGCTGACGGTGAACTTATTTACTCCGAAAACAACGGCACAAAGAAGATCACGAACACAAAGAACACCGAACTTCGAATCGGTACCGGTATCACCGGCTTTGTCGGCGAGATCGCTGAACTTCTTATTTACGATTCAGCACTTAACGAGGAACAGATCGCTTCGATCAATATGTATCTCGAAAACAAATATTTCAACAAATAATTTTTCATACAAAAGACTCGCACAGTTCGTCTGAACCGTGCGAGTTTTTTGTATTAAGAGATAAATATTGATCTGTCAATATTTGAAATTATTCTCCCCAGATAACATCGTAAACGGAGAGCATTGGAACGACGGTATCTGTAATGATAGTCTCCATCTGTTCTTCGTATTTATCGAGAAGTTCGGTAACAGTGGTGTTTCCCGTACAGATCTCTTCGGGGATCTTTCTGGAAGCAAAGCCTGTCTGATAGTCATAGTTAAGCATAGCGTTGTTTCTCATTTCGAAGAACCAATCGGCATCACGTTTATCAAAGAAATAGTTTCTCGCCATAAAATCCTTGATATCTTCGAAAGTTTCGAGACCTTCAAACGGTTCGAAAATATTTTCGATAACGATTGCCGCAGCATCATTATTATCGGAAAGTTTGGGAATGGAAACAAAGTAATACTGAGAATGATAAAGGCCGCCGTTGTAACCGGGTTCAACATCGGGACCGTAAGGCGTGGGAAGGATCGCATAGTTTTCCATGTTGTTTGAAATATCACCGGAAACACCGAAAATACAATGCGCGGGAGTGAACGTATAGCAGCCAAGTCCGTTTACAAAATGCTCCATGGAAGTTGTAGCATTCTCGTGTCCGTCCTTGAGAACATAGTCGGAATAAGTGCCGTTATAAATCTCATTGATATATTCGAGCGCACGGATACCTGCATCGGTATAATAACCGCAGACATATGAACCGTCTTCCGCTTTCTGCGCAAAAGTGACCCCGTTTGAACGAAGGAACATCTGAGACATATACGGATAATGAGTTATCATGCCGTAAACGGTACCGTTTCCGGTATCGACGGTACATTTTTCGAGTTCAAGTTTGAACTGATCCCAGTTCCATGTTTTATCATCGACATATTCTCTGGGATCGGCAACACCGAGCGAGTTGATAAGATCGACATTTGCAACGAGAGGATAACCGAAGGAAACATAAGAAAGTTCGGGCCAAGCGGCAGGGATAACACCGTAAACATCGTCAACATAGAAAGCAACTTCAAGAAGATTTGAGTTGCCCCATTTATCGCTGTTTTTGAAATCGATATAATCGGAGAGGGTGGAATAACCTGTGAGGAAACCTGTTTTTGCCCATTTTTGTGTATCGTTGGAGTTACACATAAGGATATCGCAATAAACGGAGCCTGCGGCAGACTCAAGATTAAAGGCCGTCGTTGTTGCGGTGTTGTCAAGAACGATTGTGCAATTAAGATTTTTTTCGACTTCAGCAACACGTTTGCGCGCCTGCTCGGCAAAAAGCGTATCCTGCGTATAACCGAGGACATTGCCTTCGATGCTGGAGTTTGTAAGCTGATCGATTATGACGGCAAAATCAAGTTCAATTCCTGAAAGGTCTGTGGAAGAATCCGTATCGGAATTAAATGACATGTCAAAAGACTCTTCTTCAGGGGTCTGCGCTCCGCAAGAGCACATGATCGAAATGCAGAGCATAAGGATCAAAAGTTTTAAAATTTTTCTCATTATATCTCTCCTCTGATGTTATTTTACCGATATTATATCAAGTTTCTGCAGTTCTGTCAAGCTTATACAAAAAAACGGTGCAGAAAAGCAAAAAACTTCTGCACCGTTAAAGAATTATTTAGTTTTCGCCCCAGAGAAGATCACATGTTTCTTCGAGAGGAATATATACATCGTCAATCGTTGTCTGCATGATCTCAATGTTTGCTTCAAGTATCTGAGAAATGGATTTACCACCCTTGGCATTATTTATTGCGTTGGGAATCAGATATCCGTTATCGTTATAGGGAAGATAGCGACAGTTTTCAAGACATTCGAAAACGACTTTTGTATCGCGGCTGTCATGAAAAACGTATCTGTCATAATATTCAAAACGCTGTTCTTCGGTCTCATAACCGGGAAGCGGCTCGAAAATATCGTTAACAACAACAGCTATTTCGTCAATCGCTTCAATATTTGTCGGGAAAGAAATACCGTTATTATAGAACTCAAACTGACCGATCCAGCCCTTTCCGTGAAGGTCATCGGAAAGAGGGAACGGAAGTATGCCGAAGTTTTCAACTTCATATTGAATATCTTCAAGACCGTAATAAAGATGAGTCAAAACCATTACAGATTCTTCATTTACAAATTTTGCGATCGTAGAAAAAGTATCAGAGCCTCTTGTTATGTTAACCTCCCAGTTATTCCAGAATGTATCGGAAACCCAAGTAAGCTTATCAACTACACCGGGCTCAAGGAACGCATTTGCATAAGATCCGTCTTCTTTTTCCACAATATAGTCAATACCGCTTGTTTTAATGGCAATACTGAAATAATGGGCAGGTTCAACAGCAAGTGCATATACCGTTTCTCCACTCATATTTTTATGCGTGTAGGAATTGAGGACTTCTTCGTATTTTGCTCTCGTCCATTCGCCGTTTTCAACAAATTCACGAGGATCGGTCTGCCCGAGATTTGATATTATATTCTCGTTAACAAAGAAGAAGTGGTCTACCTGTTTCCATATTGTTTCAGGCCAATACATCGGAAGGATACCGTAAAGATGGTTATCATACGCATACGTTATGAGTTTTTCTCTTCCGCCCCATTTTTCAGTATCGGAGTAAACCAGAGGGGTGGGCATATTATCGACCGGAAACAGAAGATTTGCCCTCATCTGATTGTAAAGCTCAAAGGATGTTGAAAGCATAACATCACAAGGTTTAATTCCGGAAGAAATTGAATAGAAAAGATTGGAAACCAAAGATTCATTTTCATCGAAAATAATTTTAACATCATATTTTTCTTCGATCTCTGCAACCCTTGCTTTTGCAATATCGCCGAAAAGAGAGTCCTGCTCATAGCAGATATACGGCGACATGGCAAATTTAAGTTCAAGACCATCAAAAGTATTCTGTTCAAACTCGCCGATGTAGTCAGGAATTACCTCTGCTGATTGAGAAGCACATGACACAAAAAATACGATGACAAACAAAAAAGCAAAAAAGGTTTTTAAACATCTCATAATCGTCTTCCTCTCTAAAAATATTTAATTATTTATTTTGTTTTTACGGCATATACGGGCTGCCGTTATACGTATAATCCTCGGGCATGATATAAGGAGAGATGAATTTAATCGTAAATTCAACACCCCACTGACCGCGGACACCCATCCAGTTGCCGGAATGAGGCTCGATTGAAAGCATTCCGTTGTAGCCTTTTGTGTAAAGAGCGTTCATTACGGCGCCCCAATTGACCTGATCGAGACCTGCGGGAGGATCGTCATAAGGTCTTCCGTCAACATACATAGAGCCTTTGATATGGAAATGATTGATCCTGTTACCCCAGGTGATCATTTCATGAAGGTAATCCCCTCCCCTGCCGAGGCAATGAGAAGTATCGTATTTAATGCCGAGTTCGGGAAGTGCGCCGAGAATGGGTTCCCATTCTTTTTCGGTTACTACAAAATTTGCCCATGAGCAGTTATAAACAGAAATTTTAACATTCTTGCCCTTTGCATATTCGATAAGTTCACCGAAATATTTAATTGCAATAGCGCAGTTTTCTTCAAATGTTTTGCCTTCCGTCCAGTTACAGCCTGTGTTAAAAACAGGGCAGCCGAGCGCGGAAGCGGCATCGATAAGATTTTTGTCGTGCTGTAGTGCAGACTGAACGATCTCACCGTTGCTGTCGATTCGTGTTTCTCCCCAGCGACCGATAGAGCCTACCGCAACATCGTATTTTTCGGAAAATGCCTTTATTTCATCAATATGACCTGCAACTTCCATGCTGTCATAATTAAAGTTGCAACAGAATTCGACGGCATGAAGACCGAGATCCGCAACATATTTAAAGGACGCTTCGTCCCAGCCGTTTATAATACCGAGTTTCATTATATATTCTCCTTTACAGTAAAAATATTTTCTACAGTAAAAATATTTTCAAACAATATTTCTTGTAATTAATATAACACAAACACATGATATTGTCAAGAAAATTTTGCAGTTAAAGTAAATTTTTTTCAAAAATACAGATAAAATAGAGAAAACCCGTTATGACACGGGTTTTTAAATAAATATTATTTCGCTTTGGCTTTAATGGGAGCCCAGTAATCCATCTGATCATAGCCAAGAGTTTCTTTAATAAGCGGTGTGGTAATTATGTTGCCGAGATCGGAACGGCTCGGATCGCGTTCAAAACCGTTTTCATTCAAGAACTCATCAACGGCAATTCTCATAGCATCCATATCTGTACGTTGGTCTATATCATTTGCAACGGCATAAAGTCCGCCTTTAAAATCAATAATTTTAAGATCATTTGGAACATCCATTCCCTCTTCATAAACATAAAGCCAATTAAAGCCCTGCTTTTCGGGATCTGACGAATCCCAGAAAAGAAAATCCATTGGATAGATTCCTCTCGGCTGTTTTTCGTACCATTCCATAAAACGTTCGAGAACGCCGTCTCCGAACATACCTACGCCTGATGAGACCATTTTACAATCGGGAATCTCGTAAATACGAATAATCTGCATAAAAGAATTCTCCTTTTTTATGTAATAAAAAAAAGTGTGCCTCAATAAGAGACACACAAAAAAGTGAATCCCTCATTGTTGTCACACAATTGCATTCTATCCATAGAAAGATATAAGCAAAGAGAGAAAACACCTTTTATCAGAGTATTTTCCCTATGAATAGAATTAATATGCAGTTTGTGTGACATGAGTATCATATCATAAAAAATAAATCTTGTCAAGAGAACTTCTTTAACAACAAAAAACTGCAACGGATCACGAATTCCATTGCAGTTTTTCTATTAATTTATGATTATACAAAAAAATTATTCCTTACCCGAAAGTTTTCTGTCGATTGCAGCGGCGGCAGTTTTACCTGCGCCCATGGCGAGGATTACGGTTGCCGCACCTGTTACGGCGTCACCGCCTGCGTAAACACCGTCACGGGAAGTCAGACCGTCTTCATTGACGACGATACCGCCTCGGGGGGTCGTTTCAAGGCCTTCGGTGGTAGATTTGATAAGGGGATTGGGAGATGTGCCGATAGCCATGATGACACATTCGAGGGGGATATCGAATTCGGAATTTTCTTTGACAACGGGACGGCGTCTTCCGGAAGCATCGGGGGCACCGAGTTCCATTTCAACACATCTTATGCCGGAAACGGACTTTTCATCCTCGGAAAGGATAGCGGTGGGATTTGTCAGAAGCTTGAAGATAATACCTTCTTCTTTTGCATGCTCAACTTCTTCGGCTCTTGCGGGGAGCTCTTCGGCGCTTCGTCTGTAAACAATATAAACTTCTTCGGCACCGAGACGTTTTGCGCAGCGTGCGGCATCCATTGCAACGTTACCGCCGCCTACGACTGCGACACGTTTTGCATGCATAACGGGAGTTTCGGAATCGTCCTTATATGCTTTCATAAGGTTTATACGGGTAAGAAATTCGTTTGCCGAATAAACACCGTTGAGAGCTTCGCCGGGAATGCCCATAAAGCTGGGAAGACCTGCGCCCGAGCCGATAAAGACAGCTTCGAAGCCGTCTTCGATAAGTTCGTCAACGGTGAGAGTTTTGCCGATAATGACGTTGGTTTCGATATCAACACCGAGGGCTTTCAGACCGTCAACCTCTTTCTGAACGATATCTTTCGGAAGACGGAATTCGGGGATACCGTAAACAAGAACGCCGCCTGCAAGGTGGAGCGCTTCGAAAACGGTAACATCATAGCCTTTTTTCGCGAGGTCGCCTGCGCACGTAAGACCTGAGGGACCGGAGCCTACGACTGCGACTTTATGACCGTTAGATTCGGGACGGACAGCGGATTCGGTTGAGTGAGCGTTATGCCAGTCTGCAACGAAACGCTCAAGTCTGCCGATAGCAACGGGCTCGCCCTTGAGGCCTCTGACGCAGTATTTTTCGCACTGCAATTCCTGGGGGCAAACTCTGCCGCAAACTGCCGGGAGAGAGCTGGTCTGAGAAATGATCTCATAAGCTTTTTCGAAATTGCCTGCGGCAGTTTCTTTGATAAATTCGGGAATGTTGATAGCAACGGGACAGCCCTGAGTACAAGGCTTATTTTTACAGTTAAGGCAACGAGCTGCTTCGTCGAGAGCCTGCTGCTCGGTATAGCCGAGAGCTACTTCGTCAAAATTTTTATTACGGATATCCGGTTCCTGAGATGGCATCGGATTTTTAACGGAAGACATATTCGCCATACTCGAACCTCACTTTAAATTCAATAATCTGCAGGCTTTTTCCTGCTCAAATTCTTTATATACGGAATTTCTGCGGATAGCTTCATCGAAATCGACTTCGTGACCGTCAAAATCGGGACCGTCAACGCAGGCAAATTTCATTTTGCCGCCGACGGTAAGACGACAGCCGCCGCACATACCCGTACCGTCGATCATTATGGGATTCATGCTTACAACGGTTTTAATGCCGTATTCTTTGGTAAGTTTAGCAACGAATTTCATCATGACAAGCGGTCCGATAGCGATGACTTCATCGTAATTTGCGCCGTCCTCGATTAGTTTCTTCAGGGCATCGGTAACGAGACCCTTTTCGCCGTAAGAACCGTCATCGGTCATGATGACGAGTTTATCGCTTGCGGCAGTAAATTCTTCTTCGAGGAAGAAGAGATCTTTATTTCTGAAACCTACGATAAAATCGACGGAAGCGCCGAGTTTTGTAAGTTTTTTTGCAATGGGATATGCAATCGCACAGCCTACACCGCCGCCCACGACTGCGACTTTTTTGAGGCCGTCTGTCTCGGTAGCTTTGCCGAGAGGGCCTGCGACATCTCGGATATATTCGCCTTCGGGAATGGCGTTGAGATCTGCGGTTGTGCCGCCGACGATCTGAACTATAACGGTAACGGTTCCCTTCTCGCGGTCAAAATCCGCAATGGTAAGAGGGATACGTTCGCTGTTTTCATTCGGACGGATGATAACGAACTGACCGGGCTCTGCTTTTTTTGCAATAAGAGGAGCTTCAAAAGTAAAAAGCGTTACGGTCGGATTTAAATGACGTTTTTTAAGTAATTTATTCATAATTCTGCAACTTGTTATTTATTAATAATTTCAAAAATTTCTTTTGCGGCAGCTTTCTGCGCATCGGTAGTTTCGGAGAAAGGTCTTCTGCAGCCGCAGGATTCGATTCCGTAAAGCGCTACGACTTCTTTGAGGGTCTGATAAATGCCTGCTTTGAGGAGTTTATCAATGACTTCGTTCATCTTTTTCTGAAGTTCGAGAGCTTTGGGAATTTCGTTTGACTGAGCGAGAGTAAAAACTTCTTTTGCCCAATGACCGATGATATTGTAGGTACTGCCGATAGCGCCGTCTGTGCCGAGGATAGCTGCAGAAAGAAGAGCTTCGTCAACACCCGAATAGATGACTTTATCGGGGAACGCTGTGCGCATACGTTCAAGGAAGAAATAATCCTGCGCAGAATTTTTGACGCCCGCGATATTTCCGTGGGCGAAAAGTTTTGCGAAATCATCGAGCGAAAGGCTTACGGAAGTGAGTACCGGAATATTGTAGCAAACGAGGGGAAGTTTTGATCTTTCGGCGAGGCGAAGATAATAATCGACAACTTCCGCATTCGTAAATTTATAATAGAACGGAGTTACTGCGGAAACGGCATCGTAACCGTAATCTGCGGCGAGGTCTGCAAGTTCGTAAACTTCCTCAACGACGTTCGAACCGATATGAGCAATAAGACTTGCTCTTCCGTCGGCACCTCTTGCGGCAGCGGCAAGAACTTCTTTTTTCTGAGAATGACTCATAAGGAAATTTTCGCCCGTGCTTCCGCAGACGTAAAGACCGTCCGCACTGCAGTTGGTTATGACATGATCGGTAAGTTTTTCGATAGCGGAGATATGGGGCGCACCGTTATCATCAAAAAGAGTGAGGAGCGCGGGATATATACCTTTATTCATAAAAACAGTTCCTCCGTTTTATATTTCATTTAAACTAAATTATATCACAATTACCCCTAAAAGTCAACAGCCGCACAGAAAAATCAGTACGGCCGTTTTTAACATTTTTATTACGAAAATGAATATTTAATCGTTATTTTTATTTTCGGATAATTTTTCATATAATGAGATAAATCTATCTTCAGAACGTATGATATCAAAGACGGATAAATCCAATTTGTTTTTGATATTTTCTTTATATTCATCTGTTTTCATATTATTACCCGTAGGATATTCTATCGAAGAAAACAGCGGTGAAGACATAAATCCGGCGGAGATACTGTTATTTTCGAAATCGACTGTTTTTTCAAGGACAGAAAGAGCTTCTTCCGCTTTTCCCTGCCTAATACAGATCTCCGAAAGAAGCAGGGATATATCTGCTGTTTTACTGAAAATAAGATACGACGGCAGCTTTTCTTCTTTCATAAAAAAGTCGATCAGTTCAAGAGCCTTGCGGCATGAATATTCTGCTTTTTCATAGTCCCCGACATTAAAACAGCAACGGCAGATAAAAAAGATATCATCAATCGCAGAATAAACATGAAAAAGAAGTTCTTTTTGATGTAGAGCTTTTTCTGTCGCAAAATCTTTTTTTGAATGAGCAATGACAGTCTTCATAGACAAGGCAGTCATTGATGTGTTCCATGGTAATTTTTCTGAATGATCTGATGCTGCGTCAAAATTACCGTAAGCAGAGTGAAGTATTGTCATCACAGTGTGAGCACGGAGAATAAAAGTAATATTTTTGCTGTTTTTTATAATAACATTTGCTTCACGAATGCTCCTCAAATATATCGATCTGCCGTTTTGTTCGTCATAAAACCGACTTTCCGGATCGGCAAGAGTCAATGCGGATTCGAGACTTTGAACAAGAAGATCGATATTATTCGGATATTTTCGTATACCGTCCTGAATACGGTCATAACATTTTTTTACGGTTTCTCGTGATGAATACGGTTTTAAGAACTCATGAGCTTCATCAATAATGCTTTGAACTTCATCATCCGTATTTTTTTCGTACAGTCCGAACAAAACATCCGTGCTGACATTGAAAACAGATGCAAGAGGAATGACCTGAGAGATATCGGGAAGACCATAACCGTTCTCCCATTTTGAGACAGCCTGAGAAGTGACTCCGAGCTGCTCTGCAAGTTCTTCCTGAGTTAAATTTCTTTCCTTACGAAGTTTTTTTATTATCAGACCAATATTATCTTTCATAAAATTCAACCGTGACTTTACTTAAAAAAAGATTCCTTTCTTTGGGTTTTCCGGCAAACATATCATAGAAAAAGGCGATTATTAACTCAAATACAGATTAATATATGCATATTATACCACATAAATCTTCAAAAGTAAACAGACATAAAATATAATATTTATACAACGTTACGTTTAGTTTGAACACAGACCGGTTCAAACAATTTTACGAGACGATTATGCCGTATTTTTCCGTACAATTATTTTTTTTTGAGGGCTTGAAAAAGAGCGCGAAAAATGTTATAATAAAAGAGTGTACGGTATTATACAAGCAACACGATCAAATCAAAGAAAAAGGGCGGAAGTTTCATGATAACTGTCGGGAAAAATATAATAACGGAATTCACGGAAAAGAAGTCCGTTTTCATAGGACAGACTTTTTATGTTTCCTCGGAAGAAGAAGCGGAAGAAGCGATAATGTCCGTAAAAAAAGAACACCCCGATGCGACCCATGTCTGCCATGCGTATATTCTGCGAACAGGCTCGCTCCAGCGTTTTTCCGATGACGGAGAACCCTCGGGAACTGCTGGAATGCCGATCCTTCACGTTATTTCCGCAAAAAAATTATGCGATACGCTGATAACGGTGACACGTTATTTCGGCGGAATTCTTTTAGGTGCGGGCGGACTCGTCAGAGCATATTCACGCTCGGCATCCGAAGCGATAGAAGCCGCAGGAATTGCGGATATCGCTCCGTTTACGGAATTTTCGATGGAATACGGATACGATCTTCACAGCCAGATGGAAAGAGCAGTTCTTCTTTCGGGCGCGGAGATAACGGACAGACAGTTTACGGAAAACGTAAAAATATTTGCGGTCATACGTTCAGATGAATACGAAAAACTATGCGGTGAACTAAAGAGCGTATGGCATAAAAATATTAATATCGAGACTTTAAACACTGTCGAAAGACGGCTCATAAGAGATTAAATCGATAATAATCTTATTTAAATGCGAATTTATTGTTAAAAGAAAAAAAATGTACTTGCAAAGACACGTAAAATAGTGTACAATAATATTGTATATTGTTTTTGATGACACAGTTAAATTTTATTACATATCCACAGGAGAAAAAACGATGAAAAAAGTGGCTATCATCATGGGAAGCGACAGCGACCTTCCCGTACTTAAACCCGCATTCCGCACTCTTGAAAAATTCGGGATAGAATACACGGTCAAAGTTCTTTCGGCTCACCGTACTCCCGATCAGGCGGCAGATTTCTCTAAAAACGCAAAGGCAAACGGTTACGCATGCCTTATCTGCGCTGCAGGCAAAGCGGCTCATCTCGCAGGCGTTATGGCGGCGCACACAGCGCTCCCCGTTATAGGTATTCCCGTTAAGAGTTCGACGATGGACGGGCTCGACAGTCTTCTTTCCACCGTTCAGATGCCCAAAGGAGTTCCCGTTGCAACCGTTGCGATCGACGGTTCGGAAAACGCCGCACTTCTCGCCGTTCAGATGATGGCGATAAGCGATGAGGAGCTTTATTCTAAGTTTGTCGAATACAAAGAAAAAATGGCAGCCGACATTCTTGAAAAAGATGCAAAGATACAGGCACTTGCAGAGGAAAAATAAATTTTATCAATATAAAAAAACCGAAACTATAATTTCAGAAACGAAGAGGTAATAAAAAATGAAAAAAGAACAGTTATACGAAGGCAAAGCAAAAAAAGTTTACGCAACAGATGTTTATGACGAACTTATAGTTGACTACAAAGACGATGCTACCGCATTCAACGGTCTCAAAAAAGGCACAATCGCAGGTAAAGGTCTTATCAACAACAGAGTAACAAACCACCTCATGAAGATGCTCGAAGAAAAAGGCATTCCCACCCATTTCATCAAAGAACTCTCCGACCGCGAAACTCTCGTTAAACGTGTTACTATCGTTCCCCTTGAAGTTATCGTAAGAAATATTGCGGCAGGTTCTCTTTCCAAACGTCTCGGCCTTCCCGAAGGCACCAAACTTGCGTCCACCGTTCTTGAATACTGCTACAAAAACGACGATCTCGGCGACCCGATGATCAACGATTACCATATCGCAGCAATGCAGCTTGCTACCGAAGAAGAAGTCAAGACCATTGCTGACTACTCTTTCAGGATCAACCAGTTCCTCACCGAATACCTTGCAGACCTCAATATCGAACTCGTTGACTTCAAGCTCGAATTCGGTCGTCTTTCCGACGGTACTATCGTTCTCGCTGACGAAATCTCTCCCGATACCTGCCGTTTCTGGGACAGCAAGACCCACGAAAAACTCGACAAAGACCGTTTCCGCAGAGACCTCGGCAACGTTGAAGACGCATATCAGGAGATCATGAAGAGACTTATGGGCGAATAAGCCGTAAGTTTTATTTCAAGAAAAAAGAAAGGTAGCCCAATATCAGGGCATGGTTAGATAGATTATGAGTAATACCAGTCACAGCGCAAGTTATGCCGCTGCAGGCGTTGACGTTACCGCAGGCTACAAAAGCGTAGAACTGATGAAAGCAGCCGTTAAAAGCACTTATACTTCCGGTGTTTTCCAGGATATCGGCGGTTTCGGCGGTCTTTTTGCTCCCGATTTTGCAGGAATGGAAGAACCCGTTCTCGTTTCGGGCACTGACGGCTGCGGAACAAAAGTAAAACTCGCGATCCTTATGGACAAGCACGACACTATCGGTATCGATGCAGTTGCGATGTGCGTAAACGATATTATCTGCTGCGGCGCAAAACCGCTCTTCTTCCTCGACTATATCGCATGCGGTAAAAACTATCCCGAAAAGATCGCAACCATTGTTTCCGGTGTTGCGGAAGGATGCAGACAGTCCGGTGCTGCTCTTATCGGCGGCGAAACCGCAGAACATCCCGGTCTTATGGCTCTTGAAGATTACGACCTTGCAGGTTTTGCAGTAGGTATCGTTGATAAGAAAAAAGTTCTCGACAATAAGAGAATGGCTGAAGGCGACGTTGTTATCGCTCTCGCATCGAGCGGTGTTCACTCCAACGGTTTCTCGCTTGTAAGAAAAGTCTTCAATATCGACAATAACGGTCCCGAGCTTTACGTTGCAAAAGAAGAACTCGGCGGAAAATCCGTTGCGGAAACTCTTCTTACCCCGACCAAGATCTATGTAAAGAGCGTTCTCGAGCTCATCAAAGAAGTCGATGTCAAAGGCATCAGCCATATCACTGGCGGCGGCTTCTACGAAAATATTCCCAGATCTATTCCCGAAGGTCTTACTGCAAAGATCAACAAATCCAGCGTTAAAGTCCTTCCCATATTTGAACTTATCGCAAAAGAAGGCAATATTCCCGAAAGAGATATGTTCAACACCTATAATATGGGCGTCGGCATGAGCATTGTTGTTCCCGCAAACGAAGTCGAGAAGGCTATCGAGATACTCAAGGCGAACGGCGAAGAAGCATATGTCATCGGTGAGATAATCAAGGGCGACGAAGGTATAATCATCGAATAGTTTTTATGTTTGCGAAGCGCTTTTCTGCTTCGCAAACGCATTTAAAAATACTTTGTATTTGTGAGGTAACATAAATGTCAAAGGTATCTGTGGCCGTTCTCGTTTCGGGAGGCGGAACAAATCTTCAGGCGCTTATCGACGCCGAAAAAAACGGTATAATCAACAACGGACATATTTCCGTTGTAATTTCAAGCAAACCCGGAGTTTACGCACTTGAACGTGCCGAAAAAGCAGGCATTCCTCATTTTGTTGCGGAAAAGAAGAAATTCGGCGACTATACGGAAGCGTTCGGAAACGAAATAAAGAAATATCTCGATGAATACGGGGCTCAGGTCATCGTTCTTGCGGGATTCTTATCAAAACTTTCCGAAAGTCTCTGTGAAGAATATAAAGACAGAATACTGAACGTTCATCCTGCGCTCATTCCTTCTTTCTGCGGAAAAGGCTTTTACGGTCTTCATGTTCACGAAGCGGCGCTCGAATACGGCGTCAAAGTCAGCGGTGCTACGGTTCATCTTGTTGACAGCGAATACGACCACGGCAGAATAATCATGCAGAAAGCTGTTGAGGTTCTCGACGGTGACACACCCGAAACTCTTCAGCAGAGAATAATGGTTCAGGCTGAACATATAATTCTTCCGCAGGCGGTTGAAATGCTCTGCAAAGAAATCGCAGGCGAATAAACTTTTATAAAAATTGGGGGTATTTTTTTGGCTTTCACCTTTAAAGGCGGTATTCATCCCAACTATAACAAAGAAAGAACATATGCAAGTCCCATAGAAGTTCTTCCCCCGACGGAAGAGATGTATCTTCCGTTGTCTCAACATATAGGCGCGCCCTGTATTCCGACGGTAAAACCCGGAGATACAGTAAAAATGGGACAGATCATCGCAGATAATACGGTAGCACTGTCCTGCCCGATCCACTCCCCTGTTTCGGGCAAATTCAAGGGTATAGTTCAGCATTGGCACCCTTCGGGAACACGTCAGCCGACTATGCTCATTGAAAACGACGGGCTCGACACTGTCGATGAAACTCTCGAACCTTATGAAGGCGATCTTGACGATCTTACGCCTTCCGATATAATCAGATATGCGAGAGAGTCGGGAACTGTCGGCATGGGCGGCGCAGGTTTTCCGCTTCATGTTAAATTAAAAACAGCTCTCGATAAAAAGATCGAAACGATCATCATAAACGGCGCGGAATGCGAACCTTTCATAACCGCAGACCACCGTGCGATGGTAGAATATCCGAGAACGATAATCAACGGCGTTAAGCTTATAATGAAATGTCTCAATAAAGATAACGCCATTATCGCCATCGAATCAAACAAACCCGATGCGATCGCCACAATGTCCCACGCGGCGGAAGAATCTGATATAACGATCTGCGAGCTTCCGACGAAATATCCGCAGGGTGGCGAAAAGCAGCTTATCAAGGCGATAACCGGACGAGAGATCCCTCCGGGAAAACTCCCGATGGATATCGGATGTGCGGTTTTCAACGTTGACACGTGCGCATCGCTCTACCGTTACGTAACAAAGGGCAGACCGCTCATAAAGAGAGTCTGCACCGTTTCGGGTTCCGCGGTAAGAAGCCCGAAAAACCTGCTCGTAAGAATAGGTACTCCGTACTATGCGCTTTTTGAGCATTGCGACGGATTTATCGATGACCCGTACAAAATAATTTCAGGCGGACCGATGATGGGTTCGGCACAGCATTCGATCGAAACACCCGTTATCAAAAATACGTCCGCTCTCCTTGCATTCTGCGCAGATGAAGAAGGTTTTGAAAAAGAGCCTACCTGCATCCGTTGCGGTAAGTGTATCGACGTTTGTCCGATGAGACTTATGCCTACATACCTTTATCAGCACGCACTTGCGGGAGAATTCAATGAATGCAAGAAACTCAATGTCACGGATTGTATTGAATGCGGATGCTGTTCGTATGTATGCCCCGGTAAACTCCATCTCGTTCAGGCAATGAGAATGGCTAAGGGCAACATCCCCAGAAACTGACGACGGAGGATTTATTTTGGCTAAAAGATTATTGGTGACTTCCTCGCCTCATTACAGATCGGAAAGAACGATAAGCAAAGTCATGCTCGACGTTGTTATCGCAATGATCCCGATCTCGGCGATGTCAGTCGTATTTTTCGGTTGGCGCGCGCTTGCGCTGACAGCAATCTGCGTCGGTGCCTGCGTTGCGTTTGAGACCCTTTATAATTTTATTGCAAAGAAGAAAAACACCGTTGAGGACTTTTCCGCAGTTGTAACGGGTATGCTTCTTTCGTTCAATCTGCCCGTAACCGCACCGTACTGGATGGCGGCGATAGGCTCGTTATTTGCAATAGTTGTCGTCAAAATGCTTTTTGGCGGTCTCGGAAAGAATTTTGCAAATCCCGCGCTTGCGGCGAGAGCTTTTCTTTTCTCATGGCCGACGATAATGACGACTTTCGTAAAACCGTTCATTAATCCCGGTCTTCCCGTTCTTTATGATCCTATTTTCACGAACGGCGCAGAGCTTCCGGATTATATCGATACTATAACGACCGCAACTCCCCTCTCTTCTCTCAAAGGCGGAGCTCTTCCCGATATAAGCCTTGCCGATATGTTTATCGGCAACATCGGCGGCTGTCTCGGTGAAGTATGTGCGGCGGCAATACTCCTCGGCGGCATTTATATGTTGCTTCGCGGAGTCATCACATGGCACATTCCCGTTACATATCTCGGAACAGTTGCTCTCGTAACGTTCCTCTTCCCTCTCACGGGCGGACATTTCGACTGGCAGTTCATGACGTATGAACTTCTCAGCGGCGGTCTTCTTCTCGGTGCGTTCTTTATGGCGACCGACTATTCGACCTCTCCCGTAACAGCTAAAGGCAAATTACTTTTCGGTATCGGTTGCGGTCTTCTGACTGTTTTCCTGCGTTATTACAGCGGTTACAGCGAAGGCGTAAGCTATGCGATACTTATAATGAACGTTCTCGCGGTTCCCATTGATAAGATCACGAAACCGAGACGTTTCGGAATAGGAGGCGGCTACAATGATGCTTCTAAATAATATAGAAGAGACATCCGAAGTTTCCGTTGAAACAACGGAAGAAAAAACCGTATCTGTCCCGAAAGAAAAAAAGGTAAGAAAAAGCGGTGGAGAACTTCAGACTCTTTCGTTTAAACTGATGATAATAATCGCGGCTGTCGTTCTGATGCTTGCGGTAGTCAACGGTCTGACAAAAGACAAAATCGCCGAAAACGCAAAAAAAGCAAATGACGAAGCAAGAATTGCACTTTTTGCGGACGCAACTGCGTTTGATCCGATCTCTCTGGAGCTGACCGAAGATCTCACAAAATATATCGGAGAGGTTTATGAAGCGACTAAAGACGGCGAAACTCTCGGATACTGCGTAAACGTTATAAGTAACGGTTTCGGCGGCGAGATAAGCATGATCGTCGGTATTTCGGGTGACGGACTTATCACAGGTGTAAAGGTCGTTAACCATACAGAGACGGCAGGTGTCGGCGAAAGAATTATTTCGAACGGCTCCATTCTTTCTCAGTTTGTAAACGCATCCGCAAACTCCATAACATCCGTTTCCACAATAACCGGTGCGACCGTAACATCCAAAGCAATAATCGACGGTGTTCAAAAAGCACTTTCCGCTGTTGCTGAACTTACACAAGGAGGATATTGATATGGCAAAGAAAAACAAAGTTTCATATCTCGAGATCCTCAAGGACGGCATTATAACGAAAAACCCTACATTTATCCAACTGCTCGGCATGTGTCCGACGCTTGCGGTAACGACGACCGTCGCAAACGGTATCGGCATGGGTCTTTCGGCGACTTTCGTCCTTATATGCTCAAACTTTTTCATTTCCGTTTTAAGAAAATTCATTCCCAATAAGATAAGAATCGCATCTTATATCGTTATAATTGCGGGCTTTGTTTCGACTGTCGAGATGATCATCAATGCATGGCTTCCCGAACTTTCGAAATCACTCGGTCTGTTCATACCGCTGATAGTTGTTAACTGCATAATCCTTGCGAGAGCTGAGGCTTTTGCATCGAAAAACAGTCCCCTCCCCTCCGCGGTTGACGGTCTTGCATCGGGTATCGGCTTTACGCTCGCACTCACCATTATTTCCGCGATCAGAGAACTCCTCGGTAACGGAACGATCCTCGGAGCAAATATCATGGGTGAAAATTTCTCACCTGCGCTTATAATCATCCTTCCCGCAGGCGGTTTTCTCGTTCTCGGTTTTCTCATCGCGCTTGTACAGTACATAATGTCAAAACTCGAAGGGAGGAGCAAATAAATGCTGAATCTTCTTGTTGTTTCGATAAACGCAATACTTATAGAAAACTTTGTCCTCGTTAAGTTCTACGGTTGCTGTCCGTTCCTCGGCGTTTCGAAAAAAAGCGAAACCGCTCTCGGCATGGGCATGGCAGTTGTTTTTACGATGACTCTTGCATCTGCTCTGACATGGCTTTTCAACAGATTTATTCTCGTTCCGTTCGAGCTTGAATATCTGCAGACGATAGCCTTCATTGCGATAATTGCAACGCTTGTTCAGATAATCGAAATGTTCCTGCAAAAAAGTATACCGTCGCTCTATTCCGCACTCGGCATTTATCTGCCGCTTATAACTACAAACTGTGCGGTTCTCGGCGTTACACTTTTAAACATCAATAACGAATACGATTTTATTACTTCGGTCGTATACGGTTTTTCCGCAGGCGTAGGTTTTCTTGTTGCGATCCTTCTTCTTTCCGCTATCCGCGAAAGAATTGCTTATTCGGATATTCCCAAACCGTTCAGAGGATTCCCCATTGTTCTCATCGCCGCGGCGCTGTTGAGCATTTCGTTTATGGGATTCCAGGGCCTTAAACTTCCGTTTTAAATAACGGATAAAAAATTAACACGGGAGACAATTCGGATGGATATCATTCAAATTCTTATAACCGTTTTGATCATGGCTGTTTTCGGCCTTTTCCTCGGTTTTCTCATTGCATTGGCAAGTAAATTCTTGTTTATAAAAAAAGATGAACGCATTGATCTGATCGTAGAACAGCTTCCGGGCGCAAACTGCGGCGGTTGCGGTTTTGCTGGCTGCGGTGCGTACGCAGAGGCTGTCGTTTCCGGCAAAGCACCCGTAAACAAATGCCCCGTAGGCGGAGACGCATCTGCCGAAGGCATAGCAAAAGTTATGGGGATCAGCTCACAGAAAACCGTTAAGATGAGGGCGCAGGTCCTTTGCAGCGGCACAAACAGTCTTTCAAACAGAAAATATAATTATGTCGGTCTTAAAGACTGCCTTTCGGTTGCAAAACTCGGCAACGGTCCGAAAGAATGTCCGTACGGATGTATCGGCCTCGGAACCTGCGTAAAAGCATGTCCGTTCGGTGCGATAAAAGTTGAAAACGGCGTTGCGGTGGTAGAATACGAAAAATGCCGCGCATGCGGTATGTGCGTTTCTTCATGTCCGCAGAAACTCATTCAGCTCATTCCTTTCGATACCGATATTTGGGTCGGATGCCGTTCTCACGACAAAGGACCGATCGTTCGAAACCTTTGTAAAGTCGGCTGTATCGGATGCGGACTTTGCGCAAAAGTCTGCCCTGCAGGCGCGATAACCGTAAACGAAGGCGTTGCCCAGATCGATTACGAAAAATGTGTCAACTGCGGCGCTTGCGTTGAAAAATGTCCGAGAAAGATAATCTGGTCGGGTAAAATCCAGATGTCACTCGGAGATACGATTGCAAACGAGCTCGTTACCGACACAGCAGAAACCCCAAAGAGACGTTCCAGGGTTGATAAACTTATGGACGAAGACAGATAAATGATTTTTAAACGACAGAAAAATTACAGATACACGCCGACAAAAAAACCTCTTTCGAAAAAACGGATCGCACTGTATGCAATAATTGCAGCAGTGCTGTTCGTTATCGGTTTCTTTTCGGCAAATCCCATAATGACGTTGGTAGGTATGTTTTTATGAAAGGTATAATAAACGACAGATCAGTCGATTTTGAACAGGGTCAGACTCTTCTTGATATTCTCGCAAATTCCGGTTTTACGCTTGACGCACCCTGCGGAGGCAGAGGTGTCTGCGGCAAATGCAAAGTAACCGCAAGCGGCAACCTTTCCGAAATGACGGAAAAAGAAAAAGCTCTTCTGACCGAAAGCGAAATAAACAGCGGCATTCGTCTTGCATGCTTCTGCCGCGCGGAAGGTGAATTTGCGTTATCTACGGGTAATTCTTTTTACCAGATACAGACGACTTCCGACTGCGAGGAATATGAAATCGACCCTTCGGAAAAAGTAAAAGAATTCGCAAAAGAAAACGGTAAAGCGATCGGTATTGCTATAGATATCGGAACTACGACCGTAGTCTGCGTTTTTTACAACCTTATCAGCGGCGAAAAACTTTTTACAACATCTGCGATCAATGCGCAGAAAAATTTCGGCGGCGACGTTATGTCCCGTATCGGATTTGCGATCGATAATGAAAACGGCGATGAAACGCTCCAGAACGCGATCATCGGTCAGATCAACGGAATGATCGAAAAATCCGGAATAGATAAAAAATTAATTGCAAAAATAGCTATCGGCGGCAATACCACGATGCAACTTACGGCGGCAAGACTTTCGATAAAGTCGCTCGGTGCAGTTCCGTTTGAACCCCTCTCCTATTTCGGTTGCGCATTCAGAGCAAAAGAACTCGGATACAGCCCTGAAAATGCGGAAGTTTATTTTATGCCTTGTTGCGGCGGATTTTTCGGCGGCGATGCGGTTGCATGTATGCTTCCCGCGGGTTACGATAACGGCGACGGCAAGACGAAATATATCGCAGATATCGGCACAAACGGCGAACTTTCCCTTGAAGTTAACGGAAAAATTTACGGTTGCTCTACCGCTGCAGGTCCTGCTTTCGAAGGCGCATGCATACGTTTCGGAACGGGTAGCATCGAAGGCGCAATAAACGGTGTAAAGGCAAATGACGATACACCCAACGGTTTTGAATTCAGAACAATCGGAGATAAAGAACCCACCGGCATATGCGGATCGGGGCTTATCGATCTTGTAAACGTATGCCTCGAAAAAGAACTTATCGACGAAACCGGCCATATCGACGATGACTGCCCCGAATTTGAAGATGACTGTGCGATTCAGCTTACCGATACGATCTATTTAACGCAGAAAGACGTCCGCGAGATCCAGCTTGCGAAATCCGCGATCTGCGCAGGTACGATCGTTCTTGACGGAATGATCGGATCCAAAGAAACTCCCGAAGTATTTATTGCAGGTGGTTTCGGAACGGCTATCAACCTTGAAAGCGCAAAAGGCATCGGTCTTTTGCCTAAAAATTACTGCGACAACGCAAAAGCTGTCGGTAATGCGGCTCTTGCGGGAACTACAATGGTTCTCCTCTCCGAAAAATGGAGAGACAAAGCAGAAAAAATTCAGGAGAAAGTCGAGATACTCGACCTTTCGACCGACCCTGTTTTCCAGGACGAATATGTAGAAAACATGATTTTTGATATATAATATGAACGCACCTTTTTATGAAAAAATAAAAAAATATGCGGAAGACGATTCAGTTATCCGTTTTCATATGCCGGGGCACAAAGGAAAAGCCGATCTCGGGTTTGATCCGATTATGAAATATGACGTTACGGAAGTTGAAAAGACAGATAACCTTTATTTTCCGCAGGAAGCGTTAAAAGAAGCAGAAGAGCTTGCGGCGAAACTGTTCGGCGTTAAAAGAACCGTATTTTGTGCAGGCGGCGCAACGCTCGGAAACCAGACTGCGCTCTCCTTCTTCAGAAAAAAGAAAGTTCTTTTTGAAAGAAACATTCATATCTCGGCTTTTAACGCGGCAATGCTTCTCGATATCGAGCCCGTTTTTGTATATAACCGCTTTGATAAAAAAACGGGGGTTGTCCTCCCGATCGAAAAAAAGGACATAGAAAAAGCGTTGAAAAACGACAGCGAAATATCTGCGGTTTTTCTGACTTCACCGAACTATTACGGACTTTGCGCGGACTGCGAAGAAATAAAAAATGTCTGTAAACAGAACGGCGCTATGCTTATCGTTGATAATTCTCACGGTGCGCACCTGAAATTTGTCGGAGACGAAAATGACCCGACTGTAAAGGGAAACCACTGTGCAGATATAATAATTGACTCTGCGCATAAAACCCTGCCTGTTTTGACGGGCGGCGCTTTTATTCATTTTAATATTGAAGTTGAGAGGGAAGATGTCTGCGCAAGAATGCTGGCGTTCGGATCAACGAGCCCGTCGTTTTTAATTACTTCATCGCTCGATTTTGCGAGAGCATGGTGCGAAGAAAACAGAGAAAAATTCCGTAAAACAAGAAAACGCATCGATGCCCTGAAAAATGAGCTTGAGAACAACAGAATAACCGTAGTTTCAGCTCCCATTTATGATCCGTTAAGGCTTTGTATCGCAACGGAAGATGCTGAAAAGATCGACGAGGAACTGCAGAAACGTAATATAATCCCAGAAATGTGTTCGGGACAGTGCATTGTTTTCATGTTCTCACCGTTCAACAGCGACGAAGAATTTGATGCTCTGAAAAAAACACTCATTGAGCTGAAACCGAAAGCACCGAAAGAAACCGACGACTATTCTTTCCCGAAAACGGAATTTGTGTGTGCACCCAAAGATGCATATTTCGGTAAAGCAACCGAAATTTCGCTCGACTGTGCGACAGAAAAGACGGCGGCAAGATCGGTCATCCCCTATCCACCCGGAGTCCCGATCCTTTTTCCCGGCGAACGGATAACGGAAGAGACGGTCTCGTACCTCAAAAAGCATAATACAGACAAAGTGAAGATCATATGAAATTTGACGGATTGATCGGCAACAGCGGCATAAAAAAGACGCTTGAACGGCCGTTTCATGCATATATAATCCACGGGCCGAAAGGTTCGGGAAAACATACCTTGGCAAATATTCTGACGGCGGCGCTCGTCTGCGAAAGCGATGAAAAACCTTGCGGGAAATGCAGTCAATGCAAAAAATTCCAAACGGGTAATCATATAGATATTACGTACTGCCCGACCGATATAAAGGTTAAAGAGCTCCGAGAGAAGCTCAAGGATGCTTCCTATCTTCCGAACGATGCGGAACACAGAGTTTTCGTTTTCGATCAGGCTGAAAAGTTATCGACAGTATGTCAGAACGCTCTTCTGAAGATAGTCGAAGAACCGCCGAAGCACGCTGTTTTTATTTTTATAACGGAAAATTCGAAAGCGATCCTGCAGACGTTGCGTTCAAGATGCGAAGCTCTTTCTATGGAACCGATAGACGAAAAAGAGCTCGTAAATTACCTTCAAAAGCCTGAATTTGCGAGAATATCGGAAGAAAAGAAAGCCGCTGCGGTAGCATTTTCGGGCGGATATATCGGCGTTGCAAAAGATTTTCTTTCCGATGAAAAAACGGAACTTTACCGCAGATGCGACGCATTCGCAACAGCTCTCGCAAAAAAGAAGCCGGCGGAACTGCTTCGGGCGGTAACTTTCAAAAAAAGAGAAGATCTTGCTGAATTTTCGACCGAACTTTACGAATACTTTACAGTACATCTCCGCTCACTCAAAACAGGCTCGACAACGGGTCTTAATGCCGATGTCCGAGCGCTCGGTCCAAGAAGACTCGTTTCGATATGCACAAGGCTTGATGATATAAACGAAAAATTACGGTTTAACGTTAACACATCGCTTTTTTCGACGCTGATCGTTTCGGAATGTTATTCGGCGTGTTGGAGATACAGCTAAATTTATTTTATTTGATTTCATGTTTTAACCGAAAAGAAAGGTAGGCTTTCAAAAAGAGAGCCGTAGTTGATTTAAATGGAACTTGTTGAAATTGTCGGCATACGTTTTAAAAGCGTAGGTAAGATATATTATTTTGCACCTTGCGGAATGCTTCTTCACAAGGGCGACAGAGTTATCGTTGAAACGGTACGCGGTCAGGAGATCGGCACGGTTATTGTTGAAAACCAGATGACCGAGCAGAAAGAAAAATTCACACCGCTCTCACCCGTTATAAGAGTCGCAACCGAAGAAGATATTGAAACGGATAAACAGAACCGCGAAAAAGAGAAATCCGCTTTTGAGATCTGCGAAGAAAAGATCAAAAAGCACGGACTTGAAATGGAGCTTGTTGACGTTGAATACACATTCGATAACAACAAGATAATCTTCTTCTTCGTTGCAGAGGGTCGTGTAGACTTCCGTGAACTCGTAAAAGATCTCGCATCCGTTTTCAAAACACGTATCGAGCTTCGTCAGATCGGCGTAAGAGACGAGACAAGAATGATCGGCGGTCTCGGTATTTGCGGAAGAAAAGTATGCTGTGCAAGTTTCCTCAGCGAATTCACGCCTGTTTCCGTTAAAATGGCAAAAGACCAGTCTCTTTCGACCAACCCTCAGAAAATATCCGGAACCTGCGGCAAGCTTATTTGCTGCCTCAACTTCGAGCAGGAAGTTTACGAAAAAGCTTACGAAACGATGCCGAGAGTCGGATACACCGTAAAAACTCCCGACGGAAACGGTCAGGTCATAGAAGTAAATGTTCCGACCGAAACAGTAAGAGTAAGCCTTGATACAAGACACGGAAGCGATATCCGTTCGTACAAAGCATCCGATCTTAAGATTATCCGTAAAAATGTTTCGGAAGAAAACAGTTCAGAGCTTGATTCTATGGCAGATAAGGACTAACATACGGAACATTTTATAAAATTTCAAAAAACCTATTGCAAAAACGATCAAAATATGTTAGAATACAATTGCATAAACTTTAAGGAGGTATTTTGTTTATGGCACATATGATTACCGACGAATGCATCGCTTGTGGTGCATGCCAGGGTGAATGCCCTGTAGACGCAATCTCCGAAGGCGACGGCAAGTTCGTTATCGATCCCGAACTCTGCATTGACTGCGGCGCTTGCAAGTCTGTTTGTCCCGTCGACGCTCCGACCGAGAAAAACGACTAATTTTTAAAGGAAGATATAAAGGCGGCTTTCAAAGCCGCTTTTATATTGTAAAAATATCTCAACCTATGAAAGGAAGCTTTCGTGAAGGAAAGCGCGGATAAAATGGCTGTACGACTTGACGATCTTTGCATAAACGGCTATAAAATATATCAGGACGACTGCGGTTTCCGATTCGGAACAGACGCTGTTCTGCTCGCATGGTTTGCAGGAAATAAAAAATTTGCGAAAGCCGCCGATCTCTGCGCAGGCAACGGCGTAATATCGGTAATCCTTTCGACTCATAACTGCTGCAAAGAAGCGCGTGGCTATGAGATAGATGAAGGACCTTTCAACCTTTCGAAAATGACCGCAGAATATAATAAAATAACGGATAAAGTCTCCTTTTATCTTCGTGATATACGCAATACCGAAACGGACGGAACTTTCCCGTCGGCATATTTTGATCTTGTGACGGCAAATCCACCGTACATGACCGAAAATTCGGGGCTTGTGAGCGAAGCACGCGGTACGGCAAGAACGGAACTTACGTGTACGGTAAACGACGTCGTGAATGCGGCAAACGTACTTTTAAAAAACGGTGGGAGATTCTGCATGATAAATAAGCCGGACAGACTGACCGATGCGATGTGTATAATGCGCGAAAAAAAGATAGAGCCTAAAAGACTGATGTTTGTCTCGGCAAGAAACGGTAAAAAGCCCGAGCTGTTTCTCATCGAAGGAATAAAGCAGGGAAAACCCGGACTTTACTGCGAGCCGACCCTTGAAATATACGGATCTGACGGGGCGTATACAGAAACGCTCAATAAGATCTACGGGAGAATATAAAAAATATGGAACAGAAGAAAAAAATATCTCTTTACCTCGTTGCTACCCCCATCGGCAACCTGAACGATATATCGCCGAGAGCGCTTGAAACGCTCGAAAAGGCGGATTTTATCGCAGCGGAAGATACCCGTGTCTCCGGAAAACTTCTCGCCCATTTTGGCATAAAGAAACCTCTGATAAGCTATTATGAGCACAATATCCGCCAGCGCGGCGAAGTTATTCTCGAAAGATTAAGACAAGGCGAAGTCTGTGCACTCGTATCGGACGCAGGTATGCCTGCTATATCAGACCCGGGTGAAATGATCGTTAAACAATGCATGGAAGAGGGATTTGCCGTAAGCGCAATCCCCGGTCCGTGCGCAATGGTCTGTGCGCTTGCAATGAGCGGTCTTTCGACAAAAAGATTTGCGTTCGAAGGTTTTCTTTCGACAGCAAAAAACAGCCGCAGAGAGCATCTTTTATCATTAAAAGACGATACGCATACGCTTGTTTTTTACGAGGCACCGCACAAACTGCTCGGAACGCTCGAAGATATGCTTGAATATCTCGGAGACAGAAAAATAACTCTTGTTCGCGAGATCTCAAAAATTTACGAAGAAGCAATACCGACAACTCTTTCGGAAGCCGTTGAGATGTATAAAGAAAAAAACATACTCGGTGAATTTGTAATTATAGTCGAAGGTGCAACTCCCGAAGAAAAAACAGAAGCAACAAAAGAAGATCTTGAAGGTGAATTTGAAGAACTTATCGCAAACGGAAGTACGAAATCCGAAGCCGCAAAGATCCTCGCAACAAAATATAATATGCATAAAAGAGATATCTACGATATGTTCAAATAGTAAAAAGACGTGGCAAAAGCCACGTCTTTTTACGTTAAAGAATGAATATAAGTATAATATCAGTCATCGCAGGTTCCGGGATTTTCTACTACGAGATCTTTAAGGCATACGAGGACATAGCGCGCGGTCTTACCTTCGCATGTAACGGAGATGGTAGAAGTGCCGTAACCGACAACAGAAACCTTACCCGAAGAAGAAACGATCGCAACAGAGCTGTTTGAAGAATCAAAAGAGACATTCTTCAGCTCTTTTTCGGGATATGATTTAACTTTCAGATCGATAGTCGAGCCGATCTTTACGGTATCGAAATAGAGCTCGGATGCAGAAGATTCGTTTCCTGCTGGATAAACGTAAAGCTTTTCGATAACGGTTTCTTTAATGGGCTCTTTTTCGTAAATCGCAATCACGGAAAGATCTTTCTGAACATTACGAAGGTCAGTATCCCAACCTTTGAAAATATAACCGTCACGGGAAGGATCTTTCGGAGCGACCGCATCCTTGCCTTTTTCTACGGACTGAACGGAGAGAACCGAACCGTCCCAATCATAGAATTTTACGGTAAAGGTCTCAACGGGTTTTGCCTCGGGAGCGATTTTTTCAAATTCCGCACGGACGGTATGGAAAGATTTTACGGCGTTGAAAATATAGAGCGGCTGAGGACCTACTGAAATATTGTCAACATAAACTGTCTTGATCTTGTATCCTTCCGCGGGAGTGATGAAGAACATCTGATCTTCGCCTTCTATGACTTCCGCAACCGCAGGATAGATAGTTCCACCCTCCCCTGCGCTCGTCCAGATCTGATGTTTTACGGGCTTGTGCTCAACGAATTTCGCAGTGACGGTAATATTCTGATTGGGCATGATGAAAGTGTTTTTTTCAGAAAGTGCGAAAGCGCTGTGATCTGCGGTTACGGATTCGAGAACATAGCCGTCATCGGGTGTTACGGTCAAGGCAATAACTTCACCTGCGACAGCTTCAGTGTTGCCTTTAAGGGTTCCTTTTCCCTCCGTTTTGTAGGTGATTGTGAATTTCTCGGGTTCGGGCTTTTTTTCGGGTTCGGTTCCGTTTTCAGTCTCCGCAAAAACGGGGAGAACAAAAGACGAAACCGAAAGACATATAGCCAGAACGACCGACATGATGCTTTTGAGTGCTGTTGTGTGCATTTGGGTTCCTCCAAAGAATAAGTTTCACTGCGGCGCAAAAAATATGAGCGCCACTCAGTGACGCTCATATTATAGCAAAAAACTATGTTCTTTGTCAATACCGCACAACGAATTACCAGAAATTACATCAGATTTTTGGTAACTTCAACCAAAAACCAATTATTTAAGGAAGTTAAGGTTTTTGATAATAGCGGGTTCTTTAGCTTTGCCGCCGCAAACCTGGAAGAATGCAATGATCTGAAGAACGACGATAACTATTGCAAAGATGCCTGCAGCGATCGGAACGATTATGGTGAAAGCAAGTACAGCTGCAACGATAGAAACGAGCATTGAAACGATATTGAGTTTAAGAGCCTGTCTGATATGGAACGAAACGTACTGCGATTCGCCTTTTGCAAGAAGTGCCGCAACAATAACGCCGAGAAGGCCCATAAGATACGGAAGCATAGCGATAACTTTGTTGTCGGAAATATCTTTCGCATCGAATTCAGCGGTGTGATCAAAAGGATCGTTGGAAGCAACAGCAGCAGCATTTAACGAAGTACCGCAATTGGAGCAGAAAGTTACATTGTCTTCAAGCTGAGTGCCGCATTTGGGACAAAATTTCATAATAAATATCTCCTTTGTTTTAATATAACATTATTATACAACTAATTCAACAATATGTCAAGACTTTTCCGCATTTTTTGCGGTAATAAACAAAAAAAACGTCTGTGAGGTGATTTTTTTGAGTTTTTCGGAAGTTTTTCTTACGGGTATTGCGCTTTCGATGGACGCTTTTACGGTTGCGCTGTGCAAAGGGCTCGGAATGCGAAAAATAAATCTGCGGCAATCATTTATCATTTCGCTGTTTTTCGGAACATTTCAGGCATTGATGCCGTTTATCGGTTGGATGATCGGAAAACAGTTTGAAGATGTAATAACGGCTTTCGACCATTGGATAGCTTTCGTTCTGCTCGCATTCCTCGGAGGAAGAATGATCTTTGATGTTTTTAAAGGCGATACGGAGAGCGCAGAACCGTCAACGAAAAAGCTGAACATCAAAGAACTGCTGGCGCTTTCCGTTGCGACGAGCATTGATGCGCTTGCGGTCGGAATCACATTTGCATTTCTCGGTGTTACGATAGCGCCTGCGGTGACGGTCATAGGCATAACAACTTTTTGCATATCTTTTTTCGGGGTTGTGATCGGATGCAAAACAGGTTCGAGATTTAAAGACAAAGCACAGATCGCAGGCGGAGTTATTCTGATTGGTATCGGAATTAAAATTTTATCGGAACACCTGTTTTTTTATTGACTTTTGAGGATTGCTATGATACAATATAATAAATTATAAAGATTTATAAATTAAGAGGATATAAAAATGACAAAGTTAGATCTTGATATTGAACAGTTCTGGAAAGACGAAGCGACCGCGTGGGAAGATAACTGTTTTTCCAAAAATACAAAGCAGGCAGCGCTCGGCATCAGAATGAGTGATGAATGTGTTTTCGCAGAGCTCGGCGAAGAAGGCCAGCCCTGGGGCTACACCGATCCGATGAGAAGATACGATCTCAACTGCAGATATAACGAAAAGGCTATCAAAATCGTAGGAAGACCGCTTCTCGGCGAAAACAAGCCCGACCCGAAAAAAGACCTTCTCCCGAAGCTTCCCGCAACGAAGCAGATCGGCGAAGTTTTCGGCGGCAAATATGTTTTTGACGGTAATACGACCTGGCTTGAAGGAACTCTTGACGACGACGAAGCGTTGAGAAAAAAACTTGACGAAATCGATATTCTTCTTGCAGATCCCGAAAAATTCAGATCTTTTGTTCTCCCCGCAGAC
The DNA here is from genome assembly GCA_017621705.1 of Clostridia bacterium. Classification (GTDB taxonomy): domain Bacteria; phylum Bacillota; class Clostridia; order Oscillospirales; family UBA644; genus HGM12619. The sequence goes on along the minus strand of JAGASR010000039.1, from coordinate 4,062 downwards.
TGGGATCAGAAATGCAAAGAAGTTTTTGAAGCGACAGGCAGACGTCCCGGTCAGTTCTCGGGTGTACGCGGCCCCGTAACTCTTGCGACCAGCGTTTTCGGCATCGAAAATCTCATTTATTTATACTATGATGACGAAGGTCTCTTTGCCCGTTTCGGTGAGACGATAACAAGAGTTGTCCTTGCGTATGTCGATCTTTTCATCAAAGAATCCGGTCATACCGATGCTGATTTTGCGCACGGTTTCTCTTTCTTTGACGACGACAGCAACCTCTTCACCCCCGAGATGTATAAACTTCTCGGCTATCCAACCCTCAAGGCTGTTTTCGCAAAATGCGCGCCGAACGAAAAAGACTTCAGATATCAGCATTCCGACTCCGCAATGGGTCATCTTATCCCAATGCTTGCAGACTTTAATCTTACAGGCTGTAACTTCGGTCCGACGATCACCGTTCAGGAGATCAGAAAATACATGCCCAGAACTCGTATCGACGGTCAGCTCGCACCCTTTACGTTTATGAGAAACAACGAGGAAGAGATCATCGCAGAAGTTAAAAGAGACTGCGAAGCCGCAAAGATCGACGATATCCGCGGTCTCGGCGTTACTACCGCAGGCAGTATAAATAACGGAAGCCTTCTGACGAGCATGAGAGCAGTCATGGCAGCTATTCAGAATTACGGAAGATACTAAAAATTCAAGAACTCCGAAACTTTAAAATTTCGGAGTTCTTTTTTTATTACTTGATCTTCTCGCTCGTATCAATTTTATAAATCGCAATAACCGGAACAACAGAAAGAACGACTGCAAGAACGACCGTTACAACCGCTGCGTAAACGACTGTCCACGGTGTTATGACTGTAAAATATCCTATCTCGCTGCTTGCGTATGTTTCGTTAAAGGTCAATAAAAACATTGAAACCAATGCGAGCGCAAGGCCCGATAAAGCATATTTTACAAACTTTAGAGCAAGCTCTAAAAACAGCATCGGCATCGAGAAACCGACGAGTTTTTTGACTGCTATCTGATAAGATATGCTCTTAATATAAAAAATGCTTATAACGACTATGCTGAGTATCAGAATTATCAAAGCTATAGGATAAATAGTTCTACTGGATGAGTCGAAAGAACGGATCGTCGATCTGAAAACAAGAGGTTTAAATTCAGTACCCGATGATGATTCAACATCTGATTTGACTTTTTCAACTGCCGATTCTATTACGGATTTGTTGTCGGAATCGATAATATAATTACCTGAGCATACCGTTTTATTTTCAAAATATCCGCCCCAGTTAAGCATTACCATAACATCAAGATCGGTTGCAACGTTTGTTCCCATATGACCGATGACACGGTAGCGCACACCCTCATAAGTATAATACTCTTCACCGTCGATAATCTCACCGCTTCTTTTGCTTACATTTGTGCCGATAACACAAAGCGGTTCAGATGAAAGCATCTGTTCTTCAGTGAAAAACTGTCCATTTTTCATTGACGGAGTGGGGAAGTCTCCTTTGCCGTAAACGACACGAACCCAGTCGCTGTCGTAATGTGTATTTACTTCTCTGACCATATTGTAAATAACGAAATCTTCACCGTAATCCCAGGGTGAAAGCAGGAACGGTTCGGCACATGTAATGCTTATTTTCCTTGAATCGGGACCGTTGAACATATCATAATTTCTGTTGTTTTCTTTGTTCATAGAAAGCTGATTAACAAAAACTACGATAAAAAATGAAGCAAGGAAAAACGATATACTTATCATTAAGCCGTTAATATTGATTTTTTTCATAACCGATCCTCCTTCTTATTCTTTACCTTTGATTATTGTTGCGGTATCAAGCTTTGCGGAACAAATATACGCAACTATTGCTACTATCGCAAGGAATAAAATATCAATAGCGATCATAAGAGGATACATCATTTGAACATTAACGTCTCCGATCATCATGCTCATCCAGAATCCTGAAAGAACAGTCGATGTCCGATCAAAAGCATAAATTATATAGACATAATGCGACAGGATATCTGCGCATAAAAGATAAATCGCAAATTCAAGGATATATGCTTTAACGCTATCCGAAACAGTTGCACCGACAAGACGGTGGATCGCAGTATCTTTTATATTGCTGTTGAATTTATTTACAATGATCAGAATAATGACAGCAATGCAGAAAATAAGAGTTGAACCGACTATTAATGCATAATTGATCATTCTTTTTTCGTACATCTGTCTGTAAACAGCATTCGCCTGCGTATTTTTTTCAAGACGGTAATATGTTCCGACTACAGGATCTTCGGATAAAGCTTTTGACAATGCTTCAACAGTCGCAAGTTCGTTTTCCTGCTCTATGTAAATGATTTTATGAGGAAGTTTTTGATAAAAATCTATTACCTGTCCTGCAACCGACGCATTCGGGAAATATTCGGAAGTATTAGGAACCAAAGGTATAATTATATGATCATCGACATTAAACCTTACTCCGGGGCCGTATTCAACGGTGGTGTCCTCCGCAAGGAATCCGACTACAACATAATGCCCCCAAAACTGATCATTATATCCTGAAGATGCGCGCCCTTTGTTTATCATTTGAGCTTGATAGTCACCTTCCGGATTATTGATAACATCACCGATATCAAAATAGTCTATAAATTCAAAGCCCATGACAATCGGAATGGTCGGCATTGTTCCGTCTTCGGTCATTAAGTATTCATATTTCAGAGTGTCTTCAGTGAAACCTTCGCCTTCGCAATAAGTAAAGCCTTCCATAAGTATCGTATTTTTATTTATCCATACACCTTCATAATCGCAAAACTGACTTATTTCTTCGACCGTATATCCGAGGTCTGTAAAAAACATACGTCGAACTTCATTTTCTCCATATTTTAGAGACGATGTACCATTTCCTTGTTGGGACAGATGATAGGCTTTTCCGTTATCGGATTTTAATCCTTTCCAATCTCTGTCTGTAAAAATATATCCATCGATACTATTAAGCTGCGCGATAAATTTATGATAAGAATCGATGACAGTCTGATTATATGCTTTATCTTCCTCTGTAATGGGAATCCTTATCATCTCATGAGTTTCGGGGTCTATGTCGAGCTTATCTCTTCTTAAAATATTATGGTCATAATCCACATCTGATTTTAAACCGAGAGAATATACAGAATACTTAATATATGCTTCGTTTTCCATTCCGGAGTTGTGGATATCAACACTCCAGAAATTATACGTCACCCATGCAAAGGAATAGCTGACGATTTGAATAAGAAACGTAAAAAGCAAAACAATTATAACAGACAGCGTTATATTTGCTTTGATATTTTTGAATGCTTCTGTTAAGTAGATGCGAAGCATAGTTATACCTCCTTTATCTGTGCAGGGGAATACTGATCGGTCTGATTAGTTTATCTCTTCTCCGATGATATTACCGTCGTGCAGGCGGATAGTGCGCTGGCAGAAGGATGCGACGTTGGCGTCGTGCGTTACTACTATTACGGTCGTTCCTTCTTTGTTTATTTCTCTGAAAAGATTCATGATGCTCTTTCCGGTTTCTTCGTCGAGTGCGCCCGTGGGTTCGTCGGCAAGGAGAATTGACGGTTTATGCGCGATCGCACGTGCGATTGCAACTCTCTGCGCCTGACCGCCCGAAAGCTGAGAGGGGTATTTTCTGAGTTTTTCGGAGATTTCGAGACGTTCTGCGATCTCTTTTATGCGTTTTTTCGTGGAAGTGCCTTTGAGTTTTCCGTAACGAAGCGGAAGACCGATATTCTGCTGAACGGAGTATTCGTCAATAAGCGCAAAGTGCTGAACGACGAAGCCTACGTCATTGCGTCTGAATTTTGCCATTTTGTTCTGATTTTTTGTGTTAATGGGAGAACCGTTATAGATAAATTCGCCGCTGTCGGGGGTATCGAGCCCTGCGAGAAGGTTTAAGAGCGTCGATTTTCCCGAGCCTGATTTACCCATGATAGCAATCATTTCGCCTTTTTTGATCTCAAGATCGATAGGACGGAGCGCGGTTACGAGACCGTCACCTTTACCGTAAGTTTTGCAAAGAC
>JAGASR010000038.1 GCA_017621705.1 Clostridia bacterium | reverse complement strand
GCGGTGCTAACCCTTTATATTATACAAGGAGGTCTTTTATTTTTCAACTCTTTTTCGGCTTGCTTTTAGCTCGCCGGTTTTATTTCTACTAAAGCGCCTTCTCTTTCCCCCGGTAGAACCGGGGGTATTCTTTGGATACAAAGAAAATCCCTTCGGGAGTGATGCTCTCGAAGGGGGATATGCATTAACCAAAGTATTTATCCAGCAGTTCGCGGTGGGTTTTGCTTTTCCTCGCGATGCGGAAGGCGTAGTCGCAGGTGAAGTCGATGAGCCATTCGCGAGGGACGATCTCGGCGTTATGTGCTTTGGTGATGCGGAGCCAGCCGCGGTTGATCCATCGGCGGACGGACTCGTGCTCGTAGCCGAGGATGGTTTCCACGTCCTTGGGGGTGATGACGTCGGGCAGGTCGTACCACTGATCGTCGAGCCACGGGCGGAAGTCTTCGGGGACTTGATGCGGGTAGAGGTAGTACTTATCGGGCTCCCGTTTGCCAGGGTTATTTGAGGTAAAGGTGACTGGTATAAAATACTTCTCGGGGTGCACGGTGCTGTCCTTTATGTATGCGTCGAGGTCTTTTCGCAGGACGGTGTAACGGCGGGTTTTCTTGCCGGAGTCCTTGCAGGGGATCATTCCGTTTTGGAGCATCCAGGCGCATTTGCGTTTGCTGATATGTAGGATCTTGCAGATCTGCTCGGTGGAAAGCTTTTCGCCTTTCTTTGTTTTATTCGTCATAGCTCATCCTCTCCCGCTGACGCCTTTGCCATGCGGTTTCGTCGTCGGTGGTGGCGGCGAGGTAATCGATAAAGTCGGCTTTGCTGATCAGCCGCTTGCCTCGGTAGGCATATGCAATGAGCTTGCCCTCGTTGATCGCCGCGTGTATGGCGTTCTTGCTCACGTGGATCAGTCTTGACGCCTCGAGTGCAGTGATCACGTCAGGGCATTTGCGGAGCAGATGTTCCAGCCCTTTTATCTTTTCTTCGGTTGTCATCGTGTGACTCCTTTCCGTTTTGTCAGCACAAAGGATATCACAAAGATTTGATAAGTCCAGAGAGAATCGGGGATAAAGCCCAAAAATATCAATTATATTTATACCCCAACGGGTGCATTTTTGAACAATCTGCAAATTTACGTCCCTTTCGGGTATAAATTTTGAAAAACAAGTTGACATTATACCCGAAAGGGTGTATAATATAGTCATGAATACGATTGCTGAATTTATCAAACAAAAAAGAAAAGAAGCAGGACTTACCCAAGAGGAGTTCGCGATCCATTCCGGACTGGGTCTTCGCTTTGTCCGCGAGCTGGAGCAAGGCAAGGAAACCGTCCGTATGGATAAGGTCAATCAGGCACTTTCAATGTTTGGCATGAAGGCTGTACCCGGAAGGAAGGATGAATAATGGAAGCATACAGAACTGCGTATGTATATGTACGGGATACCTTTGCAGGAACCTTGAAGGAAACGGATGCGGGGTATTCGTTTGCATATGATAGCGATTATCTCGAAAGTGCGAATCCGTCTGCAGTCAGTCTTACTTTGCCGATTCAAAAAGAGGAGTACACCTCCAAAACACTTTTTGCGTTTTTCGATGGCTTGATTCCCGAGGGCTGGCTGTTGGATATTGTAACGCATAATTGGAAGATCGACCGCAAAGACCGTTTTGGGCTGCTGCTCGTCGCGTGCAAAGACCCCATCGGAAACGTTCAGATAAAGGGGGACAAAGAATGAGCCGTTGTTTATGTTGCGGCAAAGAGCTGCGAACCGAAACTGCACACGGCTGGCACACAGCCTGTATCAAAGCTTTTTTCGGAACCACAAAATTCCCCGATATTGACGTTTCAAAGGATGTTTTGAATCAGATCGCTATTGATAACACAAGTAAAGGTTTTACCGTACCGGGTGTGCAGAAAAAGCTGTCATTGCATCTTTCAAGAGAGGACACCCCGCGCCTGACGCTTGTTAACTATCCGACCGGATATATTCTCAAGCCGCAGATGGATGAGTACGCCGCCTTGCCCGAGATGGAGTATCTTGTTATGCAGATGGCAGAAGTCAGCGGTATCAAAACTGTCCCGCACGCGCTTCTTCGTCTGCCTTCGCAGGAAAATGCCTTTGCGTATATCACAAAGCGTATCGACCGTGCAGACGGACAAATGCTTGCCATGGAAGATTTCTGTCAGCTCGACGGAAGACTTACCGAAGACAAATACCGCGGTTCTTACGAGCGATGCGGTAAAATAATAAAAACGCATTCCATGAATGACGGTCTGGATCTTGCCCAGCTGTTTTTCAGAGTCGTTTTCTCCTTTGCTGTCGGAAACTCCGATATGCATCTGAAAAACTTTTCGCTGATCGAAACGGAAGAAGGCAGCGGTGTATACGTTTTATCTGCCGCCTACGATATGCTTTCCACAAACGTGGTCATTCCTTCGGATAAGGAAGAGCTTGCGCTAACCATCAACGGAAAAAAGCAGAATATCCGTAGAAAAGATTTTATCGTCTTTGCGGACACTATTGGCATCCCCGAACGCTCCGCAGAGAAGATGATCGAAAAGATTGTCAAGCTGAAGGATAAATATATATCGATGTGTCGGGATTCCTATATGCCTGAGCAGATGAGAGCAAACCTTGAAAATCTGATCGAACAACGAATTGCGGTGTTAACGAAATAGGAAAATAGAATAGTGACCGCCCGTCCCTCCCGCCTTGCATTAGCCGTGCATTTTTCTCGGAAGAGGCAATAAAGCGGTCACTAATTTGGTAATTTTTGCGGTAATTAGGGACAGTGAGGGACAGAAAGAGCCTGCTTTACAGCTGCTCGAAAGAGGAGGAACCCTATCATTTTTTTAGTTATATGGCGTTTGTGGGGGTGTAATTTGATTTTTAATTGAATTTTACCCCCACAGCGCTTGACTTTTTGAGAGAAATATGTTATACTTCAATCAAAAGGAAACAGGGGTTCGATTAATGAAAACAAAAATTTACAAACGGCAATATTATATTGATAAAATCAAAGGTTTCTATAATTGTGATCTTATCAAAGTAATCAGCGGCATCCGCCGTTGCGGAAAGTCTTGCTTTCTTCTTTCTGTCATGGAAGATTTGGAAAAATGCGGTGTTGCGAAAGAAGACATTATTTATCTGAACCTTGACAAAAGAGGCTTTACAAATATCAAAACGCCGGAAGCTCTTGAGTCTGCGCTGAACGCGAGAATCACGGACGATCATTTCAAATACATTTTCATTGACGAGATCCAGAATGTCAAGGGCTTTGAGCAGGTAGTCAACGCATTCCGCGAGGATGGAAATTTCTCTGTTTTCATTACCGGTTCCAATTCTTATCTTCTCAGCGGCGAGCTTGCAACCAAGCTTACGGGACGCTATATTGAGATTGAAATGTTCCCGCTCAATTTCCGCGAGTTTCTGGAAATGAAAAAGTTTCTCGGAAAGAGTGTGAATTCCAATCTTTCTGCAGAGTTTAACGAATATATTCGTTATGGAGGTTTTCCGAAGGTTTTAGAATTCGATCGCCCCGATGATAAGGATCTTTATGTAAAGGGCGTTATCGATCAGATTCTCTGCAAGGACGTTGTGGGACACAGGATCATCAAAAATAAAGCGGTATTCGACCGCGTGATGACCTATGTGATCAACAACTTCGGTGCGACCACAAGTCTTTCGTCTATCGCAGAGTATATGGAGAAGCAGGAAAAGATTTCCGTCAAGACAGAGACGCTGAACAAGTACCTTGACATTCTCGAAAAGGCAAAGATCATTTACAAGTGCCCCCGCTTTGATATCAAATCGAAAAAATCTCTTCGCGGAGAGCAAAAGTATTATCTTGCGGACCTCGGTATTTATTTTGCCCGCAACGTAGACGCAAGGATCAACTACGGTCCGTCTCTTGAGAATATTGTTTACACCTATCTGAGCGCAAAGGGATATAAGATCAGCGTGGGACGCATCGGAAAGCTGGAGTGCGATTTTATTACGCGCACCAATGATGAATACCGCTACGTACAGGTAGCTATGACGATTATGGACCCTGCAACGGAAGAACGGGAATACAAGCCTTTCTCCACCATCCGCGATAACTACCCCAAAATTTTGTTAACGCTTGATCCCTTGCTTCAAAAACGGGACGGTGTCGTTCACAAGAACATTATAGACTTCATTGCAAATGATGAAAATATATAATACAAACTTATCTCCCGAGTGCTTTGCACCAGGGGACTAAAGGATAGTTATAAAACTTTTACAAAAATTGAATATAGAAAAGCTTTCGATAAGATATGTTGTCGAAAGTTTTTTTATTACAAAACCTTGACATAATGATCCCCCTGTGGTATAATATATTTGAAAGGAGAAACTCTGTGCTTAGAACGAAATATATTTTTGTTGAACCAAGAAAACTATTGAACTCTCATAAAGTGTTTGAGTTCGTGTGTATGTTTCTTGGATTTTTGTTTTATATACGTTCTTGGCACTTTCCGTGACATTGTATTGTTTATTTACTTGTTTACATAACTAACTATATTATTTACTGAGGACAATTAATGAACAATACTTATTTTACTATCTGTAAAGCCAATCAAGAACAGAGAGATTATGTTTTAGATCGATTTCCTAAGATGAAAATAGAGGAACGAGAAAGTGCAATTATATATGTGGCAGTTAATAAATCAGATAATATAATTGGCAGAATTCTGGTTACCGAGAATGAGGTTCCTAAGCCTCTTAACGGAAAGTATTGGTATATTATTAATATTTTTGTACACCCCAATTTTAGAAGAATTGGTATTGCCACGGAGCTGGTTAATAAAATAAAATGTCAAGCTGAACAATCAGAAGTTCTTTATCTTTATGGTTCCGCTAATGCAACTGTTGAAGCAAGTCTGTTTTGGTTTAATCAAAATTTCACTCTTAATTCATATGGTAAAAAGTATGATAATGTTAATGAACCATTACTTTATGGAAATTATCATCATTTTTTTAGTTACCGCGTTGAACGTAAAACTTTGATTCCCAACAACACTTTTGATCGCATCAAACGAGCTTCTGCAGATGAAATACAACAAGCAATAGATACTTATATTTATGATGATAAGAGAAAATCGTACTTTTTAAGTAAATCAAATCGCCTTTTGGGTTTTGTAGCGATAGGAGAAGATGGAAAAATACAAGGAGCAATCATAGCATTCCCTGACAGCATGCAGGCTCCGCTTGATTCTGATCGTTTGTGGATTAATTTGTTTGTTGAACCGGAGTATCGGAATCAAGGAATCGGAAAGGCTCTTGTATATGAAGTATACCAATACGCAAAAGAAAATGATATTGTCCAATTAACTAATTTTGATACCACTGAAGATAATGTCGGCTTTTGGTATGAAATAGGTTTCGATATTTTCTTTTGGGGAATTAATTCCTCAACGGGAAAACGAGGTACAACCGCAATGATACGTGTTAAATAGAAACTCATAATATACATATCATAAAGATAAAGCCTCCGATAAGGAAAATCCTTGTCGGAGGCTGATGCTTTTTATTGAATTTCACCGCACAGTTCCGAGTTATTGGTGCGATTGAGGGCAAACAAAAGCCTCTCTTGTGTAAAGAAAAGCTCTAGCTGTAATCTTTCGCCAGTCTATTGTTTTATTGTAAAAACTGCTCTTTATAGCTCAAATCTTTTTTGGGAGATTTCTATGCGCATATTATTCTGCCTTTCAGTTTCCTAACAGTTTTCCCAAATTGCCTCATTTTTAGCTTGTTTTGCCCTTTTCTTAAGGATAGGCAAGGACGGCGAAGGATGGCAAATAACTGATATAAGTGACGTCGACGAAAACCACCTCAGGGTTCGAATTGTGACGGCTTTTTAACACTTTTATGCTCACTTGAAAAAGCATTTGAACTGTGATATAATGATTTCAGAACGATTTTGTGGTCTTCGGCAAACAAAAGTGACCACCCGTCCCTCGGGCCTTGCATTAGCCGTGCATTTTTCTCGGAAGGGGCAATAAAGCGGTCACTAATTCGTTAAAATCTGCGGAAATTGGGGATAGTGAGGGACAGAGAGAGCCTGCTTTACAGTTGCTCGAAATCAGGTTGCGAGCAATCGCACGAGGGTTCGAATCCCTCTCTCTGCGCCAAAAGACCGCAATTCTCACGAATTGCGGTCCTTAATTTTTATATTGTAAATAGTCCAATAAAACAAAATTTATTGAGGATACATTATGGGAGATATTTTAATCAAAATACTGGTGTGCTTTATCGCAGGTGCGGGCGCAGGTATTGGAACAGGGTTCGCAGGAATGAGTGCTGCTGCGGTTATAGGACCTATGCTAATCACCTTTTTGGGCGTTCCTGCCTACGATGCGGTGGGTATAGGATTGATCAGCGACGTTTTAGCAAGCTTGGTCAGCGCATATACCTATAAAAAAAGTGGCAACTTAGACATTAAAAACAGTTTGCCTTTATTGATTAGCGTGCTTATTGTAACGATGATTGGCAGCTTTGTGGCAAGCTTTCTGCCCGAGCAAGCTATAAGTGGCACGATGCAGATAGCATTGATCATTATCGGATTGCGGTTTATATTAAAGCCGGTAAACAAGACGAGAGAACAGTTGGAAGCAGGTTCTCCCAAGAGCAGGCTGATCAAGGCGATCGGCGGCGGCATTTTCGTTGGCTTTATCTGCGGCTTTGCCGGCGCGGGCGGCGGAATGATGTTGCTTCTTGTTCTGACTACTTTTCTCGGTTATCCTATGCATTTAGCGGTCGGCACAAGCGTGTTCATTATGGCGTTTACGGCTCTTACGGGAGGCATTAGTCATTTTATGATCGGGGGAATTCCCGACATTCTCTCCCTTGTGCTGTGCGTTGTGTTCACGCTGCTTTGGGCAAGAATTGCATCTAAAATTGCTAATAAATCTAACGCAAAAACCTTAAACCGTGTGGTTGGTATTGTTATGATCGCCACGAGTATCGTGATCTTGGCGGTAAATTATCTTTAATACTAACGCGCAAACGTTAATTACTCGAACAGAAGATAATGTAACAAGGGCTGACCTCGCGGTCAGCCCTTTCCTTATGCCCTCTCACCCCAGTGCCTTACTCATTGCCGCGCCGGTGTCTGCTTTTGTCACGGCATCGAGGTGGCTATAGATATTCGCCGTGGTACTCATATCGCTATGTCCGAGCCATTCCTGGATCTGCTTCATAGGTACTCCTTGTGCAAGGAGCACCGAGGCGCAGGAGTGGCGAAGATCGTGGAAGAGAATCCGCTTCAAGTTGTGCTTCTTAAACTTGCATAACCAGATATTTTTGCCTTTTAGTAATAGCTGTCGTTTGCGGTGAATGGAGTATTCAACCTAAAGTTGCATAAAAATCTTTTTTATTATCCGAATAGTATCTTTACAGTTGTTTTATTGTATGGTATACTATAGACAAGATAAGAAGGAGGTTGAATTCATGTATTTAAATCAAAACATTGCATATTATCGTAAACAATGCGGATACACACAGGAACAGTTAGCAGAACGACTTGGTGTGACGGCACAATCTGTATCTAAATGGGAAAACGAACTTTCTAATCCCGATATCTCTATCTTACCGGACTTGGCAAAGATTCTTGGAGTTGACATCAATTCGCTTTTTGAAGAAAATCCTGACGCTCCAAAAGTAGTTAAGTTGTCTGAGCTCCCCGACCTTTGCTATGACGCTCTTATTGATCTCTTCGTTAAAGCTCAATTTACATTTTATCATGGTGATAAAAAAGTCTTAACGAGCGAAAAACTCAATAAACAAATTGAATCAATAAAAACAGATTTCGACTTCCCTCTGCCCAAATGCGCTTACGCTATAGATGAAGGAGAACCTGAACACAGTTCTGTTTTTCTCTCCGATGCCCTTTCTTTCATTGATCGCAGTTATGGTAGTTCAGATTCCGCACTGCTTTTTGATCTTGACAAAGCGGGAGAATTATTATCTGTCTTGGGAGATAAAAATGCTCGCAAGGTTTTGAAAGCTATTTATGAAAAATTAATTTCGGAAGGAGAAAGTGCAACTTTCTTCTCACCTCAAATACTTTCAAAAGCCACTTCTCTTACAGAGGATGTCATTAGCGATGCTGCCATAAAACTGCGACATGTAGGACTGCTCGATGAAGTGGAAAAAATCCAGCAGGACGGTTTCAGGAAAGAATACTGTGCTTTGTACCCGAAAGATTTTATTTTTGTGATTGCCATACTCCGACTCGCCTATGTACACACATCGAACATGGAATATGTTACCCTTATGTATAGAGACGCAAAAAATCAACTAAGTTACTATGGTGGTGCAATTTAACTCATAAGAATCACGACCGCTCCGATCGTTCGAAGCGGTCGTGATTTTTGCGATTTAGCCCAGAGCTTTACTCATTGCCGTGACGGTGTCCGCTTTCGTCACGGCATCGAGGTGGCTGTAGATTTTGGCGGTGATTGACATATCGCTATGTCCGAACCATCTCAACCCTGGTTTTGCAAGTAATATTTTGAGAGAGAAACACTAAACCTAATGAGTATCTCAACCCTTTTCGTATGTTTTTCATTATAGCATATGCAATTGTTTATGTTATATTTCATTTTGTTATGATAAAAGCTATTGACTTTACGAACCAATAGTGATAAAATTATTAAAGAATTAACGGAAATGAAGGAATAATCATGCTGGGTAGAAAAAATATAGATGCGACCAAAGGGCCGATCTTGCGTCTGATAATTTTATACTGTATTCCGCTTATAATCGGCACGTTGATACAAACGTTATTTAATGCTGTTGACGTTGCGATACTAGGTAACATGGCGGATTCAACATCCGTTGCGTCAGTAGGCGCGACGACCGCAATATTCCATCTTCTTGTACACGGCCTTGTCGGTATTGCGTCCGGACTTAAAATACTTCTCGCGAGATTCATAGGCGCGCAGGATTCGAAAAGGATACTTGACTCCGTCGGGACTTCACTTATATTCTCCCTTGTTTTCGGCATAATAATTGCCGTTTTGGGATTTTTCTTGTCCCCGGTATTTTTGAACCTGACGAAATGCCCTGCAGACTGCTATGACGGTGCGGTCCTGTATCTTCAAATATATCTTACATCAGCTCCCGCTATCCTGCTTTATAATTTCGGTTCGTCTGTTATTACAGCAAACGGAGATACTCAAAGGCCGCTTTACTATATGCTTTCGGGCGGGGTTCTCAACCTTGTATTAAATATCATTCTTTGTCTTATTCTTCCGCAGAAAGTCGTTGCGGTTGCCGTTGCAACTGCTGTGTCGCAAGTATTCAGCGCAGTTCTTACGATCAGACGTGTTTTCAAACTGTACGACCTTAACCCGAAAAATATCCCCTTCAGTTTTACGTCTCTTTCTGCGATGCTTCGTTTCGGTATTCCCCTTGCAATTACAAATACGCTTTATCCTCTTGCGAACCTTCAGATACAGTCGGCAATCAACAGCTTCGGTTCTGCGGCAGTCGCAGGCAGCAGTGCCGCAACTAACCTTGAAGGTATTGCCTCTGCGTTTACTTCGTCTTTTGCTACTGCAACAAGCGTATTTATAAGCCAAAACATAGGCGCAAATCTTCCGGACAGAGTTAAAAAATCGTTTTTTCATAATTTATGGCTGGGAATAGCATCGGGCGTGGTTGTCGGAGGAGTTTTATATCTGACAGGCGAATTCTGGCTTTCTATCCTGCTTGGTTCAGACAGCGCGGAAGCCGTTGAATTCGGAATGATCCGTCTGTTCTTTGTTACCCTCATGTATTTTATAGCGGCAGCAAACGGCGCTCTCGGTAATGCAATACAGGCGTTCGGCTATCCGATCGTAAGCTCGATAAGCTCAATATTCTGCATTCTCGTTTTCAGAATAATCTGGATGAACTTTATTTATCCTGCATTCCCTAATTTTTACTGTCTGAACGCGTGCTTTACCGTGTCATGGATTCTTTTGCTCTTGTGCAATATCGTATTCGCCACGATTTTCTTTAAACGATACTTAAAGGGTAAATATAAACATCTGTAAAAAGCACAAAAGTGACTGAAGCCTTCGTTCGGTCACTTTTTGTTATATGAAAACAGTTGACAGCACCTTCAATCGGGTGTATAATACAGTAAACAAATCCTTTACGGAGGGAAATAATGAATTTATCAAAAGAACTTGACCTTGCCATAAAATTCGCCGAAACGAAAACAACAGAAGGCGAATATCTTGCAGGCGGTAAGGAATACAACACATATATGACGAATGCTGAATGGGAAAGCTTCAAGGCGAACATGACACCTGAGGCTCTTTCGGAATACAGAGCAGGCGGAGGCGACGAGCTTTCGGAGAAGAGCGGACGTCCGCCGAAAATGGCGTGCTACGGTTCGTCTAGCCGTATTCTTTATAATCTTTCCCGTCAAAAAGAAGGCTTCCATTACGAAAAGAAACTTTCCACAACTGTTGGCGGAACGGCTAACATTGACGGATTTTTATCGGACGAAGACCGATACGTATTTGTCGAAGCAAAATGCCACGAGATCTATTCCGCAAAAAATAATTCGGTAAGCAAAAGCTACGAAAAACTCTATAATTTTATCAACGAGCAAATGGCTGGAAGCCTTGAAATTTCAATGAAACCCAGTAAGTGCGGACGCTATCTTGACGTTGAATATTTCGCCGACGGAGAACCTCTGGAAAATTTCGATATGAAGCAAATGATCTGCCATTTCCTCGGAATTGCCACCGGAATCATCAAAGGCGAGCTTGATCAAAAACAGATCGACTTTATTTATCTGCTATACGATCCAACAGAACTCGAACTTGAGCCGAAGGTAAAAGCCGCTATCGAGTTAGTATATTCAAGAACGTGCTTTGAATGTAATCTCATTGATTTCACAACGCTGTTTTACGTTATTTTCAAATTCCTGCAGGAAGAAAAATACGGCGAAGTCCTTTCCGAAGACGATCTAGACGATCTCTTATGCAGATTCACTTTCACTCTTTCATCTCAGGAATTTTACCCGACTCTTTTGCAGTAAAATGTGTATTGCTTCCGACCCATAAAAATACGGGGACATAAAACTGATTTCAGTGAAATAATGCAGTCAGACAGAGCGTAAAATTGAAATTTGACATATTCAATCAAAATTCGCCGTTTAAGGGATTTACAATTTGATATAAAAAGGTATACTTTTCGGTGAAAGGATGGCGAAAAAAATGAATCAACACGATATTGGCCTATTTATTGCATCAAAACGAAAAGAGCAAAACCTCACCCAGGAACAACTTGCAGAAAAATTAGGGGTATCAAATAAGACTGTATCAAAATGGGAAACAGGGAAAAACATGCCCGATTATTCCGTTGTTGAACAGTTATGTCAGGTACTGAATATTTCTGTCGGTGAATTAATTGCCGGCAAAGAAAAAGAACAGAGTGAAGACAACTCATCTTACGAAGAAAAGATTGCACTGTTGTCATACAAAATAAAACAGCTGGAAAATTGCAAAACGTCTCAAACAGAAGCGAGTAAAACAATAAAAGCAGGAATATCATTCGGCACTGCTCTTGCGATGGTTATCAGTTACACCCAGTGGCACTCTATAGGATGGGCAATTCTACACGGTCTGATGAGCTGGGGATACGTAATTTATTACTTTATCAAATACTAATAAATTCAAGTTTGCCATTCAGATATAAAAACACATCCGTATCCGATATAACGCCAACGACAAAAACCGCATGGAATGATCCATGCGGTTTGATTATTTTAAATTACAGTTCTCTTTTCTTATAAAATACTATCGACAAATACCATGATAATGCGTATAACCCTATTCCCATGATGCATATAACGGGTAGGATACCGTTCGGTGATATTTCTGTTCGGAAGCTTTCGGAAAACAGATTTGATGCTATGATACTGCCGGCGCAAACGATACCGATCATAATATAATATGCCATTCTGCCTTTTTCGACGCCGAGTTTGAACATAAACGGAAGAGTTATTGATGATGCGAGAAGAGCCATTATCAATAAAAGCATCAGCAGAACGAGATATTCACTAAGAACGAAGGTTCCGTTTACGCTCATTCGTATTGCCTGCGAAATTCCCGTAAAAAGCAAAACTACGATTTGAGTACCGAGCCCTATCAGGTATTTTCCGCTGACGATCTGAGCTTTTGTGTAGGGCATGGTCTGACTGTATTGAACCCATTTGCTTCGCTCGTCATATCCTAGCAAATTGACGGGTATCATGCCGCAAAGTAAACACGGGTAAAAGATAAAGAACAGATTTTCACTGCTTGCAAAAGAAACTGCAATGAAAACAACCGCTATTATGAGATAGGCTCTGCAATACTTTTTCATCATATACAGATCCTTTAAAAGAAGACCTTTCATATTATCTTGCCTCCTTAACCATAAAGACAAAAAGCTCTTCAATGCTGATCGGGCTGAGTTTAAAGCCTTCGGGTGCATCATTTCGCGATACAATTATTTCGGCGCCGTACGGAGTTTCCTTTTTATATTTTATTTTCTTTATATCGGAAAGCTGATCCACCGTACAGTGAATAATACCGTATTCGGAAAGAAGCTCATCTTTCTCTTCGCAGAGCAGAAGTTTCCCTTGATGCAGGAATGCGATATAATCGCAAAGTTTTTCAAGATCGCTTACAATATGCGAAGAGATCAGAATGGAGTGATCTTCATCCCGTGTAAAATCATAAAACATTTCAACGACCTCGTCGCGAACAACGGGGTCAAGACCGCTTGTCGGCTCATCAAGAATCAGTAATTTTGCACCGTGAGACTTTGCGATCGCAATACCGAGCTTCATTTTCATGCCTCGGGAAAAATCTTTAAACGGCTTATTATCGGGGATCGAAAGCCTATGCAAAAGACGGGTATATTCAGTATTATCCCAGTTACGAAAAGTATATTTCATGATCTTTGCGACTTGTTTTGCAGTAAGGCACTCGGGAATTCCGACTTCGTCCATAACAACACCGATATCTTCCTTTAAAAGATTGATATTTGTATTGTCTTTGCCGAATATAGTGACCGTTCCGCTGTCTTTACGAATCATATCAAGAATAAGCTTTATCGTCGTGCTTTTACCTGCCCCGTTTTCACCGATAAGCCCCATAATACAACCGCTTGGCAAAGTAAAAGATATATTATCCAACCGGAAATCGGGAAAAGATCTGCATAAATTATTTATCTCAAGTGCGTTCATTTCTGATCCTCCATACAGAACATAACCATCTCAATGATATCGTTCTTATTTAAATTGCAAGCCACAGCAAGCTTTGAGATCTCCTCAATATGATTCTCGATCTTTTTCAGATTTTCCTCTCGCAAAAGCTCAACATTTTTCGGAGCGACATAACACCCCTTTGCAGGAAGCGTATAGATAAAACCTTCTTTTTCGAGCTCCTCATAAGCACGCTTTGTCGTAATAAAGCTGATACGAAGATCTTTTGCAAGTCCGCGAATTGACGGAAGCATCTCGTTCTCTTTAAGTTCGCCGCTTATGATCTGATTCTTGATCTGCGAATAGATCTGATTATATATCGGCTCTCCGTTTTTATTATCAATTAAAATATTCATACTGTCACCGTCCAACTGTATATTTATATTATATACAGTTATAACAGATTGTCAAGAGAAACAGATATCATTTCACAAAAAAGTAACAAAGTACAAATAAAAAACAACAAGCCAAATTACTTGAAAAAGTACTCTGTTTGTGTTATACTAAAATCGTGTATAATGATAAATTTATCATGATCATGTGTAAAGAAAGGATATTTGCCATGAAAGTTTTATTGCTTACCGAAGATAGAAACGATTTTTCCGAAGTTCTGTGCAGCTGTGCCGTTGATATTGATCGGATGACTATCCCCGAAGCTGCTCGAAAAGATATTTCCGAATACGATGCCTATTGCGTTCTGAGCGGCGAAAAAGTTCTTGAGGCGAGAGTCCATTATCAAGTGGAAAAGGCAGCAAAAGCAGGAAAACATGTTTTTCTTGAAGGATACGGCACATTCTCGGGCCTCTGTCCGTTAAATCACGAAAACACAACACGAAGCCGATTGATCTACATTGAAAGCGACGGATGCGAAAAGATCGAAGGACTTGAAACGGGCGATCTGCTTGACGACGAGAATAACGCGGCTCTGCCCCCGTGGTCTAAAATTCACGATTATAAACCTATTCTTGTATATAAACACCATATCATTGCGCACGCTCATCTGAACGCATCAAAAGAGGAAATTCTTAAAGACAGCAGACGCGGTATGTGGATGAGCGGCGATAATATAATGGTAACGTCATTCCAGTTACATAATTTCAGAAAAGCGCGCTTCGCCCCGATCAGATCGTGGGAAAAGCTGATCAGATATATCGTTAAATGGATAACGGGAGAAGAACCGTCATATATGCCCGAGCCTGTGGTAAAATACGGATTTTCCGACGATCTTTCCGACGATGAAACTTTCGAAAAATGCCGCAAAGAATCAATCGGCATGGGCATAGAATGGCTTAAAAATTTCCTTGTTGACGACGGTTGCGGCGGCATACGCGAAGGATTGAGCCATAAAATATGCCCCGACGGAAAACAAATTCCTTTGACGAACGTCCGAAATGACTGCAGCGGCGAAGCGGCAGGCGCCTTCGGAATATACGGACATGTATTCAAAGACGATTCCGCCAAGAAGATATCCGAAAATATCGACAGTTTTACATATGATACAATGATGATCAAAGAGGGACTGTTCAACGGTTTCATGCGTTGGAGCGACGAAGCGTGGGATGTCTGCTATCAGGACGATATCGCACGATGCATCCTTTCGGGGCTTTATAAATGTCTGTTCTTAAATGACGATTCTCTCTATCCAGAGATCTGCCGTGCGCTTGATGCGATGGCGAGCCTTACCGCAAAGGACGGAAACCGCAAATCAAGATTCGATATGCCGAATATGACGGAAGAAAGCTTTGCAGAGCACAGAGAAGCAGAGTTCAGCTCTATTTCCGTACACCACAATTCATATCTGCTTGCGGCGTTTCTTTTAGCTCACAAGTTCAAAGAAAATCCTGTTTATCTTGAAATCGGAACTCGCGGTCTCGAATCGTTGATGAAAGTATACCCCGATACAGAACTCGAGCACAGCGAAACCCAGGAAAAATGCCGTCTGATCTTCCCCCTCGCAGTACTTTACGATGTAACCAAAGAAGAAAAGCATAAAGAAATGCTTTACAGAGTTGTTGCCGATCTTGAAAAATTCAGACACCCGTTCGGCGGATATTTCGAATGGGATACGGAATATAAGGCAAAATATTCAAGAATCTCCACATCAGAATGTTCGCTTCTTACAGAAAACGGTGACCCCGTAGCAGATCTTTTGTATTCCATGAACTGGCTTCCCATCGGATTTGCATATGCATATTATGCAACCGGTGACGAATGGTTCAATTCATTATGGAAAAACATTGTACGCTTCTGCTTAAAGACACAGCTTATCAGTTCCGATCCGATGTTGAACGGATCATGGTGCCGTGCTTTTGATATGGATCTTCGTGAAGTATACGGTTGCCCCCACGATGAAGGCTGGGCACCCAATGCGAGCGAAACAGGATGGACCGTTGCGGAAATACTGATGGGTATGATGTTTATGGATATCCTTCCGTTATAAATAACTTTAAAAACATAAAGAAAGATCCCCGGGAAATGATGGGTGTTCGTAAAACAGTTAAACTAAAAATTTAACTATTTTACGGCATCTGTCAGACGGGGTTGGCTAAACAAAGTTAGCGATACTTGGTTTGATAACCGAGTATCGCTTCTTTTTTACCCGTAAAATGCTTTTGTGGAGGTACATATGATGCAGGAACTGAACTATATCCGTTGTGGTGATTACTATATTCCCGATATTCGTTTACCGGAGGAAAACAGACCTATTGGTCGATGGGGACATATGCACAGAGATTACATTAAGGAGCATAATCCTATTCGCTTTAACAATCTGTGCCTTAGCGGTGAGCTGTGGACATACCTGGCTGATTTGAACGAGCAGGCACAGAGCCGCCTTGAACTTATCATCGAGCAAATGAAAGCCGCCGAGGGCGTGACGGAGCACATGAAGCAGCACGATCAGATAGCGTGGGTTGGAGCCATGAATAGCATCCGCAACCGAGCCGAGGAAATTGTTCTGCGTGAGATGATCTATGAGGAGGATGCGGTATGAGAATCCTTGAAGAATTTTGGTATGGCAACATTGAGCCAACAGAGTACGATACTTCTTCTAAGGAGTACAAGAAACTGTTGGAGCTGATTTGTAGGAATGAAGAAAAACTCAAAGCCACCATGACGGATGAGCAGAAAGAGCTGTTTGAGAAATATACAGATTGTGTGCGTGAGTATCAAACTATCACGGATTGCTTGATATTCCAAAACAGCTTTAAGCTTGGAGCAAGAATGATGTTAGCGGTCATGGAAGAATAATCGAATATACCAAGTAGGGACTTGTGCTCAAATCGGGCACAAGTCCTTTTTGATTCCGCTCAAGCAAAAAACAGATTAGATATTCTCAATCGCAAAGTTTAATTTGCGTTCGCAGATATAAAATTTGCAAAACGGGTAGAAATTTTCACAATTTTGTGCTATAATAAAGAAAATTGGGCGATTTAGTACAAGGAGGACTTCCATTATGCGTATCAGCTATAACAAACTCTGGAAGATGCTTATTGATAAAAATATGAAAAAGAGCGATTTGAAAGAAAAAGCTGGCATCAGTTCTGCTTCCCTTGCGAAGCTCGGCAAGGGAGACAATATTACAACGGATGTTCTTCTTCGTATCTGCGAAGTAATGGATTGTCGGATTGAAGATATTCTTGAAACTGTCCGTGACTAACCAACACCAAAAAATTTGATTGGGAGGATTCGATATGACTATATTGGGCAAGAAACAGATGTCAGAAGAAGACATTAAATTGAATTATATTACTCCGGTCATCCTCAAGGGTTGGAAAGGTCACATTACGATGGAGACCAAGATCACAGATGGTCGAATCAACATCAGAGGGAATATAGTGGCTCGCAGCAAGCCTAAGTTTGCCGACTATATGCTTTACCTCAACGACGGAAAGCCTATTGCCGTTGTTGAAGCCAAAGACAACAACCATTCTGTCTCCCACGGCTTACAGCAGGCGATGACCTATGCTCAGATGATGGACTTGCCGTTTGCTTATTCCTCAAATGGCGATGCGTTCTACGAGCACGACTTCTTAACCGGACAGGAGCAGCAGATCGACTTAGATAAATTCCCGACCCAAGACGAACTGGTGGCGAGGTATTACGCTGAGCTGAATGGCGGCAAGGGCATTTCCGATACAGAAAAGAAAATTGTCTCTCAGCCGTACTATTCTTCACAGAGCACCTATCCTCCACGCTACTATCAGCGAAATGCAGTAAATAGAACTGTTGAAGCGATTGCCAGAGGTCAGCAAAGATTGTTGCTTGTTATGGCAACGGGCACAGGCAAAACATATACTGCTTTCCAGATTGTGTATCGTCTGCTTCGTTCTGACCTTAAAAAGAGAATCCTGTATCTGGCTGACAGAAATATTCTTGTTGACCAGAGCATTTTACAAGACTTCGCACCGCTTGAAAAGACCATTTACAAAGTGGACTTCTCCGACAAGGAATGCCTGAGCAAGATTGCATCCCATGAAGTGAACTTTGCTCTCTATCACCAAATGGTCGGACAGAATGACGAGGAACATTTTAGACAAATCCCCGCAGAATACTTCGATCTCATTATTGTGGACGAGTGTCATCGTGGAAGTGCCAAGGAAGACAGCAACTGGCGTAAAGTTTTGGAGTATTTTTCTTCTGCGACCCAAATCGGCATGACAGCAACGCCCAAGGAGAGCGAAAAAGTATCGAACATAGACTACTTTGGAGACCCCGTTTACATTTACAGCTTGAAGCAAGGCATTGAAGATGGATTCCTTGCGCCGTTCAAGGTTATCAATAACACGACCAACATTGGTGACGGAAGGAGACCGTACACAGGACAAACCGATAGTTACGGCAACGAGATTGAAGACCGCATTTACAACAACAGGGACTATGACTACAGCATCATTCTCCAAGACCGTATTGATGAGGTTGCAAGGGAGATTACCGAGTATCTGAAAAGTACCGACAGGATGCAGAAAACCATCGTGTTCTGCGCTT
>JAGASR010000037.1 GCA_017621705.1 Clostridia bacterium | reverse complement strand
GGACAGCCCCTTTCCAGCGTCAGCGGTCGCAAAAGGTATAACACACTAGACTTTGCAAGCAAAATCGTGTGCCAACAGGGATGCTTCTCGCCCCTATTGGAAACCCAGAGCCAAGGGATGCGTCTCGCCTGCCGGCTCGGTCAGTGCTTCAAAATACTTCGCATTTTGAGGTCTCCACCGGAGACCCGCACCCCTCTGGACACCCGCATATTTTCCTCGAAAATGGTACCCAAACTGTAAAAATGCAGTTTGACACCTTTCCTCAGAAAATACAAAACCGCTGTAATCTACATCCTTGCGAGGATGAAAATTACAGCGGTTTCTTGTATGCCATAAGATAAATCGTAGTTTTATCTCACGGCATCCTTCATGGATTTTACGTACTCACCCACATACTTCGGTGCGTCCTTGCCGTGTTTTTCAAGCAACTTGATAATTGCCGAACCAACGATTGCACCGTCAGAGATGTCAGCCATTTTCTTTGCCTGCTCCGGTGTTGAAATGCCGAACCCGATCGCACAATGTACATCAGTATTTTCTCTTACTACCTTCACAATAGAAGTAAGGTCTGTCTTAATTTCGCTTCTTGTACCCGTCACACCAAGGCTGGAAACAATGTAGACGAAACCTTCAGCTTCCTTTGCTATCATAGCAATACGATTTTCCGAGGTGGGTGCAATCAAGGAAATCAGATCAACGCCGTACTGCCTGCACAGCGGCTGAAATTCTTCCTTTTCTTCAAACGGAAGATCGGGTAGAATCAGTCCATCTATTTCAATCTCACGACAGGTTGATATGAATTTTTCTGCACCATAGGAGAACACAACATTTGCATAGGTCATAAAAACCATCGGCACTTTTACATCACGGCGAAGTTCTTTCACAAAGGCAAATATCTTATCGGTCGTAACACCACCGGTCAGTGCTCTCAAGTTTGCCCCCTGAATAACGGGTCCCTCTGCGGTAGGGTCAGAGAACGGAATACCAAGTTCGATAAGGTCTGCTCCGTTTTCCACGGCGGCACGAACCGCTTTAGCGGTGGTCTCCAGATCGGGATCGCCGCAAGTGATAAAAGCGATAAACGCCTTACCATTTTCAAATGCTTTACGAATATTACTCATGGATATCCTCCCCTCTGTAGCGGGCAATAGCGGCACAATCCTTGTCGCCCCTGCCGGATATGGTGATGACGATAATTTTGTTTTTTCCCATTGTCGGTGCGATCTTCATTGCGTGTGCAACAGCGTGAGCCGATTCGATGGCAGGAATGATGCCCTCGGTCTTTGCCAGATATTCAAAAGCGTTTACTGCTTCGTCATCCGTGACAGGTACATATTCCGCTCTGCCAATATCGTGCAGATGAGCGTGTTCAGGACCAACGCCGGGGTAATCAAGTCCTGCGGAAATGGAGTAAACAGGAGCGATCTGCCCATCCTTATCCTGGCAGAAATACGACTTCATTCCGTGGAAGATTCCGACTCTGCCCGTGGCAATGGTTGCTGCTGTTTCAAAGGTGTCAACACCTCTGCCTGCCGCTTCGCAGCCGATCAGTTTTACATCTTCATCTTCGATGAAATGATAGAAGCTGCCGATGGCATTGGAACCGCCGCCCACACAGGCGATAACCGCATCGGGTAGTCTGCCTTCTTTTGCAAGCATCTGTTCCTTGATTTCTTTGGAGATGACTGCCTGAAAATCACGGACAATGGTCGGGAAGGGATGCGGTCCCATAACAGAACCGAGACAATAATGTGTATCAGAAATACGGGAAGTCCATTCACGCATAGCCTCGGATACGGCATCTTTGAGGGTGGCTGTGCCTGTTTTGACGGGAATAACCTCAGCACCAAGCAATCTCATACGGTACACATTCAGCGCCTGACGAATGGTGTCTTCTTCTCCCATAAAGACAACGCATTCCATGCCCATCAGAGCAGCGGCAGTTGCCGTGGCGACACCATGCTGTCCAGCTCCTGTTTCAGCAATCAATCGAGTTTTGCCCATCTTCTTTGCAAGAAGCGCCTGACCAAGTACGTTGTTGATTTTATGCGCTCCTGTGTGATTGAGATCTTCCCGCTTCAGATAAATTTTCGCTCCGCCGAGGTCTTTGGTCATCTTCTTGGCGTAATAAAGTCGTGAAGGTCTGCCTGCGTATTCATTGAAAAGCTCGGTAAGCTCTCTGTTAAATTCGGGATCGTTTTTATAGTGATTATATGCTTCTTCCAGTTCGATGACTGCATTCATCAGCGTTTCGGGAATGTACTGACCGCCGTGAATACCGAAGCGTCCGTTTGGGTTTGTCATAATCTGTCTTCCTTTCTGACAGCAGCAACAAATGCCGCCATTTTTATTTTATCTTTTACTCCATTGGTTTCAATTCCTGAACTGACATCCACTGCAAATGGATGGAGTGTTTTGACCGCATCTGCTACATTGCAGGCGTCAAGACCTCCGGCAAGGAAATACGGTCTTCCGATACTGTTTACGAGTCCCCAATCAAATAACATCCCCGTACCTGCACCGGAATCAAGCAGAATATAATCCGCCGTACTTTGGTTTGCAGTTTTTATGTCTTGCGCAGTTTCAATGCGAAGAGCTTTGATGATCGGTTTATCCGTTAATAGTCGCAGCTGTTTAATATAAGCTTCGTCCTCATCACCGTGAAGCTGGGCGATGTCGATCATGCCGTTCTCCAATCGCTTTGCAACCTCTTGCGGATGTTCATTTACAAATACTCCAACTGTTTGAATTTCGGGCGAAAGTCGGCTTTTTAACTCCGCTGCTTTTTCGTGTGTTACATAACGCCTGCTTTTCGATGCAAAGACGAATCCGATATAATCAGGCTTTAGTTCGTTTGCAGCTTCTATATCACAAAGTCGGGAAAGTCCGCAAAGTTTAATCTTCGTCATATCGCTCCTCGCAGTTCATCAAGTTTTGCTTTTTTGTCGGGTGCTCGCATAAGCGTTTCTCCAATCAAAACAGCATCCGCACCGATTTCACGTAGCTTTGCTACATCTTCGGCGCTGTTGACTCCACTTTCGGAAACAAAAAGCACATTACGGGGAATCAACTCCCTAAGTCTGCGGCTGTTATCGGTATCTACTGAAAAATCTTTGAGATTACGGTTGTTGACACCAATGACACGTGCTCCTGCATGAAGTGCAGCCTGCACTTCGTTTGCATCATGTGCTTCAACCAATGCAGACAATCCAAGTTCATCGCAAATGCGAATATAGGATTTGATTTGTTCCTCACTTAAAATAGAACAGATCAGCAGCACCGCCGATGCGCCAAGCACTTTTGCTTCGTAGAGCATATATTCATCCACCGTAAAATCCTTGCGAAGACAAGGGATACTGACGGTGTTTGCAATCTCTTTCAGATATTTATCACGTCCTAAAAACCATTTTGGCTCGGTCAGTACGGAGATACAGTCTGCTCCTGCCGCTTCATACTCCTTTGCAATTTGCAGATACGGAAAATGGGGAGCAATCAAGCCTTTGGATGGAGATGCCTTTTTGCACTCGCAGATAAAGGATATTCCCGGCTTTTTGAGTGCGTTTTCAAAAGCAAAGTTTCCTTTCGGGAGAGATAAAGCCTGCCGTTTGATTTCATCAAGCGATATTTTCAATTTAGCTTGCCCTGTACGTTCTCTGGCGTAGTCGGCAAGCTGATCTAAGATTGTCATGCTTCCACCTCCGGACGATTACTGACCTCAACAAGCCTGTTCAGTGTTTCAAGTGCCTTGCCGGAGTCAATTATATCTGCCGCAAGTGCAATACCCTCCTTTATGCTGTCAGCCTTACCGCCAATGTAGAGTGCGGCACCGGCATTCATCAGCACAGCATTTCTCTTATGACCTTTTTCGCCATTTAAGATAGCAAGGGTGATTTTTGCATTTTCTTCGGGTGTGCCGCCTTTCAGGTCTTCTTTGGTACAACGTTCAAAACCGAAATCTTCCGGTGTGATCACCGAGGATTTGAACCAGCCGTCACGAATCTCGCAAATCGTAGTCGGTGCGCTCATAGAAATCTCATCCAGCTTATCCTGACCGTACACAACCATGCCACGTTTAATGCCGAGATTGATCAGAACCTGTGCCAACGGTTCAACAAGATAATCATCATACACACCAAGAAGTTGCATAGATGGTGTACCCGGATTTGTCAGAGGACCGAGTATATTGAACACGGTACGAAAACCAAGTTCCTTACGGATAGCACCAACGTATTTCATAGAAGTGTGGTATTTCTGTGCGAAGAAGAAACACATACCTACCTCGTTCAAAAGCTCGATACACCGTGCAGGGCTTTGATGAATGTTTACGCCAAGTGCTTCTAAGCAGTCTGCCGTTCCGCACTGTGAGGATGCGGCACGGTTGCCGTGCTTTGCGACTTTCATACCGCTTGCAGCTGCAACAAGAGCGGAAGTGGTAGAAATATTGAAGCTGTGAGCATTGTCACCGCCTGTTCCGACAATCTCGAAAAGCTCCATACCAGTCTCGACCTTTGTTGCGTGCGCTCTCATGGCAGCGGCACAGCCTGCAATTTCATCCGTAGTCTCAGCTCTGGCACTCTTTGTGGACAAAGCGGCAAGAAAAGCAGCATTCTGTGTTGCTGTTGTTTCGCCGCTCATGATTTCGTTCATAACGGTATATGCCTCATCATAAGTGAGGTCTTCTTTATTTACAATCTTTACAATGGCTTCTTTAATCATGGCTCAAATCTCCTTTATAAAATTTCTAAGCATCTTCTTTCCATCCGGTGTCATAATGGATTCAGGATGGAACTGTACGCCGACAATGGGATACTCTATATGCTGTACCGCCATTACCTCGCCGTCTGTAGTAAGTGCGGTTATCTTCAGTTCTTCGGGGATGGTCTCGGCATCTGCCGCAAGGGAATGATACCGTGCGACCGATGCAACTTTGGGGCAACCTCTGAACAGCGGGCAATCTATGTCAAACTTCACATCCGACTGCTTCCCGTGCATGAGTTCCTTTGCGTAGGTAACGGTTGCACCGAAAGCGGCGCATATCGCCTGATGACCAAGGCAAACGCCAAGTATCGGAATATCATGGATCGTTTTTATAACATCAATGATGATGCCTGCGTCCTCCGGTCTGCCCGGTCCGGGAGAAAGAATAATACGGTCAGGCTTCAGGCTTTTTATTTCGCCCACCGTCATTTCATCGTTACGAATGACCTTGATATCCGGCTCGATCTCTCCAACGAGCTGAAAGAGGTTATAGGAAAAGCTGTCGTAGTTATCAATCAGTAAAATCATAATTCTACCTCCTGTGCAAGTTCCAATGCTTTCAGTGAAGATTTGGCTTTGTTCAGACATTCTTCAAATTCCTTCTCAGGTACAGAATCCGCAACGATTCCTGCACCGCTTCGTACAAATACCTTGCCGTTCTTCTTATAAGCAATGCGGATGGCAATACAGGTATCCATATTCCCCGTGAAGTCGATATAGCCAATGGCACCGCCGTAGATGCCACGCTTGTTGTTTTCAAGTTCTCCGATCAATTGGCAGGCTCGGATCTTCGGCGCACCGGAAAGTGTGCCTGCAGGTAATACCGCTTCAATCGCATCCAGCGCATCGTGATTTTCGCTGATCTCACCACGTACCGTAGAGCCGATGTGCATTACATGGGAGAAGCGTTCGATGGAATGGAGCTTTTCAACCTGCACTGTACCGAACTTGCTTATTTTTCCGAGATCATTTCGTCCTAAATCGACCAGCATATTGTGTTCAGCAAGTTCTTTTTCGTCAGCAAGCAGTTCTGCTTCAAGTGCTTTGTCTTCTTCCTCGGTTTTACCTCTCGGTCTTGTTCCTGCAAGCGGGAAAGTATGCAGCACACCATTTTCCAGCTTTACCAGCGTTTCGGGAGATGCACCTGCAACCTCTACGTCGGTTCCCGAAAAATAGAACATATACGGCGACGGGTTGATTGTACGAAGCACACGGTAGGTATTCAGTAGACTTCCCTCAAATGGTGCGCTCAGTCGGTTGGACAGCACAATCTGGAAGATATCCCCCTCACGGATATGGTGCTTTGCTTTTTCGACCATGCCGCAGAATTGCTCTTTGTCAAACAACGGAGTAACTTCTCCAAGCAGCTTGCCGCCCGGTTCATTCTTCTTTTCACCGTGTCTCAAAAGCTCTGCGAGCTGACGGAGTTCCATAATTGCTTTGTTGTAGCCAGTTTCCGGCTCATCCAGCGGCATATTTACAATGAGAATGATTTTCTGTCGGAGATGATCGAATGCGATAACTTTATCAAAGAGCATCAGATCAACATCCTTAAATGCTTCGGTATCTTCCACATCACATTTGACAGTCGGCTCGCTGTAGGTGAGATAATCATAGGAAAAGTATCCGACAAGACCGCCTGTAAAGGAAGGGAGATAGTCGAAACGGGGACTTTCATAATCGGCAAGAATCTGTCGGAGATAGTCAGATGGATTATCTGTCTTAACCTTGAGGTTGCCGATCTTCATTTCTCCATCGATACAAGTGATCTCCATTTTCGGGTCAAATCCGAGGAAGGTGTAACGTCCCCAGGTTTCATTTGCCTGCGCAGATTCCAGCATATAGCAATGCGTGGATACATTTTTCAGTATTTTCATTGTTTCAATGGGTGTTGTGAAGTCGGAAAGAATCTCAAGGCTAACCGGCAATACGTTATAATGACCGGCTGCTGCGATTTCTTTAACTTGGTCAAAAGTTGGCTGAATTTTCATAATCAGTTCCTCCAAATAGGTGTAGTTAAGTTGATTATTTTTTGGGATGATTCAATTTTAATAGTCGGCGCTTGGGGCGCCACCAACGTTTTGTATACAGCATATCGCAACCTCCTGAAACAAAGAAAAGACTCCTTTGATTTTTATCTCAATCAAAGGAGTCTTATAAAACAAAAACGTCCTTGACAGAGATATACACTCTGTCAAGGACGAATAGAAACACTTATCCGCGGTGCCACCTTGATTCACAGTATGACCTGTGCACTTAGCAGGATACCAACATATCCCCGGCAAATGACGCCTGCCTACAACGTCGCAGAATACTTTGGGAACACCCCCATTTGACTGCGCCCTCAGCGGTCCATTTGACAACTTGTTTCTTACCCGACTCTCAGCACCACGGGTTCTCTGTAAAGGCATCATTGCCGTTATCTCCGCTTCAACGGTTTGAAGTATTAAATTATTTATTATTATACACTTGAATATCTATTATGTCAATGGGGATACACAGAATGTTACAAAATATTCATAGTCTGCTAAGTGTAGTTTTTACTCAAAGTTTTTATACTCTGTTACAGTTCTTAAATACATTTCAGGATCACCGTTCAAAATCAAGTCAGCATATCCAATCGGGTCATTGTAGATCAGATAATCAAGCTCTGACCGTTCGTACATATTACGGGCAACCTCGTTCTCAACGGCAATAGTGTCAATCGCAATCATGCTGCCATCGGTGAACTTCAGTTCCACACAGCAGTTGTCGAAGTTATATTCGCAGGAAATCAGCTTTTTCATAGGGTTTACCTCCAAAATTGTATTGTTTGGAAGTAATGTAAGCGTGGGTTTTGTGGTGGTATCTTTAAGTTTGGGAAACCCCGCATTCCCACTTGGAGATAGATTGTGGGGATACGCCCAACTTTTCTGCCAATATAGTTTGTGTCCAGCCACGTTTTTTTCTTAAATCAAAGATAATATTACAAAATTTATTGAGGTGGTACATCTGATCGCTTCCTTTCTGTGATTATATTATAGCACAGAAGTTTTTAATTTTCAATAACCGCAAAGTTGTAAACAATTAAGTTAAGTTATTTATATTATAAAGCATATTGCTTTTCAATATTTTAATTTAAAATCGATTTTCTCTAAAACAAAAAACTTATTTCTTCACTATTCACTATTACCTCTGACCTTGTCAAATCTCCGAGTCAGTGAAAAGTGAAGAGGGAAAAGTGAAAAAGTAAATCCCCAAGGATAAATCCTCGGGGATTTGGCTGGGATAGCTGGACTCGAACCAGCGGATGCAGGAGTCAAAGTCCTGTGCCTTACCGACTTGGCGATATCCCAATATTCTGTTGATATTTAGAAATTATATCATATTCCGAAGGTTTTGTCAAGCCTTATTTATTGAGTTTCAAAACTTTCCGTATTCTTTATTTTGTATAAATCGACAAATCGTCAAAAATAAAAACAGTCCGCTTCATTTGAAGCGGACTGCAATATTATTTAAGGATTAAAGACCTCTGTCTGCGAGAGCAGCTTTACGGGAGAAGTTGGTTCTGCCCATATTGTCTGTGCCCATATATTTGACCCAGATCTCATCGCCGACGGAAACAACGTCTTCAACTTTTGCAACGCGTTTTTCATCGAGCTGAGAAATGTGTACAAGACCTTCTTTACCGGGAACGAATTCAACGAATGCGCCGATGGGAATGATCTTGGTGACTTTTGCGAGGAAGATTGTGCCTTCTTCGGGACCGTCAACGATCGTTTTGATGATGTTGAGAGCAGTTTTGCCTGCCTGAGGATCAATATAGGAGATATAGCAGTGACCGTAGTTACCTTCTTCTTCGATGTCGATCTGAACGCCGGTGTCTGCAGTGATCTTCTGAATTACTTTACCCTGTTTGCCGATAACTTCGCTGATCTTATCGGAAGGAATATTGTAAGTCATGATCTTGGGTGCATACTTGGAAAGTTCTGCACGGGGTTCGGGAATAGCTCTGAGAAGAATATCGTTGATGATATGTTCTCTGCCCTTCTTGGTCTGTTCGAAAGCTTTTTCGATGATCTCGTAGGTAAGACCGTCAACTTTGATATCGACCTGGATAGAAGTGATACCGTTCATAGTGCCTGCAACTTTGAAGTCCATATCGCCGAAGAAGTCTTCGAGACCCTGGATGTCTACCATGGTGAGCCAGCCGCCGTCTTCACCTGTGATAAGACCACAGCTGATACCTGCAACGGGACGTTTGATGGGAACGCCTGCATCCATAAGAGCGAGGGTAGAACCGCAAACAGAACCCTGAGAAGTAGAACCGTTTGAAGAAAGAACTTCGGAAACAAGACGGATAGCGTAGGGGAATTCTTCAACGGAGGGAAGAACGGGTTCGAGAGAACGTTCAGCAAGAGCACCGTGACCTATTTCACGTCTGCCTGCGCTGCGAACTGCCTTAGCTTCACCGGTGGAGTAGCCGGGCATGTTGTAGTGGTGCATATAACGCTTGGTTGCTTCTTCGTCGATAGAGTCGAGAGTCTGGCAATCTTTGAGAGAACCGAGGGTAGCGATGGTGAGAACCTGAGTCTGACCTCTGGAGAAGAGACCGGAACCGTGAACACGGGGGATAAGGCCTGCTTCTGCGTAGAGGGGACGGATCTCTTCGAGACCACGGCCGTCAACACGTTTGTGCTCCTCGTAAAGCATTTTACGAACAATATATTTCTGAGTCTTGTAGATAGCTTCGCCGAGAGCAACTGCGCTGTCGGGATAGATTTCTGCAAAATGTTCGTTTATATCTTTTGTAACTTCGGAAAGACGAGCATCGCGAACGTCTTTATCGTCGGTATCAAGAGCGTATTTGATTGCTTCGTATGCGTAGGATTTAACAGCTTCGTAAATCTCTTCGTTAACTGCGAAGCTCGGATATTCGAATTTGGGTTTGCCGATCTCGTCTTTGATTCCCTGAATGAAATCAACGAGTTCTTTGATAACACCGTGAGCGTAAATGATACCCTTGAGCATAACGTCATCGGGAATTTCGTTTGCGCCTGCTTCGATCATTGTGATCTTTTCCTTGGTAGCAGCGATGGTAACTGCCATTTCGGATTTTTCACGCTGAGCAGCGGTGGGGTTGATAACGTATTCGCCGTCTACATAGCCGAGGGAAACGCCGCCGATGGGGCCGTTCCAGGGAATGTCGGAAATAGATATAGCGATGGATGCACCGATCATGCCTGCGATTTCGGGAGAGCAGTCGGGATCAACAGCGAGAACGAGAATATCGATAACAACGTCGTTTCTCATATCCTTCGGGAAGAGGGGACGGATAGGACGGTCGATAACTCTGGATGCGAGGATTGCTTTTTCGGAAGGTCTGCCTTCTCTTCTGCCCCAGCTTCCGGGGATCTTGCCTACGCTGTAAAGCTTTTCTTCAAAGTCAACAGCGAGAGGGAAAAAGTCGATACCGTCACGGGGTTTTTCGGATGCGGTAGCGGTTGCGAGAATGGTGGTATCACCGTATCTTACAATACAGGAACCGTTAGCGAGACCTGCAAATTTACCGGTTTCAACAACGAGGGGACGGCCGGCAAGAGTGGTTTCATGCTTTTTATAGTTTGCGTAAATATCCATGTTCTTTCTCGGCGCCGAACTTTCGGCGCACTTTTCCTTTCTTTGATGTTATTTTTGATTTCTTTTCGGCTCACAGCCGCGGATTTGAGCAGTTAAGAAAAAAGCTTTTATAATTTGTAGATATGTTCTTCAAAAAAGCTGCTTTCTTAACTGCGCAATCGAAATCCGCGGATTCTAACTAACTTTATGCCGTGATCCGCCCATAAAGCCGATCACGGCACAAAGCACACGGAGTTAGAACGATAAGATCAAACTTATCTTCTGATGCCGAGTTTTTCGATGATCGCGCTGTATCTGTTGATGTCCTTTTTGATGAGGTAGTTCAACAGATTTCTTCTCTGACCGACCATCTTCTGAAGACCTCTTCTGGAGTGGAAGTCCTTCTTGTTGGTCTTAAGGTGTTCGGTAAGATTTTTGATGCGCTCGGTAAGAATTGCGATCTGAACTTCCGGAGAACCGGTGTCATTTTCATGAATACGGTTAGCGGAAATGATCTCGTTCTTCTTTTCCTGGATCATGGTTTTCACCTCCGATGTTTGAATATGCCCGTTTCAGGGCCGCCGCCGGTGATGCGTGCGACTGAGAAAGGGTAAGGTTGCGGTATGGCGGTATTGCCATACGTAATATATTATATCACAAAAATACTTCTTTGTAAAGCATAAATTTAAAAAATCATATTCTTTTCATAAAATTCACAAATGGCCACTTGACAATCCGTAAAAATGTGGTATAATATCTGTGATGTAAAGCGTATTGTCTTTACAGACACGTAAAACACATTGAATTTTGATTTCGGAGGTCTGTCTTTAAATGTTGAGCATAAATGTTTCATCCGAAGAAGAAAGAGTAAAAATAGGTCTTCTTCTCGATCTTTACGGTAATATTCTTACCGAAAAGCAAAAGCAGACCATGGATCTTTATTTCCAGCAGGACTATTCTTTGTCCGAGATCTCCGAGCAGCTCTCTATTACCCGTCAGGCTGTAAGAGACAGTCTTCTTCGCGCAGAGACCACTCTTTTCGATACAGATGCGCGTCTCGACCTTCTCGATAAATTCAACAATATGAGGCAGTCTCTCGTAACTTCTTATGAGAATGCCGCTTTTGTAAAAGATTTTGCACAGCGCAAATATCTCCCGTCCGAAATCATAGACAAGCTTAACGAAATCATGGATTCCGCAAGCGCATCACTTGGGGAAGAGAACTGATATGGCATTTGAAAGTTTATCCGATAAACTCGGTTCTATATTTAAAAGACTTAAATCTCACGGTAAACTTACCGAGAGCGATATTAAAGAGGTAATGCGAGAGATCCGTCTCGCGCTTCTTTCCGCAGACGTTAACTACACTGTCGTAAAAGACTTTGTAGCGACCGTCAGCGAACGTGCGACCGGAGCTGACGTTCTCGAAAGCCTCACTCCCGCACAGCAGGTTATAAAAATAGTCAACGAAGAACTGACTGCTTTTATGGGCGGCGAAAACGACAGAATAAAAATCTCGTCCCATCCGCCGACAATTGTTATGCTCTGCGGCCTTCAGGGTGCAGGTAAAACGACCCACTGCTCAAAACTCGCTCTTTTCTTCAAAAATATGGGCAAACGTCCGCTCCTTGTTGCGTGTGACATTTACCGTCCCGCAGCTATCCTTCAGCTTCAGACTCTCGGCGAAAAGATCGGTGTTCCCGTCTTTACGATGCCCGAAGGCACGTCTCCCGTCGAAATAGCAAAGCAGGCAATAGCTCATGCAAAAGACCACGGCAACGATATGGTCTTTCTTGATACCGCAGGTCGTCTTCATATCGATGAGACTCTCATGGAAGAGCTCGTTAAGATTAAAGAGACCGTTTCTCCTCACGAGATCATTCTTACCGTCGACGCAATGACGGGTCAGGATGCGGTCAACGTTGCAAAATCGTTCAACGATCTTCTTGATATAACGGGTGTTCTTCTTACGAAGACAGACGGCGATACCCGTGGCGGTGCCGCTCTTTCCGTAAAACATACCACAGGCAAACCGATCAAATTCATCGGTACCGGTGAAAAAATGGAAGACCTCGAGTCTTTCCACCCCGACAGAATGGCATCCCGTATCCTCGGTATGGGCGATATGCTTACCCTGATCGAAAAAGCCGAGCAGACTTTCGATGAAAAGAAAGCTATCGAGCTTGAAAAGAAGATCATGAAAAACCGTTTTGATTTCAACGATTTCCTTGAAAACATGCGTCAGATCAAAACGATGGGTCCGCTCGACAATCTCCTTAAAATGATCCCCGGCGCAAATAAACTCGCCGAAAAAGATCTCTCCGTTGACGAACGTCAGCTTGCAAGGACCGAAGCTATCATTCTTTCCATGACAAAGAAAGAGCGCGAGCGTCCCGATATCATCACTCCTTCCCGTAAACGCCGTATCGCTGCAGGCAGCGGCACAAGGGTAGAGGATGTAAACCGTCTTCTCAAGAGCTTTGAACAGATGAAAGCTATGATGAAGCAGGTGAATTCTCCGGCATTCCGCCGCAGATTCAAATAACTTAGCGTTATACACTTTTAACATACAAACGAACTTGAAAGAGGTGAAAACAAATGGCTGTTAAAATCAGACTTCGCAGAATGGGTGCTAAAAAAGCTCCTTTCTACCGTATTGTCGTTGCAGACTCCCGCTTCCCCAGAGACGGCAGATTCATTGAGGAAATCGGTACTTACAACCCCCTCACCGAACCTTCCGAAGTTAAGATCGACGCGGAAAAAGCTGCACAGTGGATCAAGAACGGCGCTCAGCCCACTGACACTGTTAAATCTTTGTTCAAAAAGAACGGCATCATGTAATGAAAACGCTGTAATACGATGCATAATGCATGTTAACGCCTAACCGCGCAAATGTGCATTGTGCATTGTGATTTCTGCGTTCTACTGAAAGAGGACAAAACTTAAAATGGAAGAACTTATTTTATATATAGTTAAAAGACTTGTCAACAATCCCGATGCCGTAAAGGTCGAAAAAGGCGATATGCGCGAAGACGCTGTCATCTATAATCTCACCGTCGCAGACGAAGATAAAGGCTTTATTATCGGTAAGCAGGGCAGAGTAGCAAAGGCTATCCGTCAGGTCGTTAAAGCTGCCGCTATCAAAAACGGCGAAAAGATCAATATTGATATTTTATAAGCGGTAATGTCGAAATGGAACTTATTGAAACAGGCAAAATAGTAGGCACTCACGGTATCGCGGGTGACGTAAAGGTCCAGGCATGGGCAGACAGTCCCGATGTTCTTCTCGACTTTGAATACATCTACATCGACGGTCGCCGCTTTGATATTGAATACGCAAGAATTCATAAAAACAACGTACTGTATAAATTTTACGGTATAGATAATCTCAATAAAGCAGAACTCATGAGAAATAAAATAATTTACGTCGACAGATCGTTCTTCGATCTCGGAGAGGGTGAATTTTTTATTAAAGATCTGCTTACTCTCACCGTTGTTGATGCCGATTCGGGCAAAAACTACGGAATGATCACCGACGTTCTTAAAACGGGTGCAAACGATGTCTACGAGATCACCGATGCCGATGGCACCGCTCGTATGATCCCCGCTATTAAGGATGTCATAATTGAGACCGATATAGAAAACAAGATCATGAAGATCCGTCCGTTAAACGGTTTATTTGACGAGAATTAACATGAGATTCGA
This sequence comes from Clostridia bacterium, assembly GCA_017621705.1. Classification (GTDB taxonomy): domain Bacteria; phylum Bacillota; class Clostridia; order Oscillospirales; family UBA644; genus HGM12619. The sequence goes on along the minus strand of JAGASR010000037.1, from coordinate 69,133 downwards.
TATAATGACTCTTTTCCCCGAGGATGTCAACGCTTTTCTTTCCTCCAGCATAATCGGCAGAGCAAGAAAAGCAGGGCTTATAGATGTTGTATGTCACAATATTCGTGACTTTACAAAAGACAGGCACAATCGCGTAGACGATTACGTTTACGGCGGCGGGAAGGGCATGGTTATGCAGCCGCAACCCGTTTGCGACTGCTTCCGTTATATTAAGAGCATTGTTCCCGACACATACTGCATCTATCTTTCCCCGAAGGGCAAAAAATTTACGCAGGCAAAAGCAAAATCTCTTCTTAAAAAAGGTTCGATAACTCTTCTTTGCGGTCACTACGAAGGCCTTGATCAGAGAGCTATCGATCTTATAGTTGACGAAGAGATCTCGATCGGCGATTTCGTTCTGACGGGCGGCGAACTTCCTGCTATGACGATCGTCGATGCTGTGTCGAGAATGGTCCCCGGAGTCCTTGCCGACAGTTCCTGCTACGAAGACGAAAGTATCTACTCGGGCCTTCTCGAGCATCCTCAGTATACGCGTCCCCCTGTTTACGAGGGACTCGCCGTTCCCGAAGTCCTTCAGAACGGCAACCATGCGCTTATCGCAAAATGGAAACTTGAAAAATCTCTTGAGATCACACGCGAAAGGCGAGGGGATCTCTACAGAAGATATATGAAGAAAACTAAAAAGTGAGGTGTCATCAATGCGCAAAATCTTCGAAAACGTTTTAGACGTTATCTCGGCTTATATCAAGTCACTTATCGCACAGAAAGACAGATCGTATTATGAACTTTCCGATTCTTCGGAAGAAAAGAAAAATCCGATCAAATCGTTCCTCTCCGAAAAAATCAGGATCAAAATGGACGTCGAGATCAGCAGAGGCGTATTGATCCTCATTGCAGCAGCTTTTATTCTGCTCCTTATCTTCATTATCAAAGGCTTGTTGAAAAGCTCAAAGAAATAAATATTATTTAAGACTGCATACGAAAATATGCAGTCTTTTTTATCATTTATTTCTTTTCTTTGATAACATCATTCCGGCAAGCACCATCGCCGCCGCAAGCGCAGCGATAAAAATATTTCCGTTCGGGATGAACGATTCCGTGCCGTCGTTATTTACTATTGTTTCTGCGTTTGCGAGAACGGTCTTTCCTATAAACGGGCCGATGACTCCCGGAACGAGTACCTGAGAAAAGATTCGCACACCTTGAAACATTCCCGATTTGCCTTCGGGCGTAAGCTCTCTTATCTTTGCTCCGAAGACCGCCATTCCCGAAAGATAGCCGCACATCATCAGAAGCGAGCCGATGAAAACGAGTGCCGTCGATTTGAAAACGAAAAGGATGATATATCCTGCCATCAGCCATATAAGGCTCCACGCAGACGAAAAACCGAAACCTTTTTTATCGTAAATTTTGCCCCAGAATGCCGTAACGACCGATGCAAGAATTATCGCAGGCGCCATGAGGAAGACATAATTCGTCATCTGAAGCGAAACTTCGTAGTAGATTATCAGATACGGCATGAAGATCTGGATTGAAATATTGAAGATTATGAATGCGATAAGATAAAAATAAAGAGAAGTGTTATTCTTTACGGTTGACGGTAAAAATCCGTGAACGACAGTTCTGAAATACGGTTCTTTCGACGGTTCGAGTTTCGGCTCTTTGATAATAAAGATGCCAATTATACCGACAATTATAACAACAGCGCCTATAATCGCAAAAATATAAGTCCAGCTCTCGTCTTTATCGAGGTCAAAAGCCATAAATCCACCGAAAACCGCAAGTATCGCAACAAGAGGCATCATCGCGTTTATACCCTCGGCGGCGCCTCGGTTCGTATCGTCCGTACTGTCCGTAAGCCATGCGTTGAACGCCGCATCGTTGGCGCTTGAGCCGAAAAAAGTCATAACACAGTCAAGAATTATAACCAACGAAACACCCACCGAAGCCGCGGAGACCGTCATCGGAAAAACAGCCTCGATAACATCTTTTTTGATGAGAATAAAGCTCAATATCGAAACTCCCCAGAGAATATAACCGCCGCAGATGAAAAGTTTGCGCTTGCCTATTTTATCGGATAATGCACCTATAAAAACAGTCGTAAGCGTTGCGGCAACTGCGCTCGCGGCAACCATTGCCGATATGTTTTCCGCCGATGCGTTAAACATTTTATAGATAAACACGTTGAAATACATATTTTCAACGACCCATGCGATCTGACCGACAAGACTGAAAACCGTCAAGGCCGCCCAGAATCTCGGTGAAAGTTTCGTTTTCATATAATCAATCCTTTCTCTTTCATTAATTATAGCATATCTTGCGGCATTCGTCAATGCGTATTAAAACGCATATTCGCTGATCCTGTTCCGCAATGGATATATATAATAAAAAAGACGATAGGCATATACCTGTCGTCTTTTCTTGGCCCACCCTGCGGGAGTTGAACCCACAACCGACGGAATCGGAATCCGGTACTCTATCCAATTGAGCTAAGGATGGCTATTTTTAGGTATTATATCATAAATAAAATGTCTTGTCAATCGCTTCGACAAAAAAACAGAAAGACACAAAAAGTTTGCAATATTACCTATTGACAAATCATGGTTTTTCTGATATAATAACTAAGCTGTCAGGAAAGACAACAAAAAATGATCCACTAGCTCAGTTGGTAGAGCACATGACTTTTAATCATGGTGTCCGGAGTTCGACTCTCCGGTGGATCACCAAAACCCGAACTTAACCGTTCGGGTTTTTTCTTTTAAATAATTAATTTTACGTGAATAATTAAAATTTTTTAGCAAAAGGGTATTGACAAATCTGAAATTATGTGCTATAATACCAAAGTTGTCTGATTCAACAGAAATTAAATAAAACGATCCACTAGCTCAGTTGGTAGAGCACATGACTTTTAATCATGGTGTCCGGAGTTCGACTCTCCGGTGGATCACCAAAATCCGAACTTAACCGTTCGGATTTTTTTATACCTTTTTATAATATAAAAAACGCAACCGACCGTTTCTCGACAAGATTATGATTTTATGATATACTACAAATAAGAAAACCAAAGAGGTGATCGAAATGTTCGATATTAAAAAGTTCGGTAAAGCATTTTCAAATTTGCGAAAAAATGCGGATATGACGCAGAATGAGGTGGCGGATAAGCTCAATCTATCCCGTCAGGCAGTATCGAAATATGAACGCGGTGAGAGTTTTCCCGATATCTCCGTTCTTGTTTCTGTTGCGGATCTTTTTAATATAACTCTCGATCAACTCATCGGTTACGGTGAACCGACGAACGGTGAATCTTTAATCTTAAAAAATGTTGCGAAAGGAGAAGATATTGTGGCGGAAAATATTTCGGATGTAGTAAACCTTGCTCCGCTTTTAAAACCTAGCGTACTTGAAAAACTCTCTCGTAAATTCAGTGAGGAGGGGATCGATATCTCTCATATCGTTGCCCTTTCTGAATATCTTAACGATGAAACTGTTACCAATTTGATAGAAAAAGCATCGTTTAAAGATCTCAGTGAAGAGGTCCTTGAAAAATTTATTCCGCTTTTGAGTTATGAATCAAAAGAAATAATATTCCATAAAATTATTGTTGGTGATCTGGATTGGCATCTGATCAAACCTCTCAGAAAGTATGGAGGATTTAATTACGCGCAAATCGAAGCCGCATATATGGAAGGGATAATTCCCCGAGAGGCATTTATATATTATCGAGGGTTAGATTGAATTAAAATTTATTGATTTATAACGAACGGTCTCTTTGAAATAAGGGGCCGTTTGTTTACGTTCGGTTGAATTTGTATTTAACAGTTCGTTAATTGACAATCGCTGTTTACTGTTATATAATGAATTTACGGAAAGGGTGATTATATGATAAATTCGATGTGTAATAACATAGCATTGTATTTTATTTTATCGGGTGTCAACTGGATTTTTTTTAATTTTATGTTTTATCTGACGAATTTTATAACTTTTCTGCCTTATGAGATAAGACAGCTTATAGTCGCGTTGATTTCTTATATAATTCTTTTTGTCTCTGCTTATTTTATCTCAAAGGCATACGGTTCAAACCTCACGGCAAAAGGTTTTTATAATTTTAAGGATATTGTAATTTACAATTTGATAGCGGCCGGTACCATGTGGATCTTTGCCGCAGTTTTTGCATTTTCTCCGAGTGAAGAAACGCTTATATATCATATTCAGTCATTTGTTTTCTATCTCGGACAGTTCCCCGGATATCTTTTCAATAATATTTTTATCGGCGCGCTGATAAATATTCCGATCGTTTTTACGATTCGTCTCTTTGCCGTCAGAGCTGGGTACAGTTATATGATAACAATACGTCCGTCTCTGAAAGATCTACAGGGAACGACAAACAAAGATGTTCCGCGAATGAAACCATCAAGCGAAAAGACTTGGAGAAATTCAATAGAATAATTCAAAAGTCCTCGATCGATTTAAAATTCGGTCGGGGACTTATCTCGTTTACGGTATATAAGTTATTTCTTATCCTCAATTATTAATTAATCTTAATGATTTTATCGCATTATTTCTACAATTATATACTATTCTCAACCCTTGACAAAGAAGGTAAATAGTGGTATAATATAAAATGAATTTTTATAGAATGAGTAATTATGTCCGGAGGGAAAAATCTCATGTGGATAGCCGAAAAATGGAAAGATTATGAAGTAATAGATGCCTCTTCGGGCGAGAAGCTTGAACGTTGGGGAAAATATATGTTGGTCAGACCAGACCCGCAGGTCATCTGGCGTACAGATAAAACCGATAAGCTCTGGCGTAACCCCGATGCGAAATACGAACGCTCATCTTCCGGAGGCGGTCGTTGGGCTGTAAATAAGCTCCCCGAAAGCTTTGCAATAAATTACGGGGATCTGAAATTTAACATTAAACCGATGAATTTCAAGCATACGGGGCTTTTCCCCGAACAAGCCGTCAACTGGGATTGGTTCTCCGAAATGATCCGCAATTCGGGCAGAGAGATATCGCTTCTCAATATGTTTGCATATACGGGTGCCGCATCCGTTGCCGCTTCGAAAGCAGGCGCAAAGGTCGTTCATGTCGATGCCTCCAAGGGTATGACTGCATGGGCGAAAGAAAATGCGACCCTTAACGGAATATCAAATATCCGTTTTATAGTTGACGACTGCGTTAAATTTGCGGAAAGAGAAAAACGCAGAGGTCACACTTACGATGCCGTCATTCTCGACCCGCCGTCTTACGGCAGAGGTCCAAACGGCGAAGTCTGGAAGCTTGAAGACGAGCTCTTCGGTCTTATGGAAAAGATAGTCGATATCCTTTCCGATAAACCGCTTTTTGTTCTTCTCAATTCCTACACCACCGGTCTTTCCGCTTCCTGCATGGGCTATATTCTCGGCGCATGTATGAAAAAACGTTTTGATCACGGAAAAATAACTTTTGATGAAATAGGTCTTCCCGTCACCTCAACGGGTTTCAGTCTTCCCTGCGGTTCTTCCGCACGCTGGACTGCTGAATAATACGGAGTAAAAGTGAGCGCTATAATAACTGCTGAAAATATTACTTTCCGCTATTCCGAAGGTAAAGATATAATCAAAAATCTCTCTCTTGAGATCGAAGAGGGCGACTTTGTCGCAATTCTCGGTCATAACGGTAGCGGTAAATCCACTTTTGCAAAACATTTAAACGCTATTCTGACCCCATCCGAGGGTAAGGTTACCGTCGCAGGTCTTGATACTTCCGATGATAACAATCTCGCGCAGATCCGCAGAACCGTCGGTATGGTTTTTCAGAATCCCGATAACCAGATAATTGCGACTGTTGTTGAAGAAGACGTCGCTTTCGCTCTTGAAAATCTCGGAGTTGAACAGAACGAAATGATCCGCCGTGTTGACGAAGCTCTCGAAACCGTCGGAATGCTCAAATTCAAAAAACATTCAACGACCCAGCTTTCGGGCGGTCAGAAACAGCGTATTGCCATCGCAGGCGTAATTGCGATGAATCCGAGAATAATCGTTCTTGACGAACCCACCGCAATGCTCGACCCTCAGGGCAGGGAAGACGTTATAAAAACCGTCAAAAAGCTCAACGAGCAGGGGGTAACGGTCGTTCTCATCACTCACTATATGGACGAAGCGGCGCAGGCAAAAAGAGTTGTAGTTATCGATGAGGGAGAGATCCTTATCGACGGAACTCCGCACTATGTTTTCCAGAATGCAGGACTTCTGACTTCTGTCGGCCTTGATGTCCCGCAGAGCACTTCTCTTATGTTTTTACTGCGAAGATACGGCGTGAAAGTCCCCCTTGCAGTCCTTACTGAAGACGAGTGTATTTCCGTCCTTTCAGATATTTTGACACGAAAGAATGCGACATAAATGAATCCTATTTTGAAAGCTGAAAATCTCAGCCATGTTTACGGAGTCGGAACTCCGTTTGAAAAAGTCGCCATTGACAATATAAACCTTGAGATACACGAAAACGAGTTTATCGGAGTTATAGGCAGAACAGGCTCCGGTAAAAGTACGCTTATTCAGCATCTCAACGGTATCCTTCGCCCTTCATCGGGAACTCTTTACTATGACGGTGAAGACTGCTGGGCGAAAGGTTTTTCGAGAAACGCATTAAGATTTAATGTCGGTCTCGTTTTTCAGTATCCCGAATACCAGCTTTTTGAGGAAACAGTCGAAAAAGATATCGCGTTCGGCCCGAAAAATATGGGTCTTACTCAGAATGAGATCGAAAAACGCGTTGCAGAATCGCTTCGCTTTGTCGGACTTGACGATTCCGTCCGCACAGCATCTCCGTTCGAACTTTCGGGCGGTCAGAAAAGACGTGTTGCCATTGCAGGCATAATGGCTATGGATCCGAAAGTCCTTATCCTCGACGAGCCCACCGCAGGTCTCGATCCGAGAGGCAGAGATGAAATATTAAATAAAATTGCGGACTACCGTGTTGAAAAGAAATCGACGGTCATTCTTGTTTCTCATAATATGGAAGATATTTCCCGTGTCTGCAGCAAAGTTCTTGTTATGAAAGACTCCAGAGTTGAGATGTTTGCTCCCGTAAACGAAGTCTTTGAGCGTTCGGCAGAACTTTGCGCAATGGGGCTTAACGTTCCGCAGGTCACACGTATTTTCCTTTCCCTCAAAGAAAAAGGTTTTGATGTTCCCACATCGATATACACTCCCAAGCAGGCGTGCGATGCCGTAATGAAACTTATGGGAGGTGGCGAAAGATGATAAAAGATATAACGCTCGGTCAGTTTTTTCCCGGTAACTCCGTTATCCATAAGCTCGACCCGAGAGTAAAGATCATCCTTGCGGCGCTCTATATTGCGTTTCTTTTTGTCGTTCAGACCGCTGTCGGCTACGCTTTTGCGATCGCTGCGACCCTTGTTTTTGTTTCGTTGACAAAGATACCCCTTAAAATGTATCTTCGCGGACTTAAACCGCTTTTGTTTATCCTTATTTTTACCGCCCTTCTGAATGTTTTTTATTCTACTGGCGAACCGCTGGTCGAATTCTGGATATTCAAGATAACTGCGGACGGTATAAAAAATGCGATATTTATGATTCTTCGTATTTTTATGCTCGTTATTGCGACTTCAATGTTAACGTATACGACCTCTCCGATTGTTTTGACAAACGGTCTTGAGCGTCTTCTTTCTCCGTTAAGCAAGATCAAAGTCCCCGTTCATGAATTTTCCATGATGATGACGATCGCGCTCCGCTTTATTCCTACTCTTCTCGAAGAAACGGATAAGATCATGAATGCGCAGAAAGCAAGAGGCGCGGATTTCGAAACGGGCGGACTTATTAAGCGCGCAAAAGCGCTGGCGCCCATTCTTATTCCTCTTTTTATCTCTGCTTTCCGCCGTGCGGACGAACTTGCAACCGCTATGGAATGCCGTTGCTATACGGGTTCTTCCGAGGGCAGAACTCATCTTGTCAGTTACTCGATGTCGGGCAGAGACGTGATTGCGCTGATCGTAGTTATTTGCATGATCGCAATCGCAGTTCTTCTGAACTATGTTCGATTCTTCGGTTTTTGATATATGACTAATTATCTTTTGACTTTGCGTTATGACGGCAGAAATTTCTGCGGATACCAGGTTCAGACAACTGCGGACGGCGAAAAACGAACTGTCGGCGGCGAACTGAAAAGGGCTGTTTTGACTGTTTTCGGTTCCGTAGAAAAACTGGCAGGCTGTTCAAGGACAGATTCCGGTGTCCATTCGACAGGCTACTGTGTTTCTTTTTCAGCCGAAAAAAAACTGCCCGAAGCCGTTGTCATCCGTGCACTTAACGCAAATCTTCCGCCGGATATTTCGGTGACGGATTGCCGCTATGTCAGCGACGATTTTCATGCGAGATATTCTGTTGTTTCAAAAAAATACGAATACCGTATTTATACATCACCCACACGTGATCCGTTTAAAAACGGACTTTATCTTCATTTTCCGCATGATATCGACGAAAGTCTTCTGAAAAATGCATGCCGAGATTTTATCGGAAAGCATGATTTTCGTTCTTTTATGGCGTCGGGAAGTAAGATCACAGATACCGTCCGAACAGTTTACGATGCCGATTTTTATTCTGTCGGCACTGGTGAGTATGTTTTTACGGTCTGTGCTGACGGCTTTTTATATAATATGGTTCGCATAATGGTCGGCACTCTTCTCGATATCAATTCGGGAAAGATTGCTCCGAATGCTGTTCCTTTGATTATCGAAAATACAGACAGGTCTTCGGCAGGTCATACCGCGCCGCCCGACGGACTTTATCTTTGTGAGGTGAGATACGATAGGTTCTGATATCTTCAATATGAATGCGAAAAAGCTCAAACAGCTTTATCTCATAAAAAGACTTCTTCTCGTTACCATAATTGCATACGTTGTTGTCTTCATCCTGATGAACACTTCGTATCTTTCCATAGATAATATTCGACGTTTCGGCTTCAGTGCAAAAACGGCGCTTACTCAGACATCTGCAACAGCGAATGATACCTTGACTTATTCCTCGGGAAGTATCCCGGTCTTTGCTCCGTTCAAGGACGGTCTTGCGGTTCTGGAGGATTCGTCTGTTTCCGTTTACAGCCGTGACAATGTCAAGTTTTCCGTTCATTCTACAAGTTTTCGCAATCCCGTAATGCGCGTTTCCGAAGAATATATACTCTGCTATGACCGCGGCGGCAAAAAACTCTGTGTTTACAACAGTTTCGACCTCCTTTTCGAAAAAGAATTTTCCGATGTTATAATCAATGCGGATATCGATGATTCGGGCAGAATTGCCGTTATCACCGAAAAGCACGGATATAAAGGTCAGCTTACCGTATTCAACACTTCTTTTGAAGAACGTTTTATGTGGTATTCCGCAGATGATTATCTTGTGGATGTATATTTTACGGGAACACATTCTGTCAGCGTCGTTTCTGTCGCACAGAATCTCGAAAATATCGATACTGTCGTTTATACCGTAAACTATTCCGCAGGTGAGGAACGTTCGCGAATTACTTCGAGAAATGTATTTCCGCTTGCTGTTGCCGAAAAAAATGACGGTTCCGTAGAAATTCTTTCCGAAACAGGCCTTGTTTCTTTCAGAAGCGGCGGATGCAATACCATATATTCCTACGGCGCACGTACACCGTATAAATTCTATCAAAGCGATAAATATACTGTTTTTGCATATGATCTTCATACGCAGAACGATCATTTTTCCATTTATGTTACCGATATAACGGGAAATAAACAGTTTGAGACTATCGTTGAAAACGTCCGTTCGGTAAGCGCTTTTGCCGATACGATATTTGTTCTTACCGGTAACAAACTTCAGTCTTTTGACCGTACGGGTACGGTCGTTTTCGAAAAAGAAATACCCGAGGGTATGACAGGAATTGTTGTCGGAAAACATAAATGCGTTCTTTACGGCGCAGAAAAAGCTTATATACTTTCAATATCCGATATAGTTAAATAAAAAATAACACAAAACCACAACACACAGCCATTAAGGAAAGGGGCTTTTACTTTGAATATTGCTTTAAGTACAGGTTTGGATCTACTGATCGTTGCGATTTTGCTTATATGCATCGTCCTCGGTTGCAGAAAAGGTCTGGTACGCTCCGTTATCGGCTTTTTCGGAAAGATAATTTCCCTTGTTGCCGCATTCTTTCTCTCAGAAAATCTCGGAACGTATCTTGATAAAAACTACATTCACAATCCGATGCGCCAGTGGCTCGTAAACCAGCTTTCTCCGACTTCGGAAAATATAAATGCATCGATTTCGGCTCTCGATCTTGACTCTCTTTTCAATAACCGTCCCGACTTTTTTGTCAATATAACAAATCTTCTCAATATCAATATCGATGAAACCGCAGGCCGTTATTTTTCTATCAAAGAGCAGGGTATAGAGCAGGCAAAGGCTGCTATAATAGACTTTATGGTCTCTCCCGTTTCTGCAGTAATAAGCCGTATTGCCGCATTCCTTATCATTTTTATCGTCTGCGCTATCGGTGTTGCAGTCCTTTGGTGGCTTTCCGACCTTATAATAAATCTTCCCATCGTAAGACAGCTCGATACTCTCGGCGGCTTTGTTTTCGGCGCTCTTAACGGTATTCTTATCGTTTTCGTTACTGTTTCCGTAATCGGTCTTACATCGCAGTATCTTCTCAAAGATATGACTTATGAAGAAAAACAGAATATCGTAGAGGGAACGATCCTTTACGAGCAATTTCAGAATATAAATCCGATAACGAGTCTTCTCGGCGTCGAATCGGAAACCAAATAATTCATTCGCAAAATTTTTAAATATTTCAGGGGGCACGCTGTGACGATTCCCAATATAATAAGCATAATAAGGATAGCCCTTGTTCCTGCTTTTTGTGTTTTATATTTTACGCCCGATCTTCGCTGGGCAGCGTTTATAATACTCGTGCTGTCGGGCATTTCCGATGTCCTTGACGGTATGATCGCAAGAAAATTCAATCTTGTTTCCAGAGTCGGCAAGGTTCTTGACCCGATTGCCGATAAGCTTTTCCAGCTATCGACGGTTACCTGTCTTTGTGTAGACGGTGCTGTCGGTTGGTGGCTTCTCTGTATTATGATCGCAAAAGATCTCTTTATGCTCATAGGCGGCTCTGTTTTTTATCATAAAACACACGCAGTCATAGCATCCAAATGGTACGGTAAACTTACATCATGTCTGCTTTTCTCGATGTTTGTTATATCGTTCTTCCTCGATTTTATGAATGCAGACCTGAAAACTTCCGTTATCATAGTTTCCGTTCTTGCAGGAATAACTATGATCTTCTCGATCATTTCCGCGGTCAGCTATACGCGTGCCGCAGTAGCAATAAACAACGAACATAAAAAGAATAAAGGATTAAAAGATGGATATAAAACGTCTCATGTGTGACAGATGCCATAAGCGCATCGCTATGGTCTTTATCACAAAAATGGAAAACGGAGTTCCCAAGAAACAGGCACTCTGCCTTAAATGCGCAAGGGAGCTCGGTATGGATCCCACAAAAGATCTCGCAACAAATTTCGGTATCGATGAAAAACAGCTCGAAGCTATGAGCGAAGAGATCAGCAATATGATGGCAGATTCACCCGACGGTGATTTCTCCCTCGGCGGCGCTCTCAGCCTTGATCCCGATAATAAAATATTCGACGAGATTCAGGGCGGCGAGGATGAAAATCAGCCTGCCGAAAATAATGAAAAGCACGACGGCAAAAAACGCGGAGAACCGAAAAATACGCCGCATAAAACCCGTTTCCTCGGTCAGTTCTGCAAAAATCTCACAAAGGCTGCCGCAGAAGGCAAGCTCGATAACGTCATCGGCCGAGAAAAAGAGGTAGAAAGGGTTCTTCAGATCCTCTCCCGCCGTACTAAAAATAATCCCTGCCTTATCGGTGAACCCGGTGTCGGTAAGACCGCTATAGCAGAGGGCATAGCTATCAAGATCGCAAATAAAGAAATTCCCGCAAAACTCGCAAACAAGCAAATCTATCTTCTCGACCTTACCGCTCTTATTGCCGGTACACAGTTTCGCGGTCAGTTCGAAAGCCGTGTGAAAGGTCTTATTGAAGAAGTAAAAGCAATCGGCAATATAATTCTTGTTATCGACGAAGTACATTCTCTCGTCGGAACGGGCGATGCCGAAGGCTCAATGAATGCCGCCAATATGCTCAAACCCGCTCTTTCAAGAGGGGAAATACAGGTTATCGGTGCCACAACTCTCAAAGAATACCGTAAATATATCGAAAAAGATGCCGCTCTCGAAAGACGTTTCCAGCCCGTCATGGTCAATGAACCGTCTATTGAAGAGTCTATCGAAATGATAAGAGGCATCAAAGCTTATTATGAAAAATTCCATAATATAAAGATCCCCATGCTCATTGCCGAAAGAGCTGTCGAAATGTCCGAAAGATATGTAAACGACAGATTCCTTCCCGATAAAGCTATCGACCTTATCGATGAGGCATGCTCAAACGCTGTCCTTAAAAATCCGATTTACGATGAATTCTTCAAACTCGGCGAACGTCTCAATACCGTAAAGAAAGAAGCCGAGGCTCTCGAAGCAAAAGAGGAAAAAGAAGAAGCGGATTATCAGCTTATCGCAGAAGCACGTTCCGAAGAACTTCGCCTTAAAGCCGCTTACGATGAACTTTCAGAGAAAATCACGGAATGTACCGTAACTTTTGATGATCTTGCCGCTGTTATCGAACTCTGGACGGGTATTCCCGCATCCAAGATTAAAGAGGGCGAATATGCTAAACTCCGCGGTCTTGAAAACGAACTGAAAAAACATATCGTCGGTCAGGATACAGCTGTTGAAGCAGTTGCAAACGCGGTAAAACGCGGAAGAATCAGCCTTGTCCCGAGAAAACGCCCCGTTTCGTTTATTTTCTCAGGCCCCACAGGTGTCGGTAAAACAGAACTCGTAAAAGTTCTCGCATCCGAGCTTTTCGACTCTCCCGAGACCCTTATCCGTCTCGATATGAGCGAATTTATGGAAAAACATGCCGTTTCACGTCTTATCGGTTCTCCTCCGGGCTATGTCGGTTACGATGAAGCAGGTCAGCTCACCGAAAAGATCAGACGTAAACCGTATTCCGTAATTCTTTTCGACGAGATCGAAAAAGCTCATCCCGATGTTCTCAATATCCTTCTTCAGATCCTTGATGACGGTATTCTTACCGATTCTCACGGACGCAAGGTAAGCTTTGAACACGCGCTTATCGTTATGACTACCAACGCAGGCTCCAATATCAGGGGCGGCGAAGTAGGTTTCAATAAATCTGTTTCCGTTGTTTCCGCAGAAAAGACCAAGAAAGCTCTCCGCGAATTTTTACGTCCCGAATTCCTTAACAGAGTTGACGAAATAATAACATTCAATCCGCTCGGCAAAGAACTTTTTGCGGATATCGTAAAGATCAGACTCGAAGAACTTCGCTCCGGTCTTGTTGAACGCGAGATCGAACTTGTTTACGATGATGCTGTCCTCAACGTTCTTGCAGATATGAGCTATTCTTCCGAATACGGCGCAAGAAATGTTCGCAGAATCGTCCAGAAAGAAATCGAAGATAAAGTTGTTTCCGTTATGTGCGAAAGCGATATGATCCCCAAGAAGATCACCGTTTCAGCGGATGGAGAAAAACTTAAAGTCGAAGTCGAATAATTGATCGGAAAGTGGTTTTAACATGGCTGATTTTGATGTCATTATCGTAGGCTCAGGCCCTGCAGGTGTTTCCGCAGCGCTTTATACGGCTCGCGCAGGACTTAAAACTCTTATTATCTCCGCAGGTATGGGCGCGCTTGAAAAAGCCGAAAAAATAGAGAATTTCTATGGTCTCGACCATCCTGTTTCGGGTGCTGAACTTCATGCAATAGGCGAGAAGCAGGCAGAAGCTCTCGGAGTTCGCCTAGTCCGCGAACAGGTCGTTTCGGTCGAATATCTCGGTGATTACTCTGTCGTTACTCCGACTTCTTCGTTTACTTCAAAAACGCTTATTCTCGCAACGGGAACTTCCCGCCGTACTCCTAATATAAAAGGTCTTTCCGAGTTCGAGGGCAGGGGAGTGAGCTATTGCGCGGTATGCGACTCATTCTTCTACAGAAAGAAAGCTGTCGCAGTTATCGGCGAAGGTGAATATGCGCTCAAAGAAGCTCGTGAGCTTGCAAATGTCACCGATAACGTAACCGTTTTGACTAACGGCTCGGAACCGCTCGTAGATATGAGCCCGTTTACCGTTGTAAAAGATAAGATAACCGAAATATGCGGAGAGGAAAATGTTTCATCCGTCGCTTTTGAATCGGGCGAAAAGATCGATGTTAAAGGCGTATTTATTGCTCTCGGTGTTGCGGGCAGTACGGATATCGCAAGAAAGATCGGGGCGATTATCGATAACGGTAAAATTACGGTCGATGCTTCTTTGTCGACTTCCGTTCCCGGACTTTTTGCCGCAGGTGATTGCGTGGGCGGTACTCTTCAGATCTATAAAGCCGTTTCCGACGGTGCTATTGCCGCAAGATCTGCCCTTATTTTTATCAAGAAATAGTGTAATGCGGCGGAATAATAAAAATTTCCGCCGCATATTTTATAAAAAATTATAATTTACCCCTTGACAAATCAAAAAAAATGTTATATAATACAGAAAAAGGAAATACATGGCAACACTTTTGGAATTATACGGAAGCGCCTGACGGCGATTACCATATTCTTGGGGTTTGATTCCCTTTGCTTTCACCACTTATTCCTTTAGTGTTTGTTGTGTGTTTGGGTTATGCTGACGGCCGTTTTCAGTTTTTGAACTGATAACGGTCGTTATGCATTATTTACCCGAATTTAAAATAACACCGTCGAGAATTTCCGTTGCGGTAGGCAGCAGTTCGTCCTGAACCGTTTCAAATTCAGAAACTGTATCTTTAGGCATAACGAGCGAATGCATAAATCCGCCGAGAGATGTCGACGCTATATCTCCCGCAACTATTCTTCCGTCAATAACAATAAGCGTTGCATAAACGGGATCTTCCTGCGACTGCGGATAGTTTGTTACGGTATACGAATATCTCGTCGCTTTCTTTCCTTTATAGCTTACAAGATCGAAGCCCTGCGATAACTGCATGGTATTGTAGTTTTCGTATGTTTCATCAAATTGGGTCGGAATGACGATCTCGGAAGTTTCCGTCGGTTCGCTTTCGACTGTCCATCCGAACGATTCGAGATATTCGAGCCGTTGCTCGTTTGTTTTTGCCTTGAGCGAGATCTTTTTTGCCGTGTCAACTTCTCCGCCGGGAACAGATGCGATGATTACGATCGCAAGGCATGCACACACGAGCGCAAGAGTGAGAAGTTTTCCGCGCGTCACTTTTGTTGAAAAAATAAACATTGATATTCTCCTTTCGCAATGCGAATAAAATAGGGTACGTTGTTTATACACCAAAATATATGCGTTACTTTTTTGAAGTATGTTAGTACAGAAAAGTTTACATAAATTTACAAATTTTAGGGCTTGATTTTTCTGAAGATCTGTGATATAATATACGAGTTCTGAAACGAGAGTTTTGAACAAGCAATTTAATATTGAATGCGCTGTTAGCTCAGCTGGATAGAGTGACTGGCTACGAACCAGTAGGTCGGGGGTTCGAGTCCCTCACAGCGCGCCAAGGAAGTCTTGTTTAACAAGGCTTCCTTTTTTATATTAATTTTCTTCTTGACAACACCGTTTTCTTATATTATAATAAACATAATAAATAATTCTCTGAAAGATGAGGAGTTTTTTTATGTTTTGCTATAAAAATGATTATTATTCTTTGACCATTGGCGGAGAGGCGGCGTTAAATTACGAAGTTAACGGCTCGTCCGTTCTTTTTTCATGGCCGCAGTTTGAGTTGAACGGAGTTCTTACCGATGCTCCGTCTGATTTTTGCGAAGTCTCCCGTGAAATGCTCAATGACGATATCATGCAGATTACAGGTATCGGCACTCTTTCCTGCGGTGCTGAATTGAAGATCGAACTGCGCGTTTGCGACCGCTCGCCCGTCATTCGTTTTCGTTATATTTTGTCTTCCGATAAAGATCTTAAAATGACGAAGACCGAAAAAGAACGTCTGACATATTTGACATATCCGATTTCCGAAGATGCACAGCAAACTGAAGTCCGTTTTTCCGGCTACGATTATCTCGTTCACGGTTATCAGCTTGAGGAGATCAATGCTTTTGAGATCGAGACTCAGCTTATGGGCCCGATCCTTGCGGAATACCGTCCGAAAGCGAATGTATCTGTTTTGACGGCATACGAACACGGTTCTCAGTATCCCGATAAATTCGTTGTGTTTGAACGCGAAAATAATAATATTATGCTCAAGGCGTTGCGCGGAAATTACTGGAACGGTCTTTCCGTCAAAAAGGAGCCTTATGAAACTATATGGTTCCAGATCTGCGCCGTTAAAGGAACAGTTGATGATCTTGCGCATTCATACAGAGAATTTCAGTTAAAATATTGCACATTGAATCCCGAAAGCCGCAAACCGTATATTTTTTATAACACATGGGGCTTTCAGGAAAGCAATAAATTCTATGATAAATCGACCTATCTTGCAACGATGAACAGCGAACATATCGAAAAAGAGATCGATATTGCTCATGATATGGGCGTTGACGTCTTTGTTATCGATACAGGTTGGTTCCAGAAAACAGGTGACTGGGAAGTCAATCTCTCGGAATTCCCCGACGGCATGAAGGCGATCCGCGAAAAAATCGAATCGTACGGAATGAAGCTCGGTCTGTGGTTCAACCCGACTGTTGCCGCCGTTACAAGTAAACTTCTTAAAGATTATCCTAATTCTCTCTCTAAAATCAACGGCAAAGATCCCCGTGCATGGGAAATATGGGAGACCGAAGCAAGCTATCCGATGTGCCTTGTTTCCGAATATTGGGAAGCTTTTGCCGATCATCTGATAAAACTTGTCGATACTCTCGGTGTAACTTATTTTAAATGGGATGCCATCGGTCAGTACGGTTGCAACCGCCTCGATCATTTCCACGGAGGGGAGGGGGCAACCGAAGAGGAATCTCACGACTGTTACGGCTTCCTTATCGGCAAATATATGTCCAAAGTCGTCGATAAAGTCTGCAAGGTTCACCCCGAAGCAATCGTCGATTTCGATATAACGGAAGGTTGCCGTTACGTCGGTCTCGGTTTCCTTTCTTCAGGCAAATATTTTGCGATGAATAACGGTCCGTATTACAGCTGTTACAATATTCCCATTCCGAGCGATGTATGGAGCAATATTTTTGTTCATCCGGGACCTGCACGTTCGTGGATCTGCAGAAAAGTTCTCTGTTACGATAAATGGATTCCGTCTGTTCTTATGATGACCCATTATCTTCCCAACGAGCCCGCAAGATCGCAGATGATAAATATCGCATCTCTCATTCTCGGTCAGAATGGCATCTGGGGAAACATCTTCAATGTCTCAAAAGAAGGAGTTGCACTTTTCGATAAGATTCTTACCGTTTATAAGAGAGTTCGCGACGATATAACGTCTGCATATCCGTACGTCCTCGGTCAGCCGGGCGCTACGTTTGAAGTCCATGAAAAACTTTATAACGGCAGGGGCGCTGTCGTTCTGTTTGCCAATATGCCCGGAACATATGAATATTGCCTGCAGGCTGTTCCCAATACCGATAATATAACTGTTTTTGGCAATGTAAAGATCGAAAAAGGCGATAAGATAAAGCTTAATGTGACCTTTGACGCCGCTGATGCAGCCATCGTATTCTTTGAATAAATTTACAGTCTCTCATTCTGCCCGAATGGGAGACTCTTTTATTATTACTTCAAAAAAAAATTTACAAAACTATGCTTTTTCTATTGAAAATATAATTGAAATGTTGTATAATAATGTTAATAGTATTATTATCCCCAAAAGGAGAAATTCTTATGGCTATAAAAATAATTGAAGCTTTCTATAATCCGGATAATTATGTTTTTATTCCTGCTTGCTGCTATGCAGGCAATCAGTTTGAAGTACGCAAATACGGTTATCCTCCGATGTTTACGCTCGAGGATGCAAAAATAGATATGCCCGTTACCATAACAGACGTTCCCCGTCTTGAAAAAGACGGAAGCGGAAAGATCGAAGTCAATACGGGCGATGCCGCAACTCCCTGTATCGGTGTTTTCTCCGCATCCGAAAAGAGAGGTATTCTTGTCTTTACCGTTCAGCAGATAGAAGGTGAAAACCTCGGTCTTGCATATGAAAAAGGTCAGATCCGTCTTACATGGCCCGTAAAACGAGAAATAGAGTACCGCATGTGTCATACTTTCAAAAACGAAACTCCTTGGGAAGATAAACCTGCGGAGATTCCTTACAAGATCCTTGATTTTTCTTGTGAATCTCTTGCAGAATTTTACCGTGTATTCTTTGAAAACCGTAAAATAATGGGACTTGACTGTGAACGTCCCGAAGTCCTTCCTCCCGAAAAACAGTTTGAGATCCAGCGCGATAAATTCAACGCCATGAACTGGAACGAAAAAGATCAGTTCTACATGATCGGCACAGACCTTACACGTTTTCAGGTCTGGCAGCCCGGTTGGACAGGTGGCGCACTCAGCGGCTATTCTCTTATGAAGCTCGGCGGCCCGCTTGAACAGGAAAGACAGATCAAAACTCTCGAATATCTCTTTAAATCCCAGCGTGAAAGCGGCTTCTTCCCCGGTATTATCGATATCGACGGTGTTGAACACGGCGACGGTTTCTGGGTAGAGGGTACCGATAACTGGCATCTTATCCGCAAGTCTTCTGATATTCTTGTTTATCTTTTCAAACACCTCAATCTTATGAAAGAAAGAAATATTGAGATTCCCGAATCTTTCATAGAAGGCACTAAAAAGACCGCGAACGGTTTTGTCCGTCTCTTCAATAAATACGGTCAGTTCGGTCACCACGTTGATGTCGAAACGGGTGATATTTGCGTCGGCGGTTCGACGAGCGGCGCTATTGCTCCCGCAGGTCTTGCAGAAGCATACAGATTTTTCGGGGATCCCGAATATCTGCGAGTTGCGGAAGAAAGTGCCGAATATTATTATCAGACTTCGTTAAGCAAAGGCTACACTACCGGCGGCCCCGGCGAAATTCTTCAGGGCGTTGACAGCGAAAGCGCTTTCGGTCTTCTTGAAAGTTATGTTACCCTTTATGATGTCACAGGTAACGAAAAATGGCTCAGATACGCAAAAGAATGTGTTCACTACTGCAGCAGCTGGGTCGTAAGCTATAACTATAAGTTCCCTCCGAAGAGCGAATTCGGCAGACACGATAAGAAAACGATCGGCTCAGTCTTTGCTAATATTCAGAATAAACATTCCGCTCCCGGTATCTGCACACTTTCGGGTGACAGCGTATTGAAACTCTGGAGATGGACAAAAGATCCCCTTTATCTTGAACTTATCAAAGACATCGCTCTTACTATCGGTCAGTATCTTTCTACAGATGAAAAACCGATCTACGACTGGAATACCGATCCCGAACTTCGCGATGCGGAAGATCTTTCCGTAATTGAAGAACACCGTCTGCCCCAGGGCTTTATCAACGAGCGAGTCAATATGTCCGACTGGGAAGATTACCGCAACATCGGCGGTGTCTTTAACGGAAGCTGCTGGTCCGAAACCAGTAACCTCATGGCTCTTGCAGAAGTTATCCCGTTCCTTTCCTGATAAGTTAACTAAATCTTTATTATTATATGAAAAGAGGAATATTTATGGCGTATAAAATTTTTGAATACGATCCCATTCTGTTGAATTTTGAGAATGATATCAACCTTCGTATGAATAATTATAAGCGCAAGAAAAAGGAGCTTGTCGGTACTTCCGGAAAGCTTATTGATTTCGCAAACGCTCATGAGTATTTCGGTTTTCATAAAACCAATGACGGCTGGTATTACCGAGAATGGGCGCCTGCCGCAGATGAAGTATATCTTACGGGCGATATGGTCGACTGGCATTGGTTCGATCTTCAGCTTACTAATATCGGCAACGGTGTCTTTGAGATCTTTTTGCCGGGTACTGACAGACTTTACGATGGCTGTCTCGTCAAAACAATAGTAAATAACTCGGGCCGTTTCTTTGAACGTATTCCCCTTTATATTCGCCGTGTCGTTCAGGATAAGCAGACACATAAATGGTGCGGATGCATAGTTGATGAACCTGCATACGAATGGAAAAACAACGATTTCGTTCCGAAGAAAAAAGATATCTGCATTTATGAATGTCATATCGGTATGGCGCAGGAAAAAGAAGCGGTCGGAACTTATTCCGAATTCCGTGAAAATATCCTGCCGCGCATAAAAGATCTCGGTTACAATACCATTCAGATCATGGCTATAATGGAGCATCCGTATTACGGTTCGTTCGGCTATCAAGTTTCTTCTTTCTATGCCGCTTCTTCCCGTTTCGGCACTCCCAACGAGCTTAAAGAACTTATCGATGCCGCTCACGGTATGGGTATAAATGTTCTTCTCGACGTTGTTCACTCTCATGCCGTCAAAAATACAGCCGAGGGCATCAACGAGTTTGACGGAACAACTTATCAGTTCTTCCATGACGGACCGAAGGGCGAGCATCCCGCATGGGGAACGAAACTTTTCAATTATAACAAAAACGAAGTCCTTCACTTCCTTTTATCCAACCTCAAATTCTGGATGACGGAATTCCATTTTGACGGTTTTCGTTTTGACGGCGTAACATCCATGATCTATCATGATCACGGTCTCGGGGTTGCGTTTACCGATTACAGCAAATATTTCTCTCTTAATACGGATACCGAATCCATAACCTACCTTCAGCTTGCAAATGAGCTTATCCGTCAGGTCAATCCCAAGGCAATAACTGTTGCCGAGGATATGTCCGCGATGCCCGGTATGTGCGTACCCATAAAAGACGGCGGTATAGGTTTTGACTACCGTCTCGCAATGGGACAGCCCGATCTCTGGATCAAACTTCTGAAAGACTGTCCAGATGAAAACTGGGATATGTGGCGCATCTGGGGTGAACTTACAAGCAGACGTCCTCATGAAAAATATATCGGCTATTCCGAGTCTCACGACCAGGCTCTCGTCGGTGATAAGACCATTATCTTCCGTCTTTGCGACAGCAAGATGTATACCGATATGTCTGTTTTCAGACACGATGCAGATATCGACCGCGGTATCGCGCTCCATAAAATGATCACTCTTGCAACCATGACTCTCGGCGGCGAAGGTTATCTCAATTTTATGGGCAACGAATTCGGCCATCCCGAGTGGATCGATTTTCCGCGCGAAGGCAATGGTTGGAGTCATTTCTATTGTCGCCGCCAGTGGCACCTTGTTGAAGATACGACACTTCGCTATAAATATCTCCAGACATTCAATAAAGAGATGGTTAAATTCATTACAGAAAACAAGATCCTCTCTTCTCCCGCAAAAGCTCTCTTTATCGATCAGAACTGTCAGATCCTTATGTATGAATGCGCAGGTTACGTTTTTGCACTTAACTTCAATCCCAATAAGTCTTTTGAAGATTACTGGCTGACAGTCCCCACCAAAGGTAAATATCAGGTCGTATTTTCTACCGACAGAGAAAATTACGGCGGTTTTGACAGGGTTTCCGAAGATTATGTTTATACTTCAAGCGTTCATCCCGATAACAACGCAAAATTGCAGATATATCTTCCGTCCAGAACTGCTGTATGTCTGAAGAAAGTTACGACACCGCGAAAAAAAAGTAAATGAATGGAGTTAAAAAAATGGATGTTAGTTCTATAGCAAGAATGATAGATATCAGTTCTGTCAAAGCGGAGTCTACGGTCACCGAGATAACGCGTATGGTGGAAGTCGCTAAACATTTCCGATTTATCTGTTCTTTTGCAATGCCGAGTTTTACAAAAAGGCTCGTAGATATGCTTTCTACCGAAAATGATATTTTAGTCGGCGGCGTTGTCGGTTTTCCGTCTGGAACAGATACGACTTCTGTAAAGGTTGCAATCGCAAAAGAAATGATGGCAGCAGGCGTTGACGAACTCGACATGGTCATCAATGTAGGCGCACTCAAAAGCGGTCTTTACGATGAGGTATATAACGATATCCATTCCGTTGTTCAGACAGCGAACGGTATGCCCGTTAAATGTATCCTTGAGATCGCGCATCTTACGGATGATGAGATCAGACGCGGTTCCGAACTCGCTGTTCGCGCAGGTGTTACGTACGTTAAAACCGGTACAGGCTGGGCATCAAAGCCCACCACTGTCGAAACAATAAAGATAATCAAGTCCGAAATAGGAGATTCCGCTAAAATTAAAGCCGCAGGCGGTGTAAGAACGCTCGACACTCTCCTTGAAATGGTCGATGCAGGTGCTTCGCGTTTCGGTATAGGTACTAATAGTGCCATCTCAATTATGAAAGAGGCGTATGTAAAATACGGCAAAGAATGGGATTTTGAGGTATAGACCATGAAATACGTAATAGCATACGACCTTGGTACGGGTGGTATAAAAACAAGCATTTTCGGAGAAGACGGTATCTCCAAAGGCTTCAGTTTTCTCCCATATGATACAAGCTTTCCGAAAGAAGGTTTCAGAGAACAACGTCCCGATACTTGGTGGGAGGCTGTTAAGACAACGACCTCTACTGTTCTTCTCGAAACGGGGATCGATCCGAATCAAATCGTTTCTCTTGCTGTTTCGGGACACAGCCTCGGAGCTCTGCCCATAGGTTATAACGGTCAACTGCTTTGCGAATATGTTCCTATATGGAATGACTCAAGAGCAAAAGCTCAGGCAGAAGCTTTCTTTGAAAAAACATCGGAAGACGAGTGGTATCTCTCGACAGGCAATGGTTTTCCGCCTGAACTGTACAGCCTTTTTAAGATCCTTTGGTATAAAGACAACATGCCCGAGGTCTATGAAAATACCGATAAATTTATCGGCACAAAAGACTACATAAATTATAAAATGACGGGTGTACTCGCAACGGACAGAAGCTATGCGTCTGGTTGCGGTGTGTTCTCCCTGAAAGATAATCGATATAACGAAAAATATATTGATATCAGCGGCATAGATAGAAATAAATTGCCGGATATTTTAAACAGTACCGATATTGTCGGCAATATTCTTCCTGAAGTCGCCGAGGAATTGGGGCTGTCGGGCGAAACTCTCGTTTGTGCCGGCGGTGTTGACAATGCGTGCATGGCTCTCGGCGCAGGTTGTACGGATGACGGCGATGTTTATACAAGTCTCGGTACCTCCGCGTGGATTGCCGTTTGCGACCGTGTACCCGTAGTGGATACTGAAAACCGACCATATGTCTTCGCCCATTGTTTACCTGATAAATATGTTTCCGCTGTCGCTATTTTTTCCGCAGGTAACAGTCTGCGATGGGTTCGAGATAAATTCTTCGCCGATTTTTACTCGGCAGAGCTCGCCGGCGGCGCACCAAGCTATAAAGAGATTGACAGTCTTGCAGAAAATTCTCCTGCAGGCTCAAATAAGGTGTTTTTTATTCCCACGCTTGCAGGCGGAAGCTCTCTTGATAAGAGCGCCGATGCCAAAGGTTGTTATTTCGGTCTTGACTTGATGCACACTCGCTCCGATATCGCAAGAGCCACACTCGAAGGGATAGCGTTAAATCTTCGTGTCGCCCTCGATGTTCTAAAAAAGTACGTTACTGTCGGTGAAAATATGCTCATTGTCGGCGGCGGCTCGAAAAGTCCTCTTTGGAGACAGATCTTTGCCGATGTCTATGAAATGAATATCGCCACAGCGCGCGTCGGTCAGGATGCAGGAAGCTTCGGTGCTGCTGCTGTTGCCGCTGTCGGCGCAGGTGTCTGGACCGATTTCGAGAAGATCAAATCTATTGTCAATGATGAAAAACTGACGGTCCCTTCTGAAGAACTTTCATCTTTTTACAACTCTCTTATCCCATCTTTCAGAAAATTGCTCGATATAAGCTCAGATGTGGGTGACCTTCTTAAAAATATATGAGGAGATGCTTATTATGAATAATTTTGAGTTTTATAATCCCGTTAAACTGGTTTTCGGTAACGGTGAATCCGAAAAAATAGGTGTTTACGCCAAAGGTATCGGAACATGCGCGCTTATTGTGTCGTATTCAAATGTTGATTTCTACGGAGATCTCTTTGAAAAAATAGCAGGATTCCTTTCCGCTGAGGGTATCGAAAGTCATACATTCTTCGGTGCGACCGCAAACCCAAAAATAACCGAAGCTATAGCCGGCGTTGAAAAGGCAAAAGCTGTTGGCGCGGATATGCTTATCGGCGTAGGCGGCGGCAGTGTTATGGACCTTACAAAGATAATCGCTGCAGGCGTCAAGTACCCTCATGATATAAGAAAAATGATCAAGTTCAGCCATTCTTCCGATGTACAGATCGCTCCCACGGAAGCTCTTCCCATGATAATGATTCCGACCCTTCCTGCTACTGCGAGCGAAATGAATCCCACAGCTGTTATTACTGACGATGAAACGCTTCGCAAGAGCTACGTATGGGAACCGGCGTGCCTTTATCCTAAGGTTTCTATCCTTGACCCGTCCCTTACCCTTACTCTTCCTGCTTATCAGACGGCTTCGGGTGCTATCGACTCTATCAGCCACGCTGTTGAACCGTTTTTTTTCAGCGATGAAGCGACTTACGGTAACATTGATCTTCAATCCAATATGCAGCTTGGCGTTGTCAAAACGATATACGATAATCTTCCCAAAGTTCTCGCCGATCCCAACAATATCGAGCTTCGCTCCGTAATGCAGTTCTCTGCGACTGTTGCGCTTAACGGTTGGCTCACTTGCGGTGTTCAGGGTTGGACTCCCATGCATCAGATGGGTCACGTCCTTTCTTCTCATTATAAAGCTACTCACGGTGCAACTCTTGCGACTATGATGCTTGCATGGATGAGATATTTTGCGACCCGTAAACAGAACGAGCGTTTCGTTGCATTTGCAAAGGCTATGTGGGGTACGGACGATCTTCTAAAAGCCGCAGATATTTTTGAGGAATATATCAAAGCTGCAGGTGTCGAAACAAGAATTTCTCAGTTTGGTTGCACCGAAGCAAGCCTCGAAGAACTTACGAATGGCGTTGTCGAGGTATCGTTCTCCTCTGACGGAACTCTCGCAAGCATTCCTCCCATTATTCGTGATGAGGCTTACGCTATCTATAAGCTTGCTCTTTAGGAGATGATTTTTTGAACGGCTTGATTTTTGATATTCAGCGTTTTTCCGTGCATGACGGTCCCGGGATCAGAACGACCGTTTTTATGAAAGGTTGTCCGCTCCGCTGTAAATGGTGCCATAACCCCGAGGGACTGAATGCAGGTATTCAACTGCAGTTTTTTGATGAAAAGTGTATTGGTTGCGGCTCATGCGGAAATAGAGCTAATATTTCCGATGCTGAAAAATGTCCTGCAGAGGCTCTTGTAAAGTGCGGTCGCGAGATTGACGAAGATGAGCTTATCCGTGAGCTCTTAAAAGACCGTGATTTCTACGGAAACAACGGCGGTGTTACTTTTTCGGGTGGGGAGTGTATGCTTCAGGCTGATTTTGTGGCTTCTGTTTTAACAAGAGCCAAAGCAATGGGGCTTCATACCGCAATCGACACTTCCGGTTATGTTCCTTGGGCATCATTTGAAAAAACTCTTGATTGCTGTGAGCTTTATCTTTATGATATTAAATGTTTTACTCCGTCTGTTCATAAAGAATATACAGGCGTGGATAATATGTTAATAATAGATAATATCAAACGTCTTTCCGAAGCAGGTAAATCTATTTGGATTCGTGTTCCCGTTATTCCGGACTTCAACAATAACGAAGATGAAATGACGGCGATAGCTGAACTTGCTGCATCGCTAAAGACTGTTGAGCAAGTCACATTGATGCCGTATCACACACTCGGCGCAAGTAAGTATAAAACTCTCGGATTGGAATATCCGTACGATACTAATAAAAAAATAACGGAAGAAGAAATGGATTCTTTCCGTAAAATATTTATAAAAAGAAATATTACATTGGCTTAATCTATTTGAAAGGGATCAAAAGCTATGACAAGAACGGAATTTTTAAAAGAACAGACTCTTTCCGGCGCTAACAAGTGCCGACGTACACCTATACCCAAAATATCGGTTGCGAACGATGCTCCGAGTATTGCTGAAAGAAAAGCTCTTGGTTTAAAGAAAATATTCGATACCATGCCCGTTTATATCGGACCGAAAGAACTCATCGTCGGTACGAGAACGTTCTTTAATCCGAACAAAGGTAACGAAGATGGTCACGATATCTTTGATTACGGTCTTTGGGGCGGTTATGAATACATAAACGAAAAAGATATCGAGCTTTTCGGTTGCAACCAACAGTTTACAAATAAGACCCATATAACCCCCGATCTCGGTATTATTCTCAAAAAAGGTATTGACGGAATAATCAACAGCGCCGAAGAAAAGAAAAAAGATCCGTCTCTTCATTCAGTAAATCTTGATTTTCTGTCAAGCGTTATTATTGCTTACAGCGGTCTTAAAAATCTCATTCTCCGTTATGCTGATGAAGCTCTTCTTCTTTCTGAGACAGCAGAAGGAACAGATAAAACAGAGCTTTTGGAGATCGCTCGTATTTGCAAAAAAATAAGCGGCGAACCTGCAGAAACTTTCCATGAAGCCGTTCAGCTCCTTTGGTTTGCACATCTCGGTACTATTATCGAAAGCTTTGAGTTTGTAAACTACGGCAGACTTGACGTTATCCTCGGTGAATTCCTCGGTAATACTCCGAAAAACGAAGCGCAACAGCTTATCGAATGCTTGCTTCTAAAAATGTACGATCAGGTAGACATAAATAATTCATATCTCGGAAAATATGCCGCGCAGCTCGTTGTAACTCTCGGCGGTGTTCTTTCAAACGGCGAAAATGCTGTTAACGATGTCACAATGATGTTCCTTGAGGCTATTGATAAAGTACGTCTTCCCGAACCTGAATTTAATCTGCGTGTTAACAGTAAAAATCCTCCCGAATTTATTGACAAAGCCGCAGAACTTACTATCTCCGGCTGCAACTTCGTTTCTTATTATAATGACGATCTTTTCGTCGAAAGCCTTCATAGAGCAGGTGTTCCTCTTGAATATGCCCGTTGCTACGGATTCGATCTTTGCCAGGATATAAATATCCCGGGTTACGGCGATTTTTGGATCGTAGGCGGTCCTGGCTTAATTGGGATGTTGCTTAATATACTGAAAAACGATCGTTCCTTTAAAACCTTTGACGAGCTTATCGCCGAATTGAAAGTAAGGATCTCAGAACAAATCAAAAGGGATGTTGACAATTTTAACAATGCGCAGGAACAGATCTTACTTTATGCATCGGGTAAACTTGATGAATATTTTGACGGTGTAAAAAATCATAACAAGCCCGTTAACCGCGGCGGTAACAGCCCCATGGCTCCGCTTCCGTATCTGAGCGGTCTGTATCACGGTTGTATTGAAAATGCTCTTGATGTTACGCTCGAACCGTATCCCATAAAAGAAAAAGGTATGTTATTCGGTACCGCTACCGAAACTATAAACTCTCTTGCCGCAATTAAGAAAACTGTTTTTGAAGATAAGCGTTATACTCTTGATGAAGTCTTTGCTGCTTGCGAATCAAACTTCGAGGGCGAAAACGGAAAGATCATCAAGAACGTCCTCTTTAATTGCCCGAAATGGGGTAATGATGACAGCTATGTTGATGATATAGCAAAAGATATTCTTGAATTTTGTCTTAAAGAATGTCGTAAATATAAAACTTATGCCGGAGGTCAGGTTCTCGGCGGTATCCATCAGCCCCATCCCGTTCCGACAGGCGGCGGTCTTATGGCAACTCCCGACGGAAGATCAAAAGGTGAAGCCGTTGCAGTAACTTTAACTCCTGCAAGCGGTACAATGAAAAACGGCCCGACTGCCGCCCTTTCCTCTGCCTCTAAGATCGACTCCATGCTTATTCAGTGGAATTATTGTGTCATGATAAATTATTTTGCTTCGGTCTTCAAAGGCAATAACGGAAAGGAAACTTTCAAAACTCTTCTTAACGGTTATTTCAGCCGGGGCGGTATGCAACATCAGCCGAATGTCCTGGATGTTGAAGAACTCAAACAGGCACAGCTCCATCCCGAAAAATATAAAGATCTTATAGTACGTCTTTGGGGCGTATCTGCTCATTTCGTTGATCTTCCGAAAGAACTTCAGGATGAAATGATCTCAAGATTTGAATAACACATTATAATAGGTAGCTATCTATGAAAATATTGCTTAAAAACGGTTCGGTCGTCAATGTCTTTTCCGAAGAGATAGAACGTTGCGATGTTCTTATCGAAGACGGTAAAATAATCGGGGTAGGGGACTATTCCGATGAAATTGCAGACGAAACCGTTGATATATCAGGTAAATATGTCTGTCCCGGTTTTATCGACAGCCATATCCATATCGAAAGCACGATGCTTTCGCCCGTTGAGTTTGCACGTGTCGCAGTGCCTCACGGTACAACTGCCGTAATTGCCGATCCGCATGAAATCGCAAATGTCTGCGGAACTGACGGTCTTCGTTATATGCTCCAATCAAGCCGAGATCTTCCTCTTACGGTTTATATCGTTTTGCCGTCATGCGTTCCGTCCACTTCTTTTGATGAATCGGGTGCGATCCTTGCGGCTGAAGATCTCGAACCGTTCTATTCGGATAAAAGGGTAGTGGGGCTCGGAGAAGTTATGGACTACCCGGCAGTCCTTTTCGGAAATGACGCTATGCTTAAAAAGATCGAGTCCGCAAAGAAGCACGGTGCCGTAATAAACGGTCATGCGCCTCTTCTTTCGGGTAAAGATCTCGATAAATACGTTTCCGCCTCAATTCGTGACGATCATGAATGTTCATCTACCGAAGAAGCAAAAGAACGTATTCGCAAAGGTCAGAAAGTAATGATTCGTCAGGGGACGGCGGCAAAAAATCTTCGTGATCTTCTTCCGCTTTTCGAAAAACCGTGGGCTGATCGCTGTCTTTTGGTTTCCGACGATAAGCATCCTGCCGATCTTCTTTCAAAAGGTCATATCGACGATGCGATACGTATCGCAGTCTCTGAGGGTAAATCCGTTGTTTCCGCAATTAAAATGGCAACGATCAATGCCGCTCAGCATTTTAAACTTGACGATCTCGGTGCTGTTGCTCCGGGTTATACGGCAGATATTTTGATCCTTGACGATCTTTGCAGTATGAAGATATCGGATGTCTATAAAAACGGAAAGCGTGTTGTCGAAAACGGTTCCGCTTGCAAAATTACTGCTCCGACTGTTGATCCCGAACTCGAAATGAAAGTCCGCGGTTCGTTCAATTTCAGAACTCTTACCGAAAAAGATTTTCTTATTGATTGCAGTCAAAAGAAAAAGTGCAATGTTATCAGGATCCTCAAAGGACAGATACTTACCGAAAAACTCATCTGCGATATAGATTTTTCAGTAAATAACGGTATTGATATTTCGAAAGATATTCTCAAGATCGCCGTAATTGAACGTCATAAAAATACGGGTCATATCGGTCTCGGCTTTATCAACGGTGCAGGCCTCAGATCGGGTTCGATCGCTTCATCTGTTTCTCACGACTCTCATAATCTTATCGTTATCGGAACGAACGAACACGATATGCTCGTTGCCTCCGAACGTATAAAAGAAATAGGGGGCGGACTTGTCGCAGTCGATAACGGTAAAGTGCTTTGCGAAATGCCGTTGCCGATCGCGGGTCTTATGAGCGACGAAACTGCTTTTGTTTGCGCAAAGCAAAATGAGGATATCCGCAAAGCCGCTCACAGTCTCGGTTGTCCCGAAGATGTTGAGCCGTTTATGAATATGTCGTTTGTAAGCCTTCCCGTTATCCCTCATATCAAACTTACAACTTTCGGCCTTTTCGATGTTGACAGTTTTTCTCTCATCTCTCTCTTTGCTGAATAGTTTATCGATCTCTACATATTTATATATCACACACCGCAGATATTGCCGTCTGCGGTGTGTTTTTGCTGTTAAATTGAAGTATGATTTTTCCTTTTTTGTCTGTATGAAGCAGATCCGATCTGTGACATCGTCGGAATTTAACATACAAGTTTCCTTGTTGTTAAAATAATTCGACAAAAGAAGTTGAGTAGACTCGAATTATCAAAATAAAGTAATAAATTAATTGTTGAATTAAACTAAAATAGGCTTAAAATTTAATTATAATATGTAATTTTTGATGTTTTTTGCAAAAATGAAATTGAACTTTTTTAGGTATAGGCTTGACAAGCAACGGCGTTTTATGTATAATATAGTGTATAACTGAATGCGGACACGATCGCGCATTGTGTTAAAAATTTATTTGGAGGATTTTCACCATGAAAAGACTGATTGCTCTTCTTCTTGCTATCGTTATGGGTTTTTCCATGTTTGCTCTCGTAGCATGCGATAACGGCAATGAAGACAACAATGAAGGTGACGACAACAATGTTGTTGAAGGCGGCGACGACGCTAACACACCTTCCGACGGCGACGAAACCGTTGATTATGATTATGACATCTATGCAGGTGTCGCAGGTAAAGACTACAGTGACGAAGCTGAATATACTCTTCTCGAATATATCGGCGGTACCACCGGTCTTAACTGGAACCCCCATGCTTGGGAAACCAATGACGACTCTTACGTTCTTGGTTACATCACCACTCCCCTCTATGACTTCGTTATTAATGGCGACCTCTCCGGTTACACCATCATTCCCGAAGCTGCTGCAGAACTCCCTGTAGACGTAACCGCTGACTATGTTGGTCAGTACGGCATCGTTGAAGGCGAAACCGCAAAAGCTTGGAAGATCGCTCTTAACCCCGATGTTAAGTGGGCTGACGGTACTCCCATCAACGCTGAAACATACGTTTACTCTATGGAACAGCTCCTCAACCCCCTCGCTCTTAACAGACGTGCAGACTCCTTCTACTCCGGCGATTTCGAAATCGTTAACGCTAAAGCTTACTTCTATAACGGTAAGACTTCTTACGCTCTCGCAGGCTCCGCTCTCGCTGATGCAATTGCTAACGGCAACTGCTACATCGATATGGGCTTCTGGGGTTGCGTAGGCGCTCTCGACGCTGAAGGCAACGCTGCTCCTCAGTACATCAATATCACCGACGAAACTCTCTACCGTGATACTGCTGTTGAAGAAGGTCAGCCCGAAGACTGGATCTCCGCTAAATACCTTTACGAAACCTACCTCGCTTCCGGTATGCCTTACGAAGCATATGCTGCAGATTACCTCTACGTATCTCAGTCTCTTCCCAAGGTTACCTTTGAAGAAGTTGGTATCAAGGCTCTTGACGAATACACCATCCTTCTCGTAACCGCTTCTCCCGTTGCTGAACCCGAATTCTACATGCCCTACAACCTTTCTTCTACATGGCTTGTAAAGAAAGACCTCTACGAAGCATGCCAGACCTGGTATGACGTTGACGGTAACGTTGTTGAAGCAGGTTCTGCTGATGCATTCTCCATCACCAACACCTACTGCACCACCGTTGATAAATCCACTTCTTACGGTCCTTACGACCTCACTTTCTATGAGCTCGACAAACAGCTCACTTTCACCAGAAACGATTCTTGGTACGGTTACTCCGACGGTAAACACGTTGGTCAGTACCAGACCGACAAGATCTCCTGCCAGGTTATCTCCGAACATAAGACTGCTCTCCAGTCCTTCCTTAACGGCGAAATCGACAGCATCAGTCTTGACTCTACCGACCTCGAAACTTACGCTTCCAGCGACAGACTCCTCTACACTCCCGAATCTTACACCACTAAGATCTCTTTCAACACCAATAAAGAAAAACTCGAAGCTATCGGCAACAACGCAGTTATCCTCACCATCCCCGAATTCAGAGAAGCATTCTCTCTCGCTATGGACCGTGAAACCTTCTGCGCTGAATACACCGCAGCTCACGAACCCGGCTACGGCCTCCTCAACTACATGTACTGCTACAATCCCTTCACCGGTGAACTTTACCGTGACAGCGAATACGCTATGAAGGCTATTGTTGATCTTTACGAAATCGAATACGGCGAAGGCAAAGCATACGGCGACCTCGAAGAAGCTTATGATGCTATCACTGGTTACGATCCCGCAAAAGCTACCGAACTCATGAAGACCGCTGCTGATAAAGCAGTTACCGAAGGTCTCTGGGACGGCGCTTCCGAAATCATCCTCGACTTCCGTGTATACTCTTCTGACGAAATCTACGTTCAGATGTTCACCTTCTTTGATGAGTCCCTTAAAGCAGTTTGCGTAGGCACTCCCTTTGAAGGTAAGATCCGTCTCCAGATGACTGAAGACCCCGACTACTACGAAACCATGTACTCCGGTAACGCTACCATCATCTTCACCACTTGGGGCGGCGCTGCTATGTCTCCGTTCACCATGCTCTATCAGTGCTACTGTGACGCAGCTGACGGTTCCGGTAACCAGATGGAACTCGGTTATGAAACCGACAAAGTTATGGTTGAACTCACCGTTAAGGGTACAACTCTCGAAACCTCTCTCCAGAACTGGGCTCACTGGTGTAACGGTGACGCTGTAGAAGTTATCGACTCCAAACTCGGTAAATTCGCAGACTACACCTATCCCGAAAGATGTGAAGTATTCGCAGCTCTCGAATATACTTACCTCGACAGCTTCGTAACCGCTCCTATGTACTATAGAAACGGTGCTTCTCTCCTTTCTCGTAAGCTCGAATACGCTACCACCGATTACCTCCAGCTCGTTGCTTACGGTGGACTCAGATACATCACCTACAACTACACTGATGCTGAGTGGGCTACTACTAAGAGCGGTATCTCTTATTAATTTGAATTTATAATTTAAATAAATTTGATACTCTCTGAGCCGTTTATCGGCTCCTGATAATGGATCTTCGGGCAGTTTACGGTTAACGTGCTGCCCGAAGATTCGGCTATATCCAAAACAGTATGGGTAGACCCCGAATTTTCTGTCGTGTAACTTCTACACACACTGCTTTGGATATAACCGCATAAATATAAACTTTAAAAGATTGGAGTTTGGAGATAATGGTAAAATATGCCATAAAAAGAGTTCTTTTGATGATATTCACATTGTTCGTCATCATGACAATGTGTTTTGTCCTTATTAAACTTTTACCTCTTCCCGCAATTAAAGAAATGGGTAAGGATATCAATATCATCCTTATGAGACGTGAACAGATGGGTTACGGTAAGCCTATACCCGTGCAGTATGCTTTGTTCCTCAAATCAGTCATCACTCAGTGGGACTGGGGTGTAGGTGAACAGATGTACGAAACGCTTGATGTATGGGGCGTTCTTATGCAGAAACTTCCGTATACCATTACCGTAAACTTGTATTCGATATTGATTGCGATCCCGATCGGTCTCGCATTCGGTATCTATGCGGCTCTTAAAAAGAACAAATGGCAGGACCATGTTATCTCGACCGCCGTTATGATCTTCATTTCGGTTCCGTCGTATGTTTATGCGTTCCTCGTTCAGTATTTCCTTTGCTTTAAAGCAGGTCTTTTCCCGATAACCATACCGTCGGCACAGGATGCTTCACTGTTCAGTATTAAAATGTTTATCAGTATGATGCCTGCGATCCTTTCTCTCGGTTTCGGTGTTATTGCAGGTCTTACCCGTTATACCCGTGCCGAACTTTCCGAAGTTCTTACAGGTGACTATATGCTCCTTGCAAGAACAAAGGGTCTTACCAAAGCTCAGGCTACCGCACGTCATGCGATGCGTAACGCAATGGTCGTTATACTTCCCATGATCATCGGTGAATTTATCGGTATTATCTCCGGTTCGCTTATTATCGAGCAGATTTTTGCGATTCCCGGTGTCGGCAGCCTTTATATCAGCTCTATCAACCTTCGCGACTATAACTTCTTTATGGCTCTTACTTTCTTCTATACTTTTATCGGTCTTTTCTCCGGTATTTGTATGGATATCAGCTATGGCTTTATCGATCCGAGAATCAGAATGGGGGGTAAAAAATAATGCAGAATAACGAATATATCAATATCCCCAAAGAAAAATTCGAATTTGCGGGTCACGGCGAAAAGATCTACGATAAAAAGCTCGATACTAAACCCATTGGTTATTTCAAAGATGCGTGGATCCGTTTCCGTAAAAACAAGAGTTCCGTTATTGCGGCATGGATCATCATTATCCTTGTAATTTTCGCAATAATCGTTCCTCTTTTCTCTCCGTATACCGTTACCGACCGTGACGGCTACTACAAGACTGTTCTTCCCAAAAATGAACTTCTCGCGCCTCTCGGTATCTGGGACGGCACTTCCATGAAGTCCGATACAAAAGCAGGCTACCTCTACTACAGCTCTATCGGCGTTGAAAGCGGATTTGATGCAGTTGTAAGCGAACCCAAGATCGTTACGGACACTCAGGGTAATGATTCCTATAAATTTAAAGTAGACTCTTATAACATGGTAGGTTATGTTTTCCTTAACCTTACTTATGATGAATTTATCGCTCTTCAGAAGTATCAGGACGAAAATCAGGTTCAGGTTATTTACCCCATGCCCGATACCTATAAAACCAATTATACTATCGGTAATGCAGGTGCAAACTTCTGGTACAAGCTTAAAAACGACAAAGCAAACTCCACAGGCGAACCCGCTCTTGATAAAGACGGTAATTATGTTCCCAACTATATCACCAGTTCCAATAAAGAACGAGGTGACTATACCTCCACTATGCGTATCGAAGGCGATAACGGTGAGGGTGGCGACTGGTATGTTTATTCTGTAAAGAACCAGACAGGTTATAAAGTCCGTGTTCTTTACCGTGAATATTATATCTATAAAAACGGTCACGAACCTCTCTTCCTTTTCGGTACCAATGCATACGGTCAGGATATCTTCACCTGTCTCGCTGCAGGCGCAAGACTCTCCTTCCTCCTTGCTATCTTTGTTTCTGTAATTAACCTCACCATCGGCGCTGTTTACGGATCCATTGAAGGTTATTACGGCGGCGCTACCGATATTATCATGGAACGTATCAGCGATATCCTCGCATCTGTTCCGTTTATCGTTGTTGTAACTCTGTTTAAATTACACCTTGCCGAAAAGGTTGGCACTTTGCCGTCATTGCTTTTCGCATTCGTCATGACCGGCTGGGTAGGTATGGCTTCGAGAGTACGTCTCCAGTTCTACCGCTTTAAAGGTCATGAATATATCCTTGCGGCGAGAACTCTCGGTGCAAAAGACGGAAGACTTATGTTCAAACATATCTTCCCGAACTCTATCGGTACGATCATCACCGGCGCAGTTCTCACTATTCCCGGTGTTATCTTCTCCGAATCTTCTCTTTCTTATTTAGGTATTATTAATCTCGAAACTTCGGCACTTACGTCCGTCGGTACGATGCTGTCTCAGGGTCAGGGTTATCTCCAGACTTATCCGCACATCATTCTCTTCCCGGCGCTCTTCATTTCATTGCTCGAAATTTCGTTCAACTTGTTCGGTAACGGTTTGCGCGATGCGTTCAACCCGTCGCTTCGTGGAGTGGAGGAATAAAGTATGGCAAATAAATTAGAAGTCAGAAATCTCAGAATTTCTTTCCGTACCGTTTCCGGTAAACTTCAGGCGGTTCGCGATATTTCTTTTGACCTCAAAGACGGTGAGACACTCGCTATCGTAGGTGAATCCGGTTCGGGTAAATCCGTAACCTCTAAAGCAATTCTCGGTATCCTTGCAGGTAATTCTATAGTTGACGGCGGCGAAATCATTTACGACGGCAAAGACCTTCTCAAAATTCCCGAAGACGAATTTTATAAAATCCGCGGCGATAAAATCGCCATGATCTTCCAGGATCCTCTTTCCAGTCTTAACCCCATCATGCGAATCGGTAAACAGCTTACCGAAGCTATGATCCTCAAAGGCAAGGCTCGTCAGAAAGCATGCCGCGCGGCATTTAACGATTATCTCGCATTGCTCGAAAAAGCAATGATCAGATCCGTTGCAAAAGGCGACGCTGAAAAAGCAAAGATCCTTTCTCAGAAGTGCAAAGACTTCGATAAATTCGAAGGCAAGCATCTTGAACTTGAAATTGCATACAACAGCGCCATCAATAATGCAAACGATGCAATTTCCGAAATCGAAAACCTTCTTTTCCTTATCGAAAAGAAAGCTGTAAAAGATGCAAAAGAAAGCCTCTCTATCGTTGACGACCTCGCACTCGGTGCGCTCAATGAATATGTAGTTAACGAAGATGCAAACGAGCTCAAAGAACTCGTTGCAACTATCAGAAAAGAAGATTCCAAGGCTATAAAGAGCGGAGAATTTGACCTTATCGTTAAGACTCTCAAACGTCTCGATGAGATCCTCAAATCCGCAGTCGCAAAAGAAATGCCCAACTTCTTCTCTATGGGTTATTATCTCACTTTTGCGAACGAACCGCTTCCCAAGATGCCCATGGATGAACTCAATAAATTCCTCCGTAATTATCTTGATAAGAATTACATGCTCGAATTTATTGAAAACGTAAAAGTATCCCTCAAAGATTCCGCTGAAGAACATTTTGCTATCAAACAGAGAGTAGTAGGGGAGTTTAAGTCTGCTCTTGAAACTCTCAAGACATGTGAATTCAAACAGCCCGATATTGATAATATTGTTAATGCTCTTGTTAAGAGCGTCAAAGGATCAATCGATCCTCTTGAGATAACAAAGGACAGTGCGGCTCATACTTTCGAATCCAGTATTCACTCCGCTGTTTCGGTATATTTCAACGGCGAAAAGAAAAACGTTGTTGAAGAAAAACGTTACGCAAAGCAGAAAGCAGAATACGACAGAAAAGCCGCAAAAGCAGGCGGAGAACTTTCCTGGAAAGTTACTCCTGCGGCTGTTGTCGATCTTGACCTTGCAAAGGAAAATATCTGCAAGATCATCTCCAACCTTTGCGCTCATTACGAAGAACAGCTTGCAGCAAAAGATCAGCGTGATTATTCCGAAGAAGCAGTTGCTGTTATCGATTTCTTAAAACTCAACGCTTCCGGTTTTGCAAATAAAGTAACCCGCCGTATGGCAAAGCTCCGTGCACTCAAACTCATGGAAGAAGTCGGTATTCCCGAGCCCAGAAAGAGATACAGACAGTATCCCTTCGAGTTCTCGGGCGGTATGAGACAGCGTATCGTTATCGCGATTGCTCTTGCCGCAAACCCCGATATCCTTATCTGCGACGAGCCCACAACTGCTCTTGACGTTACCATTCAGGCGCAGATCCTCGAGCTTATCAATAAGCTTAAAAAGGAAAGAAACCTTTCCATTATCTTCATCACTCACGACCTTGGCGTTGTTGCAAATATGGCTGACAAGATCGCAGTTATGTATGCAGGTAAGATCGTTGAATACGGCACCTCGAGAGAAGTTTTCTATTCTCCCGCTCATCCGTACACATGGGCGCTTCTTTCTTCTATGCCCGACCTTGATACAAACGAAAAACTCGAAGCTATTCCCGGTACTCCTCCCAACATGATCTATCCTCCCGTTGGTGATGCGTTCGCGGAAAGAAATAAATACGCTCTCAAGATCGACTTCGAAAAACAGCCGCCGATGTTTAAGATCAGCGAAACTCACAGCGCCGCTACATGGCTCCTGCATCCCGATGCTCCCCATGTAGATCCGCCGAAAATCGTTACCGAACGTATTGCAAGAAGCAAGAAAAATGCAGAAGGAGGTTCCAACAATGGCTGAAAACAATAAACAGACCGTTAACGCAAATGACGATAATGTCCTTCTTCGCGTTGAAAACCTCTCTCAGCATTTCGGCGAACTGAAAGCAGTTGATAACGTCTCTTTCGATATCAAAAAAGGCGAAGTTTTCGGTCTTGTAGGTGAATCCGGCTGCGGTAAGACTACGACCGGCAGATCAATTATCAAGCTTTACAATATAACCTCCGGCAGCATTTACTTTAAGGGACAGAGAATCGGTGCCGGTACTCTTTCCTATAAAAATGCTATTAAAAACGCAAACGAAAACTTCAAAAAGGAAGTTGACGAATTAAAAAAATCTTCCGCTTCCGATAAATCCGAACAGATCGCAAAGAAAAAAGCGGATCTGAAAAAATTCGTTGCAGAGCAGAAAGCGCTTATCGCTTCCGCAAAGAACGATAATAAAAATGTCGACAGAGATCTCATCACCCGGATCCAGATGATCTTCCAGGATCCTATCGCTTCCCTTGACCCTCGTATGACTGTTCGCGAGATTATTTCCGAAGGTCTTGTTATCAAGGGTATGAAAGATAAAGCGAAGATCGATGAAATGGTTTACGAGGTGCTTGAGACCGTAGGTCTCGTTCGTGACCATGCAGGCCGTTATCCCCATGAATTCTCAGGCGGTCAGAGACAGCGTATCGGCGTTGCCCGTGCTGTTATTATGAAGCCCGAGCTTATCATTGCCGACGAACCTGTTTCCGCGCTCGACGTTTCCATTCAGGCTCAGGTAATCAACCTTCTTAACGATCTGCGTCGCGAACTCGGCATCACTATCCTTTTCGTTGCGCATGACCTTTCTGTCGTCAAATATTTCTCCGATCGTATCGGCGTTATGTATTTCGGTAAGATGGT
The DNA here is from genome assembly GCA_017621705.1 of Clostridia bacterium. Taxonomy (GTDB): domain Bacteria; phylum Bacillota; class Clostridia; order Oscillospirales; family UBA644; genus HGM12619. The sequence goes on along the minus strand of JAGASR010000037.1, from coordinate 30,456 downwards.
AGAACTTGCGGATGCGGATGAACTGTTCAAACATCCTCTCCATCCCTATACCCGTTCTCTTCTTTCCGCTATTCCTCTTCCCGACCCCGATTATGAGAAGAACAGACAGCGTATAACTTACGTTCCTCTTCGTGACCATGATTATTCTGTCGAACAGCCTTCTTTCAGAGAAGTTTCTCCCGGACATTTCGTCCTCTGTTCCGACAGCGAAGAGAAAAAATATAAAGAAATTATCGAGGGCTGATCTTAGTGAAGAAAAAACTTTTACAGTACGGTATCTGCTTATTGATCGGTGCGCTCATGGCCTACTGGGTCATGCAGACGGAAGGATTGTCTCTTGTTTGGGGCAACTATGCCGAAATGGCGGCTGTTTTCTGTGATGCGTTCTTCGTCCCTGGTATTCTTTTAACAATGGTCGGATGTCTTATCTGGATCGCTACGACAGGCTTTTTCGACTCCGTCGGTTATGCCGTAAAAGTCGGTATGCATATCATTCTTCCTTTTTTCAATAAGGGTGAACGTAAATCATACTACGACTATAAAATCGAAAAAGATGAAAAAAGAGGAAAAACTCCGATCTTCGTTTTCATCGTCGGAGCGTTTTATCTCATCCTTTCGGGTATAGCATTGATCATTTGGATGAATTTAGTATAATTAAAAACACAAGAGTCCTTTATGTGTACAAAAGGACAGTCAAAAAACACGGTACAGTCTTGACTGTACCGTGTTTTTGCATTGCTTATGTATAAAATTCTGCTTGCATATTGAATAACTCGCTGTATTTCCCGTTATTATTAATTAAACAGTCGTGGTCTCCATATTCTGTAATGTGGCTATTTTCGAATACAGCTATTTTGTCGCAAAATTTAGCACTACTTAATCGATGAGAAATATATATTGCGGTTTTACAAGTCGTCATATCGTTGAACTGTTCATATATTTCAAACTCTGCACGAGGGTCTAGCGCTGCTGTTGGTTCATCCAAAACAACTATCGGAGCATCTTTAAAAAGTGCGCGTGCAATTGCGATCCTTTGCGCTTCTCCACCGGATGGCTCAAAACCTTGTTCATCAAGATTCTTATGTAAGCTTGTATTGATTCCGTTTTTTAACCCGTCGATCTTGTCACCCAATCCTACTTTTCGTAAAATACAGTCGATTTTTTCATCACTAGCTCTGTTGGACATAGCCACGTTTTCTTTTATCGAAAACGAATATAAATGAAAATCTTGAAAAACAGCTGAAAATAATTTAATATAATTATCGTAATCAATCGTTTTAATATTTACGCCGTCCAACAATATTTCTCCATCCGTCGGATCATATAACCTTAAAAGCAGTTTTATAAACGTTGATTTTCCTGCACCATTTTCGCCAACAAGTAGAAGTTTTTCTTGGGGATTAATCCTTATGTTGATATTCTGCAAAGCGTAGAGGCTACTCCCCGGATATCGGAAAGAAACATTTTTAAATTCTATTACGTGATCTTTGATTTTGATTTTATTATTTCCTGTTTTTCTTATGTTCTTAGGGATAGACAGATATTTATCGAGATCCTCATAGTACATATCGTAAGTGCGTATCTCAACAAGAGAACTCGTAATTTGTCTGAAACTTGCGGCGAACGCTGTAATGGCGCTGATATACATTGAGAAAGATCCTAACGACATGTCTTTCGATATAACGCAATATATCAAATAGCCGTATGCAACTGCTTGTTGGACAAATGTGAAAAGCGCGTTAAAATGATCAGATATCATAAAATATTTGTTTTGCTTTTTCAATGTTGAATTCGCGCGAGTAAAAAACTCTCTCTCTTTATTTAATAACCATTCCCCAACTTGATATATCCGAAATTCCTTTCCGTATTCAGCTTTTTCAAAAAGACTTGAATAATAAGACCATCCTCTTTGATCAAAGATCAACGTATCTTCCATTTTCTTGACTTTCTTTTTGATTATCTTATCGATGTATGCGCCCAACAACGAAAAAAGTACGAATAAAATAACGATCCAGACATCCAGCATCGCAATAATTGCGATTACTCCTGCCAACCCGATAATATATCCTCCGATATTCAATACGCAATCCAAGAGATAGCCGAAACCATGCCAGTTGCAATATAGAAATTTCTTTGCTTTTTCTTGCATTTCAAGAAAATGGCAACTTTCAAGGTTTTCAAAATCACATTCATATAATTGTCGGTGAAGATCATTGTCAAATTCTGCCGCAACTTGACATCGCCTTGTAAATCCGTCTCTTTGAAAATACGATGAAAAGATTCTTGCGGTCAATACATATCCTGTAAATACAGTAACATAAATAATGAGAAACATAATGCGCTTTTGCGTCGTTAATTCGTCGATAATAAGTTTGGGAAGTACTGCAGAAAAAAACGGAAGAGGAGCATTGACGAGTTGACTTAGAATGTTCCACATAATATAACGTTTATCATATTTCCATCCTTGTTTTATAAAGAAAAATAAGCCCTTAAACATAGATTTCCTCCTAATAAATACCAATAATAAAAACGCCACAGGAAAAGCACCTGCGGCGTCAGTCTCAGGTGCTGTCTAAAAAATCCGTAAAGACAGCACCAAACAAAGGGCAGCATCGCTGACCTTGAAAATCTATGTTTTAGTGAATTATCTTTACGGATCAGTTATTGATATAGGGCTTATAGCAACAGTAACAACGCATATAAAAACTCCTTATGTCTATTTCCTTTATTATATCATATTTTCTAAAAAATGCAAGTATAAATAAATTCGCCTTTCATGAAAATGTTCGATAATCGAAATATATTTCTGATATAAATTTACCACCCGAAAAAGAGTTTTACAGCTCTTCCTCGGGTGGTTTTGTCTTAATATAATTTTACAGCCAACCTAAATACACAAACCAGTTCGTCAAAGAAACAGTCCACTGTGAAACGTGATGGTCGTTTTTCGCAAGGCCGAGGCCGTGAGGACCGTTGGGGAATACATGCATTTCATGCTCTATATTGTGGTTTCTGAGCGCCGTAGCGTAAAGGTAGCTGTTTATAACGTTAACGCCGCCGTCATCAGAAGTGTGCCAGATAAACGCAGTAGGAGTCGTGTCTGTTACAAGCAGATCGGGAGAAACTTTTTCGTAATCTTTATTTTCTCCCATAAGGTTTTCGTAGCTTCCGACATGCGCAACGTTTGTTTCATCGGGATGATGAATAACGGGGTAGCAGAGGATCGTCGCATTCGGGATCGGACAGATAGCATCGATCTCGTCTGCTCCTTCATATTCGATAGGATCTCTGTACGTCGAAACAAACGCCGCAAGATGTCCGCCTGCTGAAGAACCCATGACCGCAACCTTATTCGGATCTATACCGTATTTTTCGGCATTCGCTCTTACGTATCTTACAGCGCGTCTCGCATCGAGCAGGGGAATCGGAAAGCGATAGGGGGATACTCTGTATTCGCAAACGAACGCATCCATTCCGATCGAATTAAGGAAAAGCGCATATCCTTCGCCCTCGTGACCTGCTCTGCCTGCATATCCGCCACCGGGGAAGATAACGACTGTCGCATCTGTTTTTTTCTTTTCAGCGGGATAATATTCAAGTACGGGTGAAAAACCGTCAACTGCCGGAACGTTGTCCCACATCTGTATTTCAATCATGTTAACATCTCCTTGTCTGAAATATGATTCTATGTATTAATCTTATCATATTAACAAAGAAAAGTCAAGCCGAAAAACAGATGGGTTTTTAATAATTTTCAGGTTACGCATCCTTTTTTCGGTAGGCAATGTAAATCAGCGGTGTTTTGCCGATAACCACAGGATAAGGCAACAGATTCTTGTTCACGATCGCGAGAAGCTGAGCTTTTACATACGCGCCCATCATTCCGGCATAAGTGAAATATTCCGCTTCATCAACATTCTTGGGCACACGGTTCCTTGTCTTGGACCAAAGCATACGCAGATCATCCGACAACAGATCATATAGTTCCTTCTTTATTGTTTCGCAAACAGGATTCCAATGCTCTGTCACTTCGGTAAATGGCAATGCGGGAATATCCAGCTTGATCTCGCCGTCAGTGTCACGCTTTATTATACACAGTTTTTCAAATTCGGGAATCAACTCATAAATAAGCTCGGTGTCTATTTTAACATCACAAGGCAACAATGATGCGTAGAACCTCAGAATACTCTGCAGAGAACATCTGTATTTGAACTTATTATATGCCCAATGTGCATCACCGAAAAGCGATTGACAATCGAACATCTGACAATCAACCTTGCCATCATTATTTGAACTGTATGAAACACGTACGGGACCGGAGCCTTCATACTGGTTAATATTTTTTTGATTATGCCCATATACGGTCACTGTTGCAAGCCATCTGCCTGCATCGGGACGTTCAGGTGGATATTTAGGAGTATTTTCCGAATCAGGACGGCTATTACGTAAAACTTCACTTAGCATCTGATTCATAATAAACAAAAGCATTGTTGCTTTTTGCTTGTCGGACATTTCCGCGAAGTCATCATGCTCGGTCAGCGGTTCAAGATGTTTCCAAACGATCTCCCATACACGGGAGGCATATTTATCGGCAAGCTTTTCTTGCGCAGGAATATCTCCAAAAGCCTCTTCGTATTTCTGCACGAAGCATCGGGTATAAACAAGTCCCCCCGATGTCCTTCCCATCAGTTCACCATGAATTAAAATATCAATTATAGGTTCAAGATATGCGCATGGCATTCCCATTGTATCAGCGATGCCACGCACCGATACGGGATTTTCATATGCCAAATTCAATATATTAGCTTCAATATCCGATCGCATAAGAGAGAACGGTTCGCTGTTTAGTCCGCAGTTGCCCCATATACCAATGGATGCGGATTTAGGTTCATAACTGATTTGCGAATATTTTTCCATATTTTCAAGTCCCTCTTTGATCTGATCTCTTGCCGTTGACAGACGGGATAATACCGTTCCTCGGGGTAGACCCAACTCTTTGCAAATCTGATCTACAGTTTGGCCGTGAACGTAGTGGCGTACTGTGACATCACGATAAATGCGGATCAGACGTCCGATCTCACGGCGTACCGATTCGTATTCTTCTTTTTTGCTTTGGGCTTCTTCCCATTCTGTTAAATCGTTGTGTGTTTCGCTGATAGTACCGTCAGAGTATTCTACGTATTCTGCTTTGTACTTTTCACGAAGCCATGCATTGTATTTATTTTTGAGAACTGCAGATAAAAATCCCTTGGTGTGTTCAACCTTTTCTCCATTGCGGACTTTTATAATCAAGACCGTAAGCGTGTCCTGTATCAAGGCATCAATATTCGGACAATCGTTATACAGTTTTTGAGCAAGGCGATAGAGATACTCCAAATATACCTCACTCTGCTTCTCAAAATCTTTTTCAAATTCGATCATAGAGGTTTCTCCTTTCTGCCGTCTTTGGCTGTTTTCAGCATATTAGTTGCAGAAAAATATGGTTGATTCGCTGTTTTAATAAAATTATATCACAAAAATTTGAGGTTGTCTATAATTAATATCAAATCAAAAATAAGAATCTTGCAAGGCACAGACACGCAATACGGTTTAACCGACAGTTGAAAATTTGAAGAAGCAGGATTTGTTTTAATAAAAACGGCACGACCGATCAAATCAGTCATGCCGTTTATCTGTTTTAAGTTGTTTATAATGGTTTTACAAAGACAGTAATTCGTACCAATTAACAAAATTATTTTTATGTTTGAGAATAATCTTTTTTATTTCCCACTAATGGCTCGTATTTAGCAATCAGTGCTTTCATTTTAGGAATGTCTTTCATCTTTTCGTATATTCCCCATGACCGCAGTCTGTTTATAGTGTACGCAACCATATTTTCTTCGTTATCCGAATTGGTTTTCGACATATCAAAGATTTTTCCTTTTACTAAGAATGATGTATGCGTTATGATTTTCGGCAAATCGTCATAAGCCTTGGCATACTTGAATCCGAGTTCGTAATTTTCAAATGCTTTGTCGAAATCGTTCATCCAAAAATATCGATTTGCAATCCAAATATAGAGATTGCTCAGATCATAATTGTAGAAACCATAATCCCCATCGTCAAAAATCAGGTTTATGAGTGATATTGCTTTTTGGATATGTTTGATCTGTTCATGATGATTCGTATCTTTTGCGTTCAATGCTGCATTTCTGATTTTTACCTGAAGAATATCTGTGATATCCCAGATATTTTCTCGCAACTGTATAAACCAACCATCAATCTTACCATTGTCACGGTCAAAACAGCCTTCAAGTTCTTCTCCTACTGTCATCCAATAGGGCGGAAAACGTTTTGCTGTCTCTATAGCTTTTTCCTTTTCGCCATCAAGAATGTACAGTCCACCTATAATTGAGAGTGCTGCATATCTTGTTTTATCCATAGTACATTCATCAAGGACACGTTCGCACAAACGATATAACTCTTCTTTATGAACTTCGTTACCATGTGGCTCTGTGCAATTAGGATCATAGTTGAGTTGCCACATATACTCTTCAATGATTCTCCAATCGTTTGGAAATTCATCGTATGCTTTCGTGATTAATTCAAAACGTTCACATGCTTTTCCTGTCGCAGCAAGATTCTGGGACTTTTCTAAATACTGATTGATTTTTTCTTCGTTTTTTGCGGTGTCGAGACCTAATATTTCATCGGTTGATACATTAAAGTATGATGCGAGCGGTATAACAAGGCTAATATCGGGAAGTGACTCGTTTCTCTCCCATTTTGAAACAGCCGCCGTCGAAACGTGCATATGCTCCGCGAGGGTGTCTTGCGTGATTCCCTTTTGCTTGCGCAGACGCTTTATATTTTCTCCAATGTATAATTGCATACTTTTACCTCGTTTCTGAAATTTGAATCACCGGTGTTTCTGAATATATTATACACTATAAATAAGAATCTTGCAAGGCACAGACACGCAACATAGTTTAACCGACAGTTGATAATTTGAAGCAGCAGGATTTGATTTAACAAAAACGGCACGACCGATCAAATCAGTCATGCCGTTTATCTGTTTTAAGTTGTTTTACAGTGAAAGTGATGCGTATGTATTGAGGCCTGCAACTTCGTCAACGGGAAGGGAGACGACTATGCCGTGTGCATCGCTCTGTACACCGCATTTTTCGGTGATAGCCTGCATTATGGGGACTTTCTTATCATCGTCTGCAAGAATGAGAACGACTTCTCTTTCCTGCTGGATCGTAATGCCCCAGATCTGTCTTGATTCTTCGCTGGAAACACGTCTGCTGTGGAAAACAGTTCCGCCGCCTGCGCCTGCGGGTTTTGCCGCCGCCATGACCTCTTCGCTGAAACCTTGGTTTACGAATGCCATTATCATTACGTGCTTGTTATTCATTCTCTTTTCTTCAGTCCTTTCAGGATAATTCTCTGATTCGGCATTTTTCATCAGCCTTACCGCCGCTCCGCTTCCTCCCGAAATGGGCAAGGTAAACGCTATACCCGTGTTCGGAGTTCCGAGATAAAGTCTGTTTTTTAATTGAGCGAGCATTTCCGATGCTTTTTCTCTTTGCATCATTGAAACGATTATCGTCTTTTCAATCTCGCCGAGACCAAGTATATCTATTATTTCACCGGATGCTGTACCTTTGCCTAAAACATGATATTGCATCGGGAGATGATTTGCCAAAAATAGATCTTGAGCTTTGAGACCTAGTTTTTGAGATGCTATTAGAAACAGTACTCTGAATTCAGTTTTTTTACCTTCAGTTGCCACCGTTTAATCCTCCTCAAAATCAAAGATTTCATCTGCATCTGCCTGCGAGATGATAGGCGTAACTTTCTGCTCTTCGTTCATAGTCTTGAACTTAAATACGAGACCCATTATCTGAATAGCGATAAGGGGGGTGAGCGCAACAAGAGAAATAACGCCGAATGCGTCTGTCATTATATTACCGCCGGTCGCTTCGCAAACGCCGATACTGAGCGGCAGAAGGAAAGTCGTAGTCATAGGTCCGCTGGCAACTCCGCCTGAGTCGAACGCGATACCGACGAATATCTTAGGTACAAAGCATGAAAGGATCAATGCAACAGCATACCCCGGAATGATTATCCACTGGATGGGAATACTGAGAAGAACTTTGAGCATTGCAAGTGCCACACTCACCGCAACACCAATCGACATACTTCTGTTCATCGCCCTTACGGATATAGCGCCATTCGTAACACCCTCTACCTGATGGTTAAGAACTTGAATAGCAGGTTCTGCTTTGACAATAAAGTAACCGATGAGCGCGCCGATCGGGATAAGTATCCAATTATAGGATAACGATGCAAGTTCCTCTCCGAGGAACGAACCTACGGGCGCAAAACCTATGTTAACACCGCAAAGGAACATTACAAGACCGAGATATGTATAAAGTAAACCGATTATAACTCTCTTGACCTGCGCCTTCTGATATCTTTTGCAGGCAAGCTGGAATATCGCAAAAACAAGTACTATCGGAAGAATTGATATCGCAACTTCTTCAATATATTTCGGTAAACCCTTGATGAATACCATAACGACGTCCTGCGTTGTGTAAACATCCGCAATATGAGAAAGCGAATATTCAGCTTCCGTCGGTTTAAAGAAAAGACCGAGAATAAGAACTGCGATAATAGGGCCGATACTTGAAAGCGCAACGAGACCGAAACTGTCGCTCGTCGCGTTTTTGTCGCTTCGGACGGATGCAAGACCGACACCCAGCGCCATGATAAAAGGTACTGTCATCGGACCTGTCGTAACACCGCCGGAGTCAAACGCCACAGCAATAAACTCTTTCGGAATAAAGAACGAGCCGATCATCAATGCAATATAAAGAATTATAAGCATCTTTGAAAGACTGATTCGAAGAAGAATTCTCATTATCGCAAGCGCAAGGAATATGCCGACACCGATTGCAACCGTAAGAATAAGTGTCAGATTCGGAACGGCAGGCACCTGTTCTGCAAGAACCTGCAAGTCAGGTTCGGATATCGTTATTATAACGCCCATCAGAAAGCCGATAAGCAGAACGATAATCATTTTACGCGTTTTTGATATCTGAACACCGATACCTTCACCGATAGGTGTCATTGACATCTCCGCGCCGAGTTGGAACAGCCCCATACCTATTATAAGCATTACCGAACCCGATAAAAACATTGCGATTTTTCCGAGATCCATCGGAACAAAAAACAAGCTTATAAGAAAAACGATAGCCGTTATAGGCAAGACCGCCGCGAGTGATTCATAAATTTTTTCTTTTAATTTCTGGTTCAACACAGCACCTTCTTTCTTTATTATTTTATGTAAAGCTTAATGTTGCATAAATCTACCTATTATAATTATATCATATAATTATTTCTTTGTCAATGCTTTAATGTAGTAAATGCGTGAACTTTCAGATAAAATCAAAGCAATCGTTTCATATTACGTGTGTTGACTTTTTGACAATGATATGATATAATTGGGCCACATGAAGGTAGGGGTGTTTTTATGGTAACATTAGAAGAAAATAAAAAATGGTTTAAGAATGCTAAATTCGGCATGATGGTTCACTGGGGTCTTTACAGTGTGCTCGGAGGCGAGTGGCGTTCTCAAAGAATGAATTATATAGGTGAATGGGTAATGCATCAATATGAAATACCCATAGCAGAATATTCGAAGCTTGCAGATATTTTCAACCCCATTTATTTTAATGCTGAAGAATGGGTCAGAATCGCCAAAAGTGCGGGTATGGAATATATAGTTGTAACAAGTAAGCATCATGATGGCTTTTGTTTGTTTAAATCTGATGTTGATAATTATAACTGTGTTGATGCCACTCCGTTTAAAAGAGATATAATCGGAGAACTTGCGGAAGCATGTTATAAACACGGTATTAAACTCGGATTGTATTATTCACAGTGTCTTGACTGGCATGAGGAGCATGGTGGCGGATATTTGAAAATGCATCATCATGAAGACCGAGATGTTTCTTGTTATTGGGGCAATTCATGGGATTTTCCTAACAATGATAAAAAAGACTACAGAATCTGTCTTGAAAAGAAGATCAAACCTCAGGTTAGAGAAATTCTTACCAAGTACGGCGATATTTGTCTTATTTGGTTTGATACTCCGATGGACGAGCAGAGCGCGGAATCCTCAAAAGAGCTATTTGAGCTTGTAAGAGAATGCCAGCCCGGTTGTCTTGTCAGTTCCCGTCTCGGAAATTATTACGGCGACTACAGCTCAGGTAATGACAACTCTCTTCCCGATCAACACAGCGAGGGACTTGTTGAATCTCCCATAACTCTTAATAATACCTGGGGATACAAATCTTTTGATAATAATTGGAAGAGTCCCGAAACAGTTCTTGAGATTCTTAACAGATGTAATTCCCAGGGGGCGAATCTTCTTCTTAATGTCGGCCCCGATCACCTTGGAAGAATTCCTGCGCCTGCTGTTGATATTTTGCGTGAAGTCGGAAAAATAAGATAAAATAGTAAGATTACAGTATAAACAAATATTCCACGGCAGTTTTAAATACTACCGTGGAATTAATTTTTTTAGTGCATCCAGCTGTGGTCAAACTCCTTGCCGACAACGGGGGATTCATGTATGAGCTTGAATCCGTTTTCCGTTATTTCAAAGCCTCTTGTCGCATCACCTGAATAATATACCTGATCGTCTTTTACGTATTGAAGAACATCTTGGATCTTATGGATATTGTCGGGTCTGTATGCTCCTTCTTTTCTGTGAGGAACAGATGCAAAGGGCGCGTCTATCCATTTATACATTTTCGGCAGATAGTTGAAACAATGATGCGCAACCTGAACCATGTCTGACTTCCAAATTTCGGGATTACCGTATTTTTCGGTAAACGCTTCTGTCTCGCTGTTTGTATCCCCGAGTATCATCATTGTTTTGCCCTTGACAGTCAGCTTGATGATTGTTGATGTGCCGTTAAAGTCTCTGATGTTAATTTTTTCAAGATCAACGGCTTCTGCAGTATCTTCTTCTGCGTAAATTACTTCTACCGTCATATCCGCAAGATTGAATTTCTGACCCGTATGAAGCTGCAGACAACTTATATCCGGATATTTTTCTTTTACGGTTTCTTTCATTCTGAAAGAAGCAGGGGATGCCCCCTTCGCATGAGTAAATGACGGGAATCCGTGCATTACTCTTTCAAGAATGATTTCATCGCTGTGAAGAGTGAGAAGACGTAAACAGCCATCTGTATGATCGTCATGACCGTGGGTGTAGTACCAACAGCTTATTCTGATCTTTTCTCCGTCGGGCGTGCCCGTGATATCGTGCATAAATTTCCACATGCCCTCGGTCGCTTCCATGCTGTGCTGAAAATAATAGCCCGCATCAATGACAAAAAGGCTGTTATCCGAAAGTCTGATAAAATAAACCATGCCGCAGTTTATCGTGCAGTCCGTATTCTGGTTTTCCGGGTCGTGGTAAAGACCGTAAGGATAAAGCACGGTGCTCTTTTCGCCTTGTACGTTATATCCGAATTTATCGAGCGCTGTCGATGCGATATCTTCAATAACTCGTATCTCTCCGCGCTTTGCGATAAACGATGCTATGTACTGCTTTCCGTTAAGCTCAAAACCGGTATAACGGTCATTTACAACCGTATTGTCAAGGTAGAATTTCGCATCTGTTTTCTTTATTTCGGAGATGTACTCATCATAATCTTTTAATGTGACACTCGTTATTACGTGCATTCTCGAGTCTTCGTCCGTAGGACCTTCTCGGTCGTCCGCAAGCATCGGACCGACATTATAATAACCGTTCGCAAGTTCTCCGCATTTCGGTTGCGGACAGTCAAATAACCATTTCTTAATCATTTCCATTTCATTGCTCTCCTTGATATTTGATTAGTATTTGAATTTAAAAAGTTTCGGTCTTACATTTTGCAAGTTTGATTATTTCTTGAATTCCGCCCATCGCAAGAATACCCGGAACGGTAAAATCTTCATATTCTATCGCTGCTTTTTCTATTTTTGCCGTTTTTATTCCGTCGCAGACAGCAATTGCGCAAACGGTTGCCGCCGCAGCTTTCCCGTCAGCTCTTACGGTTATTTCCTTTGCCGTATCTTTTGCCGCTTTTATAAATAATGCCGCATCCTGCGCTCTGTATGCATCGGTCGTATAGTTGAAGGTAGTGAAAAATCTGTGCTCTTCGTTAAGACGCTTTGAACCCTCAAATTCGCCTGTCATAAACAGATCACCGCTTATGACCGCAACGTTTTCTTCTATCAGCTTCTCAACTTCTGCTTCGTTCGGACAGTCATTTCCGAGCATAACGCAGATCTTTTCGCCGTCCCAGTTTTCGGGCAGAATTTTAACGCAAGGCAGTTTTTCACCGTTCTGACCGTAAATTACGCATTTTTCGATTGACGCTTCGTCTGCTTTTTCGGTTTTTAATTTTATGATCTTATATTCTGTTTCTTTTATGCCTGTTATATGGCAAAGCATTTTTCTCTTTTCGTCATCGGATAAAGCAGAGATCTTTTCAAGACGTTCTTTTTTATGGAACTCAAAGAACTTTTCGTCCTGCTCTTGCCATGAAATATCAACTTTGCCTTTCAGCCATGTATATTCGGAAAGATCATCCGTTTTAATCTCCTGCTCGACCCATTTCGGATCACAGCCCATTAAGTGTCTCGCAAAAAAGCTGTAAACAAGATGTCTCGTTTTCGCGTTATACTGATGTCCCGCATCCTGATAAAAATGCTCGACCATATCTTCCGCGCCGTACTGCCTGTACGCTTCCAATACGCCCGGAAGTTCGGCCGTTTCGAGGTATTTCGTCCAGTCTCCCGTAGAACCTGCCAAAAATAACGGTTTCGGCGCAAGCATTGCGCACATCTCGGTGTTATCAGTGTTTATTCTTAACCCTGCCGCATTTTCGCATCTGCATCCGCCCTGCATCTGTAAAGAGATCATATTTATCGGCGCCGCAGCTTTAACTCTTTCATCAACGAGCCCTAAAAGTAATGTCTGCGAACCGCCGCCCGAACAGCCCGTAACTCCGATATTATCTTTATCAACTTCGGGCATCGAACATAAAACATCCATCGCACGTATATTGTTCCAGAGCTGAACCCCAAGTCCGTTAGATGACCAGAGATCTTTTTCGTCCGAACCGTAATCGTGGCTGATCTGGGTGTTATCGATCCTGCCGATCATATCCGTAATGAGACAGATAAATCCCATCCGTGCAAAATTCGCAAGCTGTTGCGGAAAATCACCTTTTTCTTCTCTGTGAAGTCTCTGATTTTCAAAATGTCCGAGAACATTCAGTATCGCAGGATGCTTTTCTTTGAGAGGGGATGGCAGATACAGATTCCCCGTCGAACGAAATCCCGGATAACTTTCAAAACTGATCTTTTTTACCGTGTATCCGTCAAATTCACCGACGGTTTCCGTCTCAATATTCAGCGGAGTTTTATCGGGCCAGGGGTAAAGTCCTGCCGCCATGCGTAAATTGAATTTCAGCTCTTCTTTTCGTTTTTCTACTTCTTCGAGTGAGTCAAAATTCGTAATATCAAAAAATTTGTCGGTATGCCTGTCAATCCTTAATCGTGCATCTTCGGGCGCACGTCCGAGAACTCTGTATTTCCCGTTCATAATCAGATCCCTTTCGCTGTTCTTATGCTTAAATGATAACAGATTTTTATCGGAAAGTCAATATTTTATCTTGATAATAAAATAAAAAATACGCTCGATTTAACCTTGATTTTTATATCTATTTATGATATAATCAAAATAAAGTGATTTTTTACAGTGAGGATTACAATATGACAAACGATATTATTAAACTTTACGTTGCAACCGACGGCTGTGACGAATGCGGAAACGGCTCTTTTGACCGTCCTTTTGCGACTGTCGGTGCCGCTCAGAAAGTAATTCGCAAAGCGATCAAAAACGGCGGCATTACAGATGATGCCTATATCTATATCAAAGGCGGAACATATTATCTTAAAGATACTATTCTTATCGGTGCGGAAGACTGTGATGCAAAATATACCGTTCATTATACCAACTGCAATGACGAGAAAGTTCGTCTTATCGGCGGTACTCCCGTAACTGGCTGGTCCGATCCCGACGGTGACGGTGTTTTCGAAGCAGATGTTTCGTTCAATAATGATTTTTACGCTCTTTATGAAAACGGTGTTTGCCTTACCGCCGCAAGAGAAACCGATTGGAAAGCAAAAGCTGTTAAAGATCCGTCTCACCTTCAGGCTGTTTACGGCAGTGCATCGAGCTGGTTCGGAGATGTTCTCAAAATTGAAAGCATTGACGGCGATAATATTAAGACCTATATTACCAAGTGCGACTGGAGCGGTGATCTGCAGTATCTTCAGGGTGCTCGCGAATATATAACCGAAGCAGGCGAATGGGCGATCGAAGGAAATAAAGTTTATTATAAACCAAAAGATCCTTCTGCTCTCGAATCCGCGGAAATAATTGCGGGAACTGTCGGTAATATCTTTACTGTCAGAGGTACAGACGATGAACACGTAAAAAATATCGTTATCAGCGGCCTTAACCTTGAAATGAACGCATTCGGCGAAAACCTTGCGGCACATGCAAGACCCCACAATGTTACCTCTGAATTTGATACAAATCTCGGCGCTCTTGTTTATCTTAACAATGCGGAAAACGTTACCGTCAAAGACTGCCGTATGTCAAACGCAGGCTATGTCGGCGTCGTCATGCAGGGTTACGCGCAGAACAATACTGTTTACGGCAACGATATCACGCAGACGGGTTACGCTGGCATTTTCATGATCGGTGAAGATCCAGGAAGCCTCAATTATTGCAGCAGATGCAACACAATTTCAAACAATAAGATTCACGATGTCGGCAATTTTGTCGGTCACGGTGCAGGTATCTACCTTATGAACAGCGGCGAGAATACCGTAACTCATAACGAGATCTGCAATGTTCCCCGTTACGGCATTTCCATGAAAGGCATACGTTACGGCATTTTCGGAGATAACGGCCTCGGCGATGTTCCGTTCGAAGATCATTGGAAATATAATCAGACGACCAAAAACTATTTCGGATTTAATAAGATCTACAATACGGGCGCACGTTCAGGTGACGGCGGCGGTATCGAAGGCTGGGGCATGGGTCCGTACAATCATATCGATAATAATATCATTTTCAACGCATATCGCGGTATCCCGACAACGGGCTGGCGCGGACACAGTATTTTCCTTGACGATGCGTGCCACAAAGCAAAAGTTACCAATAATATCGTTTATGATGAAAATGCAGTTGCCGTAAACGCAGGTATGTTTATCAAGAGCATCGAAAACTATGTTGTAAATAATATTTTCGACGTCGGTTACGAAAAGAACGGTGCTGCGGATATCCAGCCGTTCCTTTGCCCCGCAGGCGGATCCGTATTCAAAAATAATATCGTTTATTCCGAAGTCGTCGGCTCGCTTCATGATGACGGTTCATTTACCGAAGACGGCGACAATGCACGTATTATGTATATTCTTGACGACAGCGCAAACTGCGGTCAGAAATCTGCGTTCGATTCACTCGACGAAATGGATAAAAATATTTATTTCAACGCAAAAGGCGCAACTCAGTTCAAGATCGACGGCAAACTCCTTTCTCTCGAAGAGTGGCAGAATTACGAGAAAAATACTCATAAATACGAAGCGGAAAGTATCGTTGCCGATCCCATGTTTGTCGATGCTGCAAACCACGATTACCGTCTTGACGAAAATTCCCCTGCACTCAAGCTCGGTTTTAAACCGATAGATACTTCAACTGTCGGTCTGCTTCCCGACTTCAAGTTTTAGAATTTGTTTAGTTTAAGGAGATTATTATGTGCTGGTCAATGCTTGTAAAAGACGGTCAAGAATATAAACCCTCTATTTTGTTCCAGCCTTTCACCGAGAAAGAATGGGCAGAATACCCGTTCGCAGGTGAAGAAAAACTCAAATGGTTCCGAGATGCAAAGCTCGGTCTTTTCTTTCATGTCGGTATTTCCGCGCTCGGGAAAGTAGATATCGGCTGGTCGAGGCATACTCATAAGCTTCCCGACCCCGGTGTCGGACCTATCGCCGATGAAATCTATGACGGCTGGGCAAAAGAGATCAAGATGGAAGATTTCAGCGCCGATGAATGGATCGATCTTGCGATTGCCGGTGGCTTCAAATATGTTGTTATCATAACAAAACATCACGACGGCTTTAATATGTGGGATACCGCATATTCCGATTATAAAATAACAAATTCGCCCATGGCGCGCGATTATCTCGGAGAACTTATCGATGCGTGCCACCGTAAAAATATGCCCGTCGGTCTTTACTATTCGCAGAGAGACTGGACTCATCCCGATTACGAGCCCGTAGATGTGAATGATTCTGTGCAGATTCCCGATACTCTTTGTTATACTACAAAAGACGGTAAGCCCAGCCACGCAGGTAAAAATCATCATAAATATATTGAATACATGCATAATTCCGTGCTTGAACTTATGGAAAAATACGGCAAGATCGATATTCTTTGGTGGGACAGCGCATGGTGGGGCGGCATGTATAAAGCCGATATGTGGGATTCAAAAACGATCGAAGAAAAAGTCAGAGCAAAACAGCCCGATATTATTATCAATAACAGAGCATCGCTCCCGGGCGACTTTGATACCCCCGAAGGTCGTATCGGATTTGTTCAGCGTAACCGTGCATGGGAAACATGCATGCCTCTCGGCAACGAATGGGCATGGGCAGGCAACGGAATCAAACCTTTCAAGGTTGTTCTCGATCAGTTTATCCATGCAGTCTGCGGCGACGGAAACTATCTTCTCAGTATCGGCTGTATGCCGAACGGCAAGATCGCACCCGAAGAAACCGAAAGTATGCTTAATCTCGGCGACTGGCTGAAAAAATACGGTCATACCGTTTACGGAACAAGAAGCGGCCCGTGGAATCCGTCTGTCTTCGGCGGCAGTGTCTATAAAGATGATAATATTTATGTCCATATCGTCTCCCGTCCAGAAAGCGGCAAAGTCATTCTGCCTCTTGAAGACATTGTTGTTAAATCTATCGAATGTCTCACGGGCGAAAACGTAAAAACAGAAATAACCGATAACAACCTCATCGTTACCGTTCCCGAATCTGATTTTACGGATATCATCCTTTCCATAAAAACAGAAGAGCCCGTAAATGTGAAAACCGAGGGTGTTAACGTTGTTGAGTAAAGTTGTTTTTATGGAAATCTAAAAAGGCATGAGTATAAATTAAATTCTGTTTTGTTTTTTCGTTGGGCAATGTGTGGTTTATAAAGAAAAAGGAAAGCTATTATGAGAGGATCTGCGGAAAAAAGTTTTTTTGAGCTTCATAAGAGTATAGAGCGTGAAGCGATTTCGGCGATTACAGAAAAACCCGTTACAACTTATTCATCCGAGCGCGTGCGCCTCTGGAGTTCTGTTGCAAAAGAGGTTGACGATCTGCCGACACAGCCGCTCAAGTTCTCATACGCGATAGAAAAGTTTCTCTCGAGAGTTTCTATTCCTGTAAAAGAAACCGACATTCTCATCGGTCGAATGGTCGAAGAAAGTTTTTCGGAAGAACAAGAAGAGCTTTTCAGAGAAAAATATATAGACAAATATATATCGGCTCACGGTATTCCGACTTTCATAACAGACGAGGGACATCAGTCTTTTCGTTGGAAAGACATAATAACAAAAGGTCTTCCTGCTATGAGAGATCATGTCCAAAGCTGTTTGATCGAACACCAAATGGCAGGCGATTCGGAAAAATGCGAGTTTGTCAGCTGTATGATAAGAATATACGATGCGATAATCTTATTTATAAATCGATCTGCTGATGAGGCTGAAAAAGCAGGACTTACAGAATCGGCAAATGCGTGCAGAAAGGCGGCATCCGGTGCTCCGGATACCCTTCATAGCGCGCTTCAGCTTGTGTGGTCTATTGAATTTATATTTTGTGCTTATATAACACCTAATCCAACTTTAACGCTCGGAAGGCTTGATCTTTTTCTTTTCGATATTTTTAAAAAGGAAGTCGCATCGGGAAAGATTGACCGCAAGACTGCGGCTTTGATTATCGACGATTTTTATGCGAAAAACAATCTCATATTGGGAAGAGGAGAGCATCAGATATCTGAGCGTGAAGGTTCCCCGAACTGTACGGGCTGGCGTAGAATACTGGCCTATGACTCTCCGCAATACCTGATCCTCTCCGGAATTGATCCCGACAGTGAAAAAACTTGCGCAAATGAACTTACAGAACTTTTTATCGAACAAATAAATCCCAAATATAAAAATCCGGTCATAGTTTTCAGATACACACGAGACTTTGCGCGGAATCACGAGAAAATATGGAAGACTCTTGTTTCAAAAATGAGAGACAGTGCTTCGATCATAGTATACAATGATATCAGCGTATGCCGGATGTACGAAAAGTACGGTGTCAGCAGATACGATGCTTTTTCTCATGAATTTTACGGCTGTAATTGGCCGACAATTCCTGCAAAAGATTATCCGTTATACTATGCGTTCCGATACGGATTGGACTTCTCAATGGCACCGGCTCTTTTTGAAGCTGTGAAGTCGCATAAAGGTGAATTTTCCCGAGATAAATTGCTTCAAACCATATATACGTATTTTTACAATAGGATCAAAACCGAGTTTGTCCCGAATTTACCGAAAAGAAACGACCCCGATCCGAATGACCTCCGATTCTACTGTTGTTTCGCGCATGAAAACGCCGAAAAAGGCGGACTGTATTTTGAGTACAAAAATCTTATAGTTCCATTTGGCGGTATCGCAACGCTTATTGATATTGTTTCAGCTGTCGATTATCTGATAAACGAGAAAAATATAGCGCCTGAAAAGCTTTTTGATGCCTGCGGCAAGGAATTCGAAAATGAGCCTGTTATTTACGCTCTCTGTAAGAATGCACCGAAGCTCGGAGACGACAACGCAGTATCATCTTTCTGGGCAAAGGCGCTTACGGAAACAATAATTAAAGCATACACCGATGCATGTAAGGATTTTCCCGAATTTTTTAAGCTTCGTTTCTGTGTTGAAAATGATAACTGTCATCTTGACTATAACCGAATATTGGGCGCAACCCCGGACGGACGCAAAAGAGGTGAGCCTATAGCTCAAAACTGTCAGCCTTCTGTCGGTTCTGCAAAGAATGGTCTTACGGCCATGCTGTCGTCTCTTTTAAACATTCCGTTTGATAATTTTGCATCGGGCGCTCTTAATATTAATATTCAGCCGAGTAATTTTGAAGGAGCAAACGGTCTTGAAAATCTTGCTCACATTTTGGCTGTCTATTTTGAGAAAGGCGGGCTTCAGGTTCAGCTTAGTGCTGTTGACAAAGAGATGCTCCTCAAAGCTCAGGAAAACCCTGCCTTGTACAGGGATCTTATGGTGAGAGTTACGGGATACAGTGCGGTTTTTGTCGATATGTGCAAAAAAGCACAAGATGATTTTATGTCAAGAAATACTTTCTGAGGCACAGATTAAGGCTTTTCAGCGCGTACTTATATCTTAAAACCGCATGGAAAAAACTCCATGCGGTTTATGTTATATAATATTTCCCTTGAATATTTCGCCATCGATATCTAGAACATTATCCATTTGCAGTTTTGTGCCGTTCTGCAGGATTACAATACGTTCAAATACGTCTACTTTTTTAACGACTCCTTCGATAGTCAAAAAAGCGCCGCCGTCTTTTCTTTCGTCGGGCTGAAAATACGTGAAAATGACTTTCGGCTTATCGTTCAGCCTGTCAATGAGCATCTGAAATTTCATATTCAGCATATTCAGGGCTTCTTCATTCATTTCGATCATATCATCGGTAAGACGTGCTGTTTCTTTTATTTCGTCATCGTATCCCGTAAGCGCCGCGAACGGAGAAAACTGCGCTGCACGGTCTGCCATCGGCATTTGCGGACGGGTAGGGGAGACGTGGTGCGGCAGATCGATTATATCGTCATATTTCCCGTTCATGCCTTATGTCCTCCGATCTGCGCGTTTCGGTCTTTCGCTGTCGCGCCCTCTTCAAGATTCATGCCTTTCAGTACGGCGTTTTTGCCGAATTTTTTCTTTATACTTAAAATTGCCTGCTGCATTTTCTTTTCGCGATCAAGCTCTGCCTGCTCGTTTTTCTGCTCTTCTTCGAGCGCTTTGTAGTCAGTAAAAAGATCAAGCTGTTCGCATTTTTCTTCGTTCGGAACGGAGTTTTCGTCAATAACGCCTGCGGCGGTTATGTTCATTCGACGGATAAGCAGATCTTTATCGACTATTCTGTCATAAAGCTCGGAAACCGCATTCAATATTCTTTTGGTTGACGATGTGTAGCATCCGAGGTTTGCCGATCCGTGCGCTTGCTTCGGTATCTTTCGTCCGTAATGATCTTTAACTACTTCTCCGTCATATTCTTTTCCGTTTGAGAGGCTTTCAACGTCGTATCCCACAGTCACAACGATCTGATTTGTTACCAATCTTTTTTCAACAAGATCAAGAACCAGCAGATCTGCCATTTCTCTCAAAACGAGTTTTGCCTTGTCTGCCGTATATGCGCAATGCAGTACCTGTCCCGATCCGAGGCTGTTCGTGCTCGGTTTGTATGCCTTTATTTCTTTTACGGTGCACGGTTCCCAGCCCCACGCATGATCGATCAGCAGCTCCGCATTCTTTCCGAAAAGCTTATAAAGAAGATCTTCGTTTGTTACGGAACATCTTGCGACGTCTCCCATCGTATACATTCCGTATTCCTCAAGCTTTTTTGAGTATCCCGGACCCACTCTCCAGAAATCCGTAAGTGGACGGTGTTCCCAGAGTTCTTTTCTGAAACTCATTTCGTCAAGCTCTGCGATACGAACTCCGTTTTTATCCGCAGGAATACGTTTTGCAACTATATCCATTGCAACTTTGCTTAAAAATAAGTTCGTGCCGATGCCTGCAGTTGCGGTAATTCCCGTCGTATTCAAAACGTCGAGAATGATCGTCATCGCAAACTCACGGGGAGTCTTTTCGTATGTCTTCAGATAATCCGTAACATCCATGAAAACTTCGTCTATAGAATAAACGATTATATCTTCGGGGGCTACGTATTTCATATAAATGCTGTATATCCGTGTGCTGTAATCCATATAGCACGCCATTCTCGGCGGCGCAATAAGAAAATCGATCTCAAGCTTTGGATTTTCCCAAAGCTCGGAAAAATAAACGGAGGAGCCCTCAAATTTTCTCTGCGGAGTTTTTCTTTTTCTCTGCGCATTGACTTCTTTCAGCTTTTGTTTAACTTCAAAAAGCCTCGGTCTCCCGGGAACTCCGAAACTTTTCAGCGGAGGCGTTACAGCAAGACAGATCGTTTTATCCGTACGGCTTTCGTCTGCGACCACAAGATTTGTGTTCATTGGATCAAGTCCGCGTTCTCGGCATTCGACCGATGCATAAAAGCTTTTCAGGTCTATTGCGATATATGTTCTTTGTTTCATCCTGCCGTCCTCCTTTTTGCGTTTATACTATTATATCACATTTGCACTCACTTTTCAAGAGGATGTTTCGTCGTTTATAAGAAAAATTTGACGTAATGTGAAATTATCTTTCTTCTTTTCATAGTTCTTTAAATAAAAGCAAACTGATTACAAGTTTTTGAACCTATTCCGTCCGCCCCTTGCTATTTGTCGATGAAAGTGGTATAATGGGGAAAATGTATATAGAAATAAAAAAAGTATAAATAAACCGAAAGAAGAATATCATGAAAAACGAAACACTGTCAAGAGAAAATAAACAGTATATCAAAATGACTGAGACGCCCGTCACAAGGCTTGTTATTTCTCTCGGCATACCGACAACCATAAGTATGCTCATCACAAATATCTATAATATGGCGGACTCTTATTTTGTAAGTAAGATCTCCCTTAGTGCAGGCGGTGCGACAAGCATCGTTTTCGGTATCATGTCGATTTTGCAGGCGTTCGGATTTATGTTCGGTCACGGCGCAGGAAGCAATATCAGTCGAATGCTCGGCAGCAGACATATCGAAAAAGCAAACAGATATGCTTCAACGGGCTTTTTCTGCGCACTTTTATGCGGTCTGTTTATTATGACTTTCGGGCTCATATTCCTGACACCTCTTATGCGCCTTCTCGGCAGTACGGATACCATTCTTCCGTATTCAAAGGCTTACGGCTTCTGGATCCTTATTGCAGCGCCTGTCATGACTTCAAGCTGTGTTCTTAACAATATCCTCCGATATGAAGGCAAAGCTACTCTCGCAATGATCGGCCTTACAACAGGTGGTATTCTCAATATTATTCTTGACCCGATATTTATCTTTAAATTAAATTTAGGTATCAGCGGCGCAGGTCTTGCAACCGCAGTCTCGCAGTATATTTCGTTCTGTATTCTCTTTTCGATGTTCTTTTTCAAAAAAACTCAGGTAACGATCTCCCTGAAAACTGTTTCCGGAAATTTTTCCGAACTCAAAGATATTGTTCTTACAGGTCTGCCGAGTCTTGCAAGACAGGGACTCAACAGTGTTTCGACTATTGTTCTTAACGCTCAGGCTAAAGCTTTCGGCGATGCCGCTATTGCCGCAATGGGGTATGTAGGTCGTACATCCAGTCTTATTTTCAGTGTAGGTCTCGGTATCGGTCAGGGCTTTCAGCCTGTTGCCGCTTTCAACTACGGTGCAGGAAAATATTCACGTGTTAAAAAAGCAACATGGGTAACTCTTGCTATCGGAGCTACCTTTATGGGAGTTATTTCCGCTTGCTGTTTTGTTTTTGCACCGCAGATCATCGGTCTTTTCCGAAAAGAAGAGCTTGTTATGGCGATCGGCGGCGAAGCGCTCCGAATTATGTGCGTCTTCCTGATGTTTCTTCCGGTTTCCGTTGTTGCAACGATGCTTTTTCAGAGTATCGGCAAAAGTATTCCTGCGCTTATTCTTTCATGTCTGCAGAGTGGACTTTTCTTTATTCCTCTCTGTACGATCCTTCCTCTTATTTTCGGTGTCCGCGGTATCGAAGTTTCTCAGCCCCTTGCTTATTTCTTCTCCGCAATGGTCTCTTTGCCGATGATGCTTTTATTTTTACGTCGACTTCCCAAAGATGAAGATTAAATTTTAGATCGTTCCGAAAGGGGAGAGTCGTCTATGAAAAATATTCTCGTAACGGGTGAATACGGCGGTATGGGGAGAGCCGCGGTTCTTACTTTAAAAGAACAGGGCTTTCGTGTCTTTGCACTTGACCGTAAAGTCGGAAATCCCGAAGAAAATATTATCCCGATCGAAACGGATATAACCGACGAAAAAGAAATAATCAAAGCTTTTGAGACCGTCAAGACATATACCGACGAACTTTTTGCGATCGTTCATTTTGCGGGAGTATATATGCTCGATTCACTCGTCGAGATCGAAAACGAAAGCTTTCGCCGTATTTTGATATTAATCTTCACGGTGCATTTCTTATCAATAAAACGTTTCTTCCGTTGCTAAAAAACGGCAGTCGGATTTTAATAACAACGAGCGAACTTGCACCCCTTGATCCTCTGCCTTTTACGGGTATATATGCCGTTACAAAAAGCGCACTTGATAAATATGCCTATTCTTTGCGAATGGAGCTTCAGCTTCTCGGCATTTTCGTATCCGTTCTTCGTGCAGGTGCTGTCGATACAGGTATGCTTGGCGCTTCAACCGATGCGCTCGACCGTTTTTGTGATAAAACAAAGCTTTATACCTGCAATGCAGACCGATTTAAAAAGATCGTTGAAAGCGTTGAAGCAAGATCAATATCTCCCGAAAAGATAGCAAAAAAGGTTTTGTCTGTTATCTCAAAACGTTCTCCGTCTTTTGCATACAGCATAAACAGAAATCCTTTGCTTCTTCTCCTCAACATCATGCCGAAACGTCTGCAGTTATTTGTTATAAAAATGATTTTTACGTTAAAAAAGGACTTCATATGAAGTTCTTTTTTTATAAACTTCGATTGACTAACCCTAAAAAATATGCTATACTTATTTTACTGATATATCAAACGGTCGGACAGACCGTTTAAAAAAAATTTTAGCAGTACCGGGAGGTTTATCATGCTTGAAATAAAAAAAGAAGTATACGAAAATCCCAATATAATAAATATCGGAAAAGAGGCAAATCATGCGTCCTTTTTCCCTTATCCGGATCTCGATTCCGCGCTTTCCTACAGCCGCGCGCAGTCTCCCTATGTCCGTTTACTTAACGGAAAATGGAATTTTAAATGGTACGAAAGTCCCGTCCATGTTCCCGAAAATGTCATCTGTCCCGAATTCTGGGAGGATTGCGCAACGATAGATGTTCCGTCCAACTGGCAGTTATACGGCTATGACAATGCACAGTATATAAATGTTGAATATCCCATTCCCGTAGATCCTCCGCACGTTCCCGATGAAAATCCCACGGGTGTTTACAGCAGAACTTTCATTGTCCCCGAATCGTATAAGGATAAGCGTGTTCATATAACCTTCGAGGGTGTCGATACCGCTTTTTATATTTATATCAACGGTAAAAATGTCGGTTTTTCGCAGGGCGCGCATTGCCACAGCGAATTTGATATAACCGATCTTGTTCATGTCGGCGAAAACTTCATCACCGTCTGCGTTCTTAAACTCGCGTGGTCTACTTATATGGAAGACCAGGATAAATGGCGTATGAGCGGTATTATCAGAGATGTTTATCTCACCGCATATCAGCCCGTACGTGTCCGCGATATCGCAGTAAATACGATTCTTGACGACGACTATAAAAATGCCGATCTTTCCGTTAATGCCGAAATAAAGAACCTTACGGGTGAAAATTTTGAAGGCGATCTTTCCTTTACCCTGATCGACCCAAACGGAAAAACCGTAAAACAGTTTTCTCTCGATATTTCTTCCGATTCCGAAAAACAGGTTCTCGATTATTGCGAGCATATCGAACAACCGTATAAGTGGAATACGGAAACTCCTTATCTTTATGATCTTGCGTATTCTTTGAAAGATAAAAACGGAAATATAATCGAATGCGGTGCCGTTAAAGTCGGCTTCCGTTCTGTTGAGATCAAAGAACAGCAGCTGTTTATCAACGGCAGATCCGTAAAACTCAAAGGCGTCAACCGTCACGAAGTTCACCCCGATATGGGTCTTTCTGTCCCCGTTGAGAGCATGATTACCGATATCAAGCTCATGAAACAGAATAATATCAACACCGTAAGAACTTCTCATTATCAGAACGACACAAAATTCCTCGATCTTTGCGATATATACGGTCTTTACGTCGTTTGCGAAGCCGATCATGAAAACCACGGTCTCGACTGGAGCCCCGAAAATTATAAAATAATGAATAATCCCGACTGGGAAGCGGCTTATGTCGACAGAGCGGCTCGTATGGTCGATCTCGATAAAAATCATCCGAGTGTAATTATATGGTCGCTCGGTAATGAGTCTGTTTTCGGCGTAAATATGAAATCAATGATCCGTTATATCAAAGCGACGGATTTTCAGAAACGTCCCGTTCATTTTGAACGCGCAGGTTATGACCCCGAAATGAACGTTGATATCGTAAGCTTTATGTATACGTCTTTCGAAGAGCTCGAAAGACAGGCGAAAGCCGATGATCCCCGTCCGTATTTTATGTGCGAATATTCTCACGCTATCGGCAACGGTTCGGGAAGCCTTGCGGAATATTGGGATTATATTTATAAATATCCGCGTCTTATCGGCGGTTGCGTATGGCAGTGGGCTGACCATGGTCTTGCAAAGATTGATGAAAAAACGGGCGAACGTTTCCTTGCATATGGCGGCGACTTCGGCGATGTCAAAAACGACGGCTTTTTCCATTGCGGCGGTTTCGTCAACGGTGACCGCAGAGTTCAGCCCGACCTTAACGAATATAAAAAGGTTCTCGAACCTGTTTATACTTATGATTTTGACCCCGAAAAGAAAACCGTTATCGTCAAAAACCGTCACGATTTCCAATCTCTCGGCTATCTTGAAATGAAATACACCGTCAAAAATAATTCCGATATTATAGATGAAGGTGTCTGCGATCTTCCCGATATTGCCGCAGGGAATGAGGTTATCGTATGTTTAGATTATAATGCAGATCTTCTCAGATCCGTTTCTGGCGAAGAATACTGGCTTGAAATAGAATATACAACAAGAAAATCTTCTCTCTGGGCATCAAGAGGTCATTCCGTTGCAAAAGCTCAGTTCAGACTGCCTCAGTCTTCATCCGCGATTATCGGTGCGCCGACCGTTCTTGATACTGTTTCCGTAAAAGATACTGTTTTCTCTCTCGAACTTATCGGCGGCGAATTTGCTCTTAAATTCAATAAACAGTCCGGCATCATGGATTCGTATAAATATAACGGTGTTGAAGTTATCAGAGAAGGTCTCAGACCGTATCTTTGGCGTCCGCTCACTGCAACCGATATGTCCAGAAACGCAAATATCTGGAAAAATGCACGATATAATCTTCTTCGTACAATGCTTCGTGAATTTTCCTATGAAAATAACGGTGATCGCTGTTTCGTTCATACAAAACTCTGCCTTGCCGCCAACGGAAGCATTCCTTCTATTGAATGTACTGTAAATTATACCGTTTACGGAAACGGAACTGTCGATGTCGATTCCGTATTCGAACCGCTTGTTGAAAATCTTGCTTCTCTTCCGAAAATAGGCTTCCAGCTGAAACTCGAAGATAAATTCGATTATATCGGTTGGTACGGAAAAGGTGAACATAACAGTTATATCGATAAGCAGGAATCCGCTTTCGTCGGTGAATATCACGGAACGGTCGATGAGCAGTTCTTCCCGTATATCAAACCGCAGGCTCAGGGCAATAAAATGGACTGCCGCTGGATGAGTATTTCCACTGTTCGCGGTATCGGCGTTATGTTTACGGGTAAGCCGTTTATCAACGCAAGCGCTTATCATTATACCGATGAACAGATCGAGCAGACACGTCATGCGCACGAACTTAAACGCGGAGATTTCACAACCGTAAATATCGATACCGCACAGTGCGGCATCGGCACCGACAGTATCGGCCCCGAAATGCTCGATAAATTCCGCCTTTATCTTAACGATCAGAATAAAAACTTCTCGTTCCGCATCTCTCCGTATAATCGCCAGACCGCAAAGCCTTGCGATGTATATAGAAAGATGTTCTGAAAAAATAAATAACAGACAGAAAAAGACAGTATGGTTTTCCATACTGTCTTTCATATTTTAATATCAATTTCTATCTTTTCTTATAGAGAATAAGCTCGGGATTTTCGCCGTTTTCTTCATACGTGCAGACGAGAAGAAAATCCATATTCGCAATTATTCCGAAGCATTTGTCTCCGCCGAACTCGCATTCAAGCTGATTGCCGAGATAAGTTGCGTTATCGTCAAGTAGTTTTACGGTCTTTCCGTTAGGCAGGGGGTACTCTAAATTAACGAAACTTCCGATAAGAGCATTTAGCTCCGTAACTTTCGGCATTCCCTCTATATTCAGAGCATTGAATTCATTAATGATCTGATTTTTAAATTCGTCAAACTTTTCCTGTCCGCCGATATCTGTATATCTTTTCCAATAATTGAGTTTCGGCAGCATTTCTTTCATATATGCCCGAACCTGTTCCTCAGTCAGATGTTCGTTTGCCATGTTTTCGGCGCAGAAATCGATCAGGTCGTCCATGTTGTCGTATGTGTATTCACCATCCGCATAGCACCATTTACAGTATTCTTCGTTGAATACTCCGTCAGGCTCCTTGCTTATGCATGAATCGTCTAACGGCATACCGCAGCACTGACATATCAGCTTTCTCGGAGAGCCGAGGAGCGTGTTTATAGATACGTCAAAAAGTTTTGACAGAAGCTTTAACGTGTCGATGTTCGGTGTCGTTTCACCCGTCTCCCAACGGGAAACAGCTTGTCTTGTAACGAATAGCTTCTCCGCAAGCTCGTCCTGCGAAAGACCTTTTTCCGTCCGTAAAGTACGAATAATATCTTTTGTTTCCATAATCATTCCGCCTTCGTTTGTTCTGACTGTATTATACCATAATCGTCTGTAAATTTCAAGCAACACGCTGTTGCTGTAACAAAAAACCGTATGAAAGTATTAATTTCATACGGTTTTACTGTCAGTTTATATTCTTCCGTAAAGCTTATTCCATTTAAGGAATTTCTTGCGGTCGATCTTTTCGAGCTGTTCTTTTGTTAGTCTGTAGCTCCAGTTATCGTCGCTCGTTCCGGGAACATTCAGACGTGTATCTTTTCCGTAAAGCAGTAGATCCTGAACGGGGAGGATCAGTAAACCTGCATGGCTCTGGAACATTGTTCTGAGAATTTCGTCATATCCTTTATCCCAGTCTTCTCCGAAATATCCGCAGTAGGTGAGTACGTGTCTTCTCGTTTCGTCATCAAGATCCCAGATATAACCGAGAAGTGTATTGTTATCATGAGTTCCGGTGTACGCAATGCAGTGGTTGTCGTAGTTATGCGGCAGATGCGGCGAACCGGGGTCTCCGAGGAATGCAAACTGCAGAATTCTCATTCCCGGGAATCCGCTGTCTTTAACGAGCTGTGCAACTTCGGGGGTTATATCTCCGAGGTCTTCCGCAATAAGAAGTTTATCGGGGCAGACTTCTTTGAGCGCACCTATAAGCTTCATGCCGGGACCTTTGACCCATTTGCCGTTCTTTGCTGTATTTTCATCTGCGGGAATCGAGAAATACGATTCAAGTCCGCGGAAATGATCGATACGCACGCCGTCGAAAAGTTCGCACATAAAGCTGATACGGTCTTTCCACCATGTAAAGCCGTCTTCTTCCATTTTATCCCAATCGTAAAGCGGATTTCTCCAGACCTGACCGTCTTCGCTGAAATAATCGGGAGGTACGCCTGCAATACCTGTCGGCTTGTTGTCCTCATCAAGTTGGAACTGTTCGGGTGCCGCCCATACGTCGGAAGAGTCGAGCGCAACGTAAATGGGGATATCACCGATTATAGAAATCCCTTTTTTATTTGCGTAATCTTTTATATCTTTCCACTGACGGAAGAATGTGTACTGCATAAACTGCCAGAGCTGAAGAACTTCTTCGTCTACAGTATCGTTCGTCCATTCTGTCCAAAGAAGATCATCGTTTGACGCTCTGATTGCCATGAATTTACAGAAATCCGCGGTTCTCGGATGTTTTTCAAGAAATTCTTCGATTTCTTTTTTGTCTTTACAACGTTTTGCCGCAATGTTTAACAAATCAAGACGTTCTTTATTAAGACGTTTGAATTCGCAGCTGTACGGGGTTTTTTGTTTCGCTTTATCAACTTCCGCTTTTGTCAGAAGTCCTTCTTTTTGCAACGTCGGAAGATCTATAAAATATGGATTTACGGAAAATGTGCTCAGCGAACAGTAAGGGGAGTTATATTGGTCGGGGAGACAGAAGGGGAGAGTCTGCCAATAGGAAAAACCGCAATCACAAAGAAAATCTATCCATTCTTTTGCGGCCTGACCGAAACTGCCTTCGGAGTGTTCGCCCCAAAGTGTTGAAACGTGCATTAATACACCGCTTGATCTTTTCATAATTATTCAGCCTCTCGTGGATTTTTATGTTAATGAAAATATTATACCTTAAAAAATACGTTTTGTCAATATTTGTTTGCATATTTATTCACAGAAAGACAAGTTTTATGATGAAAAACAGTAAATGTGAAATATTTGTTAATTTTTTCGGGGGGGGGTAACGCTTGACAGCATACATACATTTGTGCTATAATTTATATATAAACACAGAATTACTCTGAACATAACAATCAAACCGTATTACCTTTCGAAAGGAGAATTTACTATGAGAAAAACTAAACTTCTTGCTGTCTTGCTTGCATCATCAATGTTTTTATCAACACTTTCGGCATGCAATCAGGATGTTCCCGATATCGAACAGGATGATTCCGTGATTGAAGATCCTGTAACTGAAAATCCTATTGAAGAGGACCCTGTTATCGAAGATCCTATAATCGAGGAAGATCCTGTAATCGAGGAAGAACCCGTAATTGAGGAAGAGCCCGTGATAGAGGAGGAACCTGTTATTGAGGAAGAACCTGTTATTGAGGAAGATCCTGTAATCGAGGAAGACCCCGTGATCGAAGAGGAACCTGTAATTGAAGAAGAACCCGTGATAGAAGAACCCGTGATCGAGGAACCTGTTGTCGAAGAGCCTCCCGTTGAAGAGGATCCTGTAATTGAAGAACCTGTACCGGAGCTTCCAGAGGAATTACCCGAAGTTGAGATACCTTGGGACGAACCTACGGACTTTGAACCTATTGAAGAATATGAAAATGTCGATAATCCTGAGGATTACGTGACTCCTTTTGAGGATATTCTCTATTTGCGTGAAAATCTTCCGAAAATGGACGGTTAAACATC
>JAGASR010000036.1 GCA_017621705.1 Clostridia bacterium | reverse complement strand
GGTTGTTTTTGTATTGATATAAACTTAGCCTTTATAATGTCGGTATTTTTTCAGTTGCATCGAGAATTGTAATAATGTTATCGAAAGGATGCTTTATAGTTGAGTTCAAGGTATGAGTTCTTTCTTTTTAGTCAGTTCTCTACGGTGCATACTAGTTATTTTAAATTTATAGTTTATTTCAGGAGACGATATATATGGAACCGAAAGATTATACAGTTATTAAAATTGAAGGTGAATACGCATATCTTCGTGCCGACGGTGAAAACGAGGATAAGGATATTTTTATTGCACTTGCCCTTCTTCCTGCAGGAAGTGATGTTGGTACTAGGTTGCATTACGAAATGTTATGCTATACTGTTATTGAATAAAGTAATATTTATGTAAATACTTAAAGGATCTATGCAAGCTATAGATCCTTTTTTATTAAATCGTTACGCTCATATTTTTCGAGCTATGTCACGCACAGAGTGACAAATTTCCATATTTGTTTGGTAGACTTTTCTGAAAATTAATGGTATAATTCTAACAAACAGATTGAGGTGATTATTATGACACTTGGTCAAAGAATTCAGCAGATCAGAATTGAACACGGCCTTTCGCAGGAAGAATTCGCGGAGAAGCTTGGCACCACTCGTCAGAGCGTTTCTCGTTGGGAACTTGACCAAACTTATCCGGAAATCTCAAAGATCGTTCTTATCAGCAAAATTTTCTCGGTAACAACCGATTCTATTTTAAAAGACGGGATAAGCACGTTTGATGCCGACGTTGACTATTTTACTTGCGGAGTGTATCGTTCAGCTAACTGCGAAATTGTCGAAACCGAGAAGTTCGCACTTATGTTTTATTGCTCTTCTGATAAAAATATTTTGGGTGCAAAGCTCTATCAAGGCTATGAAAACAAGAAACGTCTTGTTGCGATCTGCGAAAGAGACCAGCTTGAAGAGAAAATCGAGTACGCTTACTTCCTTGAGAACAGTGATCCGCACACTGCAATTTCAAACAGCGAGCGCTTGGCTCCTCGACTTGGCGGTGCATATGATTCGAATGTTAAAAATTCAATGCGGAGGTTAGAATCGTTTGTCGTCGATCATACCGGAACATCTTTGCCTACAGTTAAGGATGCAAGCATCCCAAAGTGCTTGGCTTCGTGGCGAATGGCGGACAATTATTATGCGAACTGCGATCAGTTTATCTTTTTCCTGTGTACGGGTAAATCCGAATACGTATTTTTCATTAAACCGAAAGAAGTCGATATCTATTGCGGCGCATCCTATAATATTGTTTTTGACCTTGGTCTGTTGAGCGGCGGACAGTTTTTCCGAATTCGTAATTACAAAGACAACAGCGAAAAGTTTTGCAGTTTTCATTGCGATTTTTCGTTTGAATCAAAAGAAATAAGGATTCCGACCGAACAATGCGAGTTAGGAAAGTGTCTTGAAACCGATAAAGGTCTAATGTGGTGCGTTAAACGCTATAACGATGACGAGATCGTTCTGCAAGGTTGCGGCGATGATGAGTATATTTATCGTCGAACAGATAAAAGAATTGAACATTTTACTGCCGATACGTGATTTCCATATTATCTTCATAATTATTTTCAAAGTTCTGTATACGAAAGTATGCAGGGCTTTTGTGTTTCACATCTCGAAGTTAAACTCAACGAGCCGATGATATTACAACAACTGATTGGTAATTGATATTGTTTCTTATGTATGCTATAATATAGTCACACCGGTGAAGTAATTAATGTGAGGTGTCTATAATGAACGTCAAAATAGGAAAACATATTAAAGCATTGCGTAAGCGTGATGAGGTAACTCAAGATAGGCTTGCGGAGGCACTCGGCGTGACAAGCCAGGCGATCTCCAAATGGGAGAATGAAACAGGATATCCAGATATCGAGTATATTGCCCCGATCGCAAATTTTTTTAACGTCACGATCGACGAACTTTTCGGGCATGACAAAGCTGAAAAGGAAAGAAAAATTCAGGAATACTGTGATAAATATGACGATATGTACAGAAACTGGGCTCCTGTGGATGACCGTGTCAACATCATGCGTCAAGCGCTTGCAGAATATCCTGCTGACGAAAAACTGCTTGTTCGTCTTGCTACGGCTCTGTGGTATAAGTGGTGTGCGGACGATTTTGATCGTTATTCTTTTGTCGACGGTAAATGGATTCATGATTTTGATAAATACAGAGCTCACGATGGCTGGGAAGAGCCTGCAAAAATCATGGAGGAGCTTCTTGCCACATCTGTTGACGATAAGATCCGTAATGAGTGTCGGGAAATATTGATTCATTTATATGGAGATTTAGGCGAGAAGGAAAGAATATATCAGCTTGCTGAATATTGTCCAAATTGCAAAGCTCGTAATTTATATGCTGCATTTGGCGGTGTAGATGATGAAGCAAGAGTTTACGGTCAATCATTATTGATTCGCGGTCTCGCCGATGTTCGCGGTCTTTTATCTTATCAAACGAAAGATTCGGTGTTAGTAGCAAAAGCGTTAGAAAAACTTATTGATCTTTATTATTTTGTTTTTGATGACGGCAACTACGGATTTTACAATTCATCATTTGAAAGTTTATATGTTAATTATGCAATGGTTTTGATACAGCAAAACCGTATCGACGAAGCTCTTTGCTCCCTCGAAAAAGCAGCTGAACATGCTAAACAGTTTGATATTTATCTCGATAAACTTCGCAAAGACGGAGAATATCGGTATACTTCAACTTTTACGGACTCATTAAAAGATCTTACGACTGATGTTCATGCCGTAAAAATGCTCCCGGAATTATTAAATTTCACACTTTTAGATGAAAACGACATTTTTTATAAGACATTGAACGGAAATCCTCGATTCGATGCTTTTATCGATCAGATTAAAAATTATCTTGAGAAATAATGGTTTTTCCAACCAATTTGAGATTTCTTTCTCTTAAAATCTCAATTTGATATGTTTACAATAAATTCTCCCCGTGTTATAATATAATTACAAAAAGCGCTTTTTAGTTTGATTAACAGGAGATAAAATTATGTCTATCGGTAAAAATATAACAATGTTCAGAAAAGCAAAAGGGCTTACTCAAGCAGAACTCGGTGAGCTTCTCGGAGTTTCAAACCAGGCTGTTTCCAAATGGGAGTCTGAAATGACGATGCCCGATATAATGTTGCTTCCCGAAATAGCCAAAGTTTTGGGTGTAACTCTCGATGATCTTTACGGCGAACATAAAGAATATGAGATCGTTGATAAAGTAAATTCCGATACTGTGACGGATAAAAGAATTCTTCTTATTTCAGTTAAAGAAGAGAATACAAACATTAAACTCAGAATACCCGTTCAAGCTGTTCACTCAATTCTCTCAAACGATATCTTCAAAAAGGCAATACCTGATGAGGCTCAAATTGATGAACTATTTAAAATGATTGAAAGCGGAGCGAAAGGAACGTTAGTTGACGTTGATGAGGATGACGTTCAAGTGACAATTTCGGTGGAAGATCATGAAGATTAAAGTTTTTTATGACAGTTGTCTGAAAAAAGAAATTTCGGTTGAAGGTTTCTTAAACAGCATAAAACTTAACGGATGGGATCCAATCAATTTTTTTATGATCGGTGGTGAAGACGGAGAAGTACTCTCTCCGTATACCGTAAAAGAAATTGAACTCGATGATGGAAATATCCTCACCATCAGAATGAGTCATTCGGAAGTATTTTCGGAAGCTATTGAGATCGTCAAAAAGTTTAAAAACCTGAAAATCTGCGAAGTTGAATTCGGAAATATAACCGTCGAAGCCGAATATTGAAAACAAGCTCAACAGAAAAACTTCTGTTGAGCTTGTAATTATATAAAAACGCATTTTCAGGTTTGTTGTCGCTCTCTTGACTTTATAATAATTTTATGATAAGATGTATAAAAAATATATTGTTCAAGAGGAGTTTATTATGAAAAAGTATATTGCTGTATTATTGACGATACTTTTGTTTTTTTCAGTGTCTTGTGCAGCTGAAAATGAAGTTGAAGAACAGTTTGACCTTGATTTTTCTGTAATGGACGGTCCGCCAAACCTTGACGGTTTTGAATTTGAAATAAAATTTTACGATCATTATACCCCCGAAGACGGGTCCATTTTCGGATATAAGCAAAGCACGGAATTCAATGATGCTGTCATCAAAAGAATTAACGATATCGAAACTGAAATGAATTGCGATATCGTTACCACAAATGCTTCGGGCGCCTCTCTCGAAGGAACTTTCATGCCAATGCTGATCGCAGGCCAGCATTTATACGATGCTTTTCAGTCAAGCGCATGGGATCTTCGTCCTACGATCGAAAGCGGATTGCTTGAACCCCTTTCTCAGGTTGAGGATATCCTCAATTATAAAGACAGTGAAAAATGGGGAAACTGGAGACTTCTCGAGCAGGGTGTCTGGGACGGCGAGATCTACGGTGTCGTTCCCGTTCAGTGGCCCGACGTTGCTGTTTCTTCCGGTTATATGTTTTTATTTAACGAAAAAATGGCAGATCTTTTAGGCCAGCCCGATCCCAGAGAATTTATTGAGGATAAATCCTGGTCGAGAGAAAAACTCGGCGAAATGATGCTTACTTATACCACCGAAGACCTCGGTCATCCCTTAAAAGCGCTTTTGACATACGAAGGTCATTTCTACGATACCGCTCTCCGTGCAAACAATGCTCAGACTTATAAGCTTGTTGACGGTGAATATGTTTCCGGCTATCATACTCCCGAAGGTTACGATGCTCTTAAATGGGCAGACGACTTCCTTCATGTAGATTATGCAGACTGCACATATCTCCCGTGTCCCGGTGATGCGGAAAGAAATGCGATTTTTATAAACGAAGATGTCGCAATGTTCCTTTCTCCCGTTACGAATATATTCGGTTCAAACTCCGAAATTCCGTTTGAAGTTGATAATTTCTGTGTACTTCCTATGCCGAACGGTCCCGAACGTCAGGGCGAACCGTATACTGCAGTATTTGAACGAATTCGCAGCCACACGTTCTTCCCCATAAACGGAGATATCGAAAAGTCAGCGTTTGTTGCAAATGAGCTTTTTGAGCCGCTTGACGGATTCGGAAAAGAAGAATTGACGGAATATTATTTAAGATACTTTTTCCATGATGCAAGAGACTATTATCTCATACAGGAAGTTTTTGAAAACCAAAGATACAGCTTCTATTCCGACGGTGTAAGAAGTAAAGTTGTCGAGGCTCTTTATGCCGGTCATTCGAAAACCGTAACAGAAGTTCTTGATTCGAGCGAAGATGCTCAGAATGAAATTATCAAAGAAAAGATCGTGCCGACAGTTGAGTCTCTCGAAGAAGTTTTCGGCGCAGATGTCATTCAAAATAATTAAAGAAGTTCAACACGTTATTTATTGAAAACAGGAGGTAGTTATGTTACTCATAAAAAACGGTTATATCAAGCCTATGGTCGGCGAGGATATTGAAAACGGCTGTGTTCTCATAGGAGACGACGGTAAGATCGTCGCCGTCGGAAAAGATCTTTCTGCAGACGAAAATGCAACTGTGATCGATGCGGAGGGCAGGCTCGTCACTCCCGGTTGTGTCGAAGCCCACTGTCATATCGGTGTTCACAATACAGCGATGCGTTGGGAGGGCGCGGATTATAACGAAACTTCCGACCCCATAACTCCTCAGATGAGAGCGATCGACGGCATCAACCCCATAGACGAGGCTTTCGGTCTTGCTATAAAGAACGGTGTCACTTCCGCTTGTACCGGTCCCGGCAGCGCGAACGTTGTCGGCGGTACGTT
The DNA here is from genome assembly GCA_017621705.1 of Clostridia bacterium. Classification (GTDB taxonomy): domain Bacteria; phylum Bacillota; class Clostridia; order Oscillospirales; family UBA644; genus HGM12619. Next base: position 74,990 of record JAGASR010000036.1, on the reverse strand, counting down.
CGTCGCAATAAAGCTTGTTGGAAAACGTATTGATAAAATGATAATAAAAGAGCCTGCCGCCATGAAATGCGCTTTCGGCGAAAACCCGAAAGGTGTTTACGGTCAGAACTCACGCAAAGCGCCCGTAACCCGTATGGCAACTGCCGCAATGCTTCGCGACCTTCTTTTCAAGGCAAAAAATTACTGTGAAGCAAAGCAGAACGGCAAAGATCCTTCTTTCGATATGAAGCTCGAAGCGATGATTCCCGTTATCAAAAAGGAGATCCCCTTAAAGGCTCATGCTCACCGTGCGGACGATATTTTTACGGCTATCCGTATCGCAAAAGAATTTGACGTTCTTTTAACGCTTGATCATTGTACCGACGGTGAACTTATTGCCGATGAACTCGCAGAAGAAGGCTATCCCGCTTTTATCGGCCCGTCCTTCGGTTCAAAAACGAAGATTGAGCTTATGCATAAGGATTTCACAACCCCCGGAACTCTTCATAAAGCAGGCGTTCCTGTAAGTATAATAACAGATGCGCCCGTTATTCCTCTCCAGTATCTTCCCATGTGCGCAGGCTATGCCGCAAATGCAGGTCTTCCCTATGAAGAGGCATGGAAAGCTATAACAATCAATCCTGCGACACAGATTGGTATCGGCGACCGTGTAGGAAGCCTTGAAGCAGGAAAAGACGGCGACGTTGTCATCTGGCAGGACGACCCTCTCAAGACCGTCGGCGCTTCTGCGTATGTCACCGTCGTTGACGGAAAAATCGTTTACAACGCATAAGATAAAACTCCCGAAGGAAAACCCTTCGGGAGTAATTTTTAAGCTATTATTAAAACCAACTTGTAACGAAAATCTCTATTCCGATAAAAATAAGAATCGCGCCGCCGAGAATACCTGCTTTGCCTGCGAGTTTAGTTCCTGCTTTTCTGCCGATCATTATGCCGCCCATGCATATGATGAATGTTACGGCAGCGATCAGAAGTGCCGCGACAATTGCCGCAAGAAGGTCGTAATCGGATATCGTAAAGCCGACGGAAAGAGCATCAATCGAAGTCGCAATGCCCTGAATGACGAGAGCCCAGAAGCCGACTCCCGGTTTTTCTTCGCAGGGGGCATCGTTTTTTATTCCCTCATAAAGCATTTTGCCGCCGATAAATCCGAGCAGGATCAATGCTATCCACGGTATCAATTTTTCGAATGACTGAAAGTACTGAACGACCGTTTTTACGCAGACCCAACCGATCATCGGCATCAGTGCCTGGAAAAACGAAAACATACCCGCAATACCGCACATCTTCCTTTTTTTCATGCACGGTTCGTTAAGTCCGTTTGCGAGAGAGACTGAAAATGCGTCCATGGCAAGTCCGACGCCTAAAAGTATACTGTTAAAAAAGAAAGAAAAGCCCCAGTTCATTGATGTCCTCCGAAAATAAAAAAAGTACGGCGAATGCCATACTCGGTAGTTTTATAGATTAACCCCATGCATAGCTCGACAGTTATACATGAGTCTCGCAATTTGAAATAAGCCAGGCTTTTCGCCGGTATGTTGACTTGCTACGCACTTCTGCGCTTGCTACTCCCTCACGGTTTGATTATTATAACATAACATGCGGTTTTTGTCAATCATTGTCATGAAAATGACGGAAATGGCATTATGCGGTTTTATTTGTGGTAATTTTCGGAACTGTATTGAAAAAAATGTTGGTTTATGGTATAATCTTTGAGGTGAAATTTTTATTAATGAGGTAAACAAAAGTGAAGTTAAAAACATTGTTCGCCCCCACCGATATGACGCAAGGAGCTCCCTGGAAAAGTATTCTTATTTTTACTATTCCGATGCTTCTCGGTAATATTGCCCAACAGCTTTACAGCACCGTTGACAGTATTGTAGTCGGTAAATATATCGGTGATAACGCTCTTTCTGCCGTCGGCAGTTCTATGCCTATCCTTAACATGCTCCTTGTACTGTTTATCGGTATTTCAGCCGGTGTTACGATAATGGTATCGCAGTATTTCGGTGCAAAGAACCGTGAGGCTCTTTCGGTGACTATCGGTAACGGTATTACGGTTACATTGATTGCCTGCGTTCTTCTTGTTCTTGCGGCTACTCCGTTTATCAGACCTATTCTTGAAATCTTAAACACTCCCACCGACCCGGTCGTCGCAAGTGTTTCCGATTATACAATTCTTGATGCCTGCGCTGACTATCTGACAATTTCTCTCGTCGGTATTGCGGGCATGGCTTTCTATAATATCCTCAGCGGTATCATAAGAGGTCTCGGGGATTCAACATCAACACTTATATTCCTTCTTGTTGCCACCGCTGTAAACATCGTTCTCGATATTGTTTTTGTTGCAGTTTTGAACATGGGTGTCAGCGGCGTTGCTTATGCGACAGTTATTGCGCAGATCACGTCTTCAATTCTTTGCCTTATAAAACTCGCAAAAATGGGCGTACATTTCGATTTCAGGCCCAAATACCTCAAACCCGTCGGATATTACGTCAAAACCATCATCCGTCTCGGTCTTCCTTCCGGTCTTACTCAGATGATCTTCTCCTCTGCAATGATCGTTGTTCAGTCTCTTACCAATCAGTTTGGCGCGCAGTTCATTGCCGCAAACGTCGTTATCATGCGTGTTGACGGTTTTGCTATGATGCCCAACTTTTCTTTCGGTACAGCGCTTACCACTTACGCCGGTCAGAACGTCGGCGCAGGTCTCTACGATCGAGTTACCAAAGGCGCAAAGCAGGGTACATTGATGGCCGTCGGTGTTTCGACCTCCATCACCCTTCTTATTCTTCTTTTCGGTAAATTCCTTATGGGTGTCTTTACAGATACCGCAGAGCTCGTCGATATGAGCTATAAACTGATGCTTATCCTTGCCGTCGGTTATATCGCAGTCGCAGTAACTCAGAGCCTTTCGGGTATTATGAGAGGTGCAGGCGACACTATGACTCCGATGTGGATCTCTCTTATCACGACCGTCGCTATCCGTGTTCCCGTTGCATACGGTATTTCGTTCCTCACAAGCTCCGAAGAACTTCCGTTTGGTATTCCGCAGTGTATCCAGATCTCGCTTCTCTGCTCCTGGGTCATCGGCGCTATCCTCACTGTTATCTTCTATGCGCGCGGTAAATGGAAGACCAAAGCGATCAAATAAAAATTCTTTGCAGAAAATACAGTCAGCACAGCATGTAATCCGCTGTGCTGATTTTTTTACTTGACAAATATAATTTGCTTTGATATACTGAAAGAAATAATTACCGTATACGATATAAAAATACGGATTATAAAAGGAGTAAAATATGGCTGAATTGATCAGATTTTCCGAAAACGGAATAAATGTTGCATTAAAAATTAATGATGACGGAAGAGTCCGTCTTTTATATATGGGCTTGAAAGAACTTGCAGACGATCAGCTTCCGTCAGGCGGAGCTTACGGTCTCGTTCAGGTTAAAACTGCGGATTACGGCTATGAAGACCACCACGGCGCAAAGCATATTACTGCAGGATTCAGCGAAAGACTTCGTTATGTTTCTCATTCAGATACCCGTTCTGCTGACGGAAAGCAGCGTATTTTTACCGTAACACAGCAGGCAGACGATGTTTATGTAACTTCTCATTTTATTTTCCATTCGGGTATTGCATCCGTAAGATCCTATACAACGGTCGAAAACCGTTCCGAAAATGCGGTAACTCTCGAATACGTTTCTTCTTTTAACATGTTCGGAATTTCCGCAGGAGGCGAGGGCGAATGGGATACAAAGTGCAATATCTCATTCCCGCATAACACCTGGCTCGGTGAGGCGCAGTGGAGAAAACAGCCCGTTACAGAACTCGGCCTTTCCAAGGTCGGCGGTTTTACTATAAAACCGCTTATTAAATCCAGCACGGGTTCATTTGCAACCGACGAATTCCTTCCTGTCGGTTATTTCGAAAATGAAGCCGCAGGCACTTACGTTATGTGGCAGATCGAAAACAACGGTTCATGGATGTGGGAAGTCGGCGATCAGTCCGACGAACTCTATCTTCTTTTGTCCGGACCGTGTCAGGATACCGCAGGTTGGTGGAAAAAACTCGAGCACGGAGAATCGTTCGAAAGTGCTCCCTGCGCTGTCGTTTTTTCAAACGACGGATTTGACGGCACCGTTGCAGAGATCACAAAATATCGCAGAGCGATCCGTCGCCCCAATATCGATAACGATAAACTCCCCGTTATTTTTAACGACTATATGAACTGCCTCGGCGGTGACCCGACAACTCAGAAATTATTCCCCCTTATCGATGCGGCGGCAAAAGCAGGCTGTGAATATTTCTGTATCGACTGCGGCTGGTATTCCGACGGAGACTGGTGGACAGGCGTCGGCGAATGGATGCCTTCAAAATCACGTTTTCCCGGCGGTATTCAGGAACCTCTTAACTATATCAGATCAAAAGGTATGATCCCGGGCCTCTGGCTTGAAATTGAAGTAATGGGTATTCATTGCCCGCTTGCAAATAAACTGCCCGACGACTGGTTCTTTATGCGTCACGGTAAGCGTGTCATCGACCACGGTCGTTATCAGCTCGATTTCTCCAATCCCGACGTCAGAGCATATACTCTCGGCGTAATCGACCGCCTTGTCTGCGAATACGGTGTTGGTTATATCAAAATGGACTACAATATCGAAGCAGGTATCGGTACCGAATGCGGAAGCGACAGCCTCTGTGACGGTCTTCTTCGTCATAACCGAGCATACCTTGCATGGCTGGATGAAGTCTTTGCAAAATATCCCGAACTGACGATCGAATGTTGCTCCAGCGGTGCTATGCGCGCGACATACGCTTTGCTTTCCCGTCACAGCATCCAGTCCAGCAGTGACCAGACCGATTACCTTAAAAATGCTGTTATTGCCGCCGCTTCTTCCGCAGGCATCTGCCCCGAACAGTGCGCTGTCTGGGCATATCCGCTCAGAAATGCCGATGTCGAAAATGTCGCATTGAATATGGTCAACGCAATTCTTGTCCGTATCCATCAGAGCGGTCATCTTGCCGAAATTTCTCCCGAAGGCTTCGAAATGGTTTCGGAAGCGATTTCCGTATACAAACAGATCCGTAACGACATAAAAACCGCACTTCCTATCTATCCCACAGGCATGCCTCATTTTTCCGACGGATGGTTCTCTTTCGGTCTCGACTGCGGCGACAAGATCTATCTTGCAGTCTGGAGAATTGACGGAGAAGAAGATACTTTTGATATTCCTCTTAAAAATATCAAGATCTCAAATGCAGAATGTATTTATCCCGTAAGTCTTGAGACTTCGTATTCCTTTAACGGAAATACGCTCACCGCAGGTCTGAAAAAACGTACCGCAAGACTGTTCAGAATTGAAAAATAATCTTCTAAATAATATACGGAGGATAAAAGTATGACTGACAGAGAAAATTTTATCTCCATAGCAAAAAGAAAAGGCTATGAAAGAATGCCTGTTTCTTTTAGTATGTGTCCGTCTCTTTCGCAGAAATATAATGAATATATCAAAGAAAATCCGATAGATGTCCCCTGGGATGTCGATTATATCCCAGGAATTTCCGCAAAATGGACCGACGGCAATGTTTTTCGCGATAAATATTATAAAGATAAATCGTTCAAAGAAGGCACTTCGATAAACGGTTGGGGCGTTGCCCATGAACCCGGCTCAAAATATGCATATCATATGACGTATATGCATCATCCGATGGATAAATTCGATTCCGTCGAGCAGATACTCGAGTATCCGTTCCCCGTATTTGATAAATCCATGCTTCCCGAAATGAAAGCTCAGACTGACCGTATCCATGCAAACGGTCGCCCCGCAATGGGTGCGATGCAGACGACCGTCTGGGAAAGATCATGGTATATGCGTGGCATGGAAAATCTGATGTGCGATATGCTTTCCGAGGACGAAATGGCGACCGTTCTTCTCGATAAAGTCACGGATATTGCCGTCATGCAGGCCGAAGCGTATGCCGAAGCAGGCGCCGATGCGATTTTCCTCGGCGACGATATCGGTATGCAGCATACGATCATGATGAGTATCGGTCTTTACGAAGAATGGCTCATGCCTCGTCATAAGCGCGTTATCGATGCCGCACGCGCGATAAATCCCGATATAGTTGTCTTTTATCATTCATGCGGACGTGTGACTGAGCTCATTCCCTCGCTCATCAAAGCGGGTATTGATGTTCTCAACCCCGTTCAGCCCGAAACTATGGATTTTCGCGATCTTCATGAAAAATACGGCGACAGACTTTCTTTCCACGGAACGCTCGGCACCCAGAGCGTCATGCCTTTCGGAACTCCCGACGATGTCAGACGTACCGTCTTCGAAAACCTCGATATCGCAGGCGAAAAAGGAGGCCTCTTCGTCTGTCCGACACATCTTCTCGAACCCGAAGTCCCCGTCGAAAACGTCATCGCATATATCAAAGCTTGCGCGGATTATATGAAATAAATGAAAAACACAGTTCTCGATTTATTTTTGAGGACTGTGTTTTAACTTTTTTTTATTAGTAATATATCATAAATCTTTTTTATGGCATTGAGGACATTTACTATTTTTTCTGGAACTAATGGCTGCGACCCATTCATAATTACATTTAGAACATTTCCACCATACTTTAATATCTGATCCATATGTAACTTGTTCAGGTGTTAGTCCTTTATTTTTTTCATAATTCCATTCTTTGGCTATTTGAGGTTTTTGGACTGCCAAACTTTCATTTCCTTTATCTGTTAAATATGAGCTATAGATTTCTAGGGAATCTCTTTCGATATTTACATCTACCATTGGAAGTGAAAGCCTTGACAATAACTGCGTTATAATTATTTCGAAATCTTTATAATATTTATCTTTATATTTATAAATAATTACATCATCATCAAAAGTATCTATTTCTCCTTCTTCTATTCTGATAACCTTAATTCCTCTTTGTGAAAAGAAAGAAACTTTTTTGATATCGGAATCCCTTCTATCTTTGTGATAATATGTACTATTATATTCTATTCCAACAGAAAGATCCGGAAGAAAAACATCAATTTCATTTCCTTCTATTTCATATCTATTAATTGTTCTCGTTACTTTGGATAGATAATAAAAAATAATTTGTTCAGGATATGAAGTGAAAGATTCTTTAGCACAGATTGGGCATCCGTTCCCTTTAGTTCTTGAATTTATATTTGCTTTCCATTCATGTCCAAGTTCACACTGCCACCAAACTTTCTTCGAGGAACCTGAAGATATCATTTCGGGGGTAAGGTCTTTATTTTTTGTTGGATGCCACTGTTTCGCTAATTCTGGATAATTGTCTTTTAAACTTCCCTTTTTTAATACAGTGGTTTTAGTTCGAGACTTGCCTCTATTAACTTTTGCACATTCAGGACAGCCTCTACCTCTTGTCCTTGTAGCAATTCGGGTTTTCCATTCATGCCCTTTGTCACACAGCCACCAGACTGGCTTATTGCTTTTTGCCGTTACTTCTGATGGCAACAATCCATTATTTTTTGTTGGATGCCATTGTTTAGCTATTTCCGGATATGTTGTTGATAGGTCATTTTTCCCTTTTATTACAACTCTTCCAGCACAAGCAGGACAACCTGTACCCAGTCCTGTTCTTGAATAGATCGTTGCTTCCCAATCATAGTTGCATTTTGAACAATGCCACCATATTCGTCTATCATTATATGCTGTAACTTGATTAGGCTTTAATTCCCCATTAAGTGTTGGATGCCACTCTTTTACAATATCGGGGCATTGCGATTGAAGATCATTTTGGCCTTCAACCACATATTTATTTGCATAGGTTGTAATGTACTTGTGTTTTAAATCACTATTAGGTGTTGTACTTTTTTCTTTTGGGATATTTATACCTTGAGATTGAAGATTGTTATTTCTTTTAACCACATATTTATTTGTATAGGCTGTAATGTTCTTGTGTTTTAAATTACTATTAAGTGGTGCGTTTTTTCTTTTTAGGATTTTCGACCTTTGTGATTGAAGATCATTATGTCCTTCAACCACATTTTTCCCTGCACAAGCAGGACAGCCTTCTCCAATACTATGATTAGCGACAGTTTGACCATAAGATAACCCACATTTTTGACAAATCCACCACACTTTTTTATTGGATTTTATAGTTACATCATCGGGTATTAGTGGGGCATTCTTTTGATAATCCCATTCAGCACATAGTTCAGGCATATTTTCTGCTAAAGAGCCTCGTTGGACAATAAATTTTTTGTTTCTTGTATTAACTCTTTGTTCTTTTGCACATATAGGGCAACCTGTATCTCTTTTAGTTCTATGAGATATGGCTGTCTGCCATTCATGTCCGCATTTTTGACAAATCCACCATACTTTTTTATTTGATCCATATATATAATCTTGAGGTTCTTTGTCGTTTTTATTATAGTTCCACTCTTTTATCAGTTCTGGATATTGTGAAGCCAAGTCATTCTCGCCATTAATTGGGATTTTTCCGGCACAATACGGGCAACCTGATTTCATAATGAAACGGTGATCAATTCGTGCTTTATAGTGATGACCTTTTTCACAAATCCAATATGCATATTTAGTGCTTCCGTGTGATAGTTTTTCAGGATCAAGACCGAGTTCTGTGTTCTTCTCCCAGTCCCATTCAGACAGAAGACTTGAATCGCTGATGTATTGTTTATTTTTTGCTGTATCTGTCATGAATTTATCTCCTTTAAGTAAAACCACCGGTTTTTATATATTTTCCGGTGGTTTTTGTGATTATTTCTTCTTCGGCTTGATTTCGTCTACCGTATTTTTCCATTTCGCTTTCGCATTGTCTGCAACTTCGAGTGCAGTGTTCGTGTATTCTGCAACACAGGGAATGAGGTTGTTTCCAGTAGCGACACAGCGAAGAGCTTTTACTGCATCTTCTTTATTTGTTATAAACATCTCGCCGTTGCAAACCGTAATATTAACGGGTGTATCGAGAGGCTCATCTTTAGTTTCTACTGCGGTCTTGATTTCTTCTTCAGAGATTTCGTAAGTCGGAAGGAGACGACCGCCGTACATATATATTTTAACGGTTTCTTCGCCGTTCAGATATTTTTTGTATGATTCGCTGATAATTTCAGCCGCCGCTTCGGCAGGGGAGGCGGTAGTATCAACTACAAGGTCATAGTTTCCCATAAAGCTGCAGTCTGCGCCGTAAAGGTTTTTGTATCTGAGATTTTCGCTCTGTTTGCGTTCACGAATCTTTTTTTCAGCTTCTTCAACTGTTTTAAATGTTTCGGATTTACGTGAGGGGTCATTGAAAATTCTTTTTGCGGATTCTTCGATCGCGGTTGCAAGATAGACACGGAATGTTCCTTCCGTAAAAAACCAAGCCATTCTTGAGTCGATAATAAGATTGCCGGGTTCTTTTGAAAGAAGCTTGAGGCGGTCGTCCATTTCATTGTCGATCTTCGGATCAGACTCCATGAGCTTGTTGAAGTCTCCTACAGAAAGCCCCCTGTCTTCTGCCATCTTGCGAATGATGGGACCCGTAGAATAGATTTTTGCATCGTATTTTTCTGAAAGAATTTTACCGACAGTGCTTTTGCCGCTGCCGAGATCTCCGGTGAGTGAAATTCTGAAATCCATATTTACTCCTCATTGTCTGTAAAAGTGTTTTGCTTTACATTGTGTTTATTGTTGACAGATTGCGTTAAAAAAGGTATAATTAAGGTAGAAAACGCGAAAAACAGCGAAAATATTTGTCGAAAATCTTCGGTTATGCTCGATTATTTTCGAAAAAAAGTTTGTGGGGGAAAGTTCGTGCGTAAAATTTTATCGTTGGGAGAGAAAATTGTTTCTCTCGGGAACGCACATATTATAAAAAACAGAGAAAATGATATGTTCTATCTCGTTATTCCGTTCGGTGCGATCGAGATGTCAAAGGTCGGAAACTGCCTTTCGAATTTCATTCCGCGAAACAGGAACAGGTCGGAAGACCAACACATCATTGTTTCGGAAAGGACGGTCGGCGATTTTCTCATACAAATAGGTATTCCCGAAAATGTTCGCGGATTTTACTATCTTCGTACTGCGGTCATGTATGCCGTCAATGAAAATTATCACACAAATGTTTCGGGACATATCTATTCAGTTTTGACTTCCGAATATAACACAACTGTCTCTAAGATCGAGCGCAGTATGCGTTATGCCTTATCGGTCGCATTCGACCGCGGCGATCCGTCTGTTCTCAATGAAATATTCGGCTCTGCATACAGTTCGGATACAGGCCGTCCGAGAAATCTGGATGCGGTCTATGCCATTTCAAATGCGATCAAAAAGCGTCTGAATCTTGTTTAACCGATTATTTTACCATTGCGAGAATGTCTTCTTTGGAACGTGCGCCGACTGCTTTGTTTACGATCTCGCCGTTCTTGAAAACGATAAGGGTGGGAATGCTCTGGATACCGAAGCTCGAAGTGAGTTCGGGCTGATCGTCAACGTCAACTTTACATACTTTGATATCCTCGTTTTCATCTGCGATCTGTTCAACGATGGGAGCGATCATTCTGCAGGGGCCGCACCATGTTGCCCAGAAATCTACGAGAACGGGTTTTTCGGACTTGAGAACTTCTGCTTCAAAATTTTCAGATGTTATTACTACGTATGCCATTTTTGCACCTCTTATTTTTATTGACAAAAAACTTTAATTATGGTAAAATCAATTTAAGTATACCATGAACTTTCGGTTTTGTCAATAAGATTTTTGTTTCAAAATCGGTAATCATGGGCTTTTCAGCGTATTTTTATCAGAAAGGGACGTAATTTGTGAAACTTCTTCTTGCCGAGGACGAAAAAGAGCTTTCAAATGCTATTGTTGCGATCCTGAAACATAATAATTATTCTGTCGATGCTGTTTATGACGGCGAAGATGCCCTTTGTTATTTGCAGAACGGAGACTATGACGGCGCGATTCTCGATATCATGATGCCGAAACTTGATGGGCTTTCTGTTCTCCGTCAGATAAGAGCCGAAGGCAATAATATTCCCGTCCTTATTTTAACGGCTCGCTCCGAAACCGACGATCTTGTCGAAGGGCTCGATTGCGGCGCCGATGATTATCTGACAAAGCCGTATTCTTCAAAAGAGCTCCTTGCCCGTATCCGCGCCATGTTAAGGCGCCGTTCTTCCGAGGTTTCCGACTCTGTTTTGAGATTCGGCAATACGTCGCTCGATACCTCTTCTTTTGAGCTTTCCGGTCCGCTCACCACCCTTCGCCTTGCAAGCAAAGAATTTCAGATGATGCAGATGCTGATTTCTCATCCGGGACAGCTCATTTCGTCCGAACGCTTCATGGAAAAAATATGGGGGTACGACAGCGAAACCGAAATAAACGTCGTCTGGGTTTATATTTCGTATCTTCGTAAAAAACTGACTGCAATAGGCTCCGATATCAGAATAACTGCAGTCCGAAATTCCGGCTATACAGTCGAAAAACAGTAAGGTGGCGTATAATTTATGATCAAAAAAATGCGCCGCAAATTTATAATTGCCGCAATGCTCGCAGTTACCGCTGTTTTGACGGTCATTATCGGCGGCATGATAACCGTCAACTATTTTAATCTTGTTTCGACGGCCGATACGACCATTGATATGATCCTATCAAACGACGGAAGATTTCCCCGTGCCGAATTTTCTCCCGATAAAAAACCGTTTGAACATAAACCGTTTTCCCCCGAAACTCCGTTTGAAACACGCTATTTTACGGTTCGTCTCGACAGAGAAGGTAATCCCGTTGTTTTTGACATAGATTTTGTCGCCGCAATTGATATTTCGGAAGCCGAGGAAATGGCAAAAAACGTGTTTTTACACGACGAGAGCAGCGGTTTTTACAGCAACTACCGCTTTGGTCTTGCTGATACCGAAAAAGGATCGATAATAGTCTTTCTCGATTGTTTCCGATCGCTTTCGACTTTCCGTTCTTTTGCTTTTTCGGGTATTTTTATTTCGGTTATCGGTCTTGCCGCTGTTTTTATACTTGTTTTGATCTTTTCGGGCGTGATTGTCCGACCGATCGCGGAAAGCTATGAAAAACAGCGCAGATTTATAACCGATGCAAGTCACGAGATCAAAACACCGCTTGCGATCATCAGCGCAAATGCCGAGGTCATAGAGGCTGAAAACGGCGAAAGCGAATGGACAAACAGCATCAAAAATCAAGTTGAAAATCTTTCGGGTTTAACGCAGAATCTCATAACTCTCTCCCGAATGGAAGAGGGCAAAGAGCCTGCGATGAATAACGTCTCTCTTTCTCAAATCGTCATCGAAAGTCTCGAACCATTCTATACTCTCGCTTCTTCAAAAGATAAAATGCTGACTACTCATATCGATGCCGATATTTCTGTTATTGGCAATGACCCGATGCTCCGTCAGCTTGTTTCGATCCTTGCGGATAATGCCGTCAAATACTCAAACGAAAATGCGGAGATTATCGTTTCGTTAAAAAAACAGGGCAGGGGCGCTGTGTTATCTTTTGAAAATACGGTGGACGGTATTTCCACGGGGAATCACGACCGACTTTTCGACCGATTTGTCCGCTCCGATAATTCCCGTAATTCCAAAACAGGCGGTCACGGAATAGGTCTTTCGGTTGCAAAGGCTATTGCTGAAACTCATAAAGCTATAGTTTCCGCTTTCTCACCGAACGGAAAGATTTTGAATATATCTATTATTTTTAGATAAAAAGAACTGACTTAAAAAGTCAGTTCTTTTTTGTCTGTAATGAAACTTATAAAAAAGTATGAGAAATTAACGTAATCTGTTGCTATTAATGATATAATATGCTATAATAAAAAAAAACGCTTTATCTGGATCGTTATCATGAAAAAGACACTGAAAATTATTTTTAGAATATTTATCGTCTGCTTTACGGCAGGCGTTTTCGGCGTTTCTTTCATGTTCGGTGTGTTAAAAAGCATTCACTACGGTCCGTCTGTTGCGGCAAGAAATATTTTTGTTTCAACCGTAATGGAAACTTATAACGGAAGATTTCTTGCTCAATGGTTTCTTTCCGATGAAGAAATAGAGAAAATAACGCAGGGTATAGGCAGAGTGGATTTCGCTCCCGATGAAGAGAACTCGGACGATATTCCACCGGTTTCGGAAGTCGTGACTGAAATTCCCGAAGAAAAGAGACCGGAAATCGAGCTTGTAAATATATCGGGATCAACTTATAACGGAAAAATGTTGATAATTGCTGATCCTTCAAGAGTTTCGGTAGTAACATCTCAACCGTTTCAGGAAAACGGAAAAGGAATGAAATTAAAAGAACTTGCGGAATCGAGCAATTCCGTTGCGGCAATAAACGGTGGCGCGTATGCCGATAATGGCGGAGATATGCCAATGGGCGTGGTCATAAGCAACGGAGAAATTCTTTTCTGCGGTGACGAAACAAGAGCGTATACCATTGTGGGGTTTAATTCCGATAATAAGCTTATAGTGGATAAAATGACTGCCGACGATGCAATCTCTATGGGATTAAGAGATGCGATTTCATTTTCGCCGATATTGATAAAGGACGGACAACCGACGAATGTCAGCGGTTTCAGTCTCGGTCTTAATCCTAGGACCGCGATCGGTCAGCGTGCGGACGGAGCAGTTCTTCTTCTTGTTATTGACGGAAGACAGTCTCAGAGCTTGGGTGCAACGTATCAGGATCTTATTGATGTTATGGTAAAATACGGTGCAGTAAATGCCTGCAATCTCGACGGCGGTTCATCTTCTCTTATGGTCTATGAAGGGGAGATAGTCACAAAGTGCTGTTCTCTCTACGGTCCGGGCAGAATTCCCACTTGTTTTGCTGTTTCGGAGGTCCCGGATGTTGAATAGAAAAAAAACGAAAATCAGTGCTTTTTGGTTATTTTACCTTGGCTTTATAATGATTCTTTGCGTGATCTGCATTTTCGGATTGCTGTTTACAAACTCCGTTCTTGAAGACTTCGAATCAAGTCAGCCGTACAAAGTCGTCGAAAATTATCTGAAAAAAATTGAAAACGGAGAATACAGCTATCCTTTTGTGTATTCAAAGTTTGTTCAGACAGACTTTGCGGGTTCGGAAGAATGTATTTCAGTCCTGCGTCAGCGTTACGAAAATAAAGATCTGACATTCCTTGAAAGTTCTTCTCATTCGGGTGTGGATACTGTCAGATATAATATCTACGGAAACGGTGAACGCCTCGGCTATGTAATTCTTTCAATATCTGATAAAAAAACAAAATACGGGTTTAAGACATGGAAGATAGAGAGCTGTGAACCGTTCGATTTTCTAGGGAAATATACCGTAACAATACCGAACGGATATATTCTTTATGCAGACGGTATTTCTGTAGACGAAAAATATATTATAAGAACTGAAACAGTTTCCGAATATCCCGAAATAAACGGAATTGAGTCACCGAAATATATAACCTATGAAATTGACGGATTTATAAAAGAACCGATTTTTACTGTTACTTCCATATTGGGAGAACCGTATACTCAGGTTTTCCGTGATGATCAAAAATCTCTTATCTTTTCCAGAAAAGAAATTAATTACCGCTATATGTGTGATTTTCTCCGTAGGGCAATGAATGAATATATTCATGTAATTTCTCTTGAAAAGGAAATGAATAATTATTTGCAATATGTTCTTGAAGGTTCAGAATACGCAAAAGTAGTCGAAAATTTCAACAGTTCCTGGACTATGTATAACCCTGAAATTTTAAATTCGGGGTTGGAAAATTTTGAAATTCTCAGATATGAAGAATATACCGATACACAAATCCTTGCGGAAATATCTTTTGATTATGTCGTTGAACTGCAGTATTCCACTGAAACATATCATTCGAATTATAAAATAATACTGATAAAAACCGAAAACGGCTGGAAAATAGCCAATATGGAGAATATATAGACAGTTATAAATGGTTTGTCTGTAAACCAAAAGAGCTGATCAAACGATCAGCTCTTTTTTTATATTTTATTGAAAACGTCTCTTATATTATCTACGGGGACAAGTTCTATTTCCGAATTGAAATCTATGCGGTTTCTTGAAGGGATTACAGCTCTCTTAAATCCGAGCGCTTTTGCTTCGGAAACTCGCTTTTCAAGCGCTGTCACGGCTCTTATCTCTCCCGCAAGACCGACTTCGCCTATAAGTATCGTATCTTCGGGGATTATGAAATCTTTAAGTCCCGATGCGAGAGCAACAGCGACCGCAAGGTCTGCCGCAGGCTCGTCGATGCGAAGACCGCCGATGACATTTATGTAAACGTCCGAAGTCCCGAAAAACATTTTGCATCTCTTTTCGAGGACTGCGATCAGGAGATTGAATCTGCCGTAATCAAAGCCGACGGAAACTCGTCTCGGCGCAGGAAACGGGGTAGGGGCGACGAGCGCCTGAACTTCTGCGATTATCGGACGGGTGCCTTCAAGAACGCAGACCGTCGCAATACCTGAAATATTTGAGGGCTTGCCCTGCAAAAATACTGCCGACGGATTTCCGATCTCTTTGAGTCCCGTGCCCGTCATTTCAAAAACGCCGATCTCGTTTGTCGAGCCGAATCGGTTTTTGACGGCGCGGAGCATTCTGTATTCAATATTTCTTTCGCCTTCGAAATACAGAACCGCGTCTACCATATGTTCCATAACTTTCGGGCCTGCGATAGATCCTTCTTTATTGACGTGACCGACTATAAAAACAGGTATCTCTTTCGATTTCGCAAATCTCATCAGCGCCGCCGTGCATTCTCTTACCTGAGAAACACTACCCGGTGCGGATGATACGCTTTCGTGGCTCATCGTCTGGATCGAGTCGATGATAACAAGCCCCGGATTTTTCTCCGCCGCCTGCTCGCAGATCGTTTCTATATCAGTCTGCGCAAGTATAAAAAGATTTTCGCTTTTAACGCCGAGTCTGTCCGCACGCAGTCTGAGCTGCTTCGGCGATTCTTCTCCCGAAACGTAAAGTATCGAAATGCTTTCGCCGAGCTGTTCGCAGATCTGAAGAAGGATCGTCGATTTACCGATACCCGGTTCGCCCGAAACAAGCACCAGAGAACCTTTGACTATACCGCCGCCGAGGACTCTGTCAAGCTCACCGATGCCCGTAGACATTCGTGCTTCTTCTTTTCCCGTTATTTCTTTAAGCTTAACTGGAATGTTTCCGTTTACCGCGCTCGCCGCGGTCTTTTTTACCGATTTTTCGGGTTTTTCAGATACGATCTCTTCGTTAAGAGTGTTCCATGCGCCGCATTCGGGGCATTTACCCGACCATTTGGGGCTTGCTGCTCCGCATTCGGAGCAGACGTAAATTGTTTTCGTTTTCATGATGTTTTAGTTTAGAATCTGAAGTATAAGAACGGGTTAAAGCTGCCGGAAACAAGGCTTGCCGTAACAAGAAACCATATTACAAGTGATGCCGGGATCGCAGCGATCTCCAGAGCTTTTCCGTATTTGGGCATGAGTTTGTTTTTGATATACGGTAAGGTCGGCATTGCCGCAAAAATAAGAACAACAAGGATCACAGCATTCGTCAAAAGCAGATAAACAAATCGTTCGTCCGCAAACGGAACACCGCCGAAGCCGAACATTGTCGCAAGATATTTTCCGCAGACCGACATATCTTCGATCGCAAAGAATACCCAGCTTATAAGAACGATAACGAGAAGATAAATATGTCTGAAAACTCTCGGAATCTTTTCCATCCATTTGAGAAGGAACTGTTTTTCGATTACGAGAAGCACGCCGAAGTAAAGGCCCCAGATAATGAAGTTCCAACCTGCACCGTGCCAGAAACCCGTGCAGAACCAGACAATAAAGATGTTTCTGAAGAATTTCCATTTAGCTACTCTGTTTCCGCCGAGAGGAATATAAAGATATTCGCGGAACCATGCGCCGAGAGACATATGCCATCTTCTCCAGAATTCTGTAGCAGACTGGGAAATATACGGATAGTTGAAGTTCATGCAGAACTCAAAGCCGAACATTCTGCCGAGACCGATAGCCATATCGGAGTAACCCGAAAAGTCAAAATAGATTTGGAATGCAAAAGCAATAATACCGAGCCATGCCGTCATAACGGTAAGTTCGGATTGCGGAAGTTCCGAAACGGTCGTCCAGAGAGCGCCGATATTGTTTGCGAGAAGGACCTTTTTTGCAAGACCTACAGAGAAAATCTTTATGCCGTCGCCGAAAGTTTTCATCTCATCGGTTCTGTTATCAAGCTGTTCCGCAATGGTTTTATACTGAACGATCGGGCCTGCGATAAGCTGCGGAAAGAGCGTTACGTATGCGCCGAAGCTGATAAGATTTCTCTGAACAGAGGTCGCTCCGCGGTAAACGTCTATTGTATAAGACATTGTCTGGAAAGTGTAGAACGAAATACCTATGGGGAGAACGACTTCAAGGAATTTAATGCCTAACCCGAAAATATTGTTTATATTATCGATAAAGAAATTGCTGTATTTGAAAAATCCGAGGCATCCGAGGTTTAAAATGACCGATACAATTATCAGTGTCTTTGCAATGTGCGGTTTCGTCTGCCTGTATTTGTCTATAAACAGAGCAAATATGTAGTTGTGCAGGATCGTAAACAGCATCAGAAGAATATACGTCGGTTCCCCCCACGCATAGAAAATAATGGAAACCACGAAAAGAACAGTGTTTTTCCATACATTTTTCTTGCCTCTGGGCATTATAAAATAGAGGAACAGCGTTATCGGCAAAAAGCAGAATAGAAATAAAAGAGAGCTGAAAAGCATGACTTTCTCCTTGTTTTTTTATTAATATATTATCTGCCGGATCTTCGGATATTATACATTTTAATTATACCACAGATCAAGCCTTGTTGTCAATGATGTTTTTGACGGTTTCGTTGTTGTTCGGCGTTATTATCATGATCGTTGCATTCGAAAATTTTAGTATCTCTCCGCTTTCCGCAATCGATACTTTGGCAGGGTATAGAGCTTTACAAACAGAAACGATATTCTCTTTTCGGTTCTCAACCGCCGTCTCGATCTGCAGTCTTGCTTCTTCTGTTGAAAAATTAAAGATTGCGATCTCCGAAATGTTTTTGCCCGACGGTAAAAGTATGCAAAAATCATCGAGGATCTTCGGGTCGTCGATTTTATAGTAGTTTTTCAGAATATCTTTACTGTTCGGGTTTTCGGGGATATATTCTCTCGTCGCTTCAAGTACCGTATTTTTTTCAATACGGGTCATTAACGTTCTTGCGCTCTCCGAAAGATAGTCCTGTTTTTCGGCGCCGTCGCACCCGTAAAAAAAAGTGATCGTAAAAATAAAAAATGCCGTTAAAATAAGATTTATTCGGCGCATGATAATTCTCCGTTTAATAAGATGATTTTCGGACGGAAAAGTTCCCTCTTTTTTCTGTATTTTTTGTGAACTGTCCGATATTATTCTTTTTTTAACGTTCGAATTTATTACGGGAATTAATCGGAAAAACAAATCATTTTTTTTTTGTTACATTGACAAAATTATGAAAATATGTTATACTGAAACAGTTAGAAAATACTACCGTTAAACGGAGGTTAATTATATGACAAGTAAAGAAAGGGCAAAGGCGCTCGTTGCGCAGATGACTCTTCCCGAAAAACTTTCTCAGCTCACTCACGAAGCTGCCGCTGTCGAAAGACTCGGCGTTCCCGAATATAACTGGTGGAACGAAGCGCTTCACGGCTATGCAAGAAGCGGTGTTGCAACCATTTTCCCCCAGGCTATCGGTATGGCTGCATCGTTCGATAAAGTTCTTATGAAAAAAGTTGCAGATGCTATCTCCACCGAAGCCCGTGCAAAATATAACGAATATAAAAAATTCGGCAGAACCAGAATTTATCAGGGCCTTACCTGCTGGTCTCCCAACATCAATATCTTCCGTGACCCCCGTTGGGGCAGAGGCCATGAGACATACGGCGAAGACCCGTACCTCACCGCAGAAATGGGTGTTGCATTCGTTGAAGGTATGCAGTACGGTTTCGAAGAAAACCCGAAATACAGAAAAGTTGACGCAACCCTTAAACACTATGCCGCACACAGCGGTCCCGAAAAGGGCAGACATGCTTTCGACTCTATCGTTAACGAAAAAGATCTTCGCGAAACTTATCTCGCGGCTTTCAAATACGTTATCGAAAAAGCTCGTCCTGCGGCTGTCATGGGCGCATATAACCGTGTAAACGGCGAACCTGCATGCGGTTCTAAGAGACTTCTTCAGGATATCCTTTACGGCGAATGGGCTTTTGACGGATATGTTGTTTCCGACTGCGGTGCGATCTGCGATATTAACGCTTTCCATAAGCTCACCAAAAACGAAGCCGAAAGTGCGGCTCTCGCTGTTAATAACGGCTGCTATATGAACTGCGGCTCTGCGTTCAAATATCTTAAAGTTGCAGTTGCGGAAGGTCTCGTAAGCGAAGAAACCATCACCAAAGCCTGCGAAAAACTTTTTGAAGCTCGTTTCGATCTCGGTATGTTCGACGAAACCGAATACGATTCCATTCCGTATTCCAAAGTTGACTGCCCCGAACACAGACAGCTCGCTCTCGAAATGTCCAGAAGCTGTACCGTTCTCCTTAAAAATAACGGTATACTTCCCCTTAAACAGGATGATAATATCAAAAATATCGCAGTTATCGGCCCGAACGCTGATGCTCTCACCGTTCTCCTCGGTAACTATAACGGTACTCCTTCCGAATATACCACTCCTCTTTACGGTATCCGCAATGCCGCTAAAAAATACGGCAAAGAAGTCCGTTATGCTCTCGGTTCCAGACATACCAATGACGGCGGCGACCACGGCAGTATAGAAGAAGCTCTCATTGCCGCAAAATACGCTGATGTTGTCGTTCTCTGTCTCGGTCTCAATCCCCAGCTTGAAGGCGAAGAAGGCGACGCTTACAACAGCGACCTCGGCGGCGATAAGCCCGGTCTCGCTCTTCCCAAGCCACAGCTCGATCTTTTCAATATGATCAAGGCTGTCGGCAAACCCGTTATCGTTGTCAACGTTTCCGGCAGCGCTATCGATCTCCGTTTTGCTGACGAGCAGGCTGATGCTGTTCTTCAGTGCTTCTATCCCGGTCAGGACGGTGGCAAGGCTCTCGCTGAGATCATCTTCGGCGAAGTTGAGCCCACCGCTAAACTTCCCGTAACGTTCTACGCTTCCGACGATCAGCTCCCCGAATATACCGATTACTCCCTCAAGGGCAGAACCTACCGTTATATGACCGAAAAACCCCTCTATCCGTTCGGCTACGGTATCGGCTATAATAAATATGAAATCTCCAACGTTTCCTGCGATGCAGTTGTCGGCGTTAACGGTGCTACTGTTACCTGCGATATAAAGAACCTCGGTAAACGCGACGGCGGCGAAGTCGTTCAGGTCTATATCGGTCATAAAAATAAACCCGAAGCTCCCATTTACCAGCTCATTGCGTTCGATAAAGTTTGGCTCAAGGCAGGAGAAAAGAAATCTGTTACATTTGATATCCCCGTTGACAGATTTATGCTTTATAACAACGACGGCGATCTTCTCCTCGAAGACAGCGACGCTGTTATCTACGTCGGCACTTGCTCCCCCGTTAAAGACGAGCTTTGCAAGACTGTCGATATCTCTATCAGATCTTAATTTTTCAGCAATTTATGTTATAGTAAACCCTCGGCAAGATATTTCTTGCCGAGGGTTCTGTTAACCAATATACCTTAGGAGAGTATGATGAGTCAAAAGAAATATACGATCAATTTCAGCAATGTTAAATATTATATGGAGATGCATAAGATTATTCAGGTATCGTTGGATTTTCCCGATTATTACGGTTGTAATTGGGATGCGTTTTGGGATTGCCTGACAGATATGTATGGTGAACCGATTTTCATCGAAATTATCGGTCTTGATGTTATTGAACGTGAATTCGAAGATGCAGCAGAAAAAATGATATCGATTTTGAGACGATTTAAACACTACGAATCATCTTTCGAAAAAGATATTCAAATTGAGATCGTCAGTAGCAACAGACATATTTGTTTAGAATAACAGAGTAAATGCAATAAGGAACCGCATTCTTGTGCGGTTCCTTCAGTTTTTTACACTCCGTACTTCAACTTTACTCTTTCCAATTTCTCTCCGAACGGTTTTGCTAGCAGGGCAAAGAAAATCATGTTTGAAACGGAATAGATTACCGTATACGGTATCGCCGTTACGAGCGCCGCAATGTAGATTTCCGCAGTCAGAACATCGTTATGCCAAAGCACTGCCCATAAGTCCATTACAAACGAGTAAACGATTCCTGAAAACACACCGTATATTATCAGAAGAGCATGACTTTTTTTCAGATATTTTGAAAGAAGGCCGCCTATAAGACCGATCATTCCCCATGCAAACATCTGAAAAGGTGTCCACGGTCCCTGGCCGAACCAGAAATTTGAAACCAACGCAGACATCGCACCGACGAGAAATCCTGCCTCGCCGCCGATATAGACCGCTGTTATGACTGTAAGCGCAGTTATCGGTTTAAACAGCGGAATAAATCTTCCGACGACCGAAAGCGCCGTCATGACCGCAACGATAACCAGCCTGCGAGTGCCCGTCTTTTTCTTCTCAAAACCGCTTATGAAAAGAACGAGAGCAAGAATACTTACCGCAATGCTGATGAAAGTGTAACTTTTTTCTTCAAGGACGAATATTCCGATCGCAAGCGCCAAAGGTACAAGCAAAAACGGAATGATTATTTTTAAAACTTTTCGAAGAGCGGCATTTTTTATCGTTATCATTTCGTCGCCGCTCCGTTCTTTTTCATTATTTCAACGGCATCCGCAACCGTCGTCACTCCGCCGTAATAACCGCGCGTCATTCTGTTTGCCGCAGTAGTGTAAAAACTGTTGCCGGAGAAAAATTCTTTCGGGGAAGAGCACGATGTTATCTCTCCTCTGAAAAACATTGCGCATCTGTCTGCGCAGTCTGCCGCAAATTCAACGTCGTGCGTTACGCAAACGATCGTCATTCCGAGGGCGCGGAGCTTTTTGAGTACGTCCATTATCGACTTTTTCGCATAAGCATCGAGACCTTTTGTCGGCTCGTCCAGAAGCAGAAGTTTCGGCTTCGTCGAAAGCACTTTCGCAAGCGCAAGAAGTTGCTGCTGTCCGCCCGAAATATCGTAGGGATGTCTCTCGTTAAGCTCGGAAAGGTCATACGGAAGATCCGATGTGTCCATATTCACATCCGCAAGCTCCTCTTTTACCGTATTCTTTAAAAATACGGTCTGAACGTCCTGCGGCAAAAGAGACAGACAGTTTTTATAAAGATCTCCGTTTTTATAATCCTTTATCTTCTTACCGAAAACCTTTATATTTCCGGAATACGGCTTATTGATGCCTGCCGCCGCGGAAAGGCTCGTCGATTTACCCGACCCATTGCCTCCGAGGATGCAGAATATCTCGTTTTCGTATACGGTAAAGTCAAGTCCGCGAAGAATATCCGGAAGATCGCGTTCGTATCTGAAATAAACGTCCGAAAATTCAAGAACGGCATCTTTTTTCTCGTTTTTCTGCTCTTTTTTGTCTGCAGACCGAATTTCGTTGCTGAAATTCTTTTCGATAAAATCGCGTCCTTCCCTGACCGTAAGAGGGCAGGGGGTGTTGATCTCGAAATTATTGAAGATCCTAACAGCCGCGGGCATGCCTTCGATAAGCGTTTTGTTGCCGTAAAGCGCGCTGATTGCCGATCTCGTTTCTCCGTATTTGACGATCTCTCCGTTTTCCATTGCAAGGAGCTTGTTTCCGGCGGGGATGACGTCTTCGAGTCTGTGTTCGGTAATAACGACCGTCAGCGAAAGATCTCTGTTTAACTTTGAAAGCGTTGCGATAAAGTCCGATGCCGCAATCGGGTCAAGCTGTGCTGTCGGTTCGTCCAGAATCAAGATATCGGGCTGCATGACCATTACGGATGCGAGGTTCAATAGCTGCTTCTGACCGCCCGAAAGCTCGTTTACGCTCTTTTCGAACCAGTCCTCTATTCCGAAATAACATGTCATTTCCGAAACACGTCTTCTTATAACGTCTTTCGGCAGTCCCATATTTTCAAGACCGAACGCAAGTTCGTGCCAGACTTTATCCGTAACGATCTGCTCTTCGGGTCGCTGTGCTACAAATCCGATCGAACACGTCGTCTCTTTTTCGCTTAATGTGTCAAGGTCTTTGCCTTTATAGTATACTTTACCCGTCAATTCGCCGAGCGGTATGAGCTCTTTTTTGAGCATACGCATAAGGGTCGATTTACCGCTTCCCGTGGCGCCGCAAACAGTCACAAAATCTCCGCGCTCTACCGTAAAAGAAATATTTTTCAGCGCTTTTTTCTCGCAAAGCGGGTATGAAAAGCTCAGATCTTCGATTTTAAGTATTTCCATCTTATCTTCTCCTCCGCTTCCGTTATAGTCGGTAAAAATGCCAGAATTCCGTATGAAATATATGCGAGTACCGAAAAGACCGTTGTTTCTTCTCCGACGATCTTCGGATAGTATTCAAAATTTATTGCGCCCGTTATCAGCGTAGGAAGCATTACGGCGAAAAGGATCACCGTCGTTACCGTTAAAATAATATCATGCCTTCTGAATTTGAAAATCGAAAAATGTGTGCGTTTCGTAATTCCGTAACCGCGTGCCGTCATGCTGTCCGAGGTTATCACTCCGTTTTCCAGAACCCATGTTACCATTACCGAAAAGACCCTTATTCCTCCTCTGATCTTGCTGAGAAAATCATCATCTCTGTAAAGGCCTAAAGCTTGCTGTGCATGTACGACTTTTTGTGTCTGCTTTTCGAAAAGGGGAATATACCTAAGTGTCATCGAAAGGATCAGCGCAAATTTCGGAGAGATGCTTCCGAGCAGATAAAGCAGTTTATCACTCGTCATTATCTGCGAAAATGAGCGGAACCAGTAGATTATTCCGATTATCATTGCGCCCGATGCTATGCCGTAAATTATCGCTTCTAGGGTTATCGGATTATCGTTTATTACGAGCAAAACCGTAACGCCGTTATGATTGAAAAGAGGGTTTATTATTACCATCACGGCAAACATTAAAAGGAAGAACAAATGCGATTTTGCGCCCGAAAGTTTGTTGCGGATAAAGAACGTCACAAGCGCGCCGACGAGTGAAAATCCGATAATCCACGGGTTCATGCAGAACATTCCAACGCTCACAACCGCCGCATAATAAATAAAGACTGCGATCGGATTATATCCGTCAAAAGCTTTCATATCTGTTCCTCCTTTCATTTGTTTTACGTAAAATCAGTCAATATCGTTGCCGAGTTCGAGCGAGTAGTGCCACTCAATGACGTCTCCGTCGCTTAATTTGTATGCATCGCATCCGACAGACGGTCTTTCTCCGTTGACAAGATAAACCCATCCCGAAAGATCGCCGTATGCAAGTTCATAAATATAATTGATACCGGACATATATTTCATTCCGTCACCGCCGGTGCTTTCAAGGTGTAAAGTATATTTCCTTGCCGCCTCTGTAAGGATATCGTAGACCGTGTCGTCCGAATCGATCGCAAATTCAGTCGTATCAAGGATTACGCCGTCTTCGGGAATATGATCCGCTTGCTGATCTTTGATCTTATCGCAACGGATCTGCATTGTAACAGTGCCGACCGTTTCACCTTTTTCGGGGACCGCCGAGTAGTAGTTGTCAGCCGTCTGAATATCAGTAAAAAATACTATGCATATAACCAACGTCGCCGCTGCCGCGATCAAAATAAAAGTGCCTGTTTTTTGCTTTTTGATGACGCATATTATCATCAGAATAACGGCAATTCCTGCCACCGCCACGCTTACCCAAAGCTTGTATCCGCCGCTCTTTATATTTACAATGTCTTTGACAGGCGGCTCTTCGGGGATATCTTCCTCAATTTTTTCAGGTTCTTTTTGTTCAACGGTTTCTTCTTTTTCCGGTTCGTTTTCAACGGGATCTTCTGTGATAATAGGTTCCTCTTCCTCTTCAAAGATGAAAAGGGAACCCTTGTCTGCGTAAAATCTGTTCAGCGCCGTAAGTCCGAGAAAAACCTGGTATGTCGCCATGTAGTTTGATTCGCCGTCTTCGGTATGCTTGAAACTTCCGTCTTCGAGCATATATTTTTTTATGCCGTCAAGAACCGTTTTTTCGTTTTTTATAAATCTTTCATCGCTTAACGGATCTATACCGACAGACGTTAAAGCTATCATGACCTGTGCTACGCTGTCCGGATTTGCAACACCGTAACTTGCAAAATCACCGTCGTCAAACTGTTTTTGAGATAACGTCGCTATCGCTTTGTCGATTGCCGCAGAAATCTCATCATTCGTTTCTCTGTGCGGAGCAAGAGCCTGAACGGTCATCGCCGTTATATCAACGTCCGAATACTGTCCCGTCAAAGCCCATCCGCCGTCTTCAAGCTGAAGAGAAAGAAGCTTGTCTGTAACAGTCTCGACAGTATGTGTTTCGCTAACCGCACCGTTATTCAAAAGATGAAGACCGAAAACGAAGCTCATTATTCCGAGCTCGCCGATCGTTGAATTAGTTATTTCGTTAACGTATTTTGAGTCTTCCTTGCCCGACGCAATAAGCGAAAGTGCGTATTTCTGCTTTGTTACCGCATTTTTTACTTCGTTTTCGTCAAGAAACTTCTCCATTGCTTTCGCAAAATCCGAAAGATCGTATCTCGAACTCGGAGAAGATTCTGGGATCCTCTGTGAAAATGCAATTGCGTAAAATTCGGTTCCGTTTCCCGCGCCGCTTGCGAGCCATTTAAGCGTATCATTCTCGTTTTCTTTGTTAAGGTTAAAAGCAACAATATCGTCGAGGAGATCATTGATCTCCCCGACGGTATTCATTTGAGCAAATGTAGATATTCCGAGTGATGCGCAGATAAAAATTACCGCTAAAATAACGGATATTATCTTATTTCTCATTTACATTCCTTTTTTCTTATCATCATGACAGCGCCGATTGCAACGATCGCGGTGACTGCAAAGATCATCATATCGCTGTCGGAAGTTGAGGGGTTAGACTCAGCCGTAACGGTCGCAGTGCAAACAGGGGGAACGAGAGTCATGGTCTCGGATACAGCGCTGATTGTGTATTCGCCTGCTTCGTCGATTTTGACAGAAACTTTACCTTCTGCATCGGTTACAAATTCTGTCTTTTCGCCGTTAACGGTAATAACTGCGCCTTCAACGGGAAGAGTTATCGGTGCCCAGTTTTCATCGTAACCTGCGGCAGAAAGAGTAAGATCAATGGACTGACCTTCTGTGGCTTTAACGGTAAGTTCGTTAAAGAAAGTGTAAGTATCGGAAAAACCGACGGTATCGGTATAAACGTAAGCGTAAACGTAGTCGCCGTCTTTAACGGGATCAGCAAGGCTCATCGGGTTGCCGTTGTTTATCTGATAGCCGTAGCTTCCGCCGTTTTCAACGCCCCAAAGTTTCATGAGCGAGATGCCCCATTGGGTATCTTCTGTGCCGAAACCTGCGCTTGCGCCGCCGTCGTAATTTTCTTCGTGTGCCGCATAGAGAGCATCGGCAATGGAGATAACACCGTCGCCGTCAGCATCCGATACGGAAACTGTGTCGTGAACCATAATATCGCCGTTTGCGATCGTTACCGTGACTTCAACGCCTTGTGCCGCCATCGGGACAGCGCAAAGGGTGAAGAGCATCGCCAAGACGATCATAATTCTGATAATTTTTTTCATTTTGAGATCATTCCTTTTTGTTTTTTTATTTTACCTTAAAAAGGTTAAAAACACGGTCATGAGCCCTTTTTTACCTTTTTGATCTCTGTTTTTTTACGTTTTAACGCAATTCTTTTCTGCATTTTGTCTGTCTCTCTGTTCGGGTCGGCTTGCTTTAAGCCTGATTCCTCGAGTGCTCTCGGCCACGGTCCCAGAAACGCTTTGATCGCAACGATCTGTTCTTCCGTAAAATCCGATCTTTTCGGAAAACGGTCATCGCCTGCGGCATCAAGTTCTTTTTTCTTTTCTTTCAACAGAGATATACACGATTGCCTGTCAAATTTCTCGCTCATTTGCGTTCCTTTCAAAACAAAAAAAGCGTCTTTCTCCGTTTTTACCGAAGAAGACGCAACTGTTTCATTGAATTGCAGGCAAAAGTTTGAAGCAAAGATATAAAAGGGTACACCTATCCTGTTATTCCGAAACGGCTGCATTCTTCTTTGCCCAAAAATGTTTCTTGCCTTGCTTTTACGGTGAGTTTTCCGACTTTTACGGTAATGGCAGTTGCGACGGATTTGCACCGAACTTCCCTCTTATCGGGCATCGCCCGAACCGTATTGCAATATTTGATTAACAACGAAATTATATCACAGCAATCATCAAAAGTCAATATAACTTTTTTGTTTTTTTGAAATAATCGGATATTTTACCGCTTACATTTTCAAATTGACCGAACGCTCTGAAACCGTTGACAAAAAAATCGGTTGTGGTATACTGTTATCAAAGGAGGAAGACAAATGAAATTTCAGACGATCATAGATAATTCATGTGAAGAAAAAGTACTTATTTATGCAAAACAGCGAACAAAACAGATCGAAGATATAGAATCGTATATTTCAAATATCGAGACGGAGCTTCTCGGCTATGACGAAAACCGCGATACCGTAAAGCTTTTCGTAACGGAAATTTATTGTTTTATCGTTGAAGAAAACAAGATCTATGCTTTGACGGACAGCGGAAAATTCAGAATAAATCAACGGCTTTATGAGATCGAAGAGCTCGTTTCGGCTGATTTTGTGAAGATCAATCAGTCGTGTCTTTGCAATATCCGCAAAATTTCAAAGTTCGGCGCTTCTCTCGGCGGCTCATTGACCGTAATATTAAAAAACGGATATAAAGATTATGTTTCCCGTCGTCAAGTTAAAAGAGTTAAAGAAAGGATAGGTTTAAAATGAGAAAAAACAGTTATATGAAAGAATTTTTTATCAGAGGTATGATGTTCGGAGGTTTCGGCCCGATAATTTGCGGCATCGTTTTTTTGATCATACATCTCACACTCGATGATTTCAGTCTCAGCGGAACGGATGTTTTTACGAGTATCGTTTCTACTTATATTCTTGCATTCGTCCACGCGGGGGCCAGTATTTTCAATCAGATCGAGCATTGGCCGATCGCAAAATCGCTTTTTGTCCATTTTTTATCGCTTTATGTTTCATATAGCCTTTGTTATATAATCAATTCATGGATCCCCTTCGAGCCTGCAGTCCTTCTTATTTTTTCGCTCATATTTGTTGTCGTTTATTTTATCGTGTGGATAACGGTTTTTATCTGCATCAGAACTCTCGGAAGCCGACTTAATGAAAATCTGAAGTAAAAAAACAGCCCTTTTAAAGGGCTGTTTTCCTATGTTATTATCTTGTTCTGCTTTTTCGATATTAAAATGTAGGCGACAATGCAGAAGATTATGCCGTAAACCGTTGCGAGCGGAGCGGCAAAGCCGATCGTCATGAGCGAAGCGCCTTCGATATTTGCAAGCAGCCACGAAAGCGGAACTCTGAATAAGAACGATGCCGTAATACCTTGCAGCATAACGCACGTCGTCTCTCCGCAGCCGTTGAAGTAACCGATAAAGCTGAAAAGCGTACAAGTCAAAAGACAGTCCGAAGAAAAGCCTTTTAAGTATAACGCCGCCTGTTCGATTACTGCAGGATCGTTTGCGAATATCGATGAAAGCGGTTCGGCAAAGAAAAATCCGAGAAGGAAAAGCACAAGACCGCCTATACTTCCTGCAAAGATTCCCGTTTTCATACCTTGACGCGCTCTGTCGAGCTTACCCGCACCGTAGTTTTGCGCTACAAATGCGGTAATTCCCGACATTACTGCCGACGGAACGAGGAAAATAAATCCCGTTACTCTTTCCGCAACACCGTATCCTGCCGATTCCGCAAGACCTATGTTGTTCGTTATCGCATTTATCATAAGGAATGAAAAGTGCGTTAGTGCATCTTGAAAAGATATGGGCGAACCGATCTTTATGATCGTTTTCAGCTCTTCTTTATGAAAACCTATATCTTTGAGCGTAAATTTAAACGGAAGCTTCTGCCTTCTTATTATTACAAGTGACAGAATTACAGAAACCATCTGCGCCATTATCGTCGCGAGCGCCGCACCTGCAACGTTCATTTTAAATACCGCAACAAATAAAAGGTCGCCGATAATATTTACAACACATGCTATCGCAACGAATATCATCGGAAGCGTCGAGTTTCCGAGACCTCTGAAAATACCGCCGATAACGTTATACGCCGTGATGAAAATGATACCTGATGAACAGATGCGGACATATGTGACCGTCTCATCAAAAGCTTCTTCAGGCGCTTTCATCAGCCGTGCGAGCGGCTCAGCGTAAACAAGCATAAGAACCGTCAAAACAATGGAAAGTATCGCAAAAAGAAAGATCGAAGCGCCGATCGCTTTGCCTGCTTTTTCGGGTGCGTTTTCGCCTATT
The DNA here is from genome assembly GCA_017621705.1 of Clostridia bacterium. Lineage (GTDB taxonomy): Bacteria > Bacillota > Clostridia > Oscillospirales > UBA644 > HGM12619. Next base: position 45,467 of record JAGASR010000036.1, on the reverse strand, counting down.
CTTCTGCCTATCATTACGGTCGTGCCGACTGCAAAGCCGTTTATTATTGTCGTTACGAGCATCATAACTGCGCTTCCCGTACCGACACCCGATACACCTGCCGCATCGTCGAACTGACCGATCACCATCAAGTCTACCGCACCGTACATCGCCTGCAGGAAAAGCGCCGCAAAAATAGGCAAGCAGAACATGAGAAGAGGGGAAAGAATTTTCCCCTCAGTAAAATTTATACTGTTTTTATTTCTCATTTTAATTATTTGAGTACGTTCCCGAAATTTCTTCAACAGAGCCGGGAGCAACTTCGGGTTTGACAAATGTTGAATTATCGATCTTTTCTTTCAGAAGATCATAATATTTATCTTCATCGAACGGAATTTCCACCCAGTCGCCTGTCCATGCCGAAAGATGCATAGCATTTGAAACGGTAAGACCTCTTATGCCCTCGATACCTGGAGCGAGGAGGGGAGTGCCGTTGATTATAGAATCGATAAAGTTGTTCATTATACCTGCGTGCTGTTCGCCCGCATTGTCAAACTTGATCTCTTCGACTTCGCAAGTCGGACCGACATATCTTGAGGATGTGTCCATCGTGTTTTCTCTGACGGAAGTACTGTTCTTATAATGAATGAACTTGCCGCCTTCGATAACGACTTTTCCGAGGTCTCCTGCGATCTCGAGTCTGTTCGTTCCGGGAAATTCGCCCGTTGTCGTCATGAACATACCCGTAGCGCCGTTTTCGTATTCGTACATCGCAGTAACGCAGTCTTCAACTTCAATATTATGAAATTTACCGAATTCAGCTTTTGCAAAAACACGTTTCGGAACGCCGCAGATCCACTGCATAAGATCGATCTGGTGAGGACACTGATTGAGAAGAACGCCGCCGCCTTCGCCTGCCCAGGTTGCGCGCCAGCCGCCCGAATTGTAGTATGCCTGGGTTCTGTACCAGTCGGTAATGATCCAGACAACTCTTGTCAACTCGCCGAGTTCGCCGCTTTCAACCATTGCTTTGAGCTTCTGATACGCGGGATTCGTTCTCTGATTATACATGATTCCGAAAACTTTGCCAGATGCTTCCGCTTCCGCATTCATTTCACGAACAGCTTTGGTGTAAACCCCTGCAGGCTTTTCGGTTAAAACGTGAAGTCCGTTTTTGAAACCGTCAATAGCGATCGGGGGATGGAAATAGTGCGGAGTTGCAATAACTATCGCATCAACTTCTCCCGAACGGATAAGTTTTTCGGATGTATTGTATGTTTTAACTTCGGGACCGAGCTCTTTGCTGACGATTTCGAGTCTCTTTTCGTCGATGTCGCAAATCGCTGTCAGTTTAACGTTTTTAAGTTTGCCCGTAACATAGTTTTTTACATGGCTGTAACCCATGTTGCCGAGGCCGATTATGCCTAAACGGACGTTTTCCATTACAGACACCTCTTTTTTTGCTTATTTGTTTCCGTATGTGTTGGAAATATCAACAGCAGCTTTCGAAGTAGTTTCGGGTTTTACATATCTCGAAGTTTCGATTTTTTCTTTGAGAATATCGTAGAATTTATCTTCGTCGAACGGAACGTCTACCCAGCCGCCTGTCCAAGCGGAAAGATGCATAGCGTTGGAAACCGTAAGACCTCTGATACCTTCAACACCGGGAGCGAGGAGGGGAGTGCCGTTGAGGATGCAGTCAACAAAGTTGTTGAGGATGCCGACGTGCTGTTCGCCGCCGTTATCAAAAACGATCTCTTCTTTTTCGCAACTGAGACCGCCGAAACCGTTATCTCCGCCCATTGTATTTGCCTTAACGGAGCCGTTGTTTTTGTAATAGGTAAATTTACCGTGCTCGATAACAACTTTACCGAGGTCGCCGGAAACTTCAAATCTGTTTGTACCGGGGTATTCGCCTGTGGTTGTAACGAAAAGACCTTTCGCACCGTTTTCGTATTCGTAAACAGCGGTTACGTTGTCTTCAACTTCGATATCGTGGTACATACCGAAATCAGCCTGTGCAAAAACTCTCTTCGGAACGCCGCAGATCCACTGCATGAGGTCGATCTGGTGGGGGCACTGGTTGAGAAGAACGCCGCCGCCTTCGCCTGCCCATGTAGCACGCCATCCGCCGGAGTTGTAGTATGCCTGAGTTCTGTACCAGTCGGTAATGATCCAGGTAGCTCTTGTCATTTCACCGAGTACACCTGTATCCATCATTTCTTTAAGCTTCTGATATGCAGGGTTCGTTCTCTGGTTAAACATCAAACCGAAAACTTTGCCGGATTTTTCAGCAACTTCGTTCATTTCACGAACAGCCTTGGTGTAAACGCCTGCAGGCTTTTCGGAAAGAACATGAAGTCCGTTTTTGAAACCGTCGATAGCGATCGTCGGGTGGAAATAGTGGGGGGTAGCGATAAGGATCGCGTCAACTTCGCCGGAACGGATAAGTTCTTCGGATGTTGCAAATGTTTTAACTTCTGAGCCGAGTTTTTCGCTTGCAGCCGCAAGTTTTTCGGGGTCGATATCGCAGATAGCTGTTATTTTAACATTTTTAAGTCTGCCTGCGAGGTAGTTTCCGATATGACCGGAACCCATGTTACCAAGACCGATTATGCCTAAACGTACAAAATCCATTTTTAGCACCTCTTATAAAAATTTTTTATTTGTTAAGCCTTATAACTGTCTTTTAAGCTTACAGTAAGATTATAGCTGTTTTCTTCTTTTGTATCTTTTACGAAATAGCCTGTTCTTACAAACTGGAAATGCTCTTCCGCCTTTGCGTCTGCGAGAGCCGGTTCGAGTTTTGCGTTGGTTATAACGGTATGAGAATCATGGTTTACATAGTCCATGATAGAAGAATTTTCAGGAATATCAAATACATTTTCAAGAGTGAAAAGTCTGTCGTAAATATGAACGGTAGTATCGAGCGCTGTTTCCTGAGAAAGCCAATGGATAGTTCCTTTGATCTTTCTTCCGTCTGCGGGAACGCCTGCAGCTGTTTCACGGTCGCAGGAACAGAGGATCTCAACGATATTGCCGTTTTCGTCTTTTACGATATCTTCATATTTAATAATGTATGAGCCCATGAGTCTGACTTCTCCGCCGGGTTTGAGTCTGAAGAATTTCGGCGGCGGAACTTCCGCAAAGTCGCTTCTGTCGATATAAAGATGTTTTGTGAACGGAACTTTTCTCGAACCTGCTTCGGGATCCTGCGGATTGTTGGGAACTTCGAAATATTCGGTCTCGCCTTCGGGGAAGTTTGTGATCGTTACCTTGATCGGGTCAAGAACGGCGATTCTTCTCTGTGCGGTCGTGTTGAGCTCTTCTCTGATGCAATGCTCAAGAAGCTGAATATCAACAATACTGTATGCTTTTGCAACGCCTGCTCTCTTTACAAAATCAAAGATCGCAGAAGGAGTGTAACCTCTTCTTCTGAGCGCGCAGAGGGTGGGCATACGGGGGTCGTCCCAACCGTCAACGTGCTTTTCTTCTACGAGCTGACGAAGATAACGCTTACTCATAACGGTATACGTCATGTTAAGTCTTGCAAATTCCCACTGATGCGGCTTTTCTTCAAAATCGATATTGTCTACGACCCAGTTGTAAAGAGGTCTGTGGTTTTCAAATTCGATGGAGCAGAGGGAGTGGGTGATGCCTTCAAGTGCATCCTGAATGGGGTGCGCATAGTCGTAAAGCGGGTAGATGCACCATTTGTTGCCCTGTCTGTGATGAGAGGTATGAACGATTCTGTAGATCGCAGGGTCTCTCATGTTCATATTGGGCGATGCCATATCGATCTTTGCGCGGAGAGTCTTTGCACCGTCGGGGAATTCTCCGTTTTTCATTCTTTCGAAAAGATCGAGGTTTTCTTCTACGGAACGGTCTCTGTACGGGCTGTTTTTACCGGGTTCGGTAAGAGTTCCGCGGTACTGTTCCATTTCATCTTTCGAAAGATCGCAAACGTATGCTTTGCCTTCTTTTATGAGTTTGATGGCAAATTCATAGCATTTGTCGAAATAGTCGGAACCGTAATAGATGCCGCCGTTGGGAACAGCGCCGAGCCATTTGAGGTCGTTTTCGATAGCTTCAACGTATTCGGTATCTTCTTTGACAGGGTTTGTGTCGTCAAAACGGAGGTTGAATTCACCGCCGTATTTCTGCGCGGTAGACCAGTTTATCCAGATTGCTTTCGCGCTGCCGATATGAAGATAACCGTTCGGCTCGGGCGGAAAACGTGTATGAATATGCGTTGCTCTGCCTTCCGCAAGGTCGGAATCTATAATTTCGTGAATAAAATTAGTCGTTTCTTCCATATAATTTATGTCCTTAACCTTTTATAGAATCGATGCATTTTTTAAGTCTGTTTGTCATTTCGTCTTTTCCGAGAATACGGATAACGGCAAAGGTATCGGGAGATACCTGCTTACCGGTAAGCGCAACTCTCAGCATCATTGCGATATCGCCGACATGGCCTTTGAATGCATCGGGATTTTTCTTGTATTCTTTGGTATCTGCCGCAAATCCGATAGATGAAGCGACAGTCTTGAGTTTTTCGAACCACTGCTGCTGATCGTCGTTTTCGTCAAATACGGACGGATATTTTTCGAGAACCGCAATGATATCTTCTTTTGCGAGATTTTCGGGGAAGCAGTATTCGGGAGCGAAAAGCTCGTTGTAGAAAAAGCCCATGTATTCTCTGACTTCTTTCCAGAGACCAAAGTCTTTTCTCGGCTTCGAACCGCCTCTGCCGATAGAGAGAATATCTTTTGCGTACTGCGGATCTTTCGTCAGAACCGCATTGAATTCGGGATCGTATTCAGCAGTCCATGCAACAACGTTTTCGTAAACGGTCTCTGCGTCCATTCTCGAAACAACGTCTTTACAGATATCGTAAAGTTTTTCAAAGTCGAAAAGCGGACCCGAAACACCCATTTTCTTGAAGGAGAACGGGAACTCGTTTTTGTCTGCGGTCGGGTTTGCTCTGCGCCAGTCTTCAAAGTTGGAGTTGAGAAGAGTGAGAACGTATTCTATAAGTGCGCTCTGCGGATAACCTTCGCGAAGGAACATCGCAACGTCCGCTTCGGGGTCTTTTCTCTTGGAGATCTTTCTCTTCGAGCCGTTATCGAGCTTCATGATATTTGCGGTGTGGCAGAAAACGGGACGTTTGAAGCCGAGAGCCGCAAAAAGTTCAACGTGCCACGGAAGAGTAGCGAGCCATTCTTCGCCGCGGACAACGTGGGTCGTTCTCATAAGATGATCGTCGATCGCATGAGCGAAATGGTAGGGGGGAGTTCCGTCCGATTTAAGGATTACAAAGTCCTGATTGTTCTGCGGGAATTCGAGGTCGCCCTTTATTGCATCGGTGAGTTTAACTCTCTTTGAGGGGTCGCCTGTCGAACGGAGACGAACAACGAACGGTTTCTTTTCTGCGAGAGCCTGCTCAACTTTTTCTATTTCGGCATCTCTCCAGACTGCCCATTTACCGTAATAACCGGGGTTTTCGCCTGCGGCTTCCTGCTCGTTTCTGATCTTTTCGATCTCGGTATCGGTACAGAAACAAGGATATGCCTTGCCTTCTGCGATGAGCTGTTTTGCAAAAGTCTGGTAAATTTCGGTTCTTTCGCTCTGTCTGTACGGGCCGTAGTCACCTTTGTCGCCGCCGCTGACAGCTCCTTCGTCAAATTTCATGCCGTATTTTTCGAACATGGTAATGAAAAGGTCTGCGGCACCCGAAACTTCACGCTTCGAGTCTGTGTCTTCTATTCTGAGATAGAAAACACCGTTCGTAAGGTGAGCGGTTCTTTCGTCGGTAACCGCACCGTAAAGCGCGCCGATATGAAGATAACCTGTCGGGCTGGGTGCTATACGGGTTACTCTTGCGCCCTCTGGAAGATTTCTCGGGGGATATTTTTCTTCGTAATATTCGGTGGTTTTTGTTATGTGCGGAAAAAGAAGTTCCGCAAGCTTAAGATTATCCATTTTTTATTCCTTTATATTTTTTAACGGTCGATTGATTAACAGAAATGGTCAAGTGCGCCTTCTTCGATACTGCCGACGGAGATATATTCAATGTCGAAAGAATAGAAGTTCATAACAGCATCGCCTTCGCCGTGGGGAGACTGTGCCATCATACCAACCTGAATCTTTTCGGGAGCATCGAGTCTGAAATAGCGGATGAGGCGTTTATGCTTGTCATCGGGAGAGTAATACATTCCGAACGTATTGCCTTTTCTTACAAAATAAAGGCGTACGTTATCCCAGGAATACGTTTCGCCGATAGCTCTGTCGGACCAGCCGTCGTATGTTACGGAGCTTACGAGAGAGTTTGTGCCGGTTTCGGATTTTTCAAAGCAGAGCTTTGCCCAGTTATCGTCGTCAACTCTGACCATAATGCTTGCAGCATCGCCTTCGTAGATGAAGTTATGGTCAACGTGTGCTCTTACGATGAAATCGCCTTCAGCTTCGATATACATGAAAATAGCGTTTGAACGGTTCTTAGTTCCGTCGGGTGCGCGGTAAAAGCTGGAATTTTCTTCGGGGATGAGGGATATACCGTCTTCTTTCGTGAAAAGAACGGAGCTGTCGTCATCCTCTTCGACGTTAAGATACTTAAAATTACTTTTTTTGAAGTTTGCAAGAAGGTTTTTCATAAAATTTATTCTCCTTACTGTTGGATTATCGTATATTTTTTTCTCTTATCTACCAATATAAACATAGTATTTATATCAACTTATATAATACAATTTTTGCCCCGTTTTGTCAAGCTTTCTGTTTGACAATTATGTGAAAATTTGATGTTTGCGCTCTTTGCAATATCGAAAGGAACCGTCTTGTTATGATAAGTTTTGTTTGCAGTTTTATTTCGGGTCTTTTTACCGCCCTTGCCGGAGCCGAAAGATGTTTTTCGATCCTTTCGTTTTTCGCCCCGACACTGTTTGCTTTTATCTGCAAAAAATCTCCCGAAAAATGTTTGCCGTACTCATTTTTTTACGGTTTTGCTCTTTGGGGAGGCTCTTGTCTGTGGATTTTCGAGCTGTATTTTAACGGTTATCTGCCGTCCTTAGGGCTTACTTTCTTCGCCCTTCTGGCGCTTTCCGTTATCGGCGGAATGATTTTAACGGTCGGTTTTCTGCCTTTTTATTTCTTCTCGAAAAGCGGTTTTCCGTTCCTTTTTTCGTTTACTTTTTCTTATCTTTTGTCTGAATTCATTCCTTCGGCAATGGGCAGATTCAGCTTTCCGTGGACGAGCCTTGCAGCTTCAGTTTCGTGCTTTACTCCGTTTTTACAGACCGCTTCTGTCGGCGGTTCGCTTTCGGTTTCTTTAATTATTATCGTTATTAACGGTTTTTTCGCGCTTGCGTTATCCGAAATTAAAAACAAAAAAAGATTTATCTTTTATTTTTTCGTTGCGATTGCCGTATTTTTCTCAAATCTTTCATTTGGCTTTCTGCGGATGGCACGGCCTTTAACGGGTGAAAAAATATCGGTCGCCATAGTTCAGGGTAACATTGCCGCTGACGGTAAATGGACGACCGATAAAACCGATACTCTTTTTCTTTATTCCGAACTTTGCCGCCTTATCTGTGAAGAAAACGAACCGTCTCTTATCATTCTGCCCGAAACTTCTTATCCTTGGACTGATAACGTTTCCGCCGTTTCCGCTTTTTCATCGCTTTCAAAAAAACTTGATTCCTGCATCGTTTTCGGCTGTTTCGAGGAAGAAAACGGTCAGATATTCAATTCCGCACATGTTTCTTCCCCCGACGGCTCCGTTCTTGGGTCATACAGAAAACGCCGCCTCGTTCCTTTCGGCGAATATGATCCTTTCGGCATTCTTCCTTCCGACCTTGTCGGTAATATTTCATTCGGCGGCAGAGGAGGGGTGATAGAAACTCCCGTTTGCGATATCGGTTTTCTTATTTGCTTTGAGTCTCTTTTTTCTTCTCTCAACAGACAAAATTCCGCCGACGGTTCGGATATAACGGTCATCATGACAAACGATTCATGGTTCGGAAAATCTTCTGCGCTTTACCGTCATCTGTCTCACGCTGTCCTGCGTGCCGTCGAGTCCGGCAGGAGCGTTGTATGCGCCGCGAATACGGGTATTTCCTGCGTGATTTCGAGCATGGGCGAAATCACGGCATCCGTACCGAATAATACCACCGCGGTTTTTTGCTCCGAAACAGAAAAAATCACCGACGGGACTTTATATTCGTCCGTCGGTGATGTGATCATCTTTGCTGCGTTGTATTTATTACTGCAGTTTGAATTTTTTCTTGAATCTGTCTACACGTCCGCCTGTATCGACTAATTTCTGTTTGCCGGTAAAGAACGGATGGCATTTAGAGCAAATTTCAACGTGGATATCGGTCTTTGTGGAGCGAGTGGGGATCTCATTTCCGCAGACGCACTTAATAACGGTATCCTGATATTTGGGATGGATTCCTTCCTTCATGACTTACACTCCCCTTTCGGCTATGATAACAATTTCGATATATTATATCACATTCGGACTTAAATTTCAAGTCCGTAAATATGAATTTTTTATGAAAGACTATTCGTTTTTGATCGCTTCGAGCGCTGAAAGCTTCATTGCACGTATCGACGGGTACAATCCCGAGACAAATCCGACGAGCGCGGAGAACACTATAGCCGCAATGCAGAGCCAGATCGGAATAATCGAAGAACCTGAACTTACAAGCGACGGATCGACGTAATATCCCATATCTGCCGTATTCTGCTGCGCCTGCATATAATTTATTATGTATGAAACCACGTAGCTTATCGGGACGCCTATGACACCTCCGCAAAAGCCCATCAGTCCAGCTTCAAGCAGGAAAAGGTTTCTTATATCACTTATTTTGCAGCCCAGAACTTTCATTATGCCGATCTCTCTCGTTCTTTCGTATGTCGACATCATCATTGTATTGATAATATTGAGCGCCGCAACGAAGAATGCGATACATCCGATAGCAAGGAATAAAAACTGGTCGCTTTCGATCTTCTGCTGAAGCGGTTCAACATACGACATATAGCTCGAAGTCGAATATCCCATTTCCTCTATTTTTTTCTGAATATCGGAAACATCATTCATATTTTCTGCTTTGACGTATACCTGGGAATATTCCTGCTCTTCCGAATTGCCGTTGTAATAACCGCTTTGATTTTGTTCCATATATTTCTGATATTCTTTTTCAAGATATTTCATGTCTTCGATCGACATATATATGGCATCGTTTGTAGTATAATCGGGGTCAAATGCGAGATAGCCGACTACACGTAAATTGTAAAACTTTGTTCTTTTTATCGGCGTTACTTCCGTGGATCCTCCCGAAAGATCAATATTCGGAGGGTTTCCGTAAGAATGGTCGAACGTGAGCTTTATAAGATCGTTCATCGGATCTATTCGCAATTCTCTTGTGTCTTCGCCTTCACCGTTATACCTTTCGTTCCATATCGATTCCTGGTCTCCTCTTTTTTTCGGATTATAGAATTGATACGGAATATTGTATCCCAAAATAACATCTATCGTTTTTTCGTCATCGTCGATCGCAGGGATAAGTCCACCGTCTTTCAGATTGTCAAATTCCTCAAAGTGAGGCATTGCTTCGGGGTCCATACCCTGTATCCATGCCCAGTCGAAAACTTTCTTACCGCTTACAAGCTTCGTTGAACCGAGATCCATTAAAGGAGTAACGGCTTTTACGTTCTCTATTTGCTTGAACGATTCAACGGCGGCATCGTTGAGTGCGTTGCCGATAATACTTTGACCGATAGAATCATCGTAATCGTAACGCCTGTATACCGTTATTTTTTCAAGACTTGTAAACTGTGACAAAAGTTCTTGCTTAGACTGGTCAAGACCGAGACCGATAGATATCATTATTATAACGGATACCGCGCCTACGACTATACCGAGAAGCGTTAGCACCGTCCTTGCTTTTCTTCGGAAGAGATTTTTAAACGCCAGTCTTATAACGTCAAATACTCTCATCTTCCTCTTCCTTTGCTTTCTTTTTCTTGACCGCAACAACGATTATTATAATAACAACTGCGATCACGACCGCGCCTGCAACGCCGATGATGATCCATGTTGTCATTGAAATTGCGCCCGTTTCTTCTTCCATAGGTTCGCTTACTTCGGGCATATAGAAATCTTCTTCGTTGTATACGGGTTCTTCGTAAACGGGCTGTTCTTCAACGATCATCGTGAACGGATATCTGATGCTCGATTCCTGATTGAGGCTGTCTTTGAAATTGAATACGATCGCAAATTCCTGCTCGCCGATTTCTTCTCCGATATTGATCGCAAAATCGATATAATCGCTGTAACCGGAGGGGATGGAACCCATTTCGAGCTTGCCTTCAGCCATGGTAGCGTTGCCTTCGATATCAATATTCATAAAATAGAGGTTCGAACGGCTCTTGTTGTTGTAACTGAAAGAGATATAGCTCTGACCGTTTGCGTATGTGCTGTAATCGCAGTAGAAGTTCGAAACTTCGATATTGATCGGCTGAACGACTTTCAGAGAGATCGTTTCAACCAGAGAATTGGAGCGGTATTCGCCGGTCTTTTCACCGGTTTTTACATAATACTCATATTCTATCTGGAAATTGAGTGAGTAAATACCCGATTCGGTCGAAACTTTTGCAAAAAGCGGAATGGAAAGCGTATGTTCACCGAGTTTTTCGATTTCATCCATAAAGAAAGAATAACCGGAGTTTACGGGTGTGAAGATACCTGCGTTTGTCCCTGAATCAACAAGGGTTATACGGAGGTTTTCAACATCCAGATCTTCGCTCGTGTTTCGAAGAGTAAATGTAAGATCAAATTCGGTGCCCGCGCCGATAAGTTCGGTATCGGTAACGAAGCTTTCGATTATAACTTTCGGAATCTTATAAACGGGAACTTCAAAACCGGGCTTTTCATCTTCGGGTTTTTCTTCGGGGGTAATGCTCATTATATTGATGATGCTCTGGTCTGCGTAATTCTTACCCGTAAGGTCACCGTATGAAAGGAATACGGTCAGGGGAACATTCGTATCCTGCGGGAAAACAGAGGAAAGAGTCATCGAATATTCGACGGTTGCTGTCTTCATTACATCAACGGAAGAAACTGTCTTTTCAGGTGTGATCTCACGGAGGGTTATGTACTGCGCATCGTAGCCGCCGAGAGAAACTTTGACGTTTTCCGCATCAAGTACGCCGAGGTTCAGAAGATCGATCGTCAGTCTTACTGTGTCGCCGGGCTGTGCGTTTGAGGGAGACATTTTATAAGAGTCGATAATGATTCTCGGAGACTGTGCCGTAAATTCGTCGGCAGTTTTTTCGACGACTGTAAAATACGCACTCTTTTCAGCGGCATATTCGGTGCCGAAATCGTCGCTTGCGGTAAGTTTAAGGGTGAAATTATAGATCTGTGCCGCTACGGAGTCACTTGTTTTCATCTTAACGGTGAAAGTCTTCGATTCATTTGCGCCGAGCCTGTCAATATAGAAAGACTGATCGGGGAAAATCGCATCGACCGCACCGTCAACAAATCCCGAAAGGGTGGGGGATACGGAATATATCGCAAAATCGTTGGGGTTTTCTACCGTAAAAGAAAGAACGGGAAGATCGCCTGCAAAATATTCCGCAGCGTCAAATTTCATATCTTTTATTACAGGCTGCATAACTGCGCTTCCTCTGGAAACGACGAGAGATGCTTTGCCCGAGAAATTAAACGTCTGCTGAGAGAAAAATCCCGTTGTCGTAACGCACGAAATGCTTACGCTCAGCGAATACTGGCCGTTTGCCGACGGGGAGACGGAAACGGGAACCGCCACTTTCGACGAACCGTATGCCGAAAGCGCGCCTACGGATATTATGCTGTCTTCGGGTGCGATCTTGATATCCGCTGAATCGGAAGTTACGGTAAGGATAATATCCGAAGCAAAGCTGAAGCTTGTGTTTTCAACCGTAAATTCGGCAAAACCCGAAGTGCCTGCTTTGAGGTTCGGGATCACGTTCTGCTTTACGGTTATAACGGGATCCGAAACTTCGGGAAAAAGGGATTCGAACGGATCGGAAGTCGTGCCTGTGTCCGTGCCGCCCGAAGTGGTTGTGTCCGATGCCGCAAATGCTCCGAATGAGCATGAAAAACAGAGGCAAAGGACGGTAAAGAGAGTCAATAATTTTTTCATTTTCCGTTTTACTCCAATCGGTGTTTATTGGTTTAAAGTTTGTTCGGTTTTTTGTGTTTCCATTTTTCTTACGGGATCGCTGTTGATCTCCATTCGTTCGATCATACCGTCTTTGATATGAACGACTTTGTCTCCGTAGACCGCAAGCTCGGGTTCGTGGGTGACAACTACGAGCGTCTGATTGTTTTTACGTACAAGATCCACGATCATGTTCATTACTTCAACGGTCGTCGAGGAGTCGAGGTTGCCCGTCGGTTCGTCCGCAAGAATTATCGGCGGATCGGAAACAAAAGCTCTTGCGATCGCCACTCGCTGCTGCTGACCGCCGCTCATCTGTGTCGGTTTATGGCGAAGTCTCGCTCCGAGCCCTACGGCGAGAAGCATGGCCTTCGCTTTTTTGTCTCGTACAGACTGTTTTTTGCCGCTGAACATAAGCGGCATCGCCACGTTTTCCTGCGCCGTCATCGTCGGTAAAAGATTGTATGACTGGAAAACGAATCCGAGATTTTTCTGCCTGAATACCGCAAGTTTCCGTTCATTCATCTTTTCGATGTGCGTGCCGTTCAGAACGACTGTTCCCGATGTTGGTTTTTCCAACCCCGCGATCATATTGAGAAGCGTGGATTTGCCCGAACCCGATGTGCCGACAAGAAAACATATCTCGCCTTTGTTTATCTCCAGATCTACGCCGCCGAGTGCCGTTACGGACTCTGTTCCGAGCTTGTAGATCTTCTTGAGATTTTCAACTTTTATTACGGGTTGAATTGTCTCCAGCCTCCTTTCGTGTGTTTGTTTTTTTGTGTGTATAGCAAAGATACAGGTGAATTCAATTCACCTGTATGACTTTAGACTGCTAAATTGATTTAAATGTTCCATGATTTAGCAAAATTTTTTTGTGATTTCCGTAAATTTATCGAGAGATTCGATAATTATCGCAAGTTCTTTTACTGTTTGCGTAGACGGCTGAAGATCAGGCACGCAGACGGGTATCATTTTTGCCCTGCTTGCGGCTATTATTCCGTTTTCGGAGTCTTCGAAAACAACGCACTTTTCGGCTTCGATTTCTGCTTTTTTTGCGGCTTTTTCGAAAAGCTCGGGGTCGGGCTTTCCGAGTTTGACTTCATCGCCGCATGTCAGACTGTCAAAATATCCGAGCAGTCCCGCTTTTTCGAGAATTTTTTCTGCCCTTGCTCTTACCGATGAGGTCGCAACGACGCACGAAACACCGTTCTCTTTGAAAAATTCAAGAATCTCTTTTGCTCCTTTTTTTACGGGTATTCCGAATTCTTCGGCATACTCGCCGATCAGCTTCATTCGTACCGAACGGAATTTCTCAGCAGGACAGTCGGATCCGTAAAGATTGTAAAGATACTGTTTTTCAGATTCCTCGTTAGTTCCGAGTAAACCGAACCACTGCTCGAAAGTCATCTCGTAACCGAGCATTTTTGCTGTCTTTATCCACATTTCTCGGTTTATCTTTTCGGAATCGAGAAGCAGACCGTCCATGTCGAATATCGCAAGCTTTATTTCTCTGTTATCAATCAACAGCATATGCGATCGTTGTCATAAGCGCAAGAGCTTCCTGCGCAGTATCAAGTCTCGAATACTGAACAACTACCGGTACGTCGCTTTCAACGAGGATAGCGTACGGTGTGTCTGTCGGAACGGATTTGCCGTCAATGCTTTTTATCTTATCCATGCGGATATGGTGGGTTCTTCTCGCGCCGCATTTTGCTTCAAATCCGCCCATTTCTTCTCTGTCTTCAAAGAAAAGGGTCATTTTGATCGTCGCATCTTTTTCGGTCGTGTTAAGAACGCAGACCGCATCGTGAGAAACCTGCTTTACAAACTGCGAATCATAGTATCCGTCGGGGATAAGCCATGTCTTTTTGCCGTATTCTGCCATTTTGAACCTCCGCTTTACTTATAAATTATTTCTATCTTGTTTTCTCCGCCCGCAAAGGAAAAGAAAACAGTATTTTTTTCTCTTGTAAATGCCGTGCTTTGACCGTTGACGAAAACTTCCGCATCTTCTTTGAGCCAGAGTCTGCATACGCAGTTTGTGTCAGACGGCGCTTTCGCTGAAAATGAGAACATTTTTTCGTCTGAGATAAGCTGCTCCGTATATGCGCTGCACGCGATAATTTCTGTCTTTTTGAGCTTTGCCGCATCTATATCGTAAAGGAAATGATACGAGTTCGGTTCGGCAACGATCAATGTATCGTACTCAAGTTTTTCACTCAGAAGATTGATGAAATTACCGTTTAACGGAATATTGTCTTTGAATTCTTCGTTCAAAGTCGCAAAAATTTTGTAAGGACCGCGGTTGAGCATAAAATAGCCTTTCTGCTCAATTTCGATATTACGTTTTTCCGCGGTTGACGAAACGAGCTTTATAAGCATCTGCGAAAACGCCTTATCCTGAGCGCATTTTGCGGGGTTTGCGTCGAGGACCGCCACTGCACCCTTGCCGACTTCAAACATTCCGTAGTTCGGAGAACGTGAAAGGGTAGAGCGTTTCTTTCTCATCGCTTTTATTTTCGGAGCAATTCCGAGGACGTCGAAAAGATGTCCTGCAGGAGACGAAAATGTGCAGTCGCAATGCTTCCACCATTCGTCTGTTTTGTTGAACGAGTCGCTGTCTTCCCCAACATAAATCAGTATACCGCCGTCACGTACCCATGATGATAAAACATAGTGGTAAGCAGGGGAGAGGGGCTTCATGAATTCATAGCTTAAAACCGCTATTTTATAATTGTTTAAATATTCGTGCGAATCCGTAATGTTTTCAAGAACGATCGGTCTTATCGGAAGACCTCTTAACATCAGCGGCAGACAAAGACCGTAAAAACATGAAAATTCCGCTATCGAGTCCGCATATGCAAAGCTGTAGCCGTTTCCGTCGGGATATTCTCTTTGGAACATCGCCGTATCGGACATAAATATTCCGACCGTATCTTCCTGATTTTCGCCCGAAACTTCCGTCTGCCTCATCTTTTTCAATGTGTTTATGACGGTCATGAGGACAGTCTTATATGCGCTCGGAACAGGTTTTGCACCTAAAATCTGCTCTTTTTTCCTGAATATCTTTTCGGGCGACTGGCAGACTTCGTATTTTGAAATTTTCGGGGAAAGCAAGGATGCAACAAGGATCTTTTCGTAATTTGCCCTGCTTTCCTGCCAGTTCTGCGTCGGCTTGTCGTCGGAAGGATTATGGATAAAGATCATCTCTTTATCTGTGTTCTCAACGAGCTCCTGCATGATTCCGTATTCAAGATACGCCGTTTCGAAAACACGCTCTTTCCTTATTCCGTTGTAAATTTTCGGAATCTTCACCGTTTCCGGACGTACTTGCGCCGCAAAGCCGTCTATCTGCGGACGGGTCGCAAGGTCTCTGCCCGGAGTTATGATATTTCGCTGGGAATAGTTTATGAAACTGTTTAAAACAGAATATATTTTTATCTGACAGTTGTATTTCTTTTTCGCGTAGTATTTGAGTCGTGTGCTTACGTTGACGATACAGCGGCGAAGCAGGAATGCCTTTAGCCTCGATGCTTTGAACTGCGCATCTTCCGACGAACCCGGGGCCTGCCACGGTGAACCGTAGTAGATCTCCCACTCTGTCTTGAACGCATCACTGTAACCGCTTTTGGTGAAAAATACGGGCTCTTCGAGAAATATAACTTTAACGCCCATATCGACGATCTTCAGAAGCTTTTCCGAAAGATAGTCCGTAAATTCGAGCGTTGGCACCATATAAGGCGATGAAAGACCGTGAAGAACGTAGGTCCCGTCTTCGGTCGTCTGTATCTCGTCAAGATGCTTTCTTCCGTCGTATTTCCCGTTCAGATAATCCGAATAATCGCCCCACGAAAGGCTCGTCATGAAATGTGTCGTGTATCCGTGATTTCCCCAGTCTTTGAGCCGATCTGCAGTAGTTGAATCAAGACCGTATATTATCGCCGCGTCCGTACCGAGATCCGCATCGGGCGAGAAAAAAGATTTTACCCGGAAATATGTCCTTTCCGGATCCGTATTAAGGTATCTCATGCCGCACCTCCCCGTTAAATATTTATACATATAAGTATATCATTTCTTTTGTGACTTTTCAACCTTACCGTCGATAGTTCATAAATTATTCACGATGCTGTAAAATTGTGTACCTTTACATTTAAATTTATTATTGACAAATCTGAACGTTGGAGTTATAATATATATATGCCTGCCGACGGTGGGTAAAAACGTTAAAATAAAAGGAAAAACCCATGAAAGGCGTAATTTTTGACCTCGACGGAACGCTCCTCAACACCGTTCCCGATCTTTTATATTCAATGAACTCTTCTCTCGAAAAACTCGGCAAGCCGACTATATCGACTGTACAGTTAAAAGCCTTTATAGGCAACGGAGCGCGCAATCTTGTCATTCGTGCTCTCGGCGGAAATGCCGACGATCAGACCGTATCCGAACTCTATTCTCTTTACGGTGAAACGTATTCCCGGAACCTTACAGTCCGTACCGAATATTATGACGGCATACGTGAACTTCTTTTATCTCTCGTCAATGATGGAATAAAAATCTCGGTTCTTTCGAATAAACCCGATGAGCAGACAAAAAAGATCATTGCGCATTATTTTTCCGATATTCCTTTTTCATGTGTTATGGGAAAACAGGAGGGGCTTCCTCTCAAACCCGATCCGACTTCCGCTCTTCTTGTTGCAGAGAAAATGAATGTCGATCCGAAAGACACCGTTTTTGTCGGAGACTCTCCCGAAGATTTCAAAACCGCTCAGAATGCAGGCATGAACTGTGTCTCCGTTCTCTGGGGATATCGAGCAAAAGAGGCATACAGCGATCTTCCGCAGACCGTATTTGCCGAAACTTCCGCAGAACTTCTCGAACATCTCAAAAAGCTTTGATAGAACACACAGGTTTCCGTTTTCTCAAGGCTTATTTGTGTAAGAAAAATTTTATAATGTTTAAAACCGTCCCCGATATGAGACATCAAATGATTCTCATATCGGGGACGGTTTTTGTTCAGGGAATTTAGATTGACCTATTGGTTTTCACGATTTGCTACAATATAAACTCCCTCTTGAATTGCTGCGAATGTTGCTGTAGAACACACTATAATAGAACTGTATTTCAATTCTGCAAAAGACAATGTTAGCGGCAAAAGGAATAATAACAATCCCGTAATCTTGTTCATTATAGTATGCAGGGATATGAACTGTTTTTTAAAAGCATATCCCCATATGATATTACCTATTTTGATAATTGTGATTACAGTACCCCATAGCCATACCCATTGAGGTAAATTAATTATTGGCAATATTTTAATCAAAGATACTGTTACAAACGCAATGTCTGCTACGGTATCGATTTTAGATCCCAATTCACTGATGCTGTTTGTCTTTCTTGCGATAGTACCATCTATCATATCACTAAAACCGCAGATGATATATATGATATAAAACTTTACCGAAAACGCAGGAAAAAATAACAACAAACCACTACCCAAAATACGACAACACGTGACCAGATTTGCAATATGTTTTATCATCTGTTCTCCTGAAATTTTAACTCTTTTCAACCGTTAGATGAACCCCGGTTTCCTTAACTGATTATATTTGTTCAGTTATATTAAAACAGGCACAGAGTCGTTATTCTGTGCCTGTTATCTGTTTGGTTTTATAATTCGGGAACCTTTTATCTTTCGGATTGAACCTTATTTTTTGCCGAAAAGGTTCTTGAGTCCGCCGAGCGCGTCTTTGATGTCGTCAACGGTGTCGTCGAGCTTATCTGCTGCAAGTTTAGCTTTGATAAGGTCGATAACTTCTTCGATCTTTTCATCGGGAAGGTCTTTGCCGATGATCTCTTCGAGAACCTTTACGGGTTCGGTCTTGAATCTCTTGAGAAGAGAATCATCTTCTTTAAGCATTTTAACGACTCTTTCAACAGCGTCGGTGATCATTTCTTTGATATCCATGGTTGAATCTCCTTGTTTATGTATAATAAAATTGTAAATATGGTAACATATTTTCAGTCTTTTGTCAAGCGTTTTTATAATTCAAGCGAGTTCGTTTCTCTTATTGAACAGCAGATTTCGAGGTTTCCGTTTCTGCAGCGGAGTGCATCGATCATCTCTTTTTCTTTTGCTGGATCCTTCAGAGTTATATCGTATTTTAATTTATACAGACTTCCGAGGCCCGATGTCTTTACGGAAATAAGCTCAGCGGATTTGAGATATTCTTCGAAAATATCGTCGAAAACTCCATTGTAATCAAGGTTTTCGGGAATTGTGATATTGAGTGTTTTTTCAATGATCCTGTTTTTGCTTCTGAAACTGAAGGCGTTGAAAACAAGATACGCGGCGCAGAGTATCACCGCAAAAAGTGCGGAGTATGCAAGATAGCCCATGCCTGCGATAAGTCCCGATGCCATTGCGAGAAAGATCGCGGCTATCTCTTTAGCGGAGCCGGGGGCAGAGCGGAATCTTACGAGCGAAAAAGCGCCTGCGACCGCGACACCCGTGCCGATATTTCCGTTTACCATCATTATAACGACGCAGACCGTTGCGGGAAGCAGGGCGAGCGTTATGAGAAAACTTTTTGACGAATTCGCCTTGAACGAAAAAACTGCGGCAAATATAATGCCGATTACGATCGATACGGCAACGCAAAGAAGAAAATCGCTTACATTTATGACGTTTGTTAATGTTGTATCGAAAATTCCGTTAAATAAGCTGTCCATTTAATATACTTCCGTTTCTTTTTTTATTCATTTGGGCGGAAAAAGCAAGCCCGTATTTTGAAAAACTCGTTTTGAATATCCCGTTTTCGGAAAGAAAGGCCGTGAGCCATAAAGGGATCGAGTACGCCGTTTTTATCTCCATAAGAAATGTTTCGGGCGGCAGGATCGGCTCTCCGTAGGCTTCTTTGCAAAGGGAAAGATCCCGGTCTCTCCAAAGAATATTTTCATCGAATGTCATGCGGAAAGTCCCGTCGTCTTTGGCGAAAAAAGCCTCTCGTTCATAAGATATAAACATTGCAGGCTCAAGATTTTCGTAAAATTTCATAAACCGATCGATCTCACGGGTTATCTGATTATTTTTCGGGGGAGGACCGCCGAAAACGTAATCGAGAGCCTCTGCGTTCGTCATCGAAACTCTCCGTTTATAAACGACCGATTTGTATTTTCTTTTCAGCTCAACGAAAACCGTGTCATCGTCCGTCGCTGTGCCGTAACTTCGAATCCGCATCTTTTCCTTGAATTTCGGATGGTCGAGAGAGTTTACGATCAGCCGTCTGTCCGGAGTATCAAGGTAGATATTCCGTATCGAACTTTTTCCGAAAGCATCGGGGATCATATGTTTGCTCATCAGATCCAGAAGCCCGGTTTTCTGCTCTTGCGTTATTAGATATTTCATCTCGTACCGTTCAAATGAATATGTGAATTTCGGCATTTCGTTCCTCCCTTCACAGTGTATTTTTCATTTTACGGTTTGATTGTAACATGTAAAATTAAAATATACTAAAAAAAATATAACTTATTTTTTGACTTTTTATGGAATTATGTTGCGGATCGAAAACTTATGTGCTATAATGATGAAAAAACTTAGGAGATATCGTTTTATGAAAAAAATAATTTCCTGTTTGCTTCTCTTTGTCATGGTCTTTGGAATCTGTTCCTGTGCGCAGACCGAACAGCCCGAATTTTTCGATATGGATATCGACGATCTTTACGATGGCGATACAGTCGACCTTAACGGCTACGAGTGTGCGATCATTCAGAGCTTTGACCTTGAACAGCCGTTCTGCTATCCTCTCGATACGCTTATGTCAGACTTCGTGCTCAAAAGAATGTCCGATATAGGCAAAGAACTGAACTGCACCGTTACTCTTATCGCCGAGCCGAACAGCTATCTTGAAGGCACCATCACAAAGGTTTACGGCGGTGTTCATGTCGCAGAGATCGGTTATACTCATCAGCCCTCAAAGCTCGTTCAGGCAAGCGTTCTTTATCCTCTCGATATTTTAAGAGATTTTCTCGACTATATGAATGCCGATAAATTCGGCAGTCTCGGTCTTCTTGAGATCGGTATGATGAACGGTGTTCCCTATACCGTAGCTCCCGTCGCTTGGCCCGGTAAGCAGATGTCTTATGCTTATAATATCTTCTCTGTCAACGAAGATCTTATTGCTCGTTACGGTAAAGTTGACCCCCGTGACTATGTCGAAAACGGCGAATGGACCTGGGATAATTTCGAAAAAGTTATTCCCGATTACCAGATCGAAGACGGCGACTTTGAAGCTACCGCAGTCAACTTCACATGGTCTCTTGCAGAACTCGCTATGATGAACGGCGCAAGCCTTATTTCCGTTACCGATGACGGACGTGCTGTCCCTGCGCTTAATTCTGCTGCTATTGCAGAGACTTTCGACTGGTTCTCCCGTCTTTACGCAAATCATTCTGACTGTATCACAACTCTCGGTTATAACGAAATGACATCTGGCTTCCTTGCAGGCGAGATCGTTATGGCACAGACCTCTTTTTCCCATATGATGGGTGATATCGTTTACGAAATGGGTAACTACGGCATCGTTCCCATGCCCTGCGGTCCTCGCGGAACGTACGGCGAATGGCCCAGCCTCTTTTCCGACTTTGACTCTTTCGGTATCTATATCAACGCAAAAGAACCTGAGGGCGCCGCAATGGTAATCGACCGCATGTGCGACCCGTTTGAAGGATACGAAACTCTCGACGATATTCAGCAGTATGCTTCGGGCTTCTTCTATGATAAGCGTGACGTTGAATTCTTCACCACTTATCTTCGTGATGTACGCTGGAACTACTGGACAGTCGGCATCTTTGATTATTTTGGCAACGCCAAGTCCGAGGCCATCAAAGGCGCTTCTTCCGCAGAAATTATTGAGAAATACGCGGAAGCCGCAAGCGCTCTCGTTGAAGAATACGTCGTTCCCAACTACGAATTTATCAAAGAATACGAAGAGTACGTAGATAATAATTGATATAAGTGTGTATCCAGAGGTTTTTTGATCTCGGGATAAGATTTTTATATATTGCATTGTATTTCGATTTATGCTATAATATGTAAAATGAAACCTTTGGGGGTAGCGTGAAAAACACTTTTTCACGCAGGTTTTAAATCAGCCCTAATTCCCAAATGAAAGCTATGGTTTATTATTATGAAAAAGATTATTTCATGTGTTCTTCTTTTTGTTTTTATTTTCGGCATCTGCTCATGTGCCGGTTCTCAGAATGAAGAATTTTTGCTTGATCTTAACGGAATAAATTCCGATTCTTCAAAAATTGACCTCGACGGATACGAATGTGAAATAGTTCAGGGCTTCGGTATGGATACTCCGTTCTTTTATCCTCTCGATACTCTTATGTCGGATATGGTCCTTCAGCGAATGGCAAATATTGGCAAAGAAATGAATTGCAATATTACTCTTAGCTCGGATGCGACCGGCAGTTATCTTGACGGTACTATTGCAAAAATATTAGGTGGGACACATGTCGCAGAAATCGGCTATACTCATCAGCCTTCAAGAGTTGTCCGTGCCGGTTGTTTCTATCCTCTTGACGCTTTAAGGGATTATATCGATTATATGAATGCTGATAAATTCGGCAGCCTCGGCCTTCTTGAAATCGGTATGATGAACGGTGTTCCGTATACCGTAGCCCCTGTTTCATGGCCAGGTAAACAGATGAGTTATTCGTATAATATTTTTGCCGTCAATGAAGATCTTATTTCCCGTTACGGAAAAGTCGATCCCCGTGATTACGTTGAAAACGGTGAATGGACATACGATACTTTCGAAAACGTAATTTCCGACTATCAGATAGAAGACGGTGAATTTAAAGCTACTGCCGTAAACTTTACATGGTCTATCGTAGAGCTCTGTATGACTAACGGGGCAAGTTTTATTTCCGTAAATGAAGATGGAACAGCCTTTCCATCTCTTGATTCTCCAGCTATCGGTGAATCGATCGATTGGTTCGGTCGTCTTTACAAAAACAATTCGGATTGTATTACAACGCTCGGTCATTATGAGATGCTTCCTGTTTTTCTTGCAGGCGAACTTGTTATGACGCAGACTTCCTTTTCTAATGTTATTGCCGATATTTCTTATGATATGGATAATTTCGGCGTTGTTCCCATGCCCTGCGGCCCGCGCGGAGAATACGGAACCTGGCCCTCCGTATTCTCGGATTTTGACTCTTTCGCTGTCTTTGTCAATGCCAAAGAGCCCGAAGCCGCCGCAATGGTGGTAGATCGTATGTGCGATCCGTTCGAGGGATACGAAACTCTCGAAGATATTAAAAATTATGCCTCCGATATTTTCTTTGATAAGCGTGATGTCGACTTTTTTACCTCTTATCTCAAAAATATCCGTTGGAATTATTGGACTCTTGGTATTTATTCGTTTTTCGATACGGCCAAAAATGAGGCTATTAAAGGTGCTTCATCTATAGAAATTTTTGACAGATATGCTGATGCCGCAAATGCTCTCGTTGAAGAATATGTCGTTCCCAACTACCAATTTATCAAAGAATACGAAGAGTATACCGGAACCAAATAAATATAAAATTGCCCCTCACAATGCTCTTTAAACGGGAGCCTGTGAGGGCTTTTTCGCTTTAACACGGAAAATTTCGAAAAAAAGGTTAAAAATACTGCTTTTTCGTTGACAAAATTCGAGTTTTATTATACAATAAAAACGTATTTTTAAGATTTGTAAAAGCGCTTGCTTTTATGGATATTACAGACAAAGACCTACCGCATAAATCAGTGGGAAAGTCAAAAAAATTTAGGAGGAACATGCAATGTTCAAGAAAATCTTATCCATGTGCGTTGCAGTTGTTATGGTTCTCGCTCTTTGCGTTTCCATGGCTTCCTGCGACCAGTCCGAAGATGATTTTAAGCTTGGTGTAATTCTTCTTCACGACGAGGCTTCCACCTATGACCTTAACTTCATCGAAGCAGTTAACCGCGCAGCTGCTGAACTCGGCCTTTCTGAAGAACAGGTTATCTTCAAGAAAAATATCCCCGAGTCCAACGAATGCTACGAAGCAGCAGCAGACCTCGTAGACGAAGGTTGCGATATTATCTTCGCAGACAGCTTCGGTCACGAAACTTATCTTCTCAAAGCTGCTAAAGAATTTACCGATGTTCAGTTCTGCCATGCTACCGGTACTATGGCTCACACTGAAAAACTCTCCAACTTCCACAACGCTTTTGCTTCCATCTACGAAGGCAGATTCCTCGCAGGCGTTGCAGCTGGTATGAAACTCAACGAAATGATCGCTGACGGCACCATCACTGCTGACCAGGCTAAAATGGGTTACGTAGGCGCTTTCACCTTCGCTGAAGTTATCTCCGGTTACACCTCTTTCTACCTCGGCGCTAAATATGTTTGCCCCGAAGTTACTATGGAAGTTCAGTTCACCGGCAGCTGGTACGACGAAATCAAAGAAAAAGACGCTGCTACCGCTCTTATCAACAACGGTTGCGTTCTTATCAGCCAGCATGCTGACTCTATGGGCGCTCCTTCCGTTTGCGAAGAAAAGAACGTTCCCAACGTATCCTATAACGGTAGTACCCTCGCTTCCTGCCCCAACACCTTCATCGTTTCTTCCAAGATCGACTGGACTCCTTATTTCGTATACATCTGCGAAAGCGTTCAGAACGGCACCGAAATCGCTGTTGACTGGACCGGTACCCTTTCCACCGGCTCTGTAGCTCTTACCGATGTCAACACCACCGCTGCTGCTGAAGGTACTCAGGCTAAGATCGACGAGATCAGAGAAAAACTCATCTCCGGTGAAGTTAAAGTATTTGATGTTTCCACCTTCACCGTTCTCGGCGAAAATCTCACCTCTTACATGGCTGACGTTGATACCGACGCTGCTTACACCAAGGATACCGAAGTTATCGCTGACGGTTACTTCCACGAATCCGAATACCGCGCTGCTCCTTATTTTGACATTCAGATCGACGGTATTACCCTTCTTAACACCAATTTCGGTTGATAGATATACCGCAGAAGACAGGCGGAGCCAAAAAGCTCCGCTTGTTTTCGGTTTTAACAAACCTCGAGCAAACCGTTTTGACTGTAGTTTTTTTGTCGAACGGCTTACTGAAGGCTTGTAAATGACATTTTTCTTTTTGGAGGAAAGTTAATGAGTAAACCTGTTGCTTTGGAACTGAAAAACGTTTCCAAATATTTTGGCAGTCTGGCGGCAAATAAAAATGTCGATCTGACCGTTTACCGCGGCGAGATCCTTGCGATCCTCGGCGAAAACGGATGCGGTAAGACGACCCTTATGAATATGATTGCCGGCATTTATTATCCTGACAGCGGCTCGATTTCTGTCGACGGTCAGGAAGTTGTGATCCGTTCACCCAAAGATGCTTTCCGTCACGGAATAGGCATGATCCATCAGCATTTCAAACTGGTAGATCTTTTTACTGCTGCCGAAAATATCGTTCTCGGTGTTAAAAACGGTCAGCGTTACAATATCAAGGAAGTAAACCGTAAAGTTCAGGAACTTGCAGATAAATACGGTTTTAACGTTGACCCCAAAAAGAAGATATACGAAATGTCTGTTTCCGAAAAGCAGACCGTCGAGATCCTCAAGGTTCTTTACAGAGGTGCTGATATCCTCATCCTTGACGAGCCGTCCGCAGTTCTTACTCCGCAGGAGACTGACAAGCTTTTCGACGTTCTTCGCCGTATGCGTGAAGACGGAAAATCTATCCTTATCATCACCCATAAACTCCACGAAGTTCTTTCTATTTCCGACCGTGTAGCCGTTCTCCGTAAAGGTGAACACATTGCTACTGTCGACACTGCAACAACGACCGCTTCCGCGCTTACCGAAATGATGGTCGGCAAAAAAGTTGAACTTAATATCAAGCGTCCCGAACCTAAAAATACATGTGACAGACTCGAAGTTCAGGGCCTTAACATGGTCGATGCCGAAGGTATCAAGGTTCTCGATAATATTTCTTTTACCGCTCGTGCAGGCGAGATTCTCGGTATTGCGGGTATCGCAGGCAGCGGTCAGAGAGAGCTTCTTGAATCTATCGCAGGCCTTTGCCACCCTGTAACCGGTAAGATCATTTACCACAACCCGAAAACAGGGGAGAGCGAAGACCTCCGAGATAAAGATCCCGTAGCGATCAGAGAACTCGGTGTCAGACTGTCGTTCGTTCCCGAAGACCGTCTCGGCATGGGCCTTGTCGGCAATATGGATATTGTCGATAATATGATGCTTCGAAGCTACCGCAAAGGTCATTCTATATTCGTTGACCGTAAAAAACCCGGCGACCTTGCGAAAAAGATCGTTGAAGAGCTCGAAGTCGCAACTCCCAGCACAAAAACTCCCGTTCGCCGTCTTTCCGGCGGTAACGTTCAGAAAGTCCTCGTAGGCCGTGAGATCGCCGCTTCTCCGACTGTTCTTATGGCGGCTTATCCCGTCCGAGGCCTTGATATCAACTCGTCCTATACCATTTACGATCTTCTTACCGAACAGAAAGAAAAAGGTGTTTCCGTTATCTTCGTCGGCGAGGACCTTGACGTTCTCGTTGAACTCTGCGACCGTATTCTCGTAGTCTGCGCAGGTCGTATTACGGGTATTCTCGATGGCAGAAATACCACCAAAGAAGAGATCGGTCTTCTCATGACAAAGACCGAAACTTCCGCCGAAACCGAAAAAAAGGAGGTAACCGACAATGAAAATGCGTGAAAAAACTCATGAACTTCCCTTCCACGTCGTCAAACGCGATACGATGCCGTTCTGGAAATCGATGACCATCCGTATCGTTGCAGTTGTCGCAGCCCTTCTTCTTTGCTCCGTTCTTTCCGTATTCATGATAAACGCAAATCCCTTTGAGTTTATCGAAACTATGATCGACGGTGTACTCGGTTCCTCTCGTCGTCTCTGGAAATTCGCAAAAGACGCTTCCATCCTTCTTTGTATCGCACTTGCCGTAACTCCCGCATTCCGTATGCGCTTCTGGAATATCGGCGCCGAGGGTCAGACTCTTATCGGTGCGCTTGCTTCTGTAGGCGTTGCGTACTATCTCGGAGATCACGTTCCCAACGGTCCTCTTCTTATCCTCATGTTCGTTGCTTCCATTCTCGCAGGCGCGATCTGGGGCTGTGTTCCCGCTATCTTCAAGGCAAAATGGAACACCAACGAAACTCTTTTCACCCTTATGATGAATTATGTCGCTTCCGGTCTCGTCGCATACTTCCTTCTCCTCTGGACCCCCAGCGGCTCGAGCGTTCTCGGTGCTCTCTCCGTAGGTCACCTTCCCGTTATCGGTCATGAATATCTGCTTCTTATCGTTGCGGTTCTTGTCCTTACGGCAATAGTTTATATTTATCTCCATTATACAAAGCAGGGCTATGAGATATCCGTTGTCGGCGAAAGTGAAAACACCGCTCGTTACATCGGTATCGGTGTCGGCAAAGTTATCATCAGAACTATGATCGTTTCCGGCGCTATCTGCGGTCTTGCGGGCTTCCTTATCGTAGGCGCTCTTGACCATTCCGTAACGACTACGACAGTCGGCGGCATGGGCTTTACCGCAATCATGGTTTCCTGGCTTGCAAAATTCAATCCCCTCGTCATGATCGGAACTTCCGCATTCATAACCTTCATGCAGCAGGGTTCCGCGCAGATCACCACCAGATTCAATATTGACTCGGCTTTCCCCGATATCGTTGTCGGTATCGTTCTTTTCTTCATCATCGGCTGCGAATTCTTTATCAGTTACAGCCTTAAATTTCGTGAATCGAAAAAGAAAGGAGAAAAAGAATAATGAATCCGTTCCTTGATTATATTCTTACTTCCATTCCTCTCGGCATGACTTTCCTTTACGGTTGTACGGGCGAAATCCTCACCGAAAAAGCAGGTCATCTTAACCTCGGTATCCCCGGTATCATGTGTATCGGCGGCGCGTGCGGCTGTTTTGCTCTCAAACTTATGAACGGCACAAATATCCCTCCTGCGCTTATAGTAATAATCTCTATCCTCTGCGCATTCATCGGCGGTATTCTCATGGGTGCTGTTTACAGCTTCCTTACCGTTACCCTTAAAGCAAATCAGAATGTTACAGGTCTTGCGATGACAACTTTCGGCGTCGGTACCACAAAGTTCATCATGAACGGTATGGCTGGCAACGGCGGTACAATCTACCTTTACGCTCTCGATTATTTCCGTTTTCCCTTTGCTGAAAGCACCAATTCTCTTAAATACAACGGTGTAATGGTTTACCTTGCTCTTATTATCGCGCTCGTTGCATCGTTCGTTCTTACCCGTACCCGTGTCGGTCTTCATCTTCGTGCAGTCGGTGAAAACCCTGCTACTGCGGACGCCGTAGGTATCAACGTAACTATGTATAAATACGTTGCAACCTGTATCGGCAGCGGTATCGCGGCTCTCGGCGGTCTTTTCTATATCATGGACTATGCAGGTTCCTACGAAGCTTATAAGAGTATCGAAGCTCTCGGCTGGCTTGCCGTTGCCCTCGTTATCTTTACGCTCTGGAAACCCCATATCAGTATCGTCGGTTCCATTCTTTTCGGTATGCTCTATCTTGCAGGTTCCCGTATTCCCACTCTTCTCAAGATCCAGCTTGATATAAGCGCAACTCCGCTTCTTCAGATGCTTCCGTACGTTGTAACCATCATCGTTCTTATCGTAACGAGCGTCAGCAAAAAACGTGAAAATCAGCCCCCCGCAGGTCTCGGTCTTCCGTATTTCAGAGAAGAAAGATAAATTATAAAGTAAAAAAGAAGCGTTCACGTAGCGCTTCTTTTTTCTTGACAATTTTACCGTTAAATGATATAATAAATAAAAATAAATTATTCGGAGGCAAATAATGAGAAAAATAATTGCTTTTCTTCTCCTTGCGGTTATGGCTTTCGGCATCTGTTCCTGCGCTCAGACGACCGAAGAAGAATTCCTGCTTGATTTAAACGGCATGAACGGAGATTCTTCGACGATCGATCTTGACGGCTACGAATGCTCAATCATGCAGGCAGACCTTGTTGAAGGCGACGGCGGTCTTTTTTCGTATCCCGACAGCACTCTTATGGCAGATATGATCCTTGAAAGATTTGATGAGATAGAGGAAGGTTGGAACTGCACCATAAAAGTTGAAAACGACGGTTCTGACAGACTTAATTCTCTTCTTCCGATCCTTGCGAGCGGAAGCTATGCTCATGAATTTATTTACGTTTCGAACCCCATGAATTTTGCCTCTGTCGGTATGCTTTATCCCCTCAGTGTTATGACAGATCAGATAGACTATACAAATTCCGAAAAATACGGTTCTTCCGGTATTATCGAGCAGGGCGTTTTCAACGGTGAGCTCTATGCTGTAAGCCCTGTTCTCTGGCCGGGTAAACAGATGGTAACTTCATACGGCGTTTTTGCCGTAAATGAAAATCTTGTTATGCGCTACGGTAAGACAGACCCCAGAGATTACGTCGAAAACGGCGAGTGGACCTGGGATAATTTCGGCGAGATCATTCCCCAGTATGAGATCGACGACGGTTCCGTCAAAGCAAAAGCACTCAATATTTCCTGGTCTCTTATCGACTTTGCGATGATGAACGGAATGGACTATATCAAAGTCGAAGAAGACGGTACTGTTCTTCCCGCGATCGATTCCAAAGCCGTTGCAGATACTCTCGACTGGTGTTCCGATCTCTTCACAACTCACTCCGACTGCATTTCGTTTGACGATCATTGGGGTATGCTTCCCAAATTCCTTAACGATGAGATCGTTATAACCCAGACTGCTGTTGACCATATTATCAGATTTATGAGTTACGATATGGATAACTACGGCGTTGTCCCCATGCCCTGCGGTCCGAACGGAACTTACGGTGAATGGGCAAACGCTTATGCAGAATATGTCTGCTTCGGTATCCTTGTCAATGCAAAACAGCCCGAAGCTGCGGCTATGATCATTGACCGTCTCTGCGATCCTTTTGAAGGTTATGAAACAAAAGGCGATCTTAAAGATTACCTCTCCGAATATTTCTTTGATGACAGAGACCTTGATTTCGTTATGAACTATTTCGAAAACAGCCGTTGGAACTATTGGCCCAGCGCTCCGATTTACGATTTCTTCTCTTCCGCAAAGGGTGAGACCTCGAGAGGACGCTCTTCTGCTGAAATTCTTTCGAAAAATGCAGAAAGAGTAAATCTTGCAATCGAAGAATATGTCGTTCCCAACTACGAATTCATGAAGCAGTTCGAAACTCCCGAATCTTAAACTGAATTTTTCCAAATCCCCGATATTTGATAAATATTCGGGGGTTTTTGCTTTTTTTGATCTATTTGTTTCATATTTTGGGTTGACTTGACTTCTCTGTTATGCTATAATTAAGAAAAATTTATTGGGAGGCCTCGCATTTTGAAAAAAATATTTTCCGCACTTTTACTTATTTGCCTCGTTTTCGGAATATGCTCCTGCGCCCAATCTTCGGAAGAAAGTTTCAGCCTCGACCTTAAGGGCCTTGGTGGAGATTCTTCCGTTATTGACTTTGACGGCTACGAATGTGTCATCATGCAGAACCATATGGCTGAAAGCGCAACAAGCGTTTTGACTTATCCTACCGATACCCTCATGGCTGATATGCTTCTTGAAAGAATCAATGAGATATCAGAAGATTTTAACTGCAAAGTAACTTTGAAAACAGACGGAACAATCCGTCTCGATACCGTAACTCCTCTTATGATGAGCGGCGACTATGTAGGTGAAATCATCTTCACTTCCGGTCCGACCGCTTTTATCAAGGCAGGTTTTTATCACCGTCTCGATGCTGTTGAGGAATATCTCGATTATACCGATGCCGCAAGAGTCGGTACTATCGGTCTTCTCGAACAGTCTCTTTATAAAGGTATTCCGTATGCCGTAACTCCCGCAGCATGGCCCGGAAAACAGACGGTAACTTCTTTCAGCGTATTTATCGTCAACGAAAATCTCGTTTCCCGTTTCGCTCTCGACGATCCTCGTGATCTTCTCGAAAACGGCGAATGGACCTGGGATACTTTCGAACGTATTCTTCCTGAATACACTATTGACGACGGATCCATTCAGACTAAAGCCGCAAATATTACCTGGTCTGTTCTCGACTTTGCGATGATGAACGGTGCCGATTACGTAAAAGAAAACAGCGACGGAACCGTTTCTGCCGCTCTTGACTCCGAAGAAATCCGCGAAACTTTCGACTGGTGCTCAAAGATCTTTACAACTTATAAAGACTGTATAACTTTCAACGGACACGATCAAATGCTCAATCAGTTCTTTAACGATGAGGTCGTCCTCGCACAGACCGCGATCGACCACGTTATCAGATTTTTCAGCTATGAAGTATCAAACTATGGCATTGTTCCCATGCCCTGCGGCCCCAAAGGAACTTACGGTAAATGGGTGAATGCTCATTCTGAAAACGTAAGCTTCGGTATCACCGTCAATGCAAAAGAACCCGAAGCTGCGGCTATGGTAATCAACCGTATGCTCGATCCGTTTGAAGGATACGAAACAGAAGAAGACCGTAAGGAATATATGGCGGATTACTTCTATGATAAACGTGACCTCGATCTTCTCATGAATATCTATCAGAACAGCCGTTGGAACTACGTAGATTTCGGTCTTTACGATTATTTTACAACCGCAACTTCTCAGACTAGGTCCGGCAAATCCGGCACCGAGATTATTGAAAAATATGCAGAAGCCGCAAACAGCAAAGTTGAGGAATATGTCGTTCCCAACTATGAGCTTATGAAACAGTTCAAAGAAACAAATAACTGATAATAAAAAACGGACCCGATAAGGATCCGTTTTTGCCTTGACAATATTTTTTGCGTATGTTATAATTAAAAAAAAGGGGATGCATATGAGAAAAATTATTTCTTTTGTTTTGATTTCCGCATTCATTTTTATTTTATGCTCATGTTCTCAGAACAATGATATTGATTATGAGACTGGAAGCCTCGATTCTCTTATGGATTTCGGCGGATATGAATTCAGCATTATGCAGTCCGATCTCGTCGAGTCCGAGCAGGAACGCTTTGGATACCTGCAGTCCGATATCATGAAAGCACGTATTGCCGAAATATCCGCCGACTGGAATTGCTCCATAAAAATTGTTATTGACGGCAGCGAAAATCTCGGCTCTGTCTTTCCGACTCTTATGGCAGGCGGCTATGTCTGCGAGATCGCATATATGATCGGATCGTCAAACCTTGTTTCTGTCGGCGCATTTCACCCTCTTAACGATCTGAAGGATTATATCGACTATACAAATTCCGAGAAATTCGGGGCTTACGGAATTCTAGAACAGGGCATATATGACGGGAATCTTTATACCGTCAGTCCCGCTTTATGGCCAGGCAAGCAAATACCTATCGGTTCTTATGGAATTTTTGCCGTTAATGAAAATCTTGTTAAACGCTACGGTCTTGATGATCCCCGTGATCTTCTTGAAAATCACGAATGGACATGGGATACATTTGAACGTATTCTTCCGGAATATGTTATCAACGATGGTTCTGTCCGCGCAAAATCCGTTAATATTACCCATTCGATTCTCGATTTTGCGTTGATGAACGGCGCTGATTATGTTACCGTTCGAGAAGGAAGACCTTTCTCTGCAATCGATTCTCCTGAGATAACCGAGACTATCGACTGGTGCTCGGATGTCTTTTCTCAATATTCAAGCTGCATTTCTTTTGACGATCATGATACAATGGTTCCGAAATTCCTCGGCGATCAGCTCGTTATGACTCAGACCTCCATAGATCAGGTCATTCGGTTTATGGGCTATACCGATAATATCGGTATCGTTCCCATGCCCTGCGGCCCGAATGGTGAATACGGCAAATGGGTGAGCGCCTATTCCGAAAATACATGCTTCGGAATTCTCGTTAATGCGAAAAAACCGGTTGCATCGGCAAGAATTATTGACCGCCTTTGCGATGTCTGGGAAGATTACGAGACGGAGGATTTACGTAAAGATTTTTACAGGACATATTTTTCGGATAGCAGAGATATTGATCTCATCTTTTCGATCTTTAAAAACAGCCGTTGGAATTATGAACCGAATGCCGATCTCCTCGAATTTTTTGATTCCGCAACAGAGGATGCCGGATCAGGTCGATCTTCTGCCGAGATCTTTTCAAAATATCTCGGAAAAGCAAAACAATCGGTTGAAGAATATATAATTCCGAATCATCAATTCTTTTTACAATACGAAAAAGCTTTTAATGAATAAATCAGAACGGACCCGATAAAGGGTCCGTTTTTTATAGGTCTTACTTAAAATATCCGTAAATGCTTGAAATCTGTATGGCTTTGTGCTATAATGAATAATAATAAATTTTATAAGGATAAGGCGAGATTAATATGAAGAAAGCTGTTTTCTTTGATTTTTTCGGCGTAATTTCCTGCGAAATTGCACCGATATGGTTCAG
Source organism: Clostridia bacterium (assembly GCA_017621705.1). Classification (GTDB taxonomy): domain Bacteria; phylum Bacillota; class Clostridia; order Oscillospirales; family UBA644; genus HGM12619. The sequence goes on along the minus strand of JAGASR010000036.1, from coordinate 12,777 downwards.
AAGGCATTTTGATGATAAAGAAGCTGACCAAATAAAAAAAGATATTGTTTCCTTGGGCGATATAGGGATCATAGACGAAGACGAAACCTACCGCCGTATTTATGAGAGAACGGGGATTCCCGCAGATCAGATCCGTTCCGAATGGGATGACCTTGTAGAAATAAACGAAGACCTCGTTTCATTTCTCCGTAAGGTGAAAGAAAGATATCCTGTATATCTTTTATCAAATGCTATTGATCCGTTTTTGGAGAGGATCCTTAAAAAACACGATCTTTATTCTCTCTTTGATAAAATATTTGTCTCAAGCCTGATGCATATTTCAAAGCCGAGCAAAGAATTTTTCGAGTACGTTTTATCTGATGTCGGTCTTAATGCGGAAGACGTTGTTATGATCGACGATAACAGATCAAATCTCGAAGGCGCAAAGCTTGCGGGTATCGACGGTATACTTTTTGAAAATAACGGTGATTTCAAAAAAATATTCGATACTTTCTATGAAACAAGCGACCTTTCAATATAAAGTTTTTTTTATCTGTTGCTTACGTTAACAATCCAATATGTTTATTTATAATTTTAAAAAAAAGAATGAGGGTAAATTTATGAAAAAGATAATATCTTTTGTTGTACTGTTTCTTCTTGTTTTCAGCTTCTGTTCCTGTTCGCAGCAGACCGAAGAAGAATTCTTGCTTGATTTCAGTGCTCCGAACGGAGAATATTCCGGAGTAGATCTTGACGGATATGAATGTACTATTCTTCAGGAATACGATCTTGAACGTCCGTTTCAATACCCAGTGGGAACTCTCATGGCAGATATGTACTTACAAAGACTTAAAGACATATCGACAGAATTAAACTGCAATGTTACTTTGCATAAAACAAACGGAACAGAAACAGCCAGAATTATTGCCGGATTATATGTTGGTGAAATATCGTGCACACACAGTCCTCACGGCAATGCAGCCTCCGGAATGTATTATCCGTTAGATGTCCTCATTGATTTTCTTGACTATACAAATGCGGATAAATTCGGAACACCCGGTCTTTTAGAACAGGGAATGTATATGGGAGTTCCGTATACAGTATCTCCTGTTTCATGGCCGGGTAAACAAATGGCATACTCCTATAATATTTTTGCTGTTAACGAAGATATCATTTCTCGTTACGGCAAAACAGACCCCAGAGAATATGTCGAAAACGGCGAATGGACATGGGAAACATTTGAGAATGTTCTTCCAGACTATCAAATAGAAGACGGTGAATTTACTGCCACAGCTATGAACCTTACTTGGTATATCATAGACTTTGCAATGATGAACGGTGCGGATTACATAAAAGTAAATTCCGATGGGACTGTCGTTCCCGCACTTGACTCTCCCGAAATTACAGAAACTTTCGACTGGTGCTCTGATTTATTTGCAAAGCATAAAGATATAATCTCATTTCTTGGTCATTATGAAATGGTAGATGCTTTCAACAACGGAACATTGACTCTTGCACAAACATCTTTTTCCCATATGATAAATGAAATGATATTTGAAGCGAAAAACTACGGTGTAGTTTCAATGCCATGGGGACCCAGCGGAACATACGGAGAATATCCGAATGCATATTCAGGATTTGACAGTATGGCTATTTGGGTCAACGCGAAAGAACCGGAAGCAGCGGCAACTGTGCTCGACCGTATGTTTGAACCCTTTGAAGGATATGAAACGATAGAAGACATACAAGAATATGCCTCCGGAATATTTTATGATAAACGAGATGTTGAGTTATTTACAACATACCTTAAATACTCTCGTTGGAACTACTACACATTTGGTGTTTTCGACTATTTCAGGACAGCAACAACTCTTACAAAAAGCAATAAATCAGGTACTGAAATTGCAGCAAAACATGCGGATGCTTCGAATATTTATGTGGAAAAATACGTAATTCCCAACTACGAGTTTATCAAACAGTACGAAGCTGAACACTCTGAAAATTAAAATGATATAAAAGCCCGTATTTTCCGGGCTTTTGTTTTCGCCGTCAGTTCTTTTATTGACATAAATATGTTTATATGTTATAATTTTTATGTAAATACTAAATGAGGTGCGAGAATGAAAAAGATAATATCGTTTTTACTGCTACTGACTTTTTGCTTTACCATTTGCTCATGCGCGCAAGAAGAAGCTGAACTTCTACCCGAATACAGCGATTTCGGCTCAACAGAAGTCGATCTTGAAGGGTATGAATGCGTGATCGTTCAATCGTTTGACGAGGCGCATCCGTTCCAGTATCCTGAGGGAACTCTGCTTGCCGATCTTTATCTTAAAAGACTTAAAGAAATTTCGGAAGACTGGAACTGCGAAATTTCTATCGACTGTGTCACTGTCGGCGGCTATCTCGACAGTACAATCCAGTTTATCGCCGCAGGAACACATATCGGCGAAATTGCCTGCACGACAACTCCTTATAATCTCGTAAAAGCAGGAGTTCTTTATCCTCTTGATATTTTAAAAGATCATCTTGATTATACGAATTCCGAAAAATTCGGTTCACTCGGTCTTCTTGAACATGGTATGAAAGACGGCATTGTTTACACCGTTTCACCCGTTGCATGGCCCGGAAAACAGGCATCGTATTCCTATAACATCTTTGCGGTCAACGAAGGTCTCATAAAACGTTACGGAAAAGTTGACCCCAGAGATTACGTTGAAAACGGCGAGTGGACATGGGAAAATTTCGAAAAAATACTTCCCGATTATCAGATCGACGACGGTGCTGTCAATGCTACTGCGATGAATGCAACATGGACGTTTACCCTCGATATGGCAATGATGAACGGCGCCGATTACGTCAAGAAAAACAGCGACGGAACTTTCTCTCCCGCATTCGATTCCGTGAATATTGCCGAAGCATTCGACTGGTGCGCAAAACTTTTTACCGAAAAAGCAGATTATATAACTTTTGACGATCACTATAAAATGGTCGAAAGATTTATTAACGATGAGATCGTACTTGCAAACACTTCTTTGACTCATATGATAAACGAGATCATTTACGACAGCGAAGATTACGGTATCGTTCCTTTCCCGTGCGGCCCTCGCGGAACATACGGCGTATGGAGATCTGCGGTGAATTCCTTTGACTGCATGGGTATTTATATCAATGCGCAGTATCCCGAGGCTGCGGCAAAGATCATAGACAGAATGTTTGAACCGTTTGAAGGCTACGAAACAAAAGAAGATATCGAGCAGTACGCTTCAACTATTTTCTATGATAAAAGAGATGTTGAATATTTTACCACATATCTTGAAAACGTTCGCTGGGATTATTGGATTGTCGGTATTTACGATTATTTCTCCAATGCAAAGGACTCCGTAAAGCGCGGTGTCGGTTCTGCGGAGATCATTTCAAGATATTCCGAGGCCGTAAATAATCTTATCGAAGAATACGTTATTCCCAATGCAGAATTTGTTCAGCAGAATGAGTCTGCCAAATAAGTCATTTTAATAAAAATAACGGGCACGGATTATTTCCGTGCCCATTGTATTGACAATTTTATTTCTTGACAATAAGAAAATATTGTGCTATACTTTAACGTAGTGGTTCAATTATTTGAGTACTTCGTAAAGCGCTGCGAGAAGAGTTCTGGTGCTGTCGCACTTGTGTTCCCAATAGAAAACGCCGCCGAAATCGTTATCAAGAACGTACTGAGCCTTAAGGGTCATGGATTCGGGGTCATCGTAGGAAATAAGAGTGCTGCCGTTGAAGAGCCAGGGGGCTTTTGCTTCATCGTCCCAGTAACGAACATAGCCGTTCTTATTGATATATTTGTCAACAAGGATGGAGTAGTCGGGGCCGTAACCCATGGGTTTGGGAGAGATCTGGAGAAGACCGTGGTTTCTGTCTCTGAGATCATCTGCTTTTCTGGAATACATAGCAGCGCCGAGGAGAAGTTTTTCCTTGGGTACGCCGTAAGAATGGAAAAGACGGAGAGCCTGGTCGCAGCTGTTTCTGAATACGTCACCGGTAGAGGAGAAGAGCTGAGTGTGGTGACCTGCAAGAGAGTGGAAACCGCACTTGAGGTCGTAAGTCATTACGTTGATATAGTCGAGATATTCAGAGAGTTTATCGAGTTCTGTACCTTCAGCATAGTAGAGGTCAGCGCCTGCAGCGATGGTGAGAAGATATTTGTCACCGGTAGCATCGAGGTGTTCTCTGAGGGTTTTGATAAGTTCGGTAAAGCGGTATTTATCTTCGGGGCAGGTATCCTGACCGTTGGAAGGAACAGTGGGGTATTCCCAGTCGAGGTCAACGCCGTCGTAATCGGTAGTAGTAACTATTCTGACTGCTTCTTCGCCCATCTTCTTCATAGCTTCTTTGCTTGCGCAAACGGAAGTGAAAGAGTTTGCTTCTGCCTGAACGAGAGAGAGAACGAATTTAAGATCGGGGTTCCAGCTCTTATATTTAGCGATATTTTCGTTAACGCTATGGCTTTCATCGATAGTTCCGTCTGTGTGAACTCTGCCGAATGCAACGTTTACGTGAGTAAGTCTTTTAGCGTCTTCTTCAGTGAAGTCATTCTGGCTGAGATATGCGATAATTTTCTTCTTCATAATAATAACCACCTTTATGTGATATTTTACAGACTTATCTTATCATAATTTAAGTTTTTTGTCAAGTATAATAATTATTTTTGGAGGTTTTGCAATGAGCAAAATGAAAGTAGGTCTTCAGGTCTATTCTATCAGAGATGTCGCTGAAAAAGATTTTGAAGGCGCAATGAAAGCAGTTAAAGAAATGGGTTACGATGGCGTCGAACTCGCAGGTATGTACGGTATTCCCGCAACCGAGATCCGTCAGATCCTCGATAATGTCGGCCTCGAATGTATCTCTGCTCACGTTTCTTACGGTGATCTTATGAGCGATATCGAAGGCACCGTTGCAGCTTACAATACCGTAGGCGCAAAATTCATCGCTCTTCCCTATATGAATCCTGAGCACCGTCCGACTGCTCCCGATTTCGATAAAGTTCTCGAAAACATCAAGAAGATCAGCGACGAATGCAAAAAATACGGAATCGCTCTTCTTTACCACAACCACGACTTCGAATTCGAAAAAATGCCCGACGGCACTTATGCTCTCGACTATCTCTACAAGACCGCAGGTCTTGACGTGATCAAACCCGAATTCGATACCTGCTGGGTACGCGTTGCAGGCGAAGATCCCGTTGAATATATCAAAACTTACGCAGGCAACTGCCCCGTAGTTCACCTCAAAGACTTTGTCGGCTCCAAGAGCGAAAATATGTATGCTCTTATCGGCATTGATAAAGAAGCATCCGTTACCGAAGAATTCCGTTTCCGTCCCGTTGGTTACGGCGTTCAGGATTTCCCCTCAATCATCAAAGCTTCCGAAGAATGCGGCGCAGGTTGGGTAATCGTTGAACAGGATAACTCCTACGAAACCCCCGTTCTCGAAACCGCAAAGATGAGCAGAGATTATATCAAATCCATCTACAGATAAATTTTATTTTTACAGAAACGCTCCGACAGCTCGCCTGTCGGAGTATTTTTTTGCTTATTTGCGTGATAAATAAAAATATTTTCACGAAACGTGTTGACAAACTTTCGTTTATGTGATACAATGCTCACATAAACGAAATAAAAACATTGAGAGGGGAGAATTATGACTCTCAAAGAAAAATTCAGAGTTCTTACCGAAGGCGCAAAATATGATGTCTCTTGTTCGTCGTCGGGCTCGTCAAGAGGTCCGCAAAAGGGTAAGATAGGTCTGACGAATGTCGGAGGTGTCTGTCATTCCTTTACGGCGGACGGTCGCTGTATATCTCTGCTTAAAGTTTTAATGACAAATAATTGTATATACGATTGCAAATATTGCGTGAACCGAACTTCTGCGGACGTTCCGAGGGCAATGCTTATGCCTGAAGAGCTTTGCGAGATCGTCATGGGCTTTTATGAACGAAATTATATCGAGGGGCTTTTTCTTTCTTCCGCTGTCTTTCGTGATCCCGATTATACAATGGAGCTCTTGCTTCGCACAGTCACTCTTCTGCGAAAAAAATACCGTTTCGGCGGATATATCCATATGAAAGCGATTCCCGGAGCTTCTCCCGAACTGATCGAGCAGGCGGCGGAGATCGTCGACCGAATGTCTATGAATATCGAGCTTCCGACCTCGACAAGCTTAAAATTACTTGCTCCTCAAAAGAAAAAAGAAGCGATCACAACCCCCATGCGCCAGCTTTCGGATCTTTACGACGAGCAGAAAAACGCGCCGTCACGTTCCCGAACTCTTATCCCTGCAGGTCAGACGACGCAGATGATCGTCGGCGCAACCCCCGATCCCGACGGGGTTATAATCCGTCTTTCCGAGGGGCTTTACCGTAAATTTGCGATGAAAAGAGTCTATTATTCGGCTTATGTCCCGATGGGCGATCCGTCTCTTCTGCCTCTGACACCGCCGAATCTTCTCCGTGAAAACCGCCTTTATCAGGCAGACTGGCTTTTACGGTTTTACGGCTTCGAGGCGAATGAGCTCGTCCCCGTAAACTATAATCTGCCGTCGGATATCGATCCGAAAAGCGACTGGGCACTGCGTAATATGGATAAATTCCCCGTTGAGGTCAATGATGCGCCGTATGAAACTCTTCTCCGCGTTCCCGGCATAGGCGTAAAAAATGCATGGAGAATACGCGAGGCAAGAAAATATACACGGCTCGATATCGATGACCTCAAACGCATGCGTGTTGTTCTGAAACGCGCGAAAAACTTCCTTACCGTTAACGGAAAATTTTACGGCGGAAGTCTTAACACGGATGTCATTCATTCGCTTCTTGTCATGCCCGAATATCAAAAAGCGCCGTCGGAGCAGCTTCGTCTTTTTCCGGAAGAGTCCCCGACGCTTGCCGCCGCTCACCGGAACAGACTCCTTTCCGAATCGGCGCACGAATCTTTGACGGGGGAATTCTGATGATACGCTATACTTATGACGGAACTTTTGACGGCTTTCTCTCTGTCGTTTTTTATATTTACGAAAAAAAACTGCCGCCGTCCTCAATAATTCCTGACGGCGAATATCAGACCGATTTCTTTTCCGAAACTGTTTTTGTTCCGACCGATATTTCAAAAGCCATGCGTGTCGAAAACAGTTTGACTTCAAAAATAGGAAATATCGGCTTCGGACAGATCATCAGCGCCTTTTCATGCGGCTTTGAACCAGAAAATAAGGATCTGAAAATATTCGATTTTATCCGTCTTGTTTTGAGGGTAGGAGGGGATGCCTGTAAAATGTATCACCTTCACACTGTCTCGGATTTTTACTCTCTTGTTCTCAAAACAGATAAAGAGGCACAGCATATGCAGGGTTTTTTACGCTTTAAATCGCTCAGCAACGGCATTTTGGCGGCCGAATACTCTCCGGATAACGATATAACGCATTTTCTGACTTCGTACTTTTCACGACGTAATTCCGAGAATAAATTTATAATCAGAGATACGATCCGTGAAGTCTATGGCCTTTACAACGGTTCGGAATGGACGGTCGTTCCGGGAACTCCGCAGCTTTCATCTGTTTTTGAAGATCTTGTCTATTCCGAAAAAGAACTTGTCTTTCGCGATCTCTGGCAGCAGTATTACGACACCGTTTCCATCGCATCACGCCGAAACGAACGCCAGCGAACGCAGTTTATGCCCCGACGCTATTGGAAATATCTGACCGAAATTGTTATATAAATAAGCCTCAAAGATTTAAGTCCTTGAGGCTCTGAATATCATAAACATGTTTTTTTATAGATATTATCCGTATCGTTTTTCGAGTTCTTCACGGATAATATAAGTCCAACGCACGATCGCATTCGGGTCTCCGCCGGTTGTTTCCAGATCTTTTAACGTGACATCCCAGACGCAGTTATTCTGATCACAGATATCTATAACACGGCGAATATCTTTGCGAACAAAATCTTCGTCCACACCGAACGAACACGCCGAAGAGGGGTTCGGGCGCCATGAGAGAACGTAATCACTGCCGATCTGTTCAGCGCACTTCCCGACATCCGCAAAAGGAGATACCGCTATGCGCCGCAGGTTTTTAAGCTGTTTTATAACAGAAATCTTATTTGTCAGGTCTTCACAGCATCCGTAAGCCGCAAGAGCATAACGTTCCAAAATCGGTTTCTGAAATGTGAACATGAATTCGTTAAACAGATCGGGTCCCCAGGTTGTAAACTCCTGCGCCGCCATATATCCCCAGAGTTGTTTTGTTGATACGGGTTTGTCGCTTGCGGAGGGGGATTCCAATTCTCGGCAATACGGCATGGCTTGATTCTGATGGTTACAAAGACGGAATCCGTTTGCCTGCTCTGTCTGATCGATATGCTCAAGAATTCTGTCTCTCATCCAGGAAACCAAATCAAGCAACCATTCGGGACGGTCAAATGCATCCCACATGATATCTTCAAGGCCTCTCAATTTTGCTAAAAGTGTGGCTATATCATTGTTCCACATATGGCAAAGAGGCGCCTGGCGATCAACTGCAATATCTAAAATACCGTCTAAAACTTCCTGATGCCACTCGACACGGCGCTTTGTTTCTTCTTCATCGACAGCATAGGGGCGAACGGATAATTTTTTTACATCATCTTCATCTATTATAACCGGTTTATACGCCGCCGCACGCACACTTTGTTCAGTTTTATACAGCGATGCGGGAAGACCGTATATACCGTTAGGATCAATGTCCAGAGCGGCGCCCACCGTCAAAAAAGGTTCCATGATCGTATCGTCGGAAAGCTGCATATAATATTGATTAAGCAAAAATCTCCATTCAAGATTACGCAGCCCGGGGTCTTGACAACGCAGATCCGAAGATGTGATATATTCATGAAAAGGGACAGCTCGTATATATATCGGCGGTCTTGTAAAATGCAGGCTGTTATGGTCTGTCCATAATTTACGTCGCCGCTCCATTTCGGGACTTAATGCAAATTCCCGAGTTTGTTTCGCAAGATCTCGAACACGTTCTATATCACTCATAAATGCGCCTCTTTTCATATTGTTTTTTTATTATAACATAGGCATATTTAACAGTCAAGTACCAAATAAAAATAAAATCTTTGCCCGAATGCTTTAAAACATTTGAGCAAAGATTTTTATGCAACTAATCCCTTGTTACATTTTTTATCCATTTGTTGCCGCGCAGTCTTATGAGTGCGATTATCCATTTGAAGCATTGGTCGATACGTGTGCACAAAAATACGAGCGGAAGAGTGAAGAACGGCGCCCATTCGTTGAGATATCCGATCGCTGTGAGGGTCGACAACGGAACCACGACAAGCCAGCCACAGATCATATCAACTTTAAATACAAATCGGCTGTCGCCTGCACCTCTGTTTATACCCGTAAAGCATGCCATGTGATAGCTCGTTCCCATCAATGAGATCGCGCCGATCGCAAGCAGCTGAAGCGCAAGAGTTCTCGTTTGATCCGATATTTCTGTGTAGAGCGAAACGGGGAATGATCTTGCGAAAAATACAAGAAGTCCCATCGCTATGCCGACGACCGCGAAGATTATCTCGATGCTTCTCGAATATTCTCTCGTCTTTTTGAAATCATTGACACCGACCGTCTTACCTATTATTACGCATGCGCCTGCCGCCAGTCCGTTCGCAAAAATAAGGCCTAATTGCATAACAACGTCGGTAATAGACACCGCCGCCATCATTTCAAGACCGAGTCTGCCGATAACAACTGCTTTTACAACACCGACAAGCCCCCACTGTACGTCCCCTATAATAACGGGAATACCGTACTTGAAAAAGTCTTTCCACATGATCTTCTCTGCAAAGAAAAGGTCTTTCGGACGGACAGCGATCTTCTTCTGTATCTTAAAAAAGAAGACCATAACGATTATCAACTCAATGCCTCTCGCTATAACAGTCGCAAGCGCCGCACCGCGAACGCCCATCGCGGGAAGACCGAATTTACCAAAGATGAGAATATAGTTGCCGCTGAGGTTTGTAAAGAACGAAATTATCGATATGACAAATGTTATTTTTACGATCTCTACGCATCGAAGCATTGCAATGAACGTATCGGAAACGGCAAAAAGAATGTAGGAAAAACAAGCTATTTTTATGTATTCCGTAGCTTCTGTTAAAATATCAGCGTTATTTGAGAAAAATTTAACGACAAGAGACGGGAATAGAAATACAAACACCGTGACCGTGCCTGCAAGTGCCACCGTCGTTATAAACGTCATGGAAAAGATCTGCTTTATCCTTGACATATCTTTTTTACCCCAGTATTGCGATATCAGAAGCGCCGCACCTCCCGATATTCCTCGAACGAAAAACGTGAAAAATACCGTCACCTGGTTCGCCTGAGAAACCGCCGAGAGCGAAACGTCACCGAGAGAGCCTACCATGACGTTATCGAGCATTACGACCGCGAGCGAGATGAGCTGTTGAAGAGCAACAGGAAGCGCGATAACAAGCAGGGTTTTGTAGAATGATCTGTCTTTTGTTAAAATACTCATTTTAAATCTTCTTTTTTAAACATATTCAGCGCCGCTTCGTTCGGTAAGAATACCTAAAGAATGCGGCGCAGTTTTATTATATTAAAAAATTATTTGGAATAATATTCGTTAACAGCATCGAAATAAGCGTGGATATTATCCCATTTTGCTGTCGGGGGAATGTCACAACCGGAAGAAATAACGAAGTTTTTATATTTCGGGCAAAGATCGTTCATGAGGTCAAGCGTAGCTTCTCTCATGGATTCGGGTGTGCCGGAATTGAACTGGGATGCAGGGTCGATATTGCCCATTGCAACGATATCTTCGGGAATATGCGGCATCATATCTGCCATTTCGATCGCATTACCGAAATGGTAAGCAGCAGCGCCGACACGGAGAATGGAGTCGATCATTCTGATGATATTGTCGCCGCAGTTGTGGTAAATTACGATAAAGTCGTCGGTCTGAACTTCATCGATAATTCTCTTAACATAAGGCTCGGAGAATTCTTCCGCAAGGTCGGGGGAAAGAAGACCTGTAAGGGGTTCTGCCATTACAATGCCGTTAGCACCGGTCTTTTTGTATGCGTTCATATAGTTGATAAGGAATTCGGTGCATTTTTCCATGATGATGTGAACCATATCGGGCTCGTCGAGACAGTTAACAAGCGCTTCAGTAACGCTCATAAGTCTGCCTGCAAGGGAGAACGGACCGATAACGCCTGCGAAAACGGGTCTGTCGGTAATCATGGTGCAAACTTTTGTTATGGCTTCGATGCAAAGGCCGGTTCTTGCGGCGCCGACTTCGGGAACTTTAAGCGCCTCTGCTTCTTCTTCGGACGAGATAAGCGCGCCGAGAATAGTGGGAACTTCGTCGTCGGACATCTGGATCTTTGCGCCGAATGCTTCCGCTTCGATGGAGAGGTCCATCATGCTTACGGATGCCGCAGAATCGATCTCGTCAGCTACCGCCTTCATGCCTTTTGCCTGAAGATCGGGGTTTGTGATAAGTTCTTTAACTGTTATACCCATGAGGCTTACGCAGGGGAAAGAAAGTATGGGCATGGTCTTTTTGACTTCGGCATTTCTGAGGTCTTCGACCCATTTTTTCATATTCATAATAATAACTCTCCGTTCTTTTACAGGAAATATTGTTACCCTAATTATATTTGAAAAAAAATGTTTTGTCTAGTAAAATTTTTATGTTTTTTGAAAAATATCGGCATAATCTGCATGAAATTTTTTTATTGTTTCCACTTCCAAAAGAATATTTTTATTTTACGTTCATGCGGATAACTTTTGATTTTACGGGAAAAATATCTACGAAAAAACAAGAAAGGAAATTTTCTCATGACCTTATCTCAAAAAGAAAAAGATCTCCTCAAAGATCTTAAAGATCAGGAACAGCTCTGCATCGATAAATATACAAAACACGCCTCCTGCGCAAACGATCAGCAGCTCAAATCCCTCTTCGAACAGATTGCACAGACTGAAAGAGAACATCTCGATACCGTAACTCAGATCGAAAACGGCACCTGCCCCTCCGTTAACGGCTCCGCAAAACAGATGCCGACTTTCACCGCAACTTATACAGTCGCCGAAACTCCGCAGAAACAGTCCGACTGTTTCCTCTGCTCCGACCTTCTCACAGGCGAAAAACACGTATCTCATCTTTACGATACCTGCATTTTCGAGTTTTCCGACGAATGTCTTCGTAATACGCTCAACCATATCCAGAAAGAAGAGCAGGAACACGGCAAAATGATCTACGATTATATGAACGTAAATTCCATGTATTAATGCTCTTTCTTCACCCAAAAAAGTCCTCCTGTCACGGGAGGACTTTATGTATATATTAACTAAAAATTTGCAATTTATTAGTAAATTTATGTAACATTGGTCTGTGAAATATTGACAAGCATATGAATGTATGTTATTATATATATAATAGATGACGGTCTGACGGATTGCGTTCGAACAGAAGAATAATATAAGAGGATAACAGACAAAATATATTTACATAATTAAGCAAATATGGTATAATTTACATATAATCCGTTTCTTATCCGGCTACTCCGATTCGTTGAAAATAATTCTGCCTGATAACGTGTCATATATTCTTTTTTTGACAAATTTGTGAGTTTTTCAAAATCTTGCAGTAAATACCCCTCTTTTTTTCATTATATAGTATAGAGCAAAGAAAAAAATCTTCATGAAGAATTTTGCTCAAAGAGTTTAAAGTCATACTCGGAAAGAGGGG
>JAGASR010000003.1 GCA_017621705.1 Clostridia bacterium | reverse complement strand
GCATAACCACAGCGGCAATATCCACGTTCACATCGTTATAAATTCTCTGCGAATAGAGGAAGTCCCCTTGCTCCCGTACATGGACAGACCCGCCGATACACGGCAGGGTTGCAAGCACCGGTGTACGGATGCGGCTATGGAATATTTCAAATCCGAAGTGATGGAAATGTGCCACCGTGAAAACCTCTATCAGATTGATCTGCTCCACGGCAGCGCAAACCGTGTTACCGAGCGCGAGTATTGGGCGCGAAAAAAGGGACAAGCCGCACTTGACGAGCGAAACGAGAAAATCACCGCTGATGGGCTGACACCGCGCACCACAAAATTTGAAACCGACAAGGAGAAACTACGGCAGACGCTACGAAAGGCACTTGATACCTCAACCACCTTTGAGCAATTTTCCACGTTGCTTTTACGGCAAGGGATAACTGTAAAAGAGAGCCGAGGGCGTTTGTCATACCTAACGCCCGACCGTACCAAGCCCATCACGGCAAGAAAACTCGGTGATGATTTTGACCGCGCCGCCGTTCTCGCTCGTTTGGAGCAGGACGCACACAGGGTTGTCGAGGAACGCGCCGCAGCACTCCAAGCTGAGAAAAACGCTCCCAAGCGTAGCGTAATAGGACGGCTCAACGAAAAGCAGACCGCAGTAAAAAATGATGGCATACAGCGCACCGTGGATATTGCAGCCAAACGCGCCGAGGGTAAAGGCGTTGGTTATGAAAGATGGGCGAAAGTTCACAACCTCAAACAAATGGCGAAAGCGAAATTCTTGTTGGATACGGGCTTTAGCTCACAGGAAGAATTGGACGCGGCATTTGCTACCGCCCAAGCGGATTTGCAAAACGTCCGCACCGCCTTAACGACCATCGAAACAGAAATAGCCGAGAAAAAGGAATTGCAGAAATGGGTTATTTCCTACGGCAAGACGCGAGATGTGCGAAACGAGTATAAGGCACAAAAGACAGATAAGAAGAAAGCCGCCTACCGCGCCGCACACGAAGATGATTTCATCATAGCCGATGCCGCCGTCCGATATTTCAAATCCCACAGCATTACAAAGATACCGACTTACAGGGCGTTGCAGGGCGAAATTGAACAGCTAATCGCAGAAAAAAACGTAGCCTATAACGCCTACTACGAAGCGAAAGACCGCCACAAAGAGCTTGCCACTATTCAGCAGAATTTGGCTGAACTTCACGGCGAGCCTACCCCCGATAAGTCGAAGAAACAGGAACACACGATTTAACCGCCCCTCAGAAAGGAGCTAAATCTATGCCGCGCTGAAAGGAAGTGATGAATGATATTTTTTAAGAAAAACACTCCACTCCCACCGTTCATACCCTTGCCACGGTTTATGATCGCAAGCGAACATTCGATAAACGCGAAGCTGCTCTATGGGCTACTGCTCAACCGCACCTTGCTTTCTCAAAAATCGGGTTGGGTATCAGAGGACGGAAACGTGTATATCATTTACACGATAAAGCAGATGGCAGATGACCTTAACAGGAGCGAAAGGACAGTAAAAACCGCGCTGAACGAATTAGAACACGCAGGGCTGATTACCCGTATCCGTCAAGGTTGGAACAGGGCTAACCACATATTCCTACATCTGCCCGATGGGGTGCAGATTTCTTCACCACCAGAGGGAAATATTTGCCCTATGGAAGTGCAGGAAACTTCACCTTGTATGGGGCAAAATCTGCCCCCAAGTAATACTGAACAAGAATATAAAAATATGATTCAGACAGAAAAAGGAGAGATACGCCGCCGATACGGTCAGTATCAAAATGTTTTTCTCTCTGAAAAACAGCTTGCTACGCTTGAAGCTAATTATCCCGACCAATATGCCGACTACATCAACCGCCTGTCAGCGTATATGGAAGTCAACGGAAAGCACTACGCCAACCACTACGCCACTATCCGAAAATGGCTTGACGAGGATAACAAGCTGAAGCACGGTAAGAACTACGATTCCGAATACACCGATAAAGGAGATTGCCTATGAATATTGACCCTATTTTGTCCGCTATCATTGATACCGCTGACGCGGCGAACACCGCGCCCGATGATTATATCAATCCCGAAGATGGGCTGAAATACTGCGGCAAGTGCCATACGCCAAAAGAAGCGTACTTCGCAGAAAAGCACCGCTTTAACGGGATTGACCGACACCCAACCGATTGCAAGTGTGCTGCCGAGGAAAGAGAACGGCGCGAGGCGGAAATGCGAGAATTTAACCGAATCAACCACATCAACCTCTTACGCTCCGAAGCATTCAGCGATATTCCCGCCGCCGCATGGCGTTTCGATAATGCGCCTGTTATGACAAAGCAGCTTACCAAAGCAAAAGAATATGCCGAGAAATGGGACGATTTCAGCCGCGAGGGTATCGGGCTGTTACTGTTCGGAAATGTCGGCACAGGAAAATCCTACGCCGCAGGGTGTATCGCAAACGCTCTGATTGACCGCATGATTTCCGTTCTCTATGTCGATATGACCGATGTAGTCAACCGTATGCAGGGCAATTTTGGAGCAGACCGCGACAGCTACTTAAAACGGATTACCCGTCCCGATTTACTCATTCTTGACGATTTGGGCGCAGAACGAAATACAAGCTACGGCAAGGAGCGCATTTTCGATATAGTCAACCGCCGCTTACTCTCCCGCAAGCCTATGATTATCACAACCAATATCGCGCTGTCTGTTATGCAGAAAGCAACCGACCTCGATGATCGGCGCATTTATGACCGCGTTTTAGAGGTGTGCGTTCCCGTTCTCTTTGACGGCGAGAACTTCCGCAAGGGCAATGCAGCCGAAAACCTCAAAAAAGCCACCCGTATTTTGAATAACGAAAATGGAGGAAACTGAATGGTAGATGAAATTTGCAAAGTCCCTATCCACCTTAAAATAACACTGACCACAAAAGAAGCGGCTGAGTACAGCAACATAGGAATCAATAAGATCGACAGTATGTTGCGCTCACCGAATTGTCCATTCGTTCTCTTTGTCGGTACGAAAAAACTCGTTAAACGCAAAGAGTTTGAAGAATATATCAGCGAAAAGCTTGTAATTTGACCCTATTAGTAAAAATTTACAAAATATTTGAAGGAAATTTCGTTAAACCGCTTGAGAAAAAGAGTGCTTTGTGATATAATTATTGTGTAACAGTGTGCTCTTTTTCCTCTGCGGGAAAGGAGTTCATCAATGGGAAAGAATCTCAAAGGAAAAGACTGTGGTAAGGGTATCTACCAAAGAAAGGACGGATTATATAGCGCACGCTTTGTCGATAAGACAGGCAAGCGACATGAAAAGTATTTCCAGACAGTTCCCGAAGCGCGTAATTGGATGGAAGAAGCTAAATATGCTGATAAGCACGATGACGTTTTCATAGCAACCGACACAACGGTTGACCAATGGTTTGAGTTTTGGATTGAAAATATCGTTGGGGATTTAGCCCCTAATACTCTCCGAAACTACCGAGAGCGATACAAATTCAACATTCAGCCCGTAATCGGTAAAATGATGATAGCGAACGTGAAGCCCATGCATTGTAAGAAGGTGTTCATTCAAATGGACGCTGATTATTCGGGTTCTACCATTCGCCAAGCGTACATCACAATGGGAACAATGTTCAAGGCGGCAAAGATGAATGATCTGATTGCCAAGCACCCTATGGACGGCGTTCGATTCACAAAACCCGTTCGTGCAACAGACGATATTAAGTTTCTCACCCGAGAAGATCAGCGCACATTTCTTGAAACGGCTCGACGCTCCCACAATTACAACCAATATGCACTTATCCTTGAAACGGGATTACGTACAGGCGAAATGATTGGTCTGACTTGGGACACGATTGATTTTGAGAAGCGCACGCTTACGGTGAATAAGACTTTGGAATTTCGCCACGCCGAGCAGTTTTGGCGTGCCGGTCCTCCAAAGACACAGCAAAGTTATCGCACCATTCCCTTAACGGACAAGGCATATGAAATCCTCAAAGGAATATGGGATAACCGTGAGGGCAGAAAGGAATCCCCTTTGCTCTCCGAAACTCTGGAATATATGGACAGGCGAACAGGCGTTACTTCCAAGCTTGTCATGCGCGACCTTGTTTTCATCAACTGGCGTACCGGCGAACCTGCTAAAAACAGTTCTTACGATACCCACCTTTATAAGCTCTGCGACGAAGCAGGGATAAATCGTTTTTGTATGCACGCACTACGCCATACTTACGCCACGCGAGCTATCGAAAGCGGTATGCAGCCGAAGGTGCTGCAAAAACTACTGGGACACGCCAGTATCAAAACAACGATGGATAGGTATGTTCACGTAACTACCGATTCCTTAGATCAAGCTGTTAGGCAATTTCAGCAAAGTGGGGTTTTCACATAAAACTCCATATAAATCAATGCGTAAATGGCGTAAAAATGGCGTAGTAGCCGAAACGCCAAAACGCGAAAACCCTTGCAAATACAGGAAAAATTAAAGGAGAATAGACATATATGAAATTAGGTATCGTAGGTCTTCCCAATGTCGGAAAGAGCACTCTTTTTAACGCTATAACCAATACCAATGTCGATGCGGAAAACTATCCCTTCTGCACCATTGAGCCGAACGTCGGCATCGTTCCCGTTCCCGATGAGAGACTCGATATCCTCACAAAGATGTATAACCCCGTAAAAACGACCCATGCGGTAATCGAATTTGTCGATATTGCAGGTCTCGTTAAAGGCGCATCGAGAGGAGAAGGTCTCGGCAATAAGTTCCTTTCTCATATCAGAGAAGTCGATGCGATCGTCCATGTCGTCCGTTGCTTTGACGATGAAAATATCATTCACGTTGACGGTTCCGTCGATCCCGTCCGCGATATCGAAACCATCAATCTTGAGCTTGTCTATGCGGATATGGAAACTGCCGAAAAGATGTGTCTTCGCGCTCAGAAAAACGCAAAAGGCGATAAGAAATTCGCGCAGGAAGCAGAGCTTTGCGAAAGAGCAAAAGCGTTCCTCGAAACAGGCAAGCCCCTCCGCGCAATGGAAATGACCGAAGATGAAAAAGATATTCTTTATATGGGCAATTTCCTCACCCTCAAGCCCGTCATTTATGCCGCAAATATGAGTGAAGACGGTTTTGCCGACAGAGACAACAACGAATATTTCGAAGCCGTCAAAAAATACGCTGCTGCTGAAAATTCCGAGATCCTTCCCGTCTGCGCAAAACTCGAAAAAGATATTTCCGAGCTTTCCGAGGAAGAAAAGCTTATTTTCCTCGAAGATATCGGTCTTAAAGAAAGCGGTCTTGCGCGCCTTATCAAAGCATCTTATTCTCTTCTCGGCCTTATCAGCTACCTCACCGCAGGTCAGCCTGAAGTCCGCGCATGGACTATCACCAAGGGAACCAAGGCTCCCGGCGCCGCAGGCAAGATCCACAGCGACTTTGAAAAAGGCTTCATCAGAGCGGAAGTCGTTGCGTTCGAAGACCTTATCGCATGCGGTTCGATGACCGTTGCAAAGGAAAAAGGTCTCGTCCGCAGTGAAGGTAAAACTTACGAAATGAAAGACGGCGATGTCGTTCTGTTCAGATTCAATGTTTAAGAAAGGGAGATCCCGAATATGAAAAACGTATTTTTTATCGGCAACAGCCTTATCGGAACGAGCAGCATCCCTGATCAGACCGCAAAGCTTTTTAAAGATAACGGTCAGGATCTTTCCGTAAATAAATGCAAAAAAGACGGCTACAGACTTTCCGATCATGAGGCCGATTTCTGTAACGGCGAATTTTCCGCTGAACTCGCTTTCGCAGATATTGTCATCATGCAGGAATACGGCACGGAATATTTCACCACACGCGCATCCGTCGAAAAAATAATCAAAAGACTTAAACCCGAAGCAGAAGTTTATTTTCTTCTCACCGAGTGGGATGTAGACAGAAACCGCATCTGCGAGCTTCGCGGACTTCCCGTTAAATTCATCCCTGCGGGCCACGTTCACGAGCGTATTGTAAAAGAAAATATCCTCGATTACGATGATCTCCATCTTCCCGAGGACTATCACCCCAATTTCTTCTACGGCAGTATCTCCGCCGCAACCGTTTATACGACCCTTATCGGCTCCGTTCCCGCGGTCTGCGACAGCGATATCAAAGAACTTTCCGCACTCATTAAAGAAGAAGTCGATACCGAAAAATCTCTCAAATCCGTTCTCGTCGTAGGCGGCGGCGGAAGAGAGCATACCATAATCCGCAGTCTTATCGAATCCCGTCGCACGGGTCTTATCTATGCGGCTCCCGGCAACGGCGGCACCGAGCTTGATTTCGTCGAAAACGTAAATATCAAGGCGACCGATGTCGAAGGCGTCGTTAAATTCGCAAAAGAAAAAGCGATCGATTTCGTTGTCGTTGCTCCCGACGATCCTCTTATGCTCGGCATGGTCGATGCTCTCGAAAAAGAGGGCATCAAGGCTTTCGGCCCCCGTCAGAATGCCGCAATCATCGAGGGCAGTAAGGTTTTCTCCAAACAGCTTATGAAAAAATACGGTATTCCCACCGCTAACTTCGAAGTTTTCAACGATTACGAAAAAGCGTGCGAATACGTTAAAAATCACGGCGCTCCGATCGTCGTCAAGGCAGACGGTTTGGCGCTCGGCAAAGGCGTTGTTGTTGCGCAGACCGTCGAAGAAGCGATCGATGCGCTGACGGAAATCATGTGCGATAAAGTTTTCGGTGAATCGGGCGCGCAGGTCGTTATCGAAGACTGCCTTACCGGCAGAGAGATCTCCGTTCTTGCTTTTACGGACGGCAAAACTCTTCGCCCCATGGTCTCCGCGCAGGACCACAAACGCGCATATGACGGCAATAAAGGTCCCAACACGGGTGGCATGGGCACTTTCGCACCCAGCCCCATCTATACTCCCGCCGTTGCCGAAGAATGTATGAAAAATATCTTCATTCCCACCGTCAACGCAATGAAAGCCGAAGGCAGAACCTTTAAAGGCGTTCTTTATTTCGGTCTCATGCTTACCGAAAACGGTGTAAATGTCATCGAATATAACGCACGTTTCGGCGACCCCGAAACTCAGGTCGTTCTTCCTCTTCTTGACGGTGATCTTTTCGAGATCATGGAAGCTGTCGTTGACGAACGTCTCGACGAGATCGAGATCAACTGGTTCGATGCTGCTGCAGTCTGCGTCGTTCTCGCATCGGGCGGCTATCCTAAGAGCTACGCAAAAGGCTACGATATAACTTTTGACGAAGGCATCACCTCCACCGTTTACCATGCAGGCACCGCTATCAAGGACGGTATGCTCGTAACTTCGGGCGGACGTGTCCTCGGGGTCACCGCCGTTAACGCAACTCTCAAAGAGGCTGCTGCCGATGCTTATGAAGATGTCAAGAAGATCCATTTCAAAGACAGCTTCTGCAGAAGCGATATAGCTAAAAATTTATGAAAACAGTCCTTGTCGGTATAAATTCGAGTTTTGTCCACACCTGCCTTTCGGTCCGCGAACTTTATTCTTATGCGCGATCGAAAGGGCTGGAGTGCTCTTTTTGCGAGCATACGGTCAATAACGAACCGGTAAAGACCACAGATTCTCTTTACACGGAAGATGCAGATATATATGCGTTTTCCGTGTATATTTTCAATGTGGCATATGTAAAAAGAGTCGCTTCCGATCTCAAAAAGGCAAAGCCCGATTGTTTTATAGTTTTCGGCGGTCCCGAAGTCAGTCATTCACGCGAAAAATTTTTAAAAGAAAACCCGTATGTCGATCTCATCCTCTCGGGCGAAGGGGAGGAAGCATTCTGCGATCTTCTGAGAAATTTCCGCGCGGACAGACCAAGCGTCAAAAACAAAGAAGTTTTTTATCAAAACAAGCTCAAAAATTTTTCTTATATATATAATGGTAACTATATAACGTTCGGCGACCGCGAACCGATCTGCGATCTTTCCGTTTTGCCGTTCCCGTACGAGCCGCTTGAGGAGCTTCGCGACCGTATTTTGTATTACGAAAGCTCGCGCGGCTGCCCGTTCCGATGCTCGTACTGCCTTTCCGCAGGCGATATGCCGCTTCGCTATGCTCCGCTCGATAAGGTTTTTGCCGATCTGAAGATTTTTCTTGACGCAAAAGCCCGTCAGGTGAAGTTTATCGACAGAACGTTCAATTCCGACCGCCGCCGCGCTCTCGAGATCTGGAAATTCCTTGCCGAAAACGATAACGGCGTAACGAATTTCCATTTTGAGATCGCCGCATGGCTTCTTAACGACGAAGCGATCGAGTTTTTGCGTACTGTCAGAAAAGATCTTTTCCGTTTCGAGATCGGAATTCAGTCAACAAATCCCGAAACAATGAAAGCGATCTGCCGCCCCGTTCCGTTTTCCGAGATAAAAAAAGCGGTCGCTGCGCTTGACGGCAAAAATATTGCGCTTCACACCGATCTGATCTCAGGTCTTCCGCACGAAACGATAGAAACGTTCGAAAATTCGTTCAATGATGTCTATTCTCTCGAGGGAGAGGATCTTCAGCTCGGATTTCTGAAAATTCTCGACGGTTCTCCTATGTCTGATGAACGTTTCGGCGCAGTTTTCTCGTCCGAACCGCCGTATGAAGTAATTTCGACCCCAACGATGTCGTATTCCGATCTTGCTTTTCTGCGAAAAATTGCGGCGCTTATTGAGATCTATCATAATTCGGGGATCTGCTCTTTCGCTTTGACGGATAGTCTGAATACGCTTTTCGGGCTCACGCCATATCGTTTCTGGGCGAAGTTTGCGACTTTCTCTTCCGAAAAAGGGTTTTTCGATAAGCCGAGGGCTGTTGCGGATACTTTTTCAAATCTCTACTATTATATATGTACGCTTTGTGGAGAGGGAATTGCACAGTCTCTTTGCGCATACGATCTTTACCGTCACGGCAGAGTGGGCTCTTTTCCGTCCTGGCTTACGTCTTTACCCGATAAAGAAGCTCTCTATGATCTTTTAAAGGATGAAGATAGGATAAAGCATATTCTTCCTGAAGAATATCATGAAGCATTTTTCTCGGAGAATATAAAGTACTGGTATAAAAACAGTGTGCTTTTTGCGGTAAAAGATTTGTCTGAACCGAACAATAAAGAGGTTTTATACTGGAGTTTGTATAATAAAATCCGTTTGCAGATAAAGATAGATAAATAGTGTGGTAATATTGTATAATAGCTTTTCGGGTTTTAAGTTTCAGATATACATTATAAACAAACTTAAAACCCGAAAAACAGCTGAAAAGTGCGAATAATATGATAATATCAACGGTT
This sequence comes from Clostridia bacterium, assembly GCA_017621705.1. Lineage (GTDB taxonomy): Bacteria > Bacillota > Clostridia > Oscillospirales > UBA644 > HGM12619. The sequence continues at coordinate 506 of JAGASR010000003.1, read as the reverse complement.
TGCGCGATTTTTACGTTGTAAAAACGCGTCGAAAAAAGATGAAAAAGGGTATTGACAAAAGCTAATTGTTGTGGTATAATAGTCAAGCTCTGAACGAGAGATAACAAAACAGACCGACCACGAATCACGGCGGTTGTTGAAAGCTTGAGTTCTAAGCGAAAAACCTCTTCATAAAAAGTTCACAAAAAAAGTACTTGACAAATGAAGAGAAATGTGATATAATGTTCAAGTCGCTTGAGAGAGAACAAATCAAGAGTGACCGAGAGTAACTCGGCTGAGATCGAGCAATGCCAGGAAAGAACATGAACGAATAAAGAAAGTCGTTCGGGAATAAGAAAGTTATTCCGAAGAACTGAATAACCGAAGGTTATGAAGTTCTTAATGGACCTTGAAAATTAAACAGTGATATACCCTGTAGTATATAAACGAGAAGAAAACTCGTAAAAGAAATGAACTTAAACAAGTTCATGGTGAGTAACAAGAAATTGATACTCTGTCAAAATTCT